>NZ_JBDJNL010000011.1:0-114494 GCF_039674445.1 Brucella sp. TWI432 | reverse complement strand
TTCAGAAAACGGTTAAAAGACAAAGAGATAAAGCCGTGCATCCCGGGTCGCAAAAACCGTAAGAAGCCTATCAAGTATGACAAACGTCGATACAAGCGGCGTAATCGTATCGAAATCATGTTTGGCAGACTGAAAGACTGGCGAAGAATTGCTACCCGTTATGATCGCTGCCCGGTCGTGTTCCGTGCAGCAATAGATCTCGCAGCAGCCGTTATATTCTGGCTCGGAAAGCAATGAGTCCTGAGCCTAGCAATGGACTGCTTGAAGAAATGCCGCGCTACACCGGGATTCCAGTGCTTAAACAGCACGAGATCAAAAGTCTGACCGTCCCGATCACTGGCTCGATAGCGATAAGTCTATTTAACTTTAATCTTTATATTGGTTTCACCAACGCGCCAAAAATGAGCCGTAGAATGCTTGCGCATCTGAGACTGCGCTGCAATTTGAAGCGAGTATCGGACAATCCGTCAGTTCAACGGTGCCATTTATACCGCAGCAAGCTGACTGAGATGTGAAACAAGATCTCCTCCGATACCGGTTGCATTCACCGTCTCGAAATAGTCGTGCCATCCAGTCGCTGTTATTGCGGATAGCAGAGCGTCCATGGCTTCCCGATCGGGCGCGCGCCAAACCGCGAAAAATTGTTGCGAGGCTGGATATTCGACATTGCTTTCTGTTTGCCCCGCGGCGATAGGTTCGATCCCCATTGCCAGTAACGGCGCCATGCCCGCACCCACTTTTTCAAAGAATTGGCCGCGCTCGGCCTTGTTCAGTGAAAGCCAAGTTGATTTAGGGCTGTAGAGTTCCGCCAGATAATATGTCATTCTGATATCCATCTTCAGGTGTTACGAGGGAGCGAGCGCAAAGCGCGCTTGCAAATGCGTGCTGTAATGGGATTGCTGCTTTCATGGAGCCAACGATCACAGTGATTTCTTACCCAAAGAGCCTGTGTTTTACTTGCATCGTTGAGCCAGTTTCCCACTGAATCCTGAACATAGGCCGAAGGGTCTGCGCGCAGCGGTTCGAGGATTGGCAAGCCCAGTTCCGGTGCCTGTTTGAGCGCATCAATATGTTTGCACCACACGCCTCGCGGTCTTGTCGCTTCACTCGCAAAGCGGCGTAGCCGCTCGGATGGCTCTCTTGTCCAGACCGCAAGCTCGCTGATTGCGTTTCCAATGTCTTGTGCAATATCGGTTCGCACTGCCATCCATGCCCATTCGCGAACACCAAAATGCCTGTCGTCTGCCAAAGGCTTCATCAGATCAAGACTGTTGGAAAGGGTCAGGCTTTCATCTGCTGCGATGACAAAGCACGCCCATCCCCTCACGGTGTCAGAGGGGTGACTGCGCAATGTCTCTGCAATGCCAAGGCCCAGGCCATTGTAAATTAAACGCCCGGCTAAAGTCATTCTGCGTGAAATACCTTCGCCAGACGCTTGCTTAAGCGTGGCCACAGCTCCAGCACCCAATTGAGGTATTGCGTGGTGCATGAGTTTAGCAAAATCGACAGCCAAACATTCGGTCAGCACCGCAGCTTCAGCTGTCCCGCTGTTGAGGGCATCCAGACGGTCG
This sequence comes from Brucella sp. TWI432, assembly GCF_039674445.1. Classification (NCBI taxonomy): domain Bacteria; kingdom Pseudomonadati; phylum Pseudomonadota; class Alphaproteobacteria; order Hyphomicrobiales; family Brucellaceae; genus Brucella; species Brucella sp. TWI432. The sequence goes on along the minus strand of NZ_JBDJNL010000011.1, from coordinate 112,923 downwards.
GGCGCAATCGCGCTCACCCCCCTGCCACTTGGCACTTTCGTCACGATTTTTCCTCCGAAAGCGAAGCGAATGGGCTTTGGCTGCTCGTTGTCAGATTGCTCTTTGCCATTTCGAGCAAACTGCTCAACATCTCTCGCTGCTGACTGTTAAACCCCGAAAACAACGAGGCTATCCACCGACTGTGTTCATTGAACAGATCCAGCGCCACGGCCTCACCCTTTGGGGTCAAACGCACCAGCACCTTGCGCCGATCCTCAATATGGCCGTGGCGGACAAGAAATCCATCGCGCTCAAGACCATCCAGCAGCCCGGTAATTGTCGCACGCGTTACCCCGGACAGTTCTGATAGCTCGTGCGGTGAAAGGCCGTCATCCTGATTGCGCAAAAGAAAAAGCAATACAAACTTGCTTTCTGACAATTGATACGGCGCCAGCCGAGCAGCACAAGCGCGATCAATCGCAGTCGCCAATGCAAGCACTTCGAAACAAAGACGCATATCATCAATATTCGCCTCCCCACGCCGACGGGCCTCATCAATCAGAGCGGTATATTTTTGATCCAGATTTATCATACGGCACCATATAATATGGTGCCGTATTAATGTCAAACACGCATTTCACGCCGACCGGATTGTGCTCTGAAGCGTTTCAGAAAAAGTGCAAAACGCGCTCCGATGTAACGTCTCCCGACCCCATCATCACCTTGGCGACAGCGGGCGGGCGTTCTTTTGAAGACAAAACTGTCTATCTCATCTCACGATCAATATCACGTCTGAGCACAATCGCAGTTGTCAGGTCTTCCACAGTTTCATGCACCGCAATCAGATCGCGAACGCGATTGAGCCCGTCAATCGATCCCGTTTCCAGCTCAACAATAAGATCAAGCTGACCGCTGACCGATGATACCCGGCGCACTTCCGGATGCCGCGCAAGGATGTCCAGCAACTCATGTGCTGGGGTCCGTCGCAAATTGATCAAAAACGTTGCATGAATAACATTCGGGTCGATTTCGCCAATGTCAGCGCGGTAGCCGCGGATAACACCACTTTTCTCAAGATTGGTGACGCGTTCGCTTGTTGCACTTCGTGACAGCCCGATACGTCCGGCCAAAGTTTTAAGCGCTATGCGGGCTTCCTTGGACAAAATTGCCAGTATTTCACGATCTTTTGCGTCAAGTTCCCGCATTATTTACCTATTCACATGACCGGACATGTGCCGGTCCATTCCGACAAAGTGCCGGTTATCCCGACAGGATACTTGATGCCCGAAAATACATTGCATGCCAAGCTGCAGATAAGAAATCAAACTTGGAAAAACTCTGACTATGACCGATCTCTCCCATCCTGCTCCCCAGTTCTCTGCTGCCGATGCTGAAAGGCTCGCCAGGGAACTCTTCGGCGTAACGGCAAGCGCGACAGCACTCGATAGCGAACGTGATCGCAATTATCGGCTCAAAACTGTAACAGATGCCGGTTGGATTCTGAAAATCGTTAATGCCAGTGAACCAAGGCTTGAAAGTGAGTTTCAGACCGCACTCTTAAACCACCTTGCCAATGCCAATTCAAATTTAACGGTGCCGTTCCTGAAACCGAGTCTTTCGGGCGATTTTCTGGCCTCTGCTGTTGCAGAGGATGGTGAGAAACATGCGCTGCGGCTGGTTGGCTGGCTCCCCGGTACACCGCTTGCTCAGGTGCCGAGAACATTTGATCTTATGCGCAATCTCGGTCGCGCGCTTGGCGAACTTGATCATGCATTGCAGGGCTTCATTCATCCAGGGGCCTTGCGCGAGCTGGATTGGGATTTACGCCATGCAGCACGTGCGCGCACGCGCCTGCATTTTGTTCGAGATGCGCAAAAACAAGCGCTCCTTGATCGTTTTATCACGCGCTTTGAAAAATCAGTCGCACCCAAACTGTCGAGCCTGCGCGCTCAGGTCATTCATAATGATGCCAATGACTGGAACATTCTGGTCGACAAGAATGACAACGAAAAAATCGCTGGCCTGATTGATTTCGGCGATGCCGTTTATACTGTTTTGATTGCAGAAGTCGCCATCGCTTGTGCCTATGCTGCACTCGATATGGAAGACCCGATCGGTGCGGCAGCAGCGCTGACAGCGGGGTTCCACGAAAAATACCCGCTTCAGCCAGAAGAAATTGACCTTCTGTTCGATCTCATTGCTATGCGCCTTGTAACCAGCGTTACGTTTTCCGCGTCCCGTCACGATAAGACCGACGACAATCCATATCTTGCAATCAGTGAAGCGCCTGCATGGCGCCTGCTGGAAAAAATGGATGCAATGAATCCGCGCTTCGCAACAGCCATTTTGCGTAAAGCATGTGGGTTTGACGCCATTGATGGAGCTGGCGCTGTTCGAAATTGGATTGCAGAGAACAAGACGTCTTTTGCTCCGATGCTGCGTCCGGCGGCGGCAACCATGAAGAAGGCGATTGTCCCTTACGGTGATGCAACCCACTTTATGACAGTCGCATCGGCCGAGCAGCGCGCGCTCGAAGCGACACAATGGTGGGATGAATTCTGCTCAGACAACAATATCGAACTGGGCATTGGCGCATGGGGTGAAAAACGCACGGTCTACACTGACAAGGCTTTTGAATCTCGTTTCATCGAAGGGCAGCGCCGTATTCATCACCTCGGCGTCGATTTATTCATGCCCGCCGGAACGCCACTTTACACACCCTTGGCTGCAACGGTTATCAGTGTCGAAATCGAGCACGAACCCCTTGGATATGGTGGCCTGATCAAGCTTGAACACCGTCCTGACGGCTGCCCTCCTTTCGTGACCCTTTGGGGACATATGGCGCATGAAGCACTTGAACGCCTGCAGCCAGGCCAGTTACTTCAGGCTGGCGATCTTGTCGGGCATATGGGCGATATTCACGAAAATGGTGGATGGACGCCGCATCTGCATTTCGAAATAACCACCGACATCCATCTCACCGCAACGGAAATTCTGGGGGTGGGTGAAGCAGCCTATCTCGATGTCTGGGCGGATTTGTTTCCCGACGCTTCAGCCCTTGCAGGTATTCCGCCTGAAACATTCCACCAGGACGGACATACCCGCGCTGAGATTATTAAAAAACGCAAAGAAATTTTGCTGCCAAACCTGACGATTTCCTATTCGGAGCCGATCAAGTTCGTTCGCGGTGACGGCGCATGGCTCATTGACAACAAGGGGCGTGCCTATCTCGACTGTTTCAACAATGTCTGCCACATTGGCCACGCTCATCCGGACGTTGTGGAGGCAATTGCCCGGCAGGCGGCATTGCTGAATACCAATACCCGCTATTTGCACGATAATATCGTCAATTACGCTGAACGCCTGACGGCAACATTGCCGGAAGGACTAACGGTGGCCTCTTTTGCCTGTTCTGGCAGCGAGGCCAACAGTCTGGCATTGCGCATGGCCCGCACACATACCGGTCGCAAGGAAGCTATCGTTCTTGACTGGGCCTATCATGGTACGACGCAGGAACTGATCGACCTAAGCCCTTATAAATATAAACGCAAAGGCGGTAAGGGACGGCCTGATCATGTATATGAAGGGATCATTCCCGATAGCTATCATGCACCGGAAGATTGGCCTGTTGAAGAACATGCCAAACGCTTTGCTCAGAACATTGCCGAACACATTGATACAATGCGCCTTCAAGGTCGCTCTCCGGCGTATTTCCTGGCGGAATCCATCCCAAGTGTCGCCGGACAGGTCTTTCTGCCAGAGGGCTATCTTAAAGAAGTGTATGCCATGGTGCGCGCTGCGGGCGGCATCTGCATTGCCGACGAAGTGCAGGTTGGTTTTGGCCGTGTCGGCAGCCATTGGTGGGCGTTTGAAATGCAGGATGTCGTTCCTGATATCGTGACAATGGGCAAACCCATCGGCAATGGTCACCCGATGTCTGCGGTTGTGACAACGCGCGAAGTGGCCGACAGCTTCAACAATGGAATGGAATATTTCAACACGTTTGGAGGCAATCCGGTATCCTGCGCCGCCGGGCTTGCTGTTCTTGATGTGATTGAACGGGATAAATTGCGCGAAAGCGCCCTCGATGTGGGCAATTATCTGCTTGCTGGTTTTAAAGAGATGCAGAAGCGTTACGACATTATCGGCGATGTCCGTGGGCGTGGTCTGTTTCTGGGAATCGAACTGGTCACGGATAGAAAAACCAAAGCTCCCGCAACCGCATTGGCACGACAGATCAATGATGGTGCAAGAGAGCGCGGTATTCTGATGGGGACAGAAGGGCCACATGACAATGTGCTGAAAATGCGCCCGTCGATGGTTTTCAGCCGCGCAAATGCCGATGATCTTCTTGATGTTCTCAATGACAGCTTTGCAGCAGCCCTGAAATAATCACTTTAAGAGAACGCTGATTTTAAGGCTGTATTTTTGTTCGGTTTGCCGGGCAAAAATACAGCCTTTTTTATTGGCCGGATTTCCCGGCGCCCATCACAACAATTCATACATGTCCCCCGGCCAGCCCTCCGACAATATGCCGGTTAATTCCGGCAATGTGTCGGGCCGGCAGACATATTGCTGGATGCTTGAATTCAGAGCCTGTGCGAAGCTCATTGATGAAGGTTGATGGCAAACCATAACCCTAGAAGAAAAAGAAAAATCCAGAGGAAACCAAAAAATGAATTCCAGGCTCAAGCGTTTGATTGCCGTTGCTGCTTTGGCAATTTCTGCAACTTTTTCAATAGCTCCAGTACAAGCTGATGAGCTGGAAAAGCTTAAAGAATCTGGCGAAATGCGTATTGCAATGAGCGGTCAATACCCCCCGTTCAGCTTTACCAATGAGCAGAATGAAGTGGTGGGCTTCGATGTGGCGATTGGCTCGGCCATTGCCGAAAAAATCGGTGTTAAGCCCAAAATCGTGACAACGCCTTTTGACGGTATTATTGCCGGTCTTCTGGCCAAAAAATACGATGCCGTTGTTGCCTCCATGACGATTACGCCGGAACGTGAGAAGGCAGTCGATTTTGTTGGACCATACTATCATGCGGGCCGCACGATCGTTGTCAAAGACAGCTCCCCTATTCAGAAGCTCGAAGAACTTAACGGCAAAACTGTTGGTGTCACAATGGGCGATTCCCACGAAAAATGGGCCAAAGCACAAGGTGATCTGACTGTTCGCACCTATAAGGGTCTGCCTGAAATGTTGATCGACCTTGATGCAGGTCGTCTGGATGCGCTTGTTATGGACAGCATTCCAGTGATGATTGCTGTGAAGGAAACGGGCCAGAAGGTTCGTATTCTCGAAACGCCAAATATTGAAGGCGCGCGCGAAGCGCTCGGTATTGCGATCCGCAAAAATAACCCGGAACTCAAGGCAGCCATGCAGAAAGCCCTCGACGAGATGCTTGCTGATGGCAGCTACGAAAAAATCTCGATGGAATGGATCGGCAGCGACATTCGCTGATCGACATCCAATCCGGCCCGGTTGCTCTTTGTCAGCGGATGCGGGCCGGTTCATACGAGTTTTCGGAGTGATTTTATGGATCTAGCGCTAATGCAGCGTGTCCTCCCGTTTTTTCTGGAGGCTGCGTGGGTCACAATCCAGGTTTCTGTGCTTGCTCTTTTATTAGGGTTTGCGATTGCAGGGTTTCTCGTCGCGGCACGTTTGTCCAACAATAAAGCACTGCGCTTTTTATCTGGTGCCTATGTCAGTGTTTTTCGGGGAACGCCCTGTCTGGTGCAGCTTTTCGTGCTTTACTTCGGCGGACCACAAATTGGTCTTGAACTGGACCCCTATGCGGCGGGTATTGTCGGGCTCGGTTTGAATATTGCCGCCTATATGGCTGAATCCATTCGTGGTGCAATTGCGAGTGTGGATAGAGGACAGACGGAAGCTGCTCGCTCTATTGGCTTTGATCGCGAACGCACACTTCGTTTGATTGTTCTGCCGCAAGCCGCCCGCCTGATGATCCGTCCGCTCGGCGTCAATGCAGTGGCACTCGTAAAAGGGTCAGCATTGGTTTCAACAATTTCTGTTGTGGAACTGACCTACACAGCGCAACGCTTCATCAGCTCGACCTATAAGCCCTTCGAGATATTCGCCGTTGCTGCAATTCTTTACATGATCATTGTCTATATCGTTATCATGATTGTCGATCTTCTCGACAAACGTTTTGCGCCGCGTTGAGGGAGGATCAAATGCCAGCTCTCGACTTCAGTATTGTCCCTCCCTATGCCGAATTGCTGCTGACTGGATTGTGGTGGACGCTTGTTCTCGCCGTCTCGTCCAGTATTTTAAGTTTTGCCCTCGGTATCTTTTTCGCGCTCATCGTCCTTTATGCGCCGTTGGTGCTTGCATATCCGATACGCTTTTTCATGTGGCTGTTCATGGGAACGCCGCTGCTTTTGCAACTCTATCTCATCTATTATGGTCTGGTTCAGATCGGCGTCGATATTCCTGCACTGTTTGCGGGCATCATTGGTCTGAGCCTGCATTTCGCCGTTTACAATGCTGACGTCATTCGCGCTGGCATTCTCTCTGTTGATCAGGGGCAGACAGAAGGCGCGCGATCAATCGGACTGAGCCGTGCGCAGGCTTTGCGCTACATTATCATTCCCCAAGGCGTCAGAAACACCATCGCGCCCATCGGCAACAACATGATCGTATTGTTGAAAGATACATCCCTCGTTTCAATCATCGGCATTGCAGAGCTTGTTCACAGCGCCCAGATCGCCATCAGTGAAACATATAGCCCGTTTGAATTTTATCTGACCGCTGCCGCACTTTATTATCTGGCTAATCTTGTGATGGAAGCAGGTCTAAGGCGCATTGAAGGAAAAGTGGAGGTGACGCGATGAGCACTCTAAACCCAATGGTGGAAGTTAAAGGTGCCCGCAAAGCCTATGGCGCGCTTGAGGTTCTCAAAGGGATCGACCTTTCTGTGTCACGCGGCCAGATCATTGCCATTATTGGCCCAAGTGGATCAGGCAAGAGCACACTGTTGCGTTCTATCAATCATCTTGAAACCCTTAATGGCGGAGAGGTATGGCTTGATGGGATGCAGGTTAATCAACCGCTCAAAGGACAGGCCTTTGAAAAGCATATCAATGCCGTGCGCCAGCAGATGGGAATGGTGTTTCAGCATTTCAATCTCTTCCCGCATCTGACTGTCGTAGAAAATATTACGCTTGGGCCGATGAAGCTGAAGGGAATGTCGAAGTCTGCGGCGCGTGAACTCGCCAAGGAGCTGCTTTCCAAGGTGGGACTTTCAGAGAAAGTGGATGTTTATCCATCACGCCTTTCGGGCGGCCAAAAGCAACGTGTCGCTATTGCCCGCGCTTTAGCGATGCAGCCCAAGGTCATGCTCTTTGATGAAGCCACATCTGCGCTGGACCCGGAACTGGTTGAGGAAGTCAATCTTGTCATGAAGCAGCTTGCCGCTGAACATATGACCATGTTGATTGTAACCCATGAAATGCGCTTTGCCGGCGAAGTTGCAGATAAGATCATCTTTATGGACAGAGGTGTGGTTGTGGAGCAAGGAGCGCCGAAAGATATATTGTCAAACCCTCAGAATGATCGCACCCGTGCTTTTTTAAGGACGTATCTCGCACATTCGACGCTGCTTTGATCTAACCCAGACAATAGCATTCGAGCATAATCCCCACCGGAGCGCGGCGGGGATTATGCTCTAAAATCAGTGTTTTTATCGCTTTCATTTGCAAATGTGCCACCAAATGAATAACCGTCTTTGATCGGGGGATTTAGAGGTGGATAATCTAGCTAAATGCGTAAGAAGCAATTTCGTATAAGAAGCTCGTTCTGCGGCACAGGCCTTATCATTGGAGCGTTATTTTTTGCTGCTTCCCTGACACCGAGCCTCATACCCCGTAATTATGTCTTTCAGGGCATTTTGGCTGGCGTGGCGTTTGGTTCGGGCTATGGTATCGGCGTGTTGCTGCGATGGTTGTGGTTATATTTAGAGCTACCCACCCTGAATACGCAGGCATTAAAATACGCAAAAGCAATAACAGCTGTCATTTGCTTGAGCATCATGCTTGTGGCCTTGTATCAAACGGCAAGCTGGCAAAACTCCATCCGCAGCGTTATGAATATGGAGCCTGTAGAAAGCGGTTATCCGTTCAGTGTCAGCGCGCTTGCACTTATAAGCTTTGGCGTTTTGCTTCTTCTGGCGCGCGGGATGATCGTTCTGGGCCGGATCATAATCAACACACTCAATCGTTATCTTCCGCGCAGGGTTTCCATTATCATCGGCTCAGCAATGACGTTTGCGCTTATCTTTACCATCGCAAATGGCGTCTTGGTGGAGTATGCGTTCCGTGTTCTGGACAGTTCTTTTCAAAGATTTGACGCTCTGGTCGAACCGGACCGGCCGCAGCCCCTCATCGCAGAGCGCGCTGGCAACCCTCAATCAAAGCTTGATTGGCGAAAATTGGGTCGTGCCGGACGAGAATTTGTTGCTTCAGGGCCGACCGCATCAGAAATCAGTCATTTTAACAAGCGAACCGCTCTTGAACCTATAAGGCTTTACGCTGGTTTGCAGATTGCCGACACGCCCGAAGAACGAGCGGAATTGCTGCTGAGTGAATTAATTCGGACAGGTGCTTTTGATCGGGCTGTGCTTGTTGTTATTACACCGACCGGCACAGGATGGGTGGACCCATCTGCGATTGATGGACTGGAGTTTTTGTTTGATGGCAATGTCGCGAGCGTTGCATTGCAATATTCTTATTTAAACAGTCCGCTTTCACTGATATTTCAGCCCGAAAAGGGACTTGCGTCGTCGCAGGCACTTTTCCGTGCCGTTTATGATCACTGGAAAAAGCTTCCGGTTGATCAGCGTCCGGAGCTCTATCTTCATGGACTGAGCCTTGGTGCTTTCAATTCCCAGCGGTCTATAACTTTCTTTGATATTCTGGGGGATCCAATCAATGGTGCAGTCTGGAGTGGCCCACCATTCCCGAGTGAAAAATGGCGCTCGCTGACCAAAAATCGCGATGCTGGCTCCACCGAATGGTTGCCTGTTTTTCAAAATGGACGGTTCGTGCGCTTCATGAACCAGAATGGCACGCCTGAAGGCAATACAGCGCAATGGGGCAATACGCGTTTCGTGTATTTACAATATGCCAGCGATGCGATCGTATTTTTTGATAAAAGCCTCGCCTACCGGGAAGCCGACTGGATGAAATCGCCAAGAGGCCCGGATGTCTCCCCGATGCTGGCTTGGTATCCGGTTGTAAGCATGTTGCAATTGCTCATCGACATGCCCTTAGCGGACACAGTGCCGATAGGTTATGGACACGTTTACGCGCCCGATCACTATTTAAATGCGTGGTTGAATGCAACGGGAATAGACAGCTGGAAAGCTGAAGACATTGAGGCGCTTAAAAAACATCTCAACAGCAGAGCGCTGCGTGAAGACGGTTATGAGCATCGTGGCGGCTAAAGTGCCCTATCCCGTATTCGAAACACGATCTGCGAGAAAACACTCGCAGATCATCAATCCATTGTCAGTTGGGAACCCACTGAATGACCGCAGTATTTCAGCTTCCTGTCTATACGTCCTTTATCGCTTTTACGGCTTTGGACGAGGCGACTTTGGCGCCTGGTTCTGTAGCCGCTGATATCTGCCCGTTTTTCGCCTGTGAACACCTTCAGTCGCACCGAATGAAGTCTGTTTTGCTCACTTAAACACCCTCACACATGGGTTCATTCTGTATACGCATGAACCCATGTCGGTTTTGCACAACTGCGACAGCAAGAAACATTGGCTTGAGCAGTTGGGCGCTTGACTCCTGTCGGGAGCAACTTCTTATATATCAGAAGTTCGTGCGGGGCGGCGATCACCGATATTTCTCTTTGAAAGTTGGTCGGTACTGGCGTCCTGTATGGAACAGGTTTTCAATTGAATGGCGGGCAGCAGCACGTCATTCAGCTAGGAATGAAATATGCAGCGCGTTTTTGACGGACATAATGATGTCCTTCTGCGTCTTTGGGAAAACCAGCGTAACGGTGGTGACCCGATCAAAGAATTTATCCACGGCACAAAGGTTGGTCACATAGACCTGCCCCGCTCACGCAAAGGCGGTTTGGCTGGCGGTATCTGCGCGATTTATATCCCATCCGGCCACCATATCGAACTCGGCAAACCCGACGAAAATGGCCACTACGTAACGCCGCTATCGCCGCCGCTTCAACGTGCCCCTTCCCTTGACATTGCGCTGGAGTTTGCTTCGCTGGCACTGCGCCTTGAACAAGCGGGTGGCTGGAAGCTCTGCCGCAACGGGAAAGATCTGGACGAAGCGCTCGCGGGTGACACATTTGCCGCCGTTCTTCATATGGAAGGCTGTGAGGCCATTGATGCCGACCTGGCGGCGCTTGATGTGTTCTATGCAGCCGGTTTGCGCTCACTTGGTCCGGTCTGGAGCCGCAACAATATTTTCGCACATGGCGTACCGTTTGCATTCCCAATGAGCCCGGACACCGGTCCTGGCCTGACTGAAGCTGGTGAGCGTCTGGTTAAAGAATGCAATCGCAAGGGCATTCTGATCGACCTTGCTCATATCACCGAAAAAGGTTTCTGGGATGTGGCGAGGCTGAGTGACCAGCCTTTGATTGCAAGCCATTCCAACGCCCATGCTCTGACGCCGGTTGCGCGCAATATCACAGACCGCCAGATGGATGCGATCCGCGAGCGCAAAGGTATTGCAGGCCTCAATTATGCAACCACCATGCTGGGCAACGATGGCAAAGAAGACGCCAACATGCCGCTTTCCAATATGGTGCGCCACATCGACTATATGGTCGAGCGTATGGGTATTGATTGTGTAGCACTTGGCTCCGATTTCGACGGTGCAACGATTCCAGCCGAAATCGGTGATGCAGCAGGACAACAGAACCTCGTTATTGCCTTGCAAACGGCGGGCTACAATGACGAAGAACTGACAAAGCTCTGCCGTGGCAACTGGATACGCGTTTTAAAACAGGCATGGCACGAAGCCGCCTGAGCGAAAACAGAAATATAGAAAGGGAACTAAAATGAAGAATCTCGGACGTTTTCGTCTTCTCGCAGCAAGTGCTGCCCTTGCAGCGGTCATGGCTGCAAATCCAGCATTGTCGGCAACGCCTGCCGATACGCTCGTTCAGGCATGGGCCATCGATGACACCATTACGCTTGACCCGGCTGAATCCTTCGAGCTGTCGCCTGCGGAATTCATCGGTAATGCCTATGACATGCTGGTGCGTCTCGACATTAACGACACTTCTAAGGTTGTTCCCGGTGTTGCTGAAAGCTGGACCATTTCGGATGACGGCCTCACCTATACGTTCAAGATGAAGCCAGGCATCAAGTTTGCTTCCGGAAACCCGCTGACTGCAAAAGACGTGGCTTACACTTTTGAGCGCGCTGTGCGCCTCGACAAAAGCCCGGCTTTCATTCTCACACAATTCGGTCTCAATGGCGAAAACGTCATTGAAAATGCCAAGGCTGTCGATGACGCGACATTCGTTCTGAAAGTGGACAAGGCTTATGCACCAAGCTTCGTGCTGAACTGCCTCACCGCCACCATCGGCGCGATTGTCGACCAGAAGCTGCTGGAAGAGCATTCGGTCAAGGTCACGCCAACAGATGATTACAAATATGACACGGACTATGGCGCTGCATGGCTCAAAACCGGCTATGCCGGTTCTGGCCCGTTCAAAATCCGTGACTGGCGCGCCAATGAAGTCGTCGTTCTCGAACGCAACGAGAATTATTATGGCGAAAAGGCCAAGCTCGCCCGCGTCTTCTATCGTCATGTCAAGGAAAGCGCCACGCAGCGCCTGATGCTTGAATCGGGTGACGTCGATGTCGCACGTAACCTCGAACCGGGTGATCTCGAAGCCGTTCAAAAGAACAAGGATCTGGCCGTTGCCAGCGCTCCAAAGGGCACTGTCTATTATATCAGCCTCAACCAGAAGAACCCCGAACTGGCAAAGCCGGAAGTGCGAGAAGCTTTCAAATATCTGGTTGATTACGATGCAATCGGCTCGACCCTTATCAAGGGTATTGGTGAGATCCGTCAGACTTATCAGGCAAAGGGTGTTCTCGGCGCACTTGACGCAAGCCCGTACAAACTGGATGTCGAAAAAGCCAAGGAACTGCTTGCAAAAGCGGGTCTGAAAGACGGTCTGTCGGTGACCTTCGACGTGCGTAACACGCAGCCAGTGACCGGTATTGCCGAATCTTTCCAGCAGTCTGCGGCAAAAGCCGGTGTGAAGATCGACATCATTCCGGGTGATGGCAAGCAGACACTGACCAAGTATCGTGCACGTAATCATGATCTCTATATCGGGCAGTGGGGCATGGATTACTGGGATCCGAATTCGAATGCTGAAGCTTTCACATCAAACCCCGACAATAGCGACGATGCTTCCACCAAGACACTCGCATGGCGCAATGCCTGGGCAATTCCGGAACTGACCAAGCAGACGCAGGCAGCATTGCTTGAACGCGACAATGACAAGCGTGCGGACGAGTACAAGAAGCTTCAGGAAGAAGCTCTTAAAGAAAGCCCGTTTGTGTTGGTGTTCCAGCAGATCGAAGTTGCAGGTCTTCGCGGCGACGTGAAGGGCTACAAGCTCGGACCAACATTCGATTCGAACTTCCTCGCACCAGTCAGCAAAGACTGATCTGAAGAACGGTCAGACAATTGAATACAACAACACCTGTAAAGAAAAAGAGGGGCGCCCGACGGCGCTCCTCTTCCATCGCTATGGCAATTGCCAGTTTTCTGGCGATCGTGATAACCACCTATCTCGGCCTGCTGGCCGTCACCTTCTTCATCGGCCGCGTTGTGCCGATTGACCCTGTACTGGCCATTGTTGGCGACCGTGCTCCCGCCCATGTGGTTGAGCGCGTGCGTCAGGAAATGGGCTTCAACCTGCCCTATTACCAGCAGTTCTTCCTTTATGTGAAAGGCGTCCTGCAAGGCGATTTCGGCACGTCCGTTCTGACCACCAATCCGGTCATGACCGATATTCGCCGCGTGTTCCCTGCGACGATGGAACTTGCAACCATCGGCACGATTATCGGTGCTTTGTTCGGCATTCCGCTTGGCGTTCTGGCAGCCGTCAAGCGCGGCAGCATCATTGACCAGATTGTGCGTGTGATTGGCCTTGTTGGTTATTCCGTACCAATCTTCTGGCTTGGCATGCTGGCCCTTCTGATCTTCTATGCACGCCTCGGCTGGACCTCCGGCCCCGGTCGCATCGACATTACATTTGAATATACATTCACGCCGATTACCGGCTTTTATGTGATTGATGCGATCATTCAACGCGACTGGGAAGCCCTGCGCAACATCGTCTCGCACCTTGTTTTGCCGTCGGCTCTGCTTGGCTATTTCTCTCTCGCTTATATCAGCCGCATGACACGTTCTTTCATGCTCAACGAACTTGAGCAGGAATATATCGTGGCGGCACGCGCAAAGGGCATTTCGGAAACCCGGATCATCTGGGGTCATGCACTTCGCAATGCGGCGGTGCCGCTTGTGACCGTGATTGCACTGTCCTACGCAGGTCTTCTTGAAGGCTCGGTTCTCACCGAGACGATCTTCTCATGGCCGGGTCTTGGTCTTTACATCACCAACTCCCTGCAAAATGCTGACATGAACGCCGTTCTCGGTGGCACAATCATCATCGGATCGGTCTTCATCGCGCTCAATCTTGTCTCCGATCTTCTTTATCGGCTTCTCGACCCAAGGACGCGCGCACGATGAGCCAAATGACACAAACATCCAATCTTTCGTGGCGCGACTGGCTGCTCTCGGAGCGCCCACAATCGCGTATGCAAGCGCGCCTCGGCCGCTCCTATATGATCTGGCGTCGCTTTATCGCCAACAAGCTGGCCGTCCTTGGCCTGCTAATCATCATCGCGCTGCTGCTGGTTGCAGCTTTCGCGAATGTGCTGGCACCGCATTCACCCTATACGGGTGATCTCGCCAATGCCCGCCTGCTCCCTCCGGGAACACCGGGTTACTGGCTCGGTACTGATGATCAGGGCCGCGATATTCTTTCGCGGCTAATTTACGGCTCGCGGCTGACACTCTATGTCGTGCTTCTCGTTGCTATCATCGCAGCGCCAATCGGTCTGCTGGTTGGAACGGTAGCCGGTTATGCTGGTGGCTGGGTCGATGCTGTTCTCATGCGCATTACCGACATTTTCCTTGCCTTCCCAAAGCTCATTCTGGCACTTGCCTTCGTCGCAGCCTTAGGACCGGGCATTGAAAACGCCATTATCGCCATCGCAATAACATCGTGGCCGCCTTATGCACGTATTGCGCGCGCTGAAACGCTGACCATTCGCAACTCGGATTACATATCTGCTGTGCGACTGATGGGGGCTTCACCATTTCGTATCGTTTTGCGCCATATCATGCCGCTCTGCACCTCGTCGCTGATCGTGCGTGTCACGCTCGATATGGCAGGCATAATTCTCACCGCCGCGGGTCTTGGCTTTCTTGGCCTCGGCGCTCAACCACCATTGCCTGAATGGGGTGCCATGATTGCTTCGGGCCGCCGCTTCATTCTTGATCAGTGGTGGGTGGCCGCCATGCCGGGTATTGCGATCCTCATCGTCAGCCTTGGTTTCAACTTCCTTGGTGATGGTCTGCGCGATGCGCTCGATCCGCGGGGTAACAACCAATGAAGCCCCTTCTGACAGTTGAAGACCTGCGCGTCACTTTCCCAACCCGAACGGGTGCTATTGAAGCCGTGCGCGGCGTCAGCTTTACGCTTGGCCGTGAGCGTCTCGGGATTGTGGGCGAATCCGGTTCAGGTAAATCCCAAACCGGACGCGCTATCATGGGGCTTACCCCTCAACATGCGCAAATCACCGCCAAAAAACTTGAGTTTGACGGTATCGACCTTCTCAACACATCTGCACGCGAACGCCGCTCCTTGCGTGGTGGACGCATCGCAATGGTGTTGCAGGATCCGAAATATTCGCTCAATCCTGTGATGACCATCGGCAAGCAGATTGCTGAAACACTCAAAGCCCATGGCAAATTTTCGAGGGCGGAAATCCGCTCCCGTTCAATGGCCATGCTTGAAGCCGTGCAGATCCGCGATCCTGAACGCGTGATGAAACTCTATCCGCACGAGGTTTCGGGCGGCATGGGGCAGCGCGTCATGATCGCCATGATGCTGGTTGCAGAACCGGAAATGCTGATTGCTGATGAACCGACATCAGCGCTCGATGTGACGGTGCAGCTTGAAGTGCTTGGCATTCTCGACAAGCTGGTTGCAGAGCGTGGGATGGGGCTGATCTTTGTCAGTCACGATCTGCGCCTTGTCTCATCCTTCTGCGACCGCGTGATCGTGATGTATGCAGGCAAGATCGTTGAGGAAATCGCTGCGAGCGATCTTGCCAATGCAAAGCATCCCTATACACAAGGACTACTCAACTGCATGCCGACACTTGGAACAGACCGTCATCCGCTTCCCACATTGCAGCGTGAGGAGGCATGGCGTCTATGAGCACCACTCCAGCACTTCGTGTTGATAAGATCGACGTGTTCTTTGATGAATTCCACGCGCTGAAATCGGTGAGTATCGATGTGGCGCGCGGAGAATCCTACGGCTTGGTGGGCGAATCCGGCTCCGGTAAATCCACACTTCTGCGTGCTGTGGCCGGGCTTGCCCCTGTTGACGACGGTGAAATCCGTATTGATGGAAAGCCGCTCAGAACACCGCGCGACAAGGCATTTTATCGCAATGTCCAGATGGTGTTTCAGGACCCTTACGGCTCACTGCATCCACGCCAGACGGTCGACCGCCTGTTGCTTGAGCCGCTTGCCGTGCATGGCATTGGTGATGCCGAAAAGCGTATCGTGCGCGCGCTTGATGAAGTGGGCTTGGGCTCTGGATTCCGCTTCCGCTATCCGCACCAGCTTTCGGGCGGTCAGCGGCAGCGTATCGCGATTGCACGCGCACTCATCATCGAGCCGAGCATTCTGCTTCTTGATGAGCCAACCTCCGCACTTGATGCATCGGTGCAGGCCGAAGTGCTTAACCTGCTCGAACAGGTGCGCCGCGACCGTAAACTGACCTTTGTTATGGTCAGTCATGATCTTGGCGTTGTCACCCATATGTGTGAACGGCTTGCCGTGATGCGCAACGGTGAAGTGGTCGAGCAGCTTGAAGCTGGCGATCTGGTCAACGGTAATATCCATGCCGATTACACAAAGAACCTGATGACAGCCAGCGAAGGCTTCCGGCGTTAAGGAATAAGGTGACAGAAAAAGCCCCTGCTGCAAGGCTCTTGCAAGTCAGAGGCAACGTCTGCCAATTTGGCGACAAAAACGGTCGCCAAATCCTGCAATAGAGCATTTCCTACTTTGATTGAATGATAGGAAATGCTCCATTCTTCAAATGTGCTGTGAATTTCATCGACAGCAATATTGCGATCACAATAATCATATTGAAATAGAACCTGTCATCGGGCAGAGGAAAATAAACAAACTTTCCCAATACTCCGATGGTCATAGCAAACAAGATACCATGAAAACGGGGAAACGCCGCTCTGACCTCAGCTTTGTAAGTGGCCGCCCAAGCAACCAACATCACAACCAGCATCGCCAACCAGGTCTCGCTGTAAAGCGCGAATATCACGCCGCGAATATAGGCTTTTACGAGCAATAACGGCGAAAAATCCGGGTGAAATCCAACCATATTTTTCTGTTGTTCGATACAACTGAAATAGAGGTGCGCCCACCAACCGGGATGCTCGGCAGCATGTGAAATCATCGCACCCGCAACGGCTGAAGCAACAAAAGCAACAAGCAGAGGGAGTTTGCGCCAACCGAACATCACAGAAGCAATCAACAGAGCGAAGATCATGATGATATTATCGGGCCGGATGGTAAACGACAGCAGCAAAAGAATTGCGGCAACCCAATCCCGTTCTCGCATAAATGCAAATATCGCCGCCAAAGAAATAGCCGCCATAACGACATCGGGAAACACCGCTGCACTCATTGGCCCATAGCCTGCGATGAGAAGCGCGGGACCGATGAACAGCCCAGCTTCAAAGGCATTATAACGCCAGAGCATCAAGAGGATTACGAAGCCCAATGCAAGCGCCGCTGCAAGGCTGATCAAGTGTCCACCACGGACCAATCCAGTAAAAGGCTCAATCCACCGCAGCAATTGGACATAGCCTGCTTTAACGCGGTACATGACGAGTTGAGACTTAAAAAATTCAGGGTTTTCCCATTGAGCTCGACGCCAACCATCACTTGACCTCAACTGGCTAAGCTGATCCGATGACGCCGCCGCTTCAATCTGACGCCATGTTTCGGCATGAAGCGCAGTCGCATCGGGATATCGATCCTCAAGCGCAGTCGCAACATATGGGATCATGTCCCAATTATTGTCGGGCTTTTCAACTGAATAGATCACGACAACAGCCATAGCAATTATAACGGATAATATGCCGGCTATTCGAAGCAACTGTCGGGATGCATAATCTGATAGGCACTTTGAACCAAGCGAGAGAATCCTGTCGATTATTGGTTTATCAGTATGCACTTGATACAGTCCCCTTAGCGTAGCGTAGCATCGTCCCTTAGCTCAAGCTTATTCCATATTCTTCGCACATACGTCATCTAATAATCAGCTGCTCCACCAACTAATTCATCCAAAGCCAACTTATCGAGAGACGATGCGAAATTATTGACGCGTTGGATTAGAACCATTGATGTTGAATAACTGTCTCATCTGACATGCAGAGCTTTAAATTTCTTCGCTTTTTTCGATAGAGTCTTGCTGTCTGTGGGCAACCGGTCTGACTTGGGGTTTAAACGTTGCGGGCTGCATTTTCGGCCCGCATGCATCGGGGTTAATCTGCCGCTGCCACAAGTCCCACAACGATGAAATTATCAATATCAATAATGCGGCGGCAGGAATAAGCCGCGGAAATGCCCATTCGATCTTAAGATGATTAAAACACTTTAATTCGTTTAAGCATCAATCAACACCCCAGATCATAATATAAGTAAAAACTAATATTACGATCCACCAGAACGCCCATTTCTGATTGTTAGCTTTGTTAATATTAAATCAAACAACAGGTATAACTTGACACTTAATTTCCCTATACCGTATCGCTGTATTTAACAGCGGGGGCATTGATGCAGAACACAGTTGCGAACGTAATTTTGACATCGCGCGACACAATCCAAAACCATATTGAATTGGGCAATGTGACCGGCTCAAAGCTGAAAACTTTCAAAGCACCGCAAAGAAGGAACCGCAGCCGCACCGCGCAAAGGACAGAAAACTGCACCCTTTCTCAGCACTTTGATGGCCGATACATCGACGAACACAGCGGCTTCGATCGCCAGTTGACCCGCCAAGCCTCACGGCACACGCGAGGCGCGATGCCGATGCAGGGCGCTTATCTCATGTATTCGCACATGCGTTCATTCTGATAGGAAAGCTATCAACTTTATCCTCATAGATAAGCGCAGTTTTGCCTGCGCTCTACATGATTTGATTTAAAACCCGATATGAGAGGACTCGAGCATGAATGCTCATGGAACATCGAAATTCAGAGGCTACGCACGCACGTTGGCAGCACGCTGCATTCCGAATGGAGTCTTGAATCGAAGTGCTGCCTTGCGCGGGACGCGTTTTCTCGCCCATGCCGCCAGCCTCGCCAAGTCCGGTAAACAGCGCCCCTTTCAGATGGTCAATGTGGGCGCTTGTGACGGTGTTCTCTTTGACGATGTGACGCCTTGGCTTCACCGGATTCCCCGTTCCAAAGCAGTTCTAGTCGAACCTGTGCCATATAACTTGATCAGACTGCGCAAAAACTATCCCGATACGGAACGGTTTAAAATTGAGCCCATAGCGATTACTCGGGAGCCGGGCACGATCACTGTTAAGACCTTCGATGCCAAAGCGCTAGAAGAAGGCGCATTACCCATAGAGTTTATAGGTTGTTCTTCTGTCACAGACACGAATCTGATGTCTGGCAAGAATGTATGGGGGCCGGACGATCCGAATTTCCATAAATTTGAACCTTACTTAAAGGAAATTGTTGTTCCGTCCGACACATTACAGGCTGTTCTGGACCGCAATAACGTTGAATATATCGATGCATTCTTAGTCGACTGCGAAGGAGCGGACTGGATTGTTTTCGACCAGCTTGACCTGCAACGCTATCGTCCCGGCATGATCAAGGTGGAAGTTGGAGCTCTATCTCCAACGGACATTGGTAATGTTATCGTAAAACTGAAGGCTGCGGGCTACGACGTAGGTATATATTGCGAAGACGTTTGGGCGTTCAGCTAACGGCGTCCAGCAAGCCAAGTGCGGTTAACGAGTACCCTGATCGCGAGAGGCAATTTTTATCTTACCCAATCGGAGGCATAATCTGACCAGAGTAAAACAAGGGTCAATAAATTTATGCTTGAAGTATAAAATGTTAGAGCGCCGATCTGATTTAATCAGATCGGAACGCGTTCTAATGCCAGTGGCGGCATTTTGACGTTTTGCCAATACCGGGATTGAAGCTGTTGGTAGGATCAAGTGAGCGATAAAAATCCTTGAGGGCGGGTTTTGCATCGTAAAGATGCCCGACATTATGCTCTGCTGGATATTCCGCGCCACGCGCATCAAGAAGCGCACAGATTTCATGCTCCAACGCCGCGCAGTCCGTCCCCTTTTTGACAAGATACTCCTGATGCATCACTTGGCAGAAGAAATGGCCTACATAGATTTTGAGCGCAATTTGCTTATCGATTGGTGCCGGAAGAGTCTCGAACCAGTCAATCGTATCACGTGGTAGCGCAACGTCGAGAGCAACAATATCTTCAACAGTCCGCCGGTGAACAGCACGATAGCGCACAACGGCACTGCCCACGGTAAAGCGGTTGAGGAAAGCGGCACTCCCTTCTCTATCGCCACACTCGATGAAATTACCGCTGGCGCTCGGAAATACGGATGCAAGATACTCACGCATCTCCGTGATACAAGCATCCCCTGCCCGGATCATCAGGTGGTGAGGATAACGGTTGCGATAATCCACAAGACGGGCTGGCATATGCTCTGGTAAGAAACGACTGAAAAACTGAAGCAGATTGTCCGAAACTGACTTGCCGAGACCCAGCTTCTCCGTCACGCCGTCAAACCAGCTTTTGGCTTTAAAAGCGCGCTGAACGTTCAGCGTTCCAAAAGTTCGAATGAAAAGAAACAGGTCCTTACCCCATATTTGCGCAGCGCGAAATGCATCCGAATGCATGTATTCCCCCGCGATAGGCAGGTTTTGAAAATTGGCAAGGACATGACGGCGGATTGTCTGAAGTTCAGCCGGATCGTTGGTACCGATGTAGAATACTTTTTCTTCGCTGGCGGTCGCGAAAGTATCAAGACGTAGCGCGAAGACCCCGATTTTTCCGGCAGAGCCCGATGCTTCATAATGTCGGCGCGGATCCGCGTTGAAGCGGGCGGGAGTTTTTGCGGAGATATCGCGCACATGCTCTTTATATTCAATATCCGAGGCCTGCGCGCCTTGAGGGAAGTCGATATCCTGTTCGGTATAGTCTCCGGCATCAAGCCGAGCGAGCATCTGTTCAGGATTATCTCCGAGACGAATTCCGAGATGATTAACAAGATGCAGTTTCCCTTCGGCATCGACCTGCGCGAAAAGAGCCAGTTGCGTATAAGCCGGGCCACGCTGCACCAGCGACCCGCCGGAATTGTTGCAGATACCACCAGTAACAGAGGCACCAATACAGCTTGAGCCGATGACAGAGTGCGGTTCGCGACCGAGTGGCTTAAGTCGCCTTTCGAGCTGATCAAGCGTCGCGCCAGGCATGCTGAGAATCTGCCTGCCGTGATCTATCAGGTCAATTCTCGTATTGCGAAGGGTGGAGACAATGACAATCGGGCGATCATAACCATCACCGAACGGCGTAGAGCCGCCGGTCAGCCCGGTATTGGCTGCCTGAAAGATGATTGCAACATCGGCAGCCACGCAAGCTTCGAGAACCCGCCATTGCTCAACGAGCGTACCCGGCTCAACCGCAGCCAAAACCTGACCATCGCCATAGCGATAACCCTTGCGAAAGCGGCGTGTGGAAGTGTCGCCAATATGAAGATAGCGGCGGCCAACGATTTCCTGCAGTTTTTGGATCAGGGTTGCGGTCATGGCACTCCAGCCTCGTAAAAACAATTCATAAAGCCTGCTCCGGATCCGGGGCAGGCTGTTTTGGGTTCTGGTTATACGGCTTAGCGCGCCATCAGCCCCGGCAATGTCATACTAATTGCCGGCACAAAGGATACGACCATCAGACACGCAATAATCACCAAAACGAAGACAATCAGTGGCCTGAGCATAGCCGTCACCGAGCATCCTGCGATCTGTGCGGCAGCGAACAGATTGACGCCCAGTGGCGGTGTGATCATGCCGAGAGCCAGATTGATGACCATCACAGTTCCAAAATGAACTGGCTCGATGCCGACCCGAACTACAGCTTCTTGCAAGATCGGAGCGAGAACGATGATACTTGCGCCTGTTTCGATGAACATACCGACGGTAAAGAGCATTGCGTTGATTGCCAACATCAACGATACCGGTCCATCGAACGTACTGGTAAGCCAAAGCGCTGCAGCATCAGGAACGCCCTGTCTGTTCAGCAGATACCCCATCAGCGTTGCAACACCAATAATAAACATAATTACAGCAGAGGTGATAACGGTCTTGCGGAAGGCGTTAACAACATCCCTGAACGTCATTTCACGGTGCAGAAAAAGACCGACCAGCAAGGCATAGACAACGGCAACAACACTGGCTTCGGTTGGCGTGGTGATGCCACCATAAATACCACCCATGATGAAAATTGGCATAAGAAGCGCCCAGACCGCGCGGCGCATCGCAACCAGACGTGGCTGACGACCTTCTCCATCACGCTTGCCCCAACCCTTCATGCGGCACCAGATGATTGCTGTTAGAAGCAATGCGCCAGCGATCATCAAACCGGGCAATACGCCAGCGAGAAAAAGCTCCGGGATCGAGGTCTGCGTTGCAACACCATAAAGGATCATGGGTATGGATGGTGGGAAGATCACACCAAGTTCCGCAGATGCAGCCATAAGGGCCGCAGCGAAACCCACCGGATATCCATAGTTGCGCATAGCGGGAATAAGAACAGCGCCAACTGCAAATGTCGTGGCAACACTTGAGCCGGAAATTGCGGAGAACAGCATGCACGTCAGGACGCAGGTTGCCGCAAGTCCCCCCTGAATCTGCCCGACAAAAGAACGGGCGAATTCGACCAACCGGCTCGAAAGCCCACCCACTTCC
The DNA here is from genome assembly GCF_039674445.1 of Brucella sp. TWI432. Classification (NCBI taxonomy): domain Bacteria; kingdom Pseudomonadati; phylum Pseudomonadota; class Alphaproteobacteria; order Hyphomicrobiales; family Brucellaceae; genus Brucella; species Brucella sp. TWI432. Next base: position 90,577 of record NZ_JBDJNL010000011.1, on the reverse strand, counting down.
ATAAGATTACCGGCAAGAATAAAAAATGGAATGGCGGCAAGTGGAAACTTGTCCAGTGCGATGAATATCTGCTGGGGTATGATGATCGATGGCAGGCTGGTAAAGCCAATAAGCCCGATCATTGATGCAAGGCCCACAGAAATAGCGACGGGTACCGAGATGGCAAACAACACCATCATGGCAGTAATCATTGCAGCGGTCATTCTGCTCTCTCCCTGCCCAGATCTATGAAATGGACAATTGCCCCGAGTGCTGCAAACACTGATCCAACCGGAATCGCCGCATAGCCCCATGCAATGGAAATATCGAGACCCGCCATTTCCTGAAACCGGACGCGCTGGGCCATTGCAAGGCCGAACCAGAACAGCGTTGCGAACATGATCATGCAGGAGACCAGCGTCGTTGCTTCAATGCTACGACGAAGCAATCCTGATGTGTTTTCCCGCGCCAGATCAATCGCAATGAACGCACCTTTACGAAGCGCTGTAGAAATTCCCAGAAGAACCATCCAAACCAAAGAAAGCCGCGTTAACGCTTCAGACCAGGTAGACGGTGAATGAAAAACAAACCGCCCCATCACCTGCCAGAAGCTTGATACGACAGCTATCGCAAGCGCGATGGAGGCGGCAACAGCCACCGCTGCTGCCAGAGCCCCGTCGATTTGACGGATGAACCTGGACACTGCACTCATTTGGCTTTCCAGTCACGAATGCGCTGCAGAAACTCGGCGCCAAACTGATCTTCGAAGCCTTTGTTCGCGCTCGCCATGGCATCGCGATAAGCGTCACGATCTTCAATCGCAATAACTTCGATACCACGCTTGCGCAATGTTTCGATACCAGTTGTATCGTCTTGCTCAACGCGCGCGCGATTGGCAGCAGTGGCCGCAACGCCAGCCTCATCAACAGCCTTTTTCTGTTCTTCTGTCAGGCTTGCAATAAAGTCTGGATTGCAGACAAAAATGCCGGGCGAGTATACGTGCCGGGTGAGGTACAGATGTTTCTGCATCATATCAAGATTGTTTGACAGAATAACCGGGATCGGATTTTCCTGTCCATCAATTGTGCCCTGCTGCAGTGCCGAAGGCAGCTCAGAAAAGGCCATTGGTGTCGGCAGCACACCGGCAGCCTGCCAGGCTTGCATATGGATCTGGTTTTCCATAGTACGAATCTTCATGCCGCGCAGATCTTTAGGCGAATTCACCTGCTTGGTGCCCGTTGTAAGATTACGGAAGCCATTTTCCGTCCAGGCAAGACCGTAAAGTCCACGCGCTGGAAACAGAGCGAGCAATTCCTGACCAACGTCCGAATCCAGAACACCACGCGCATGTGCGTAGTCATTAAACAAAAACGGAATGTCGATCACGCGGGTCTCGGGAACGAAATTACCCAGAGGCCCAGCCGAACCGATAGCGCATTCCTGTGAACCAAGCTGCACGCTCTCGATGGCTTCCCGTTCGTTGTCCAAACGCTGGATCACAACATTCAACGTCCCATTGGAGCGTTCCTCGGCTACTTTTTTAAAGGCAAGCGCCCCTTCGCCAAAATGGCTGTCGATGGGTGACGAATGCGTGATGGTCAATACGGTCTGAGCCGTCGCGGTGAGCGTGGTTCCGGCCAGCAGCAGGCTGGCCAGGACCGCTGTTTTTACTTTAGTTCGAAGTGTCATATGGTTCCTCCTCCATATCGAATAATCGCCGCAGGGAAATGAATATAGAGAGGACGCTAAAGCGCCCCCTCCGGCAGCAGAGCTGCGGGAAAATTCTGGTAGCTAACCGGGCGAAGAAAGCGCCGAATAGACATCGTGCCCACACTGGTCGCCCCGAAATTTGTCGAAGCGGGGTATGGTCCCCCATGCACCATTGAATCAACCACTTCAACCCCCGTTGGAAAGCCGTTGACGAGAACACGACCAGCCTTGCGCTCCAGCACAGGCAGAAGCGCTTTTGCTGCATGGATATCCGCATCGTCCATGTGGATTGTTGTCGTCAACTGGCCTTCGAAATTTCGCGCCAGTTTGTGCATGTCTTCAAGTGACTTCACCCGGACAACAAGGCCAAGCGGTCCAAAGACTTCTTCGGCTAACGCATGATTTTCAAGAAAACGTTCTGCGGTCGTCTCGTAGAGGTTGGGGGTTACTTCCCGCCCTTCCGACACAGTCTCATAAACGACATCAACAGCATCATTATTCTGGAAACGCGTCTGGCCATCGCGATAGGCACTTGCGATGCCGCCGGTCAGCATGAGCTGTGATCCTACGCTGGAAAGCCCCTCTTTGGCTGCGGCTACAAATCCATCAGCATCCGGGCCATCGAGCACCACGGCAATGCCGGGATTGGTACAGAACTGGCCGGCGCCCATCACAAGAGAGCCTGCCCAGCCGAAACCAATTGCCTCTGCGCGTACTTTGAGTGCTTCAGGCAGAATGAACATCGGATTGACGCTGCCCAATTCACCGAAGAACGGAATAGGTTCAGCACGTTGCGCACAGAGATCAAACAATGCCCGTCCACCCGCCAGCGAACCGGTGAACCCCACCGCCTTGATCAATGGATGCGTGACCAGCGCACTGCCGACATGACGATTGCCACCCTGTACCAGACTGAATACGCCGGGATTGACGCCCGTCTTGCGGATGGCTGCGAAAATGGCCTCAGCGATGATTTCACCTGTGCCGGGATGAGCGGAATGCCCCTTCACGACAACAGGGCAACCGGCTGCAAGTGCCGCTGCCGTATCACCACCAGCTGTTGAAAAGGCCAGCGGGAAGTTGGACGCTCCAAAGACTGCGACAGGACCGATGGGGCGCTGTATCAACCAAATATCAGGACGCGGCGCGGGCAGACGATCCGGCAAAGCAGCATCATGGCGCTTGTCGAGATATTCACCCTTCTCAATATGGTCGGCGAAAAGCCTCAACTGCCCACAGGTGCGTCCACGCTCACCCTGAAGACGGGCTGCGGGCAGACCAGTCTCCTGAGTGCCAATCTGGGTAATGGCTTCGCCACGTGTTTCGACCTCATCCGCGATGGCGCGCAAAAAAGCCGCGCGCTCCGAGATTGTGGAATAACCGTAAGACCAAAACGCATCTTCCGCTGCTTCAACAGCACGATTTACCAGTTCGACCGTTCCCAGCGAAAACGCATAGGCTTCACCCGAAACAGGCTCATTTTTGAAAGTTTCGTCGGTAGAAACCCACTCACCAGCAATGAGATGTTTGCCATGCGGTTTAAAAGTCATGTTTTTCTCCTACAGATACACTCTCACAGCGCTTGTTGCAGCATTGCGCGGTAATCTTCTGACGATGCGTCGCGCGGATTGGTGCGATGGCTGTGATCGGCGAGTGCTCCGATTACGACCCGATCAAACAGGTCTTCGGTGACACCGATCTGCGACAAACGGGAGGGCAAACCAATAGCTTGGGTCATTGTTTCGATTGCAGCGCCAATATCTGCGCCAGCTTCAAGGCCCATAGCATCTGCAAGACGCGCATATTTGTTCTCGTCGATCGCCGTCTGCGCGCTGCGATTGAACTCAAGAACTGCCGGCATGAAGATTGCGTTCAGCGTGCCGTGATGAAGCTTTGGATTGATACCGCCCAATGAATGGCTGAGGCTGTGAACACAACCCAGACCTTTTTGGAAAGCCATCGCGCCCATCGTCGCGACGATTGCCATATTTGCGCGTGCATCTCGGTTGTTCGGCTCTTCGACCGCGCGGCGGATGTTGGCCCAGCCCCTGCGCAAACCCTCAAGTGCAATTCCATCGGCCGGCGGATTAAATGAAGGTGCAAGAAAGGTTTCGATGCAATGTGAAAGGGCATCCATACCTGTCGCTGCTGTCAGCATCGGTGGAAGGCTGAGTGTGAGTTCAGGGTCGACAATTGCTGCCTTGGGAATGAGATAGGGTGAAAGCAGCCCAACCTTGCGTCCATCATCCAGAATAATGATTGCGGCGCGACCGACTTCACTGCCCGTTCCCGCGGTCGTCGGCACTGCAATCATCGGAAATGTCTTGGCGGCGATTTTTTCCATACCGCCTTCAATAACTGCATAGGTCTTCAGAGGACCGCCATGCGCCGCCAAAACAGCGACAGCTTTTGCCAGATCCAGTGCAGATCCACCACCGATCGCAATGATGCCATCACCATTTGCTTCACGGAAGAGTTCCGTGGCCTTTATGGCGGCGGCTTCGTTCGGATTACCAGGGGTTTCATCATAGACAGCCGCCGGTGTAACACCCGTTGCAGCTTCTATCCGCTCGAGCATACCCAGTGCGCGCACACCTTTGTCAGTTACAATAACCGGACGGTTAATACCCGCAAGCGCCAGCTCCGATTTCAGCGTTGCGATCTCACCGAAACCGAATTGAACACGGGTCACATAGTTGATTAGGCTCATGCGCCTCTCCCTTTGTATTCCAAAATGGCAATCCGGTCACGAATTGGAATATCGACGCGATGGATGCTTTTCTGGAGAGGCAAAATACTGGTGACATTAATGCTGTAAATCCGCTATTTCATGATACTGGTATAACAAAAAGGAAACTTACTATCGATGCCGCGTTCCTATGCCAAGCCGATATTACGGCTGTCTCTCCGTCAGATGCTGTTGATTTCGGCCATCGATGACAACGGATCGCTGAAACGTGCTGCGGAATTAATCGGCATGAGCCAACCGCGCGCAACAAAGGCATTACGGGAGGCGGAGGAGCTTTTAAGCCGTAAACTTTTCAATCGCACCAATCGCGGACTGACACCGACAGCCGCAGGGGATTGTATGATTCGGCATGCTAAGACGATGCTGTCCCAACTGACAGTTATGGAACAGGAGGTTCAGAGCGCGTCCGATATCGAGTGGGGCAGACTGCGGATCGGGACGATCATGGGCGCGGTGCCCTACATTACAGAAACGATCAGCAATTATCTACGGCAATACCCGCGCACCTCAATAGAGATTCTTGAAGACACGAGTGTCGAGCTGCTGCGTCAGCTTGATCGCGGCTTGCTTGACCTTGTCATCGGTCGCAGTTCGGTAAGCGCGACACCGCAACTTTATAATGTGACGGCTTTTCACGACGAACTGCTGGCTGTCGTCGCAAATCCATCACACCCGCTGGTCGGTCGAAAGCGTGTCAAATTAAAGGATCTCGTTGATTCACGTTGGATTGTTTACACCGCATCAATGCCCATGCGTTTGTCGTTAGAGCAGGAGTTCAGGCAATCGGGACTAACCATTCCCACAGCCTTGTTGGAAACTCGCTCAGCTCTTACAACCATGTCGCTGATGCAGTCCGACATAAATACTGTAGCTTTGCTTTCGAGCGATGTCGCAGCCTTTTTCGTCAATTTTGGCATGGCCTGTATCTTGCCCATGCATCTGCGATCCAAAAGCGAGCCTTATGAAGTCATAACACGCCAATCAACTGAGCTTGGGATTCCTGTTCTTCGATTCATCGATGAATTGGTGGCGGGAACCATTATGAGAAGCAGCGCCGGCGAGGTTGATGCCCAGTTAGAGCACGCTCCGATCTAGAAGGTCATAACGACTGCTTTGTCAGCCAATCCAATCCCGCAGTTCAATTTCGGCGCGCTCCAATGCGCTGTAATTCAAAAGCTTCCGAAGCAGAGCGACTGTTACCGCGCGTGAGCGCAGGTTAAAACGCCCCTCCTCCGGCTCGCCCTTTTCCTGATAGACGCCGAGTTTTTCGTAGAGTTGCTGTAATCTATTCTGCACACTTCTGAGCGACAGGTTACGCCGACGCGCAATAACGCGGTCGGTCAGACCAAGCGCGATGTCGATCAGAATTTCATATTCGCTTTCACTGAACCCGCTGGTGTGGCCGAGGCTTTTTTGTTGCAAACCACGCACTTCGCGGTCGATCACGCATTGCGCTTCAACAAAAATACTGCGCAGCGCCAGCCGCAACTTATCGTCGGACGCTGATTTCAGCACATAGCCATAAGCAGCACCTTCCGGCACGATGCGCGAGACACCGCGCACATAGGCTTCATCGGCATAATTTGACCAGAACAAGATGCGGGTTTCCGGATTTTCTTTCCAGATGGTGCGTGCGGCTTCAATACCATTGCGCCCGCTCATTTGCAGGTCCATCACAATATGCGCCGATCGATGCATACGTGCGAGCTTCTCGCCACTTGAACCATTATCCGCTTCCAAAACATCACTGCATTCCGGCAATGCTGCACGGATCGCCTCCCCCAAATAGGTGCGATGCAACGGATCATCCTCCACGATCAGAACCTGCATCTTACCCTCCCTTTGTTTCATGCATTTCCGGCGGCAGATGGATGGTCACGCAAGTGCCACTGCCTTCCGAGTTTTTCCTGATGGCAAAGCTCGCTGAGATGAGCCGTGCTCTTGTGCGCATATTATCAATGCCATGGCCGATACGCTGGGCCTGACGGTCCATACCAATGCCGTCATCCATCACTTCCACCAAAAGCCTGCCACCCTTATCGCGCAGGCGAACACGGATTTCTCCGGCAAGAGCATGCCGGATCGCATTGTTGATGGCTTCCTGCACAATGCGGAAAAGCGAAGTCGCGACCGTCTCTTCAAGACTGTCAGTCATGCCCTCGCTCTGGTCTTCGAGAAACCAATCAATGGCAGCGCCGCTTTCGCGGATAGAGCGATCAAGATGATTTTCCGTTGCCTGCGCAAAACCAAACAATTGCAGCACCGAAGGTTTGGCTTCTTCGATAATCTGCCGCAAGTCCTGCATACAATGCTGCAAGCCACGAAACAGCGGTTCAAGCTGTTCGCCCGAAAGGTCGGGCGCACGCGTCAACCGCTCGACATGACGGGCGAGACGCGTGAGGTCAGCCAGCGTCTGATCGTGCAAATCCATTCCAATACGATGCCGCTCAATCTCCAGTGCCTCCGTGAGCTTGAGTGCACCAAAACGCAAGCCCTCTTCGCGCGCCCGTGCTTCCGTCTCAACGATGGCTGAGCGTTTGGCCTGTTCGGCGGCACGGATAGCAAAGAAATAGGGCGCCAGAAGATCAGCAATCGATTGCGCGTTTTCCACATCACGCATTGAATAGCTGCCCGTCTGCAAACTGGAACAACTAAGCGCACCAATAATATTGCCCTGTGCTTTCAGCGGCACATGCAGACGACCTTTCAGGTCGTGGTCGATGATTGGCGTCGAAAATGCTCCCTCAAAATGAAACCGCGGATCGGTGCGGGCATCATCGGTCAGCAGATATTCCACTTCACCGGACAACACTGTCCGAATAGGGCTTCCCGATAGAAGTGCGGGCGGATTGCGGCTCCACGCCGTTTCAATCCCGCTCTCATAGGCAATGTGAAACTTGCCATCGATCATCTTGATACAGACATCGAGATGATCATAGGGCAGGATGTGATTGATCTCGGCGGCAACCGCCTGAATGATGGAATCGAAATCGAGTTGCCCCGCTAACAATCTGGAAATATTCAGGTAGCGGTCCAGCAGGCGCGCAGGCGCGAGTTCCAGCAAGCGACTCTCCTCCCAAAGACAGGTTGCTTTGTACGTATAATACGCCGCTTTTCTACCGGCACGTCTTGCGGGTTCCCGCAATTTTGCTGCGCGAACCCGCAGCATGGTTGCTTCGATCAGCCTTCACAGCGCAGCGCATTTATTTCATCCTCGCTTCACCAGAAAATTGCCCGCAAGACAATAGGAAATGTCACGGGAGAGTTGGTGTCGTTGAGGAGCGGCGGTGCGGGAGGTTTCGCACCACATTCAAATTCGAACGATCCGAAGCGCTCATAAGCGTTGCGGAGCGTATATTTGCAACTGGGAGGAATGAAATGAAGCTTGGGAAAACTCTTTTGGCATCCGCCGCACTCGCCCTATTGATGACGAGCGGTAGCGCATTCGCTGACACATCATCGAAAAAGATCGCTTTCTCCAACAATTATGCTGGCAACTCATGGCGTCAGGCGATGCTACAGAGCTGGGACAAGGTGACGAAGGAAGCCGTCAGCGCTGGCACAGTTTCGGCAGCCGATGCTTTCACCACCGCTGAAAATCAAGCGACGGAACAGGCCGCGCAGATCCAGAATATGATCCTGCAAGGCTATGATGCGATCGTTATCAACGCCGCGTCGCCAACCGCTCTGAATGGTGCCGTCAAGGAAGCCTGTGATGCAGGCATCACCGTCGTTTCGTTCGACGGCATCGTAACCGAGCCTTGCGCATGGCGCATTGCGGTCGATTTCAAGAAGATGGGCGAAGGTCAGGTCGACTATCTGGCAAAACGCCTGCCGGAAGGTGGCAATCTGCTTGAAATTCGTGGCCTTGCTGGCGTCTCCGTTGATGATGAGCTGCATGCCGGCATTCAGGAAGGTGTGAAGAAGCATCCGAATTTCAAGATTGTCGGTTCGGTCCATGGCGACTGGGCGGCTGATGTTGCGCAGCGTGCGGTCGCAGGCGTTCTGCCAAGCCTGCCAAAGATCGACGCCGTGGTCACGCAGGGCGGTGACGGCTATGGCGCAGCACAAGCCTTTGCCGCGGCAAAGCGCGAAACGCCGATCATCATCATGGGCAACCGCGAAGACGAACTGCAGTGGTGGAAGCAGCAGAAAGACGCAAACGGCTATGAAACCATGTCGGTTTCGATTGCGCCGGGCGTTTCAACGCTTGCTTTCTGGGTTGCACAGCAGATTCTTGACGGCAAGGAAGTCAAGAAAGACCTCGTTGTTCCATTCCTAAGCGTCAGCCAGGAAACTCTCGATAAGGAGCTTGCCAACACCCAAAAGGGTGGCGTTGCGAATGTCGAATATTCGCTTGAAGACGCGCAGAAGGTCATCGCGGAAGCGAAATAACCTCATCACCTTATCTCCCAGGGGGTGGGCGTGTCTCACGCCTACCCCTCCCTCATCTCCAATACAGTTCGAGTGCATGGCAAATTCAATCGACAAAAGCGAGGTCGTCGTCGCACGCAATATCCGCGTGCAGTTCGGTGCGGTAAAGGCACTCGATGGCGCCGAACTTGTGATCCATAAAGGCGAATGTATCGGACTTGTCGGCCATAATGGTGCTGGCAAATCCACGATCGTCAATGTCATCAATGGTGGCCTTAGCCCACATGAAGGCAGCCTCACCTATCACGGCGAAGCGGGTCATGGCGTGGCGACTGCACGTAAGCATGGCGTGCGCTGCGTCTTTCAGGAGCTGTCGCTCTTCCCCAATCTGACAATTGCCGAAAATGTCCGCATCATGCAGCGCGACCTTGCGGGTGCCAACTGGCGCGGCAAGGCTGTTGATCTCATAGCAAACAAGCTCAGCGAGATTTTTCCCGGCCACAAGATCGATTGCTCCGCGACCGTTGATGAGTTGTCCATTGCCGAACGCCAGATGGTTGAAATCGCCATCAACTTCACTGCACCCGGCACAGCGCCAAAACTCGTCATTCTTGATGAACCAACCTCTTCACTTGATGCAGGCATTGCCGCGCAGCTGATGGCCTATGTCCGTCGCTTTGTCGGCACGGGTGGATCGGTGATCCTCATTTCGCATATGCTTGGAGAAATCCTCTCAACCTCCGACCGCATCGTTGTGATGAAGGACGGCAAGGTTGTCGCCAATCGCGCCGCAAGCGATTTCACCAATCGCAGCCTTGTCGAAGCGATGGGAAGCGTCGAACGCGAAAAGGCGGCGCGCCGCACAGCAAAAGCGGACATGCCAGGCACCGTCGTTCTCTCTGCAAAAAAGCGCGCCAATGACAGCAAGCCGTTTCAGGCTTTCAAAGGTGAGGTGATCGGCCTTGCCGGGCTTGCCGGTCATGGCCAGACAAAAATGCTGCTTGATCTTTATTATGCCCGCCGACCAAACTGGTTGCCTGCGCGCAATTGCGAAATCGCTTTCGTGGCGGGTGATCGCAGCCTTAATGGCACGTTTCCACTCTGGAGCATTCTGCACAATCTCACCATCGGTTCGCTTGATCGCCTTTCATCGCTGAAGCTTGTCGATCAGAGCCGCGAAGATCAGCTTGGCGCACAATGGAAAGACAAGATTCAAATCCGCACGCCGGATATGGGCAATCGCATCCTGTCGCTTTCCGGCGGCAATCAGCAAAAAGTGCTGTTTGCCCGTGCGCTTGCCACCACTGCCGATGCCATTCTGATGGACGATCCCATGCGTGGCGTGGATGTCGGCACCAAGCAGGAAGTCTATGAAATCCTGCGCCATGAAGCTGAAAATGGCCGTACCTTTGTCTGGTATTCCACCGAAATGGACGAGATCGAATTGTGCGATCGTGTCTATGTCTTCCGCGACGGTGCAATCGTGACAGAACTCGTCGGCGACGAAATCACGGAAAAGAACGTGCTTGCTGCATCTTTTGAGGGAGGACACGAATAATGCGCCTCTCGGCCTCATCCCTTCGCCTGCTGACGCCGGTTTTCTCGCTCGCTTTGCTGCTGGCTGCTGTTTTCTACATGCAGCCGCGTGCCATGAGCTATACCGGCCTCAACCTGCTGTTTAATCTCGCGGTGCCGATTGCACTCGCAACAATTGCGCAGATGCTCATCATGGCGGTCAATGATCTTGACCTCTCGATGGGAACCTTCGTGAGCTTTGTGGTCTGCGTGGCTGCGACCTATCTCAACACGGATCCCATCATCGGCGTTCTGATCCTTGCCGCAGCGATTGCCGCCTATGCGGCCCTCGGTGCCATCATCCATCTGCGCAATCTGCCTTCCATCGTCGTCACACTCGGAATGTCGTTCGTCTGGGGTGGTCTTGCAGTTCTGCTGCTGCCCTCACCCGGCGGCCAGGCCCCGGACTGGGCGCGCTGGATCATGACCACAAAACCGCCATTTATACCCATGGCGATTGTCGCAAGCATTCTGATTGCCGTTATCACGCATTTCATCGTTATGCGCACGACCTTTGGCGTGCTGATGCGTGGTGCTGGCGGCAATGGACGTTCCATTGAGCGCGCTGGCTGGTCGATCACCGCAATCCGCGCCGGAACCTATGCGCTTGCAGCCTTTTTTGCGGTGCTTGCCGGTATCGCACTTGTGGGACTTACCACTTCGGCAGATGCCAATATTGCGCTGCGCTATACGCTGCTTTCCATCGCCGGTGTCATTCTGGGCGGCGGCGAATTTGTCGGTGGACGCATTTCACCGATTGGCGCTGTCATTGGTGCGCTGACGCTCACGCTCGCAGGTTCATTCCTCTCTTTCATGCGCATTTCGCCCGACTGGCAGATTGGTGCGCAAGGCGGAATCCTCATCCTCGTGCTTGCACTTCGCCTCTTCCTCAACCGCCTCGATCGTAAGGGGAATAAGCAATGAGCGCTGTCTCCGTTCTTACAAGCCGCCCATGGATCTGGTCATTCATCGCAACCATCGCGGTCTGGATCATCACCGTCTTGTTTACCGGTGGTGCGGGTGCCGGAGGATTGTCACATGCAGCCTTCACCTTCGCATCCTTTTCGGTGATTGTCGGCCTCGGGCAGATGTTCGTGATCACGCTCGGACCCGGCAATATCGATCTCTCGGTTCCTGCCACCATGACCCTTGCTGCAACATTGGCTTTGAAGCTGATGGACTCGCAGGACAGCATGATCCTGGCGGGACTTGCAGTCGCACTGCTGATCGGTCTTGGCATTGGCATCTGCAATTATGCGCTGATCAAGCTGCTGCGTATTCCGCCGATTATCGCAACCCTGTCGATGAGCTTCCTCATCCAGTCGACCGCTATCTGGAGCAATCGCGGCCTGCGCGTAAAGCCGCCTGAAGTGTTGGCTCAGTTCACCACGTCTTCCGTTTTTGGCATTCCCAATGTCGCAATCGTGGCGCTGCTTCTGTCGGTCTTAGGCTGGGTGCTTCTCAAGAAAAGCATTTATGGTCGCTGGATTTCGGCCATCGGGCAAAACCCGTTTGCCGCACGTATGGCAGGCGTTCCGGTCGATGGAACACGCTTCGTCACCTATTTACTTTGCGCGGTTCTGGCTTCGCTTTGCGGCTTCCTGCTTGCCTGTTTTTCTGGCGGTGCCGCACTCAATATGGGTGCTGAATATCTCCTGATGTCGATTGCAGTGGTCATCATCGGTGGCACGGCCGTCGCCGGCGGCGATTCCAACATCCCCGGCATTTGGGGTGCCGCACTTTTCATGTTCCTCATCGTCTCGATGCTCAACACCTATGGCTTCGGTGCCGGTGTTCGTCTGGTCCTGACAGGGCTCACCATCATTGCGGTGATTTTCCTTGCCAGCAGCCGCAGACCAGAGCGTTAAACAACATTCCCCGGAGTTATTTCCTTGTCCCAAAATCATTCGATTTACGAAATTCACGACGAACGCTTTAAGAATCTGATCGTATCAAGCGCGGATCTTGATGAACTTTACAGCGATTGTCGCTGGGCCGAAGGTCCGGTCTGGTTTGGCGATCTGAATTGCCTGCTCTGGAGCGATATTCCTAACCAGCGTATTCTGCGCTGGGTGCCTGAGGGCGGCGTTTCTGTTTTCCGCCAGCCTTCGAACTTTGCCAATGGCAATACGCGCGACCGCGAGGGACGGCTGGTTTCATGCGAACATGGCGGACGCCGTGTCACCCGCACAGAACTGGACGGCAGCATCACCGTGCTTGCGGACAGCTATCAGGGTAAGAAGCTCAACGCACCCAATGACGTCATCGTACGTTCTGACGGCACAGTGTGGTTTACCGATCCGACCTACGGCATTATGGCGGATTATGAAGGCTATAAAGCTGATCCCGAACAGCCAACTCGCAATGTCTATCGGCTTGATCCGAAAAGCGGTGCGTTAACGGCGGTTATCACGGATTTCGTACAGCCAAACGGCCTCGCCTTTTCGCCCGATGAAACGAAACTTTTTGTCGCCGACAGCGCCTATAGCCACGACGAAAAGGCACCGCGTCATATCCGGGTGTTCGATGTCGTAGACGAAGGTAAGCGCGTGACCGGTGGCAAGGTTTTCTGCACGATTGATAATGGTCTGCCGGATGGTTTCCGCTTCGACACGGACGGCAACCTGTGGACCAGTGCAGGCGACGGTGTGCATTGCTTCTCAGCAGAAGGCAAGCTTCTTGGCAAGATCAAGACGCCGCAGACAGTTGCCAATCTCACCTTTGGTGGCCCTCGCCGTAATCGGCTTTTTATTACCGCGACGAAGTCACTCTATGCGGTCTATCTGACCGTCACGGGCGCACAGCATCCATAAAGATCAAAATTTATGGCCTTCTTGCCTATGCTTTTAAACATATATCGCGCTTTTGGCTTTTCGAGTGCATTTTAATCTCTTTGAAGCATAATTTCATCGCTCCTTGATCGCATTCACAAGCCGAAAGCAACGGACCGGCCAGCGTTTTGAATGAACGTTGGCCTTTTCATCTACGCCTGCCAGCCCCTTTTCATTCTGGACCAACGTTGCGGGCAAACGCTCGCGACATCACAACACATATGAATGCAATGCCCTCGACAAGGGCAAACAAGGCATTATACTATTGTATAAACGTTTTGATTTCGATTTTTTACGTAAGTGCCGCGAACAAACAATGGCCATATGCAAATCAACAACAAGAATATAGAAGGTGAGACACGTATAAAGCGCGTCTGATCGTCTAACCTTCGACAACCCTGCAGCGCACGCGCATGACGCGGGTTGTTTCCAGTTTCAGACGCTCCAGTCTGCAATGTCGCATTGGCTTGCAGATGTAGTCGGGAAAATAAAAAAGGAAAATCCATTGAGTTCATCAGACGATCAACCGCTTGTGAAGCGTTTCAAACGACTTTCTGACATTTTGCAGGCAGAGCAACGAAAGCTTCTCAAAGAAGCTGCGGAGTGTGACGACCTGCCGAATAAAAACATCCTTCGACAGATCGCCGAGCTTGAACTGAATATCGCCGCCGTCGAGAACAATCTGGCAGACCTGCAAGTGAAATGAGGAGCGAACATACGGTCATCAGGGCACGATGAGCGAGGCGCCTCTCGGGCGCATCGTGTCTTAGGAGCTGAAAGACCACAACGGCCGAGCCGTTTATCAAAAATTGTTGATCTCTCGGCCCTCATAGACCAATCCAATAACGATAAAGCCCTGACGTTACGCCACAAGATCAATCCCGGCTTTATTCGTACTTCAATGGCGATTGTGCGCAGCAAATCGATAAGTTGCATGCGCTCGCCATGATACGGCTCCTACGAGGCGAAACCTCACGACGCGCAAAGACATTAGAATATTATTCTATTTTTGGTGTGCAATTATTTTATTTATTGCTTGTTGAGGATTGTCTCCAATGGGATTAACAAGACTTATAAACCCCTATTGAAGACCTCTAGCGTCAAAGTGCAAAGCATGTCTCACCAGAAGAGCCCGATCATTTCTCTACAGCCTTCGCGGCGCCAGTTTCTCAGCATGTCGGCCAGTGCAGCTATCGCAACCGGTATGGGAATGACCGCTACGGGTTTGCTGTTGCCCTCACAGGCGCGCGCGCAGGACATGCAGCCGCGCAAGGGCGGCAATCTGGTAATCGCAATGCACTCGGCATCGAGTTCCGATCATCTTGATCCCGCATCCTACACAATGGCCTATATGTATACTGTCGGCTTCCAGCTCTTCAACACATTGCTGGAACTTGGCCCCGACGGAAAACTTACGGCCGCTTTGGTGGAAAGCTGGGAACCAGCAAATGCAGATGCCAGCAAGTGGATATTCCGCCTTCGCAAAGGTGTGACATTCCATAACGGCAAAGAACTCACTGCAAAGGACGTGGTTTATTCGCTCAATCATCACCGGGGAGACGACACCAAATCAGGTGGCAAGGGTGTGTTGCTCGCCGTAACCGATATTGTTGCTTCGGACACGCATGAAGTGACCGTCACGCTGAATGCAGGCAATGTCGATTTTCCGGCTGCTTTCGTCGATTATCACCTTGGCATCGGACCGGATGGCGAAGACTTCGATAAAGGCATTGGCACTGGCGCATTTATTCTGGAAGATTTCCAGCCCGGTATCCGCGCGTTGACGCGCCGCAATCCGAATTACTGGCACCCGGACCGTGCAAATGTCGATTCCGTTGAAACCATCGCAATGGACGATACGACTGCACGTATGGCGGCGCTGATGAGTGGTCAGGCACATATTATCAATGCGGTCGAACCACGCATGGTCAGTCATCTGAGCGCGCGTCCGGACATTCAGATTTTACGCACGCCCGAAAATTCGATGTATTGCTTTCCGATGCGCACGGATTCCGAGCTTCTGAAAAACAATGATCTGCGGCTTGCGCTCAAATATGCGATTGACCGCGAAGAACTGCAGAAAAGCCTGCTCGTCGGAACGGGTGCGGTCGGCAACGATCATCCGATCCCATCATGGAACGCCTTGTATGCAAAGGATATTCCGCAACGCGCTTATGATCCTGAAAAAGCAGCGTTCCATCTGAAAAAATCAGGTTTCTCTGGTTCTATCCCACTTAGCGTTTCAGACAACGGCTTTACCGGTTCGGCAGATGCAGCCCAGCTTTATCAGGCATCTGCGGCTAAAGCCGGCATTACCATTGATGTCGAGCGCGTACCATCGGATGGCTATTGGGATGAAGTCTGGCTGAAAAAGCCGTTTGTGGCATCCAACTGGTCGGTGCGCCCAACCGCCGATGCAATGCTTTCAATGCTGCTGCAAAGCGGTGCTCCGTGGAATGAAACAGGCTGGAGCAATGAGACATTCGACAAACTGCTTGCTGCATCCCGTATTGAACTTGACGAAGCCAAGCGCAAACAAATTTATCACGACATGCAAGTGCTGATCGTGGACGATGGTGGCGAGCTGATCCCTGTGTTCACCGACAATCTTGCGGCAGCCAGCGGCAAAGTGAAGGGCTATGTATCCGTTCCCGGTGGTGGTGACATGAGCGGCTATCGACTGGCCGAAAAAATTTGGCTTGAAGAATAAGGTAACGGGTTAGCGACCGTCTTTTTAGTAATCCGAATAAGAGTCTTGGCAGAGAGGCGTCGAAGGGCTAACACCATCGGCGCCTTATAATGCAGCAAGATTGCATGGCGGACTTTCAACCACTCGCCTTCACTGATCGCCTATGACCTGGACCGCCAATGACAGACGTGCCAACACACCAATCACAAACGGTAATCACGACAGCAGCGGATAAACGCCAGCGATATTCGATTGGATTTATGCGTAAAAACACGCTTTTTGGTTTGGTTGTCCGACGCATCCTTCTTGGCATTGCGCTTTTGTGGGCAATTTCCGTTGTTATTTTTGCCGGAACGCAGATTTTGCCGGGCGACGTTGCAACAGCAATGCTGGGGCAACAGGCAACCCCACAGGCCGTTGAAAATATCCGCAAGGAACTGGGGCTGGAAAGACCCGCTGTCCAACGCTATGCTGAATGGCTTGGCGATGCGGTTCAGGGGGATCTTGGACGCAGCTATTCCAACAGGCAGAATATTGCGAAAAGCATAGGACCGCGTCTGTCCAATACGCTTTATCTGGCAGCGATGGCAGCCCTGTTCGCTATTCCACTGGCCTTGGTGCTGGGGGTGGTTTCAGTTCTCTATGCGGGGACTGCAATTGATCGCGGCATCGCTGTGGCAACGCTTGGCACCATATCGCTGCCCGAATTTTTCGTAGCCTATATATTAATCGCCTATTTTGCGATTTCGCTCGGGCTTTTGCCATCAAGCGCCCTTGTCAACTCATCAATGAGCGGTTGGCAGCGGCTGACCGCAATTGCTCTACCCTGTATGACGCTGGTGATTGCTGTAACCGGGCATATGGTCCGTATGACACGTGCATCGCTGCTTGCCGTGATGTCATCACCCTATATCGAAACCGCCCAGCTCAAAGGCTTGCCACGCTGGCGCATTCTTCTCAAACACGCCCTGCCCAATGCGCTTTCACCTGTCATCAATGTGATCGCACTCAACCTGGCTTATCTCGTTGTTGGTGTGGTGGTAGTCGAAGTGATCTTTGTTTATCCGGGCATGGGCCAATATATGGTCGATCATGTCGCCAAGCGTGATGTACCGGTGGTGCAGGCCTGTGGTCTTATTTTCGCGGCTGTCTATATCGGCCTCAATATCATTGCGGATGTCATTGTCATTCTGACCAATCCACGGTTGAGGCATCCACGATGAAAAAAAACAGACAAGGTTCGCGGTTGCTTGCTGCTATCGGCTTTGGTGGCATCGCCTTCTTCCTATGCGTCGCCATCTTCGCCAACTGGCTCGCACCCCATCCTATCTCGGAAGTGGTCGGTACCGTCTGGCAAGGACCATCGCGTGAGGCGCTGCTTGGAACGGACAATATTGGCCGCGATCTTCTGTCCCGTCTCATCTGGGGCACCCGATTGACATTATCGATTGCAGCAGCCGCGACAATGCTTGCCTTTCTGATCGGTGTGCCGCTCGGCTTTCTTGCGGCCTTGGCGCGCGGATGGGCGGACCAATTGCTGTCGCGCGGCAACGACCTGCTCATGGCGATACCCACGCTTATTTTTGCGCTGGTTGTATTGGCCGTTCTACCCAAAAGCGTCTTCATTCTGATAGCCGTGATGGCGGTGCTGGAAGCGACTCGCGTTTTCCGCGTCAGCCGCGCTATCGCTCTTGATATTGTGGTTTTGGATTTCGTCGAAATTGCACGCCTGCGCGGGGAGAGCAAACGCTGGATTATCTTCAATGAAGTTCTGCCCAATGCATTGTCACCCTTGTTGGCAGAGTTTGGGCTGCGCTTCGTTTTTTCGATCCTGTTTCTTTCCACTTTGTCTTTTCTGGGGCTTGGCGTGCAGCCGCCGATTGCCGACTGGGGCAGTCTGGTCAAGGAAAACAAGGATGGGCTGATGTTCGGCGTATTTGCGGCCCTTATTCCCGGTGCAACCATTGCTCTGCTTGCGATCAGCGTCAATTTTGTTGTCGACTGGATTTTGCAGCGCACGTCCAGCCTGAAGAAAGGCGTGCAGAACAATGGCTGATCAGGACACAAGCCCACTGCTGAAAATTGATGGCCTGAAAATCAGCGCGGGTGAAACACTTGTCGTTGATGGCGTTGATCTGATGCTGGAAAAAGGCCGGGTGCTTGGGCTTATCGGGGAATCGGGTGCCGGCAAATCGACCATCGGTCTTGCAGCTCTTGGCTTTGCGCGCGGTGGTCTTGAGATTACGGGCGGAACCATCACGCTGGATGGGCAGAACATTCTTTCCCTGTCCCGTAAAGATACGCAGAAACTGCGTGGCTGCCGCATTGCCTATGTCGCACAATCCGCTGCTGCCGCTTTCAATCCAGCGCACAAGCTGATTGATCAGGTTACCGAGGCCGCGGTCTGGCATGGTTTGATGAAGCGCACGGAAGCCAAAGCCCGCGCAATCGAACTTTTCACCTTGCTTGGTCTGCCCGACCCGAAGCATTTTGGCGAACGCTATCCGCATCAGGTATCAGGCGGACAGCTTCAACGTGCGATGACGGCAATGGCGCTCTGTGCCAAGCCTGATCTTGTAATCTTTGATGAACCAACGACCGCGCTTGATGTCACAACACAGATTGAAGTTCTGATTGCCATTAAGAGAGCGATTGAAACAACCCACACTGCAGCGCTTTATATCTCCCATGATCTGGCCGTCGTCGCCCAGATTGCCGACGACATTATGGTATTGCGTCATGGACGCATGGTTGAAACAGGCTCTGTTCGCGCAATTTTCGATGCGCCGCGCGAAGACTACACGCGTCAGCTAGTTGCTGTTCGCCAGAAGGAAATAGAAGGGAAGCCCCAAACATCCGCCCCCCTTCTCTCTATTGCCAATATTTCTGCCGCCTACGACCCGGCAACACCGGTGCTCAAGGCGGTTACGATAGATCTCGCGGAAGGTCAGACCTTGGCTATCGTGGGTGAATCCGGCTCCGGCAAATCGACGCTGGCACGCGTGGTCAGCGGCCTTCTTCAGCCCTCCGGCGGAGACATCCGTTTCGACGGGGCGCAGCTGCCGCCAAGCGTGGATCAGCGGTCGAAAGAAACGCTGCGGAATATCCAGATGATCAGCCAGTTGCCCGATCTCGCACTCAACCCGCGTCGTACCATCGCCGATATTATCGGCAGGCCGTTGCAGTTTTACTTCCGCATGGGACGTGAGGAACGTCGAAACGCCGTTCATGAGTTGCTTGAGTTGAATGAGCTGCCAAGAACTATTCTGGATCGCTATCCGGCAGAATTGTCGGGCGGTCAGAAGCAGCGGGTTTGTATCGCGCGTGCCCTTGCCGCGCGCCCCAAGTTGCTTTTGTGCGACGAACCAACCTCTGCACTTGATCCACTGGTGGCGGAAGGCATTCTCGACTTGCTGCGTCGGATACAAAGCGAGACGGGCACGTCTTATCTTTTTGTCACACATGACCTCGCAATCGTTCGTGCCATTGCCGACAAAATTGCCGTCATGCATCAGGGATCCGTGGTGCGCTATGGCTTGAAGGCAGACGTCTTAAGCCCACCCTATGACGATTACACCGCAAAGCTTCTGGCCTCCGTTCCGCAAATGAAGCCCGGCTGGCTGGATAGTATCATTGCCCAGCGAACAGATGTTGCCGCGATGAATAACAACAAGGACATAAAATGATGAGCAAGAAGACAATCATTCTCGACGGGGGCATGGGCCGCGAATTGGAGCGCGTTGGTGCGCCTTTCCGCCAGCCGGAATGGTCGGCGCTCGCTCTCATGGAAGCACCGCAGTTTGTTCGTCAGGTGCATGATGACTATATCGCCGCTGGTGCAGATGTCATCACCACCAACAGTTATGCAGTCGTGCCTTTTCACATTGGTGAAGACCGTTTCGCATCACAAGGCCACGCACTCGCTGGCCTCTCCGGCACAATCGCACGCGACGCGGCCAATGCAGCCAGCCGCGATGTGAAAGTAGCCGGTTCATTGCCGCCGGTTTTTGGATCTTATCAGCCAGAGCTTTTCGATCCTGCGCGTGCGGGTGAACTGCTCAATGTGCTGGTGGATGGGCTGTCCCCATCCGTTGACCTCTGGCTTGCAGAAACCCAAAGCAGCCTCATCGAAGTGAAAGCCGCCCATGAAGCGATCCGCGCGACAGGAAAGCCATTCTGGATTTCCTATACATTGCGGGATGATATCGCGCCCGATGCCATGACAGAAGCGCAGCTTCGTTCTGGTGAATCGGTTGCCGATGGAGCAAGGCTTGCAGCCGAACTGGGTGCAGAAGCCCTTCTTTTCAACTGTGCGATGCCTGAAGTGATGGATGCAGCAATCATCGCGGCAAAACAGGTCTTTGATGCGTTGGGCAAGGATATTCCAGTGGGTGTTTATGCCAACGCATTTCCGTCCCAGCAGGGCGATGAAGAAGCCAACGCAAAAGTGACCGAAATTCGCGCAGACCTTGATCCCGATGCCTATGGGGCATGGGCAACGCGCTGGGTCAAGAACGGTGCAGGCATTATTGGCGGATGCTGTGGCATTGGCACCAATCATATCCATGCATTATCGAACCGATATCTCTGCGCATAAAATAAAAGGGCGGCCTGGGAGCGCCAATCTGATAAAATCAGATTGAAAAGCACTCTACGCCGCCCACTTCATTTCAGGACAAAATGCGCGCAGCAGCAAGCGACAGCGCAACAACGCCGTTGGCAATGCAGCGTTCGTCGGGCTGATAATCGGAATTATGCAGCTTGTCGTCGCGACCTTGCTGTGCTGCACCAATGCCAAGCTGGAACGAAGGCACTCTTTCGCCAACCAATGCGAAATCTTCTGCGCCAAGGCTCCCCCCGCGCTGGAAAAACACATCACCATAATGCTCGCGAATGACCGCTCCGGTGGTCTCGATCAAATAGGAATCCGACACCATTGATGGCACTCCGCGTACATAGTTGATGGCACAGCGCACACGCAATGACGCTTCAAGCCCCCCACAAATGCGGCGAACGGCTGCTTCGATAATATCGCGTGCGCCACGGTCCTGACAACGCACGGTCCCCATGATGGCAACAGAATCCGGGATGATATTATGCGTGTGACCACCATGGATTGAGCCGATCGTTAAAACAGCGGCCAGCATCGGATCGACTTCACGCGAGACAATCGTCTGAAGCTGCGTGATGAGCTGTGCGGTTGCAACAATGGGATCCACTGCCTGATGCGGTCGTGCTGCATGGCCGGATGCGGCATGAACCGTAATATCGAACTCGTCGGACGATCCGTTAGCGACACCTTCAACGAAGGTGAAAGTGCCGGTTGGCTCATCCGGGTGGTTATGGAAACCCAGAGCATAATCGACACCATCGAGAATACCATCGGCAATCATGGCGCGCGCACCACTTTCCTGCGTTTCCTCGGCTGGCTGAAACATGAGTTTCACATTTCCGCTCAGACGTGGCGCAATGTCTTTTAAAACCTTGCCAATACCGATGAGTGTTGCTGTGTGCAGATCATGTCCGCAGGCATGCATTTTTCCGGGATACTGGCTTGCGAAAGGAAGATCTGTCTGCTCCTCAATCGGCAGTGCATCCATATCGGCGCGGATCAGCAATGTGGGGCCCGGACGCCCGCCTTTTATCCAACCAACCACACCGGTGCGACCAACACCGGTTTGATGCTCAATTCCCAGACTTTCCAATTCGCGTGCAACAACGCCTGCAGTGCGCTCAACGTCGAACCCTGTTTCAGGATGCGCATGAATGTCGCGACGAATTTCAATCAGATGGGGATCAATCTCATCGGCAAGCTTTTGCACCAATGATGAAAGATCGTTCAACAGATTTGGATCGGATTGGGTAGTCATTTATGCATCCAGTTTTTCAAGATAAATCTGATTAAACCGCAACCCGGCTGATGACCAGTTCAAATCAATTCGATCGCCATTTTTTAATAAGGTAAAAGTTTGGGCTTCCGCGGATGTCATTTTCGAACCGGATAAGACGTAACACGGAACCGTTCTGATCGCTTGTTCTGTTGCTGGCAAAGCAACGCTCCGTTCGCGCATGTCAGTCTGGTGCTTGCTTTTAAACTGATCATACTGTTAGGCAGCGGTAAGACAAAAACAAGGAGGCCCGCGTGAAGGGGAATAACGTATTTGCGATGCGCCATATCTGGCTGCACGTATTCGTCCTGCTTATCATCTGTATTTCAGAGCTGATTGGCATTCGTAAAATATCCATCGGCATTGGCGCGGTTATCTTTCTGCCAATGCTTTACGCGTTTGCGCTCGGTGTGATTCTCAATCCACATATCCTGAAAGCGACTGGAAAAGTCCTCAAATCTGATTCTATCAAGCTATCAGGCACGATGATTACCATCGCCATTATGCCATTCATTGCAAAATTTGGCACAACAGTCGGTCCACAGATTGATAATATTATTGCAACCGGACCGGCACTGATTTTGCAAGAAATAGGCAATCTGGGAACAATCGCCATCGCCTTTCCGATTGCCGTCTTCGTGCTGCGCATGGGACGTGAGACGATTGGGGCGACCTACTCGATTGATCGTGAACCCAATCTGGCACTGATCGCGGATAAATATGGCCTCGACAGCCCTGAAGGGGCAGGTGTCATGGGTGTTTACGCGACAGGAACTCTTATCGGTACATTCGTATTCGCAATTATGCCGCCATTGGTGCACAGTCTGGGCGTGTTCGATGTCCGTGCTTTGGCCATGTCGTGTGGCGTGGGCTCTGGCAGTATGCTTGCTGCCTGTACGGGCGGTTTGGTGAGTGTTATCCCCGAACAACAGGATCTCATTCTTGCGCTCGCTGCGGCCAGTAACATTCTCACTTATGCAACGGGACTTTATGTCGGTCTGTTTGTGGCTCTGCCGCTGACTGAATGGCTTTATAAAAAGTGCCGTCCCGATGAATACCGTAACGCTGCATAAGGGGAGAGATCGATGACTTCACAATCAGTAAAAAACAAAGTCGATACATTGACCTTGTCTGTCGAGAGCACAGACGAACGCAAAATCGATATTCTTGAGAATGCGCTGCTTCTCATCATTGCTTGCTTTCTGGGTCTGATTGCGAACTGGGTTGGCACAGGTGTCACGCCTGTGCAGGCTTTGCCGGGTATGGCAGTGCTTTATGCGGCATCTCTTGGTGGCCTGATTATGGCGCGCTACATGCCGTTTTATCTGCCAAGTGTGGCTTGGGTTTCGCTTATCGCTATTATCATTACGATCCCCGGCGTTCCCGGATCAGAATTCGTTTTGGCCAAGGTGGGTGAGCTTAACTTTCTGGCGCTCGCAACACCGGCGTTGGCCTATGGTGGTCTGGCACTGACGCGGAATGAATTTGAAATTGCCCGTCGCTCCGGTTGGAAAATCGTCATCGTCGCTATATGCGTGATGATCGGTACCTATCTTGGTTCGGTTGTTGTGGCCGATCTGATGTTGCGTATCATAGGCTAAATTGTTCTCCGGCGGGTCCGGTCACAGGACCCGTCAGCAATCTATTGGGAGCGTTCAAATATGGCTGCTGTTTTGAGTGAAGCCGATATTGCGGAAGCCACAGCATGGCGGCACGATCTGCATCGACATCCGGAACTCGCATTTGAGGAAAACCGGACATCAACATTCATCGCCGAGAAACTTCGGCTGTGGGGTTATGATGTTCGAACCGGTTATGCGAAAACGGGTGTCATCGGCAGCCTTAAACGCGGCTCATCACCACGTGCGATTGGCATTCGGGCCGATATGGATGCTTTGCCAATCGTCGAAAAGAGTGGCGTTGCCTATGTGTCAGAGACTTCCGGCAAAATGCATGCCTGCGGCCATGACGGACACGTCACCATGGCTCTTGCGGCGGCGAAAGCGGTTAGTAAGCTCGACTTTGACGGAACGGTTCACTTCATATTCCAGCCGGCGGAAGAAAATGAAGGTGGCGGTCGGGAAATGGTGCAGGAAGGTCTGTTCAGAGATTTTCCGGTCGATGCAGTTTATGGCATGCATAACTGGCCAGCACTCGATGTGGGCACATGTGTAGCCCGCGACGATGCAATGATGGCGGCTTTCGGTACTTTCGAGATTGAACTGAAGGGCAAAGGCGCTCACGGGGCAATGCCGCATGAAGGAGCCGATCCGGTGGTGGCGGCGGCGCAATTGGTCACCGCTCTACAGACTATCGCCAGCCGCAATGTGTCGCCACTGGAATCGGCAGTTGTATCCGTTACACAGATGCATGGCGGCGATGCCTGGAATGTCATTCCTGAGACGATGATCATACGCGGAACAACACGCTGGTTTCTGCCTGAAGTCGGCCAGATCATCGCACGTCGTATGCAGAATTTGTCTGCTTCGGTTGCAGAAGCTTTTGGCTGCACAGCACGTGTGGATTATGAGGAGCGCTATCCTTCAACGATCAATACGGCAGAAAATGCACGCAAGATTCGTGCGCTTGCCGCTGCACCCGACCTCGGTCTGAACGTTTTGGATGCGGCGCCAAGCATGGCCGCGGAAGATTTTGCGTTTATGTTGCAGGAAAAGCCCGGTTGCTATTTCTGGCTGGGCAGCCGACGCGATGGCTCCAATCCGGGGCTGCACTCACCTTACTATGACTTCAACGACGCCCTTTTGCCCATTGGGGCCAATTTCTGGATCAAACTTGTTGCAAGCGAGCTGGCACCAGCTTGAGTTTTGCGTTGCAATATACGCAATGCATATTGATTAGCGGTGCCTTCTCAGCAACAAACGATCATGGAAACACTGGACGCTAAAGAGTTACGCATGTTCATGGCTGTAGTGCGGTTCGGGTCTATCCGTGCCGCAGCCGAGCATGTGCGCGTTGCGCCATCGGTTGTCAGCCGCCAGATTGCTGAAACAGAGCGCAATATCGGTTTGCCTCTGTTTGAACGCACGGCGCGTGGCATGACTTTGACAGAGGCAGGTGAACTTGTTCTGGAACACAGCAGGCGCGTTCTTGAAGAGCACAGTTTGCTGACTGAGCAACTCGGCTTTCTCAAGGGCGTGCAGCAAAGGCGTGTCCGTATCTTATGCGGTGAGGGCTTTCTTGCCGATGTTCTTCAATATGGCCTCGGTTCCTTCGTCAAAATCTACCCCGATGTGCAATACGACCTTCAACTGGGCGGGACACAAACAGTGTTGGACGGCATTGCCAATGGAGATGCCGATATCGGCATTGCTTACAACCCTCTGATGGACGCACGCGTTCGCTCGCTGGCGATTTCAAAACAATCGCTGTGCGTGGTGACGCCGCCGCACCATGCTTTATTGACGAAAGCCAAGCTGGAACTGGCGGACTGTGCGGGCATAGCCAACGCGCTGCTGGCGCCGGGGCATGGCATTACACAGCTTGTTACGCGTGTTGCTGCAGACCGGGGTTTCGTTATTTCGCCACTCGTCGAGACGACATCGATCGATGTCTTGCGGCGTTTTGTAATTGCTGGCCTTGGCATATCGTTTCTGCCTCGTTTCGCTGTCTCCACAGAATTGGCGCGCAACGCAGTCGCCGTAAGAGAGCTGTCCGATCCGCTACTTGCGGAAGCAAGTGCGCATCTGCTGGTGAGAGCACGCCGTCGCTTGCCGCTTTCTGTCGAAAGACTGAGTGGCTTTCTTGCCAATAATATGGCTGCGTTCAGGTAAATACCGAGGATCGGTAAGCATGGCTCATAGAGCCCTGGTTAAGCCGGTGTGACGATTGAGCATTTTCAAGGCGTGATACACCAGCGTCTTAGCACCTTTGTATAAGTTCTTTAAGGGACTGTTGCACCACGTGGGACACAACGTTGTTGCCGGGCCGACTATGCGTTTGCACGCTTTGATGCGAGCTTTTCTTCATTCAAAATGCGGTGGACGCGGGTCTGTTCGCAAAACAATGGAGATGTGGAATGTCGCAACAGGAAAAACCAATTGTCGGTGTTGTTGGCCTCGGCAGCATGGGGCTAGGCATGGCGCAAACACTGGCGGCAAAAGGCTTTCCTACCCTCGGCTTCGATTTGTCAAATGAGCGCAAAGCATTGGCGCAAAAGGCAGATGTAACGCCCGCAGACACACTCGATATTTTGTTTGAAAAAGCAGATTTTCTGGTTTTCTCTCTGCCAACTGCCCGTGATGTTGAAGCGGTTGTTAATGCACAACTCCATCAACTGTCTCAAGATCGCAAACGGGTCGTTATTATCGACACATCGACGTCTGAGCCGGATGTCAGCCGCGCTTTAGCGCAAAAACTTGATGCCCTCGGCCATGGCTTCCTTGATGCGCCTGTCAGTGGCGGACCGGCTGGTGCGGCTTCCGGAAAACTGACGATGATGATCGGTGGCAGTGATGCCGATCTGGCGCTTGCGCAGCCGGTTATTGAATCGATGGCGGCCAAGGCGCTGCATGTTGGACCAAGTGGTGCTGGCAATGTTGCGAAACTTGTCAATAATCTGCTTGCTGCCGCTCACATGGTCACGACCAGCGAAGGCCTGAAACTGGCTCTTGCTGCCGGAATTAGCCCAGAGGCTGCATTGCGCGTTTTGAACGCGGCGTCCGGTAAGTCCATGATCAGCGAAGTCCATTTTCCGACATGGGTTATGAATGATCGTTTCGACAGCGGCTTTTCGATGGGGTTGATGCGCAAAGACGTTCGCCTCGCTCAGGAAATGGCCGAGCGCACCGGCGCGGATACGCCTCTCACGTCAGTGGTCGCAAAACTCTGGGCCAATGCAGAACATCTCCAAGACAGCGATGATTTCACCCGCATGGGTGCTTTTCAACCCGATTCATCCAAAGAGTGAGCGAAACAATGACGCAAAGTGTAGATAAAAACGCACAGTCTGAACGCATAGCGGAACTTTTTAAAAGCTTCTTTCCCGCAGGTGAGATCGGTAGCTTTGTGAATGGTGAGATTATCACTGGAAATGGCGCTGAGCAGAACCTGACTGATCCGGCGACGGGCAAAGTCTTTGCATCTTACAGAGATGCAGATCAATCGGTTATTGATGCCGCAATGGAGAGTGCTGCGCGCGCGCAAAAGGAATGGATGGCTCTGACGGCTTCCGGTCGCGGTCGCGTGATGAACGAGATCGCCCGGCATATCCGCGAACATGCGCAGCGCATTGCGGAAATCGAAAGCCGCTCTGCCGGACGCCCCATTCGCGATATTCGCGGTGAGGCTGTTCGCGTTGCCGAAATGTTCGAATATTATGCAGGCTGGTGCGATAAGCTTTACGGCGATGTTATTCCTGTGCCGAGCAGCCACCTTAACTATACACGACACGAACCAATCGGCGTTGTGACGCAAATCACCCCATGGAATGCGCCATTGTTTACCGGTGGCTGGCAGATCGCGCCTGCTATCTGCGCAGGAAATGCCGTCGTCATTAAACCATCAGAACTCACACCGCTGTCCACGCTTATCCTTGGCCTGATGTGTGAACAGGGCGGTGCACCGCGCGGTTTGGTCAATGTAATCGCGGGCAATGGGCCAACAGCGGGGCAAGCTGCGATTTCGCATCCGCGAACCGGACTTGTGGTCTTTGTCGGTTCGGCTCAGGCCGGTTCGGCCATTGCTGCTTCTGCTGCAAAGAACGTGGTTCCCTGTATTCTTGAGCTTGGCGGCAAATCCGGGAACATCGTGTTTCCAGATGCAAATATCGAGCGTGCGATTATCGGTGCACAATCGGCTATCTTCAGTGGTGCAGGACAAAGCTGCGTCTCTGGTTCGCGCTTGCTCGTGCATCGTTCGATCCATCAGGAATTTGTTGAGCGCTATGCCAATGCAGCAAACCGCATCGTTGTCGGCGATCCTTATGATGATAATTCACATATCGGTCCGATCAACAATGCAAAGCAATGGTCAAAGATCGACCAGATGGTTCGCGACGGTGTTGCAGATGGGGCCGTATTGGCAGCGGGCGGCAAGAAGCCGGAAGCACTTGAAGAAACCGGCGGATATTATTATGCGCCGACAATTCTCGATCAGGTTGATCCTGCAATGAATATCGCAAAGGAAGAAGTCTTCGGCCCTGTCGTGGCTGTTATGCCATTTGATGACGAAGCCGAAGCCGTCGCGCTTGCCAATGATAATCCGTATGGTCTTGCGGGCGCGGTATGGACCGAAAATGTTGCACGCGCGCATCGCGTTGCTGCAAATGTGCGTGCCGGTACGTTCTGGATCAACGGCTATAAGACCATTTCTGTTATGTCCCCGTTCGGCGGCTTTGGGCGCAGCGGTTATGGCCGCTCCAGTGGCAAGGATGCGTTGATGGCTTACACGCAAGCAAAGAGCATCTGGGTTGAAACGGCGGAAAACCCTGCCGTGACATTCGGATACTCTCCAGAAGCCTGACCGGCGAAAGCAGGGAAGAAAAACTCTGTGTTTAACGCTGAGAGCGCCGATCCGATCAGATCGGCGCTCTCAGGTCTTTGATTGGAAGCAGAACTTATCAATTCCAGCTTCCATGCGCCGCTTACCCCCGCTCCGTCAGGCGCGACGCGTGCCTGACGATACAATGTCAAGATAGACGGCCAGCACCAGAATGCTGCCTTTGATGATCTGCTGCCAGAATGTATCAACGCCGAGCATCGACATGCCATTGTCGAGGCTCGACATGATGAGCGCACCGACCAGCGCACCAATGACTGATCCCACGCCACCACGCATGGATGTACCGCCGATAAAGCACGATGCAATCGCATCAAGTTCGCCACCGAAACCCGCCGATGGCGTACCGGCTGCAAGACGCGCTGTTGTGGTCAGCCCTGCGACAGCCGCCATCAGCCCCATCAGCGCAAACACAGCCATTTTGACAAAATTCACATTAACGCCGGAGAAGCGCGTTGCTTCGAGATTTGAGCCCACCGCATAAATATGCCGGCCAAAAACCGTCTGTCGCGAAATGATTGTGAAAACACCCAGAATGACCAGCAACACCAGAACCGGAAATGGAACGCCCTGATAGCTGTTGAGCACCAGAATGAAACCAAGGATCAGGATACCTGTACCGATCAGACGTGCAATCTCCATTGCCGGTGACAGCGTTTGCAGATTGTGCTTTCGCTTGCTGGCGCGCGTCCGCAGCGTGATCAATATAAGCACGGCGAACAAAGCCATCGCGCAGACATTCCCAAACCATTCCGGCAGATAACCCTGCCCCAGATATTTGAAGTCTGATGAGATCGGCGCAATCGTTACACCGCCCATAATGCCGAGCACGATGCCGCGGAAAACCAATTGTCCGCCGAGCGTAACAATAAAGGACGGAATGCCGAGATAAGCCGTCAGCCATCCATTAAAGCCGCCCAAAATCACGCCCAGAACCAGCACGGTGCTGATTGTTGCCCATAATGGCCAGCCATAAACCACATCGAGCACGGCTGCGATACCGCCCAGCAAGCCTAGCATAGCCCCGACAGAGAGGTCGATTTCACCCGCTACAATGACAAACACCATGGCGGAGGCCAGCATCCCGGTAATCGCCATCTGCCGTAGAAGATTGGAGAAATTACGCGCCGTCAGAAACTGCGACCGCCCCATTTCCGGGTCGTAAGTCATGATAGCAAAGAATGCCCAAATCAGCGCAACAACGATAAGAAGCGCCACGATCTTGTATTCTGCGAGAAATTTTCTGAGGCTTTTGCCTGTCAACGTCATGTCATGCACCGGTTAGATTGACTGCGGAATTAGACTTATAAAAACTAGGCCGCATTGGTTGCAGGCTTGCCAATTGCAGCGGCAAGAACCTTCTCCTGGGTGAGATTTTCATTCGGGAAATCGCCGCGCAATTTGCCCTCGCCAATCACGAGAACACGATCACTGATGCCAAGCACCTCCGGCATTTCGGATGAAACCATCAAAATGGATACGCCCTGTTTGGCGAGCTCGAATATAAGTTTATAAATTTCGTATTTTGCACCAACATCAACGCCGCGCGTTGGCTCATCAAGAATGAGAACCTTAGGATCAGGCAACATCATTTTTGAAAGCACTGCTTTCTGCTGATTGCCACCCGACAGCGAAGCAATTTCCAGCATCGGATCAGCCGTCTTCACTTTAAGGCGCAGAATTTCGCGCTGAATTGTTGCAAGCTCCGCTTCTTTGTCTATCAAAGCGCGCAGCGAAAACCGCTCGAGCACGGAAATCGTCATATTATGACCGACAGGCATGATCGGAAGAATTCCGTCGCGTTTGCGGTCTTCCGGCACCATGCAAATGCCCTGGCGCACCGCATCCCGCGGAGTTTTGATTTTGATTTCCCGCCCTTCGAGGAAAACCTTTCCTTCATGTGCACCCGGCCAGACGCCGAACAGACTTGAGACCAGCTCGGTGCGCCCTGCCCCGACGAGGCCCGCAATACCCAAAATCTCGCCACGTCTCAGAGCGAAGGAAACATTATCAACCACCTTGCGCTCGGGATTGGTCACGTCCCAGCAACTGATATTCTGTGCTTCAAACACCACCTCACCAATGTCATGGGGCTCACGCGGAAAGAGGTTTTTCATCTCGCGTCCCACCATCATGGTGATAATGTCTGGCGTTGTAAGCTCGGCCATGGGGCGTGTCGCAATATGTGCGCCATCGCGAATAACTGTAACGGTGTCCGAAATTTCCGCCACTTCATCAAGCTTGTGAGAAATGTAAACACAAGCCATGCCCTGTTGTTTGAAGTCTTTGATCAGATCAAGCAGCACGCGCGTTTCAGAAGCAGTCAGCGCCGATGTCGGTTCGTCCAGGATCAGAAGTTTTGCGTTTTTGTTGATCGCTTTCGCAATCTCAATCAATTGCTGTTTGCCACCGGAATAATGATAAACGGGCAAAGCAACATTGATGTCGTTAATCTTGAGCCGTGCAAGCAGCTCTGCCGCACGCGCATTCATCTGGTCATAATCAATGAAGCCGCCAGTGGTGGGCTCAGACCCCAGAAAAATGTTTTCAGCCACCGAAAGATGGGGAACCATCATCAGTTCCTGATGGATAATGACGATGCCAGCAGCTTCCGTATCACGAATGCCAGTGGCTTTGAGTTCCTTGCCTTCCCAGAAAATCTGGCCGGTCCACGTGCCATAGGGATAGACCCCTGAAAGCACTTTCATCAGTGTGGACTTGCCTGCACCGTTCTCGCCGCACAGCCCGACACATTCTCCCGCGCGCACTTTCAGGTAAATGCCATCGAGCGCCTTCACGCCGTTGAACTCTTTACCGATATTTCGCATTTCCAGAAGGTATTCGGACATCAACAATGACCTTGCAGTAAATTTCAAAAACCTTGCTTTGCGCAAGCCAGTACCGACAACGCTGTCAAAGACAGGAGACCAGGAATGATCTTAAACTGGGTGCCGCATATCTTTAATGCCGCACCCAGTCCGATAGTCTGCAATCAAACAGGCAGAAGAAAAGGCTTACTTTCCTTCGATCTGTTCCTTCGTGTAAAAGCCGTCGGTTACATAAATATCGACATTATCTTTAGTGACAGCCGTTGGCGTCAGCAGAAGTGTGTCGACTTCCTTGGAACCATTATCGATTTTGCCATTGAATTCAGGCTTTTCATCACGAACGAGCTGAACCGTGAGCTTTGCTGCTTCTTCAGCAATCAGCTTGAGCGGCTTATAAACAGTCACGGTCTGTGTACCGTCAACCAGACGCTTTACAGCGGCCAGATCGCTGTCCTGACCCGACACAGCTGTCTTGCCTGCAAGGCCCTGTGCTGCGAGTGCCTGAATTGCACCACCAGCAGTACCGTCATTGGAAGCAACAACAGCGTCGATCTTGTTCTGGTTCGCAGTCAGCGCATTTTCCATGATGGAGAGCGCTTCTGTCGGGCTCCATTCTTTAACCCACTGCGAGCCGACAATCTTGACTTTGCCGGAATCGACTGCTTCCTTCAGCGCCTTTTCCTGGCCTGCACGCAGCAGCTTCGCATTGTTATCCGTTGGAGAACCGCCGAGCAGATAATAATTGCCTTCCGGCTTTTCCTTCAGCACAGCTTCCGCCTGCATGTAACCAACGCGTTCATTGTCGAAGGAAATATAAGCGTCGATATCGGCGTTGAGGATCAGGCGATCATAAGAAAGAACCTTGATGCCCGAAGCCTTTGCATCCGCCACGACCGCATCGAAAACCTTTGAGTTCATTGGTACGATCACGATGGCATCAACGCCCTGCGAAATCAGGTTTTCAACCTGCTTAACCTGCTTTTCTTCATTGCCATCAGCCGACTGAACATTGACCTTGGCACCCAGCTTTTCCGCTGCCGCGATGAAATAATCACGGTCACGCGCCCAGCGCTCTACGCGCAGATCGTCAATAGAAAAACCGATAACCGGATTTTCAGGCGATGCAAAGGCGCTCGTGGTACCCATGGCACCGATACCGAGCGCTGCTGCGACAAGCGCGCCTGTCAAAAAATTACGACGTTTCATGCACATTTCCTCCAATCACCGCCGGCTTGATGCCGGTTGATAAAAGACCTCGCCCCGAACGAACCCGCCCCCGGAGTCTGGCACGACAAGCGACCTCCGAAGAGGCCCTTCATTCTTTATCTGGCTGATCCTCCCACGGTGCAATGCACCAAGATCACCAAAGCAGGACCGCGCGCAAGCGCACGACCCCATCCTCAGGTGCAATTGAT
This sequence comes from Brucella sp. TWI432, assembly GCF_039674445.1. Taxonomy (NCBI): domain Bacteria; kingdom Pseudomonadati; phylum Pseudomonadota; class Alphaproteobacteria; order Hyphomicrobiales; family Brucellaceae; genus Brucella; species Brucella sp. TWI432. Next base: position 58,023 of record NZ_JBDJNL010000011.1, on the reverse strand, counting down.
ACGGAAACAAAAATGAATAGCAAGCATTTTTTGATTTACGTACCTCATTTTTGCTCATATGTTGCGCTCCGAGGAGTGAAAATGAAACCTACCGTGCATGATATAGCCAGAACTGCGGGCGTCAGTCTCGCCACGGTTGACCGTGTGCTGAACGACCGCCCCGGCGTAAGAGCGAAAACCCGCGAGCGTGTAACGGACGCGATGAACACGCTTGGCTATGTGCGTGATGTCAGCGCTGCCAATCTCGCACGCGGCAGGCTTTATCAGTTCGATTTCATTTTACCGGATAACGAAAACACCTTCATGCAAAGCCTGCGCAGCGAGCTTGAAGCGGCCACCGAGCGTGGATATTCCGAGCGGGTTCTGATCAATCTGGTGCTTATTCCGGCATTTGATGAAGTAGCTCTTGTGAAAGCGCTGGATGAAAGTGCTGAACGCAAACCCGATGGTGTGGCTTTTGTGGCCGTCGATACTGATCCGGTGCGCCAAGCATGTAAGAGACTGACCGAATCAGGCATCCATGCCGTCACATTGGTGTCTGATCTTGGCGGTTCTTCGCGCGCGCATTATGTCGGCATCGATAATGTTGCCGCCGGACGCACGGCGGCGCGTTTGCTGGGTCTCTTTGCGAGCGGCACCGATGGTGCCATTGCGGTTATCGCTGGCTCGCTGAAAGTGCACGATCATCTGGCGCGTTTTGAGGGTTTCAAAAGCGCAATGGAGGCCGACTTTTCCAGTCACACGATCCTTCCCGTTCTGGAAGGTTTCGACGAAAGCGCGCGCGTTGAAAAACTTGCGCTTGATCTTCTCGAAAAACGCAAAGATCTGGCCGGAATTTACAGTCTGGGAGCCGGAAACAGCGGACTTGTCCGTGCGCTTGCAGCGTCACGCAATGACAATCGGCCTCTGGTCATCGCCCACGAGCGCGACGGCGTTACATCGCAGGCACTCAAAGATGGCCTCGTTCATGCCGTGCTTGCGCAGGACGCCGGTCATGAAATTCGCAGCGCCATTCGCATTCTTAAAGCCACTGCGGACCGCCTCGCCATTGTGCAGGGGCAGGAACATATCCGCATCGAAATTTTTCTCAAAGACAACCTGCCGCAGCTCGACTGAGGCGCAGACCAAACGGCAATTCAACTGGAGCAAATATGTATCTCGGGCTTGATCTTGGAACATCTGGCGTAAAGGCGCTTCTGATCGATGGCGAGCAGAAGCTTATCGGCTCCGCGCATGGTGAACTTGATGTTTCGCGTCCGCATCCGGGCTGGAGCGAGCAGGATCCAGCCCAATGGATCAAGGCTTGTGAAACGGCAATCGATGGCCTACGCACAGTCCATCCAAAGGAATTTGCAGCCATTGCAGGCATTGGCCTTTCCGGCCAGATGCATGGCGCAACGCTGCTTGATGAAAACGATCAGGTGCTTCGCCCCTGCATTCTTTGGAATGACACCCGAAGCTATAAGGAAGCGGCAGAATTAGATGCTGATCCAGCCTTCCGTGCGATCACCGGCAACATCGTTTTTCCGGGTTTTACAGCGCCGAAACTCGTCTGGGTTGCGCGCAATGAGCCGGATATTTTTGCCCGTACCCGCATGGTTCTTTTGCCAAAAGATTATCTGCGCCTCTGGCTGACCGGCGAATATGTGTCCGACATGTCCGATTCCGCAGGCACAAGCTGGCTGGATACCGGCGCGCGAAAATGGTCGGCTGAACTTCTCTCGAAGACGGGACTGACTGAAAGCCAGATGCCCAAGCTTGCCGAAGGCAGCGACGCGACTGGCATTTTGCGCGCGGAGCTGACTGCGCGCTGGGGAATTTCAAAGGCGCCTGTCGTTGCAGGCGGCGCAGGTGACAACGCGGCATCCGCATGTGGCATGGGGACTGTTCAACCCGGCAATGCTTTTGTTTCGCTCGGCACATCAGGCGTGTTGTTTGCAGCCAATGGCGCTTATCAGCCCAAGCCTGAAAGTGCCGTCCACGCCTTCTGTCATGCGCTTCCCCACACTTGGCACCAGATGGGCGTTATCCTGTCAGCAGCCAGCGCGCTTGAGTGGTTTTCCCGCATAGCAGGCGCAACACCGCATGCGCTCGACACTGAGCTTGGCGACGCACTCAAAGCTCCTGGCAGCGTGACATTCCTGCCTTATCTTTCCGGCGAGCGCACGCCTTATAATGATGCAAAAATCCGTGGCGTTTTCAGCGGCCTTGAGCATGAGACTGATCGCAAGGCTATGACGCAGGCAGTCCTTGAAGGCGTGGCCTTTGCCATCCGTGACAATCTTGTCGCCTTGCAATCGGCGGGCACGCAGATCAAATCACTCATCGCTGTGGGCGGCGGTTCACGGTCCACCTATTGGCTTAAATCAATCGCAACGGCCTTGAATGTCCCCATTTCGCTGCCGGAAGAAGGCGACTTTGGCGCGGCATTTGGTGCGGCGCGCCTCGGGCTGATCGCTGCCAGTGGTGCTGATCCTTTCGCGATCTGCACGCCACCGCGCACAGCCCGCACCATCGAGCCCGAACAGGCGCTGCTTTCGTCCTATGACGAAGCCTATCAGCGCTATCACGCACTTTACCCCGCATTGCGTCCACTCGCTTAACAAGCAAGAGCACAGCACACTCACATCAACATTGGAGGAGCATGATGAGCACCGGATTTTTCGGCGACATCCAGAAAATACGTTACGAAGGACCAGACAGCGATAATCCGCTGGCGTTCCGCCACTACAACCCAGACGAAATTGTCCTTGGCAAGCGCCTTGAAGATCACCTGCGTTTTGCGGTCGCCTATTGGCACACATTCGCATGGGAAGGCGGCGATCCGTTCGGTGGGCGTACATTCGATCGCCCGTGGTATAAGGATGGTCTTGAAGCTGCAAAGCTAAAAGCGGATGTGGCATTCGAATTCTTTTCGCTTCTCGGCGCGCCTTTCTATTGCTTCCACGATGCCGATGTGCGCCCGGAAGGCAATAACTTTGCCGAAAATACCCGCAACCTCGAAGCAATCGTCGATATCTTTGAAAAGAAGCAGGCTGAAACCGGCATCAAGCTTCTGTGGGGCACCGCCAATCTCTTCTCGCACCGCCGCTATATGTCGGGTGCAGCAACAAATCCCGACCCTGAAGTGTTCGCCTTCGCCGCTGCTACCGTCAAAACGTGTATGGATGCAACCAAGCGCCTTGGCGGTGATAATTATGTGCTTTGGGGCGGTCGCGAGGGTTATGAATCCCTGCTCAATACAGATCTCGGTCGCGAGCTCGACAATATGGGCCGTTTCCTCAATCTGGTGGTTGAGTACAAGCACAAGATCGGCTTCAAGGGCACGATCCTGATTGAGCCAAAGCCGCAGGAGCCAACCAAGCATCAATATGATTATGATGTGGCAACGGTTTACGGCTTCCTCAAGCGCTATGGCCTTGAAAATGAAGTGAAGGTCAATATCGAACAGGGCCATGCCATCCTTGCAGGCCATTCGTTCGAGCATGAACTGGCACTGGCCCGCAGCCTCGGTATTCTCGGGTCTATCGATATGAACCGCAACGACTATCAGTCGGGCTGGGATACGGATCAGTTCCCGAACAATGTGCCGGAAATGGCGCTGGCCTATTATCAGGTTCTGCTCGACGGCGGCTTCAAGAATGGTGGCACCAATTTCGACGCCAAACTGCGCCGTCAGTCGCTTGATCCACAGGATCTTCTGATCGGCCACATCGGCGGCATGGATTGCTGCGCCCGCGGCCTCAAGGCTGCCGCTCGTATGCTGGAAGACGGCGCGCTGTCCAAGCCTCTCGATGAGCGTTATGCAGGATGGTCGAGCGATTTTGGCAAAAAGCTTGCAACGGGCCTATCGCTGGAGCAAATCACGTCAGAAGTCGAAGCAAAGGATATCAATCCGCAGCCAAAATCTGGCCGTCAGGAATATCTGGAAAACGTGGTCAACCGCTACGTTTAATCATACGCAAAACAGAAAACCCCGCTCAATGAGCGGGGTTTTCTTTTAAACTTCAAAAGACTTTCAGACACGCAAAGCCCTCTTTAGCTCTTTGATCCCTGCGGCTCTTGCAACACGACATTATGCGGTGTCCGGCAGGCCGCAAATCGATCAAGTTTCTGATCATAAGCCGACGTCTTTACCGCCATCATGCCAAGCACAGTATGAAACAGATTATCATGCGATGATGGCTCGCCCGCTGTCTTGCGCAGACAATCAAGATTGAGTCCCATATCCGCGACATAATCAGGCGCAAACCATGTAATGAAAGGAACATGCGTCTGCTGCGATGGCGCGATGAAATAGGGCGCGGCGTGAAGGTAAAGACCGTCTTCGCCAAGCGACTCGCCATGATCAGACATATAAATCATCGCGGGTGCAAGCTTGTCCTCATGCGCTTTGAGAAGATCGATGATCTCCGAGAGAATATGATCCGTATAGAGGATCGAATTGTCATAGGCGTTGACAATTTCTTCCCGCGAGCATTTTGCGAAATCATTCGAGCGGCAATCCGGCGTAAAACCTGCATATTCCGCCGGATAGCGGCGATAATAAGCCGGACCGTGACTGCCCGTCATATGCAGAACGATCGTCGTGTTTTGCGATATGTCATCCAGTGCCTTTGACAAATTATCGACCAGAATCTGATCAATGCATTCGCCGCCGTCGCAGTAACGCTTGTCTTGTGCACCCTGCAAATCAATGAGTTTGATCCGCTCGGCAACGCCCTTACTGCCGGTATTATTCTCATACCAGCTCACGTCGACACCTGCATGTTTAAGCACATCCATCAGGTTTTCCGAACCGCGAAATTTCGTATTGGAATAATCCTTGCGGGTGAAAGGCGAAAACATGCAAGGCACAGACACAGAGGTTTCCGTGCCACAACTCGTCGTATCGGTGAAGGCAATAACGTCGCGCTGCTTCAATTCAGGATTGGTTTCCCGCGCATAGCCATTGAGGCTGAAATTCTGCGCACGTGCTGTTTCGCCCACGACGACAACGGTGACAAGCTTTTTGCCGCCCGGCAATTGCGTCAGCGCCTGCCGCGCATCCAACCCAAGCGGCTCCATCACAATAGAGCGGTTTTTATAAACATGCGATACATATTGGATCGTGCTGGCAATCGGTGTGCTTGGCATAAGCTTTTGCATGATATCAGCACCATGCTCACGAAACATCGATGAATAAGCCGCGTAATTCGTACCAATGATGACAAGCGATGCTATGACGCAACTTAGGATAACGCCTGTATTGACCAGCAATTTACCCAGAATGGGCCGATGTTTGACGCGAACCCATACGATGAATAAAGAAGGCACAACACCGTAAAGAAACATGTGCCACATAAAGCTTGGCGTAAGCAGTGCGCCGGATTCAGCCTGCGTTGTCGTCAGCGCCGCTTCAATGACATATTTATCGATAATTGTGCCAAAGGTATCTGTGAAGTAAGAACCGCCAGCCGCGACCAATATGAAAAATATCAGCATCGGCTTGATGACATATTTCGCGGAAAACAAAACAAAAAGTGCCACATAAAGCAGCAAAACAACGACGACTATGCCTGCAAGCCTGAACGGTGAATCGGCATAAAAATTTCCAGCCGCGCGCCAGAACGATGTGTTTGTAAAAATGAGCACATAAAGTGCCGTTAAAAGGCACAGCGGTCCGCTGGCAATCACAGGACGGAATTTCTGCATGGTACACGCTTTCGAACGGTATTGAATTCGCGCACCCTACAGCGACGACCGAAAACTGGTTGGCTTTATCAGGCACATTTCGGACAAACATGAAATCAAGATGGCTTTTCTACGGCAGATGAACTGTGTCATCCAACAAGCTTTGACGATATAGCAAAAACGCCGCCCAAAAGGACGGCGTTTTCTCGGTTTTATTTCATGTCAAAGACTGACCCATCCGCCATTTTTATTAGACGATCGCACGCAAGCGTCAATGAAGGCAACGCCCTTCACGCCATCATCGACAGTCGGATAGATCACCGCACTCTCAGGTTTTGTATTGTCGCGTCGCGCCTGAATAGCATTGGCAGCTTCACTGTAGATCGTCGCAAAAGCTTCAAGATAGCCTTCCGGATGACCGCTCGGAATACGCGTGACACGTGTTGCGGCATCCCCGACACCCGCACCACCACGGGTGATTAGGCGCTTCTGTTCACCAAACGGTGTAAACCACAGCCGGTTTGGATCTTCCTGCGCCCATTCAATGCCGCCTTTGGTGCCATAAACACGCAGCCGCAGCGCATTTTCATTGCCCGGTGCCACCTGACTGCACCAGAGCATACCCTTAGCACCACCTGCAAAACGCAGCATCACATGGGCATTATCGTCAAGACGACGCCCCGCAACAAAGCTATCGAGATCAGCCGCCAGGCTGTCCAGCGTCAGGCCGGTGACAAAGGATGCAAGGTTGAACGCATGGGTACCGATATCACCCGTTGCGCCACCAAGACCGGATTGCGCCGGATCGGTGCGCCAGACAGCCCCCTTGGCACCCGTTTCCTCAACCGCTTCGGTGAGCCAGTCCTGCGCATATTCCACCTGCACAACGCGCAGATCGCCAAGCTCACCATTAGCGATCATCTCACGCGCCTGACGAACCATCGGATAGCCGGTGTAATTATGCGTAAGCACAAACAATGCGCCGCTCTCATCGGCCACTTTCTTGAGCTTCTTTGCATCAGCCAAAGTCGAGGTCAGCGGCTTGTCGCAAATCACATGAATGCCGCGGCGCAGAAACTCCTTTGCCGCATCGTAATGCACGTGGTTTGGCGTCACGATCGCCACCGCTTCAATGCCATTCTTAAGGCGTGCTTCGCGGATCGCCATTTCCTTATAGCTTGAGTAAATACGATCTTCCGCAAGCCCAAGTTCGCGTCCCGAAACCTGTGCCTTTTCAGGCGAGGAGGACAATGCGCCGGCCACCAGTTCAAAGCGGTTATCGAGACGGGATGCCATACGATGCACACCGCCGATAAACGCACCGGCACCACCGCCAACCATACCCAAACGAATGCGTGGATTGGCGGTTTCTTTGGTTTTTGCTTCAATGGTCATCGTGTTTCCTCAAAGTCCGAGCATACGCCGGTTGGCTGCATCATCGGTTCCGCCAGCGGCAAAATCATCAAAGGCTTTTTCCGTCACGCGAATGATATGGTGTTTCACAAACTCCGCACCTTCACGCGCACCATCTTCAGGATGCTTGAGCGCACATTCCCACTCAACAACCGCCCAGCCATCGAAATCATTGGCAGCCATTTTCGAGAACACTGCGCCAAAATCAACCTGTCCGTCACCCAGCGAACGGAAACGGCCAGCGCGATTAACCCAGCCCTGATAACCGCCATAGACACCCTGCCGACCTGTCGGATTAAACTCGGCATCCTTGACGTGGAACATCTTGATACGGTCTTTGTAAATGTCGATATTGTCGAGATAGTCCAGACATTGCAGCACATAATGCGACGGATCATAAAGCATGTTCGCACGCGGGTGGTTCTTCACACGCTCAAGGAACATCTCAAACGTCACACCGTCATGCAGGTCTTCGCCCGGATGGATTTCGTAGCAGATGTCTACCCCATGCTCATCTGCATGATCAAGGATCGGCAACCAGCGGTGCGCCAATTCGTCAAAAGCAGTCTCAACCAGACCAGCGGGACGCTGCGGCCATGGGTAGATAAACGGCCACGCCAAAGCACCTGAGAATGTTGCATGAGCGCCAATGCCCATATTGCGGGAGGCACGGATAGCCATCTTCACCTGTTCAACCGCCCATGCCTGACGGGCTTTGGGATTACCGCGCACTTCCGGCACAGCAAAACCATCAAATGCTTCATCATAGGCCGGATGAACAGCAACAAGCTGACCTTGCAGATGGGTGGAAAGCTCTGTCACTTCCACGCCGTTTTCACGCGCGACACCGGCAAACTCGTCACAGTAATCTTTGGATTCAGCGGCCTTTTTCAGATCGATCAACTGGCTTGCCCAGGTCGGCACCTGCACACCGGCATAGCCCTTTTCCGCAGCCCATTTCGTGATGCCATCCCATGTATTAAATGGCGCTTCATCGCCAGCAAACTGCCCGAGAAAAATCCCCGGCCCCTTGATCGTTTTCATCAAAAGTTCTCCAAATCGAACGCAACTTTATTGAATTTGTGCAACCGCGCGCCCGTGAACCGGGCGCGCATTTGAATATTAGAACGGTGAACCCGGGAAGTAGAACTGCTCGGCATTGTCCTTGGTGATCAGTGTTGCATCGAGAATATACTCGCCGCTGACTGGAATCTGATCGTAGAAGTGACCGGCTGCCAGTTGCATGGCTGTTGAAACCATCGCAGGCGGATAAAGCACATCAACCGGCATGAGCTTGTCGCCGTCCATGACTTTCTTGATCATGTCCTTGGAACCCGCGCCACCGATAACATACTGAATATCATCACGATTGGCCTGTTTGATGGCCTCAAGCACACCAACTGCCATGTCGTCATCCTGACACCAGACGACATCGATCTTCGGATATTTGGTCAGGAAGTCCTGCATCACGCGGAAAGCATCATCGCGATTCCAGTTGCCATACTGGCGATCAAGGACCTTGACGTTCGAGCCTTCAATACCCTTGTCAAAGCCGTCCTGACGCTGCTGATCGATCGGGATCGGCATACCGCGAATGACCACAACCTGAGCATCGGGCATGTTTTTAGCGATATATTCGCCTGCAACCTGTCCGAGCGCCGGATTGTTGCCCGCGACGTAAAGATCGCGGATCGAATTGTCGTTATTGCTTGGCGCACGGTCAACAAGCGCAACAAAAGTACCCTTGTCCTTGATTTCCTTGATTGCATTGACCAGTGGATCAGGATCGGTCGGCAAGACGACAAGCCCATCAAGCCCCTGAACGGCAAGATCCTGCAACGCATTTGCCTGACTGGCAGCATCGGGCGATGTCTTGACGATCACGTTAAGCCCCGGATGCTCTTGCATCAAAAGCTTGGCCACACGATCCGCATGATAGACGACACCAGCGGTCCAGCCATGATCCGCAGCAGGAATCGAGACGCCGATCGTTACCTTCTTGTCCTGAGCGCTTGCCATGCCGGTGAAGGCCACAGCTCCGGCTGTCAAAGCAGCAAAAGCCAGACTTAAAAACTTTCCTCGCATTTTTTCCTCCCATGTGGTCGGGGGCTTTACCCTTTGTGACCGGACCGCCCCTTCAATCCTGTCAAACTTGTCATTCGGGGTGTGACATACCTGACATCGCACCCCGGCATTTCATCGTCGCGAGAGCGAGCGTTGCACCAACATAGCGATAATGATGATCGCACCTTGAATGGCGCCGATCAGATATTCGCTGATGAAGTTGGAAAGCAGCATGATATTACCGACGATTTCGAGAATGAAGGCGCCGCAGATCGTGCCCCAGACGCGCCCCACGCCACCGCGCAAAGCCGTACCGCCAACCACAACGGCTGTAATTGCCTGAAGCTCCCACAACATGCCGGTCGTGGCGGAAGTCGAACCCAGTCGTGGAACATAAAGCAAGACGGCGACAGCCACGCAAAGGCCCTGCACAACATAAGCAATGGTGCGAACGCGCCTGACAGAAATACCCGAATAGCGCGCGACATCTTCGCTGGAGCCGACCGCAATGACATGCCGTCCATAGCGCGTGCGATAGAGCACAAAGGCCGCAATTGCTGCCGTTACGAAAATCGCAATGACCGGAATTGGCACACCAAACACATCACCGAAATAAACAGGACGGTAAAGCGACTGGATCTCTGGATTGCGCAGCGTAATAGCCCCGCCCTGCGACAGCCATGTCGTCAGACCGCGATAGATGCCCATCGTGCCAAGTGTTGCGATAAAGGGCTCAATTCCGCCTAGAGTGGTGATCAATCCGTTGGTCAGCCCACACAGCGCACCCACAACCACGGCCAAAAGCACGGCCGCGATCAACATCATCACCGGATCGGCAATAACGCCGCTATTCATGAACAAAATCATGATGCTGCCGACAAAGGCAGCCATGGCACCAACCGAGAGGTCAAGCCCTCCCGATGAGATGACATAAGTCGCGCCCAGCGCAATGATTGCGATGAAAGCACTGCGCGTTGCAACATTCAGCAAATTGTCGATGCTGATGAAATTCGGATTGGCAAGCGTTCCGAGAACAAGCAGCAAAAGCAGCGCAATAAAAGGCGCGATCGCCCTTAAATCCCAGTCTTTTGACGTCTTCGGCGCTTTGCTCTTGTCATTCACTACGTCAGTCATTCACTCCCCTTTTTATCTATGCTGCTTGCGTGCTGACGCCTGTTGCAAGGACAACAATATCATGCTCGTTCATGCGCTCACCGGTCACCTCACCGGCAATACGGCCCTCACGCATGACGACGATACGATCACATATACCGATCAATTCTGGCATTTCAGACGAAACAACGATGATCGATTTTCCTTCATCGGCAAGGTTCGCAATGAACTGATAAATCTGCTCTTTCGTGCCCACGTCGATGCCACGTGTTGGTTCATCAATGATGACAATAGAGGGATTGAGCATCATCATCTTGGCCAGCAGCAACTTTTGCTGATTTCCGCCGGAAAGTTGACCGGCCAGAATATCCTTGCGGCCTGTGCGAATATCAAATTCCTTGATCGCATCATCGAGCGCCACACGCTCCTTTTGCCGGTCGATCTGCAAACCGCGGACAAACTTGCGGATCGATGCCAATGTCAGATTGACGCCAAGGTCTTTGCCAAGCAACAAGCCTTTGCCTTTTCGGTCCTCACTCAGATAAGCGATCCCCGCAGACAAACTTTCATGCGCATTATGGAAATTGACTGCCCTGCCATTGTGGCGAACCTGCCCCTTACCGGGCCGAAGGCCGACAACCGCCTCCATAAGCTCGGTACGCCCCGCACCAACGAGACCTGCAAAGCCCAGAATTTCGCCGCGGCTCAGGGTGAAACTTGCTGTTTTGACATAACCCGGAACGCTGAAATCTTCGACCTCAAGCACCTTTTCCTGCCCATGCTGGGCGGATCGGTCCGGATAAAGCTTGGCAACGTCACGGCCAACCATCAGGCGCGCCATATCATTTGGCTGAAGCTCGGACGTCATGTGAGCAGCAACGAGCGTTCCATCGCGCAGAACCGTGACCCGATCAGAAATTTCTTTCACTTCCGGCAGGCGGTGGGAGATGTAAAGAACGGCAACGCCCTTGGCGCGAATATCGCAAATAACCTTCAGCAGTGCTTCGGTTTCAACCGGCGTCAGCGATGCAGTTGGCTCGTCGAAAATCACAACGCGATGGGGGACAAGCAGCACGCGGGCAATCTGCACCAGTTGACGTTGCGCTATCGACAAACGGCCCACGATGATATCAGGATCAATATCAGCACCAAGATCACGAATGGCTTTGCGCGCGCCCTCGCGCATCGATTTATCATCGACAACAAGCCCGTTAGAAAGCTCACGACCTAAATAGATGTTTTGCGCTACGGTGAGATCAGGCGCCAGCAGAATTTCCTGATGCACGAGCACGATACCCTGCGCCTCGGCCTCCACCGGGTTCGAAAAAGCTATCGGCTTGCCATCAACGCGAATTTCGCCACTGGTCGGACGCTCATTACCGGCAAGAAGCTTCATCAATGTCGATTTGCCAGCGCCGTTTTCGCCGATAATCGCGTGAACTTCGCCGCCGTAAATTTTCAGGTTGATATTCTTGAGAACCTGAACCGGCCCGAAAGACTTCGACAGCGATACCGCTTCGAGAAGCGGAACAGCGTTCTCTTTCTCAGTCGCACTCATGCGCGCACGCCAAAGACAGCGTTGTCTGAACAAGGCGCATTACGGCTTATCAGTGATCCCATATTTGATCGCATGTGAACTCCTCCCAAAGCGTCACGGGAACGATCTTAGCGTCGAGTTTGAGGTACGTAAAGCAAATTGTTCTGATCTTATGGCAGAGGAAATCGGCATTCTGTTTAAGCCATCACGAATTTGAGCTGTTTAGCTTTCGCATTCATTCGACGATGGGAATAAAATATAAGTATTTCAATTTTATAAGACAGATACGCCGACTCAGGCGCAAGCAAAAAACAGGCGACGTTCATTCCAAAACAACCCTCGCGTGCCCGAAAAAAGGATACTTGTCGGCCTGGTATCTGCGACCCACAAGTATCCGCTGTTGTCGGACGAAAATCGCGCGGATGTCCAACCTCATTGAGGTATCATCGGCTCAACAAGTCGGTGATGGCACGCTCAATGACCGCAGTATCATCATCGTTCATTCCTTCGCCAGCCACATGCCCCCAGACAGATTCCAGGACCCGCAGTTCCGCCTTCGAAATTTGCGACGCTTCCCGGACAGCATCGTCAACAGGAAAATACAGATCACTGGATGCAGGCATGATGATCGTGTCGGCTCGGATTGCGGCCAGCGCCTTGCTGAGATCGCCGAGGTATTTTTCGTTTGCGCTGATGTCGGCATGCTGCCCAGTCCACAGATGGGACAGGATGTCGTTTGCATCCCGTTTTAAAAACCACCCCTCCCAGAAGTCGATGAGGAAGTCATCAAGCGATGCATAGCCCAACGCCTTTTCGTCCAATCGCTGCCGGAAGAATGCCTGCGAAAAGCCCCATGCCGCATAGATACGGGCGGCGACACGCAGCCCACGGTGGGGTGGTTTTGTATAAAAGCCTTTCTTAAAACTGGCATCCAACTCGATTGCAGCGCGCACACTCTCAAAGAACAGATAAAAATGTCGCGATGTGCGGGCAGCACTTTGAAAAGCAAAGAGGCGTTTTACCATATCGGGGAAAGCCGCCGCCCATTCGAACGCCTGCGCACCGCCCAAAGACCAGCCTATGGCGAGATGTATCGTCTCAATGCCAAACCTTTCGGTCAAAAGGCGGTGTTGTTGTTTGACATTGTCGTGGATCGTCACCGTTGGAAAGCGGCTTGCGCCCGCTGGCGCTGGCGTATTGCTGGGAGAACTGGATAGGCTGTTCCCAAACATATCGGGCACAATGATAAAATATTTATCACAATCAAGCGCCCGTCCCGGACCGATTAGCCATGCTGCATCATCATGTGTGGCGGCAAAGGACGTCGGATAAAGGATAACGTTGTCCTTGGCAGGAGCCAGAATGCCATAGGTTTTATAAGCCAGCTTCGCATCGCGGATGCAGCGTTTTGATTGTAACTGGATGTCGCCAAGTTCAAAAATATCATAGGTCAATTCAGTCTCTCCGTTGAAGAACGAACATGAGAAGCAGCGCAAAAGCGGGTAAAATGGCAGCAAAAAGAAGGTTTGCATGCAGATCGAAGTGGTCGACAGTTAGCCCACCAAGAAACGATCCGGCTGCAATGCCGATGTTGAAGATAGAGACGAAAAGCGCGGTCACGATCTCAATGGCAGATGGTGCGGCTTTCATCATCCATATCTGTAAAGTGACGGAAACACCGCCATAAGCCAGCCCCCATAAAACGAGGAGTCCGAGGGCTGTAGCGGGTGTCTCGCCCAGAACGGCAAACCCCAGGATTGCCGCTGAAAGACCAATAATAATTGACACGAGAGTTAGTCCGAGCCTCTTTGCGGCCATCGTGCCTGCCAGAAAGTTTCCGACAATTCCCGCCGCCCCATAAATGAATAACAGCGCAGCGATCCATTCGGGCGCAACCCCGGAGACTGTTCGTAAAAGCGGCCCTATGAACGTGTAGGCCATAAAATGTCCTGCGACGAGCAGCAGCGTGAGGATCAACCCAAGCTGAACCAGCCTGTGCTTTAACACAGCTGTAAATTTGCTGAACCCGATAGACTGATTAACCGGCAAAGCAGGTAAAACCAACAGACTAAGACCGAGCACGGTCGCACTGAACCCTGCCATTGTGCCAAATGCCCATCGCCACCCGGCGGCATCCCCAATCATGGCGCCAAGCGGCACACCCATCACCGACGCGGCGGCGACGCCACCAAAAATGATTGCCGTCGCCACTCCAACGGATTGGGCTGGCGCCAGTCGCGGTGCAAGTCCTCCGGCAACAGCCCATATACCGCCCATACAAAACCCAACGGCGACCCGCGCGACAAGGAGCCATTGGAAGGATGGGGCAATGGCAGAGGCAATATTGGCGACAGTCAACACAGTGAGAAGACCAGCAAGAATTTTCCGCCTGTCAATGTTGCCCGCCATGGCGACGACAACAGGGGCAAAAAATGCTGCAAGGATTGCGGGGGCCGAGATTATAAATCCGGCGGTTCCGACTGAAACATCCATTGCCCTTGCAATCGCGGTCATGAGGCCGACAGGCAGCATTTCTGTTGTCACGACCGCGAAAGTCGTGAGGCCCACCACATAGACCGATGCCCATCCTCCATATTTCGTCGTCTGTTCTGATTCAGTCATCATTTCCATATCGGCTACCTCTTATCGAAGGCGAAAGAACTGCGCCCCAGCGTGAGTGCAGTCTTTACTGGGTCTGATAAATTGATAAAGTGATTGAAATCGGCAACAGATGGGACAATTTGGATACAATGCTTGATCATTTTGGTGATGTGCTGGCCTTTGTTCGTGTTGCAGACACAGCAAGCTTTACCCAGGCTGCCGAGAAGCTAGGCGTCACGCGATCAGCCGTCGGAAAGAGCATTGCCCGGCTTGAAGAAAACCTCGCCACCCGTTTGGTCCACCGTACAACGCGCAGTGTCAGCCTGACCGAGGAAGGCCGACTGTTTTATGACCACGCGCTGCGCATCCTGTGCGAGGTCGATGATGCGGAGGCGATACTGGCTGAGCGCAATCAAGTCCCCAAGGGCCGACTTCGCCTTGATGTGCCAACGGCTTTTGGTCGATTGCACGTGCTGCCCGTGCTTCACCGATTTTTGGCTGACTGGCCAGAGTTGGAAGCTGACATCACATTCTCAGACGATTATTGCGATCTCGTCAGCGATGGAATTGATGTCGCCGTTCGCATTGGTGGACCGACTGACAGTGGATTGATCCGACAGGTTCTTGCCCCCCACCATCTTATCACCTGCGCCTCACCGGCCTATCTGCAACAGCACGGAACCCCGCAAGGCCTAGAAGATCTCCAGCATCACAAGAAGATTGTATTCACCTATGCAAACGCGCCAGTGCCATGGCGTTACCAGATCGGTGACGAGCTACGTGACGTTGCCGTTCAGGGGAACTTAAGGCTCAATAACACCGAAGCCATTCGCGATGCAGCGCTCAACAGTCTTGGCATTGCCCAGCTTGGGGCTTTCCTCGTCGGCGAAGATATAAAGCGGGGTCGCCTTGTGCCTGTCCTACAGGCGCAACACCGCCAAGAACTGCCAATCACCGCAGTTTACCCCACCCGCCGTCACGTCTCGCCCAAGGTGCGCCGTTTTATAGAAGCACTGCGTCGAGAATGGGCGGCAGGTCCGCCATGGGCATAAGTTGACCGCCAGCGCGTCTGTCAGCACACGTTTGACCAGACACGCTTTGATAAAGCGCATGAATCAGGGTCGATGGCACGTCCTCAATCGCGTTTGAGGTCTCCAATGCCCTGATTTTGAAGCATGTGAGCCGTGTTAAATCAACCAAGAGGCTTTCATGCTGAAGTTTTCCTTTTTGACTGCCGCAATGTGGCTTTCCATCGCAACGCTCGCTCATTCTGCCGAAACTGTCGGTTTTCGGCAGATTGAACTTGATAAAGGCGCTGCGCGATCCCTGCCTATTGCGATCTGGTATCCAACGGATGATCCGTCCAAAACCTCAACTGTAGGCGAGAATAGCGCATTTTATGGCACGCCCGCAGTGAAAGAAGCAGCCCCCACGCCCGGTTCGCATCCGCTGGTGGTTCTTTCGCATGGGTATGGCGGTAACTGGCGCAATTTAAACTGGCTTGCGAGCGATCTTGCTCAGCAAGGCTATATTGTCGCTGCACCGGATCACCCTGGGACAACGACCTTCAATAAAAATGCGGATCAGGCTGGCAAATTATGGGAACGGCCACATGATCTGAGCCGTGTTATCGATGCCCTGATGGCCGATCCTCAACTTGGCGGGCAAGTTGATGCACAGCGGATTGCCGCTATCGGCCATTCGTTAGGCGGATGGACCGTAACCGCGCTTGCAGGCGCGCGCTTTGATACTGCCCGCTTCGAACAGGATTGCAAGATCCATACAAGCCCCCGCGCGTGCAGCCTTTCGGCAGAACTCGGGCTTGGAAACCGTGAACTTGAGAAGGAAATGGGTGATCCGCGTCTTGGAGCTTTCATTTCCCTTGATTTGGGGCTGGCGCGCGGGTTTTCGCCGGAAAGTCTGGCAAGCATCGACATCCCGTCACTTGTTATCAGTGCTGGCACTGATATTGGCGATATGCCTGCCGTGCTTGAAAGCGGCTATCTTGCGCAGCATTTGCGCAAAGCCTCTTCGACCTATGTCGACATTCCCGATGCACTTCATTTCAGTTTCATGCAGCTTTGCAAATCCGGCGCTGCCGCACTGATTGAAGAAGAAACGCCAGGTGACGGGATTGTTTGCAAGGAGGCGGGAACACGCGAGCGCGAAGAAATCCACCGGGAGATTTCCTTTCTGGTAATCGGGTTTCTAGCCACGGCCCTCCCGATCAAACCATAGGACCACGCTCGGTATTCGTGCGCTGTGCGCCCAGGCGGCGATAGTCGCTTGGGGTCGCGCCGGTCACTCTGGTAAATTCCCGATTGAAGTTTGACTTTGTTTGAAAGCCGCATTCGAACATCACGACTGTGATCGGCAGATCCGTCTCTTCCAGCAGGAGCCGGGCGTCCCGGATCCGGTATTCGTTGACGACTTGAGACACATTGCGCCCAAGCGCACGGTTGATTGCCATTGATATTTGCCGGGAAGGAATACCAAGTCGGCGTGATAGCCGGCTCAGTGTCAGATCAGGATCGCGATAAAGCTTCTTCGAAAGCATCATCACATCGACCATATCAACGATCTGCCGATCTTGCTCTGTGATAAACGGAACCTCCGGCTCAGCCTCGCGGTTCTCGTCATCAGGTATGCTTCGACCGATAACAGCAATTGCATAAGCAATGATCGGAAGCATGATCATATTGGCGATCCCAACGATCAAAGCCGCGTGGTGTCCACGATAGAAACCGAAATCTCCGGCAATTATGAGATCAATAATCCCCGAAAAAAGCAGAAGCCCACCAACCGTGGAAACGGCCTTGCGCGCGCCGTCCGTATCGCTCAGTCGGACGCGTTCAAAACAATCAGCCCCCGCAGACCCACTGCGAAGAAGAGCAGCCCCATACCCGAAGTAAACAACGGCGAGAATAAGATCAATCGGCGGATGCCATTGAACCCAAAAGGCCGAAAGGAACACCACCGCTGCGGGAAGAAGAAAATGCGGCCATGCCCGCATTGCAGATGACTGCCGCAGTCTTGAAAAGCAAAGCCAGGCGACCGGTGGCAAGAGCGAAGCAATGGCCGGCTGGATGAAACGAATCCATGGAAGATCGATACTCCAGCGCAATCCAACCGTGATCATCAAAAGAATACAAGCGCTGATGAAGACGGGGGCCGGTCTGAAAAATGCCCTCTTCTCAACAAACACGCGAATAAGCAGAATGCTCAAGAGCAGGGCGACAACAAAGGGCAATGGTATCGCCGGCATAAAAATGTTCTCTGCTTTCGTTACATTCGCGTGCCCAAACGGGCTAGAGCATTTCCTGTTTTGATTAAATCATCGGAAATGCCCTATCTATTTGTTTTCAAGCGTTATCCCACGCAAACCGCTGCGCAGTTTTGCTGAAAAGACCCTAACCAACTATCATTCCGAAGCCAATGGCCGCAAGAAAAGGTCAGCTTACGCGCGTCTGCTCCAAAATGCGTCATGAAAAGCCATGCCGACCAGCATCGCAACAACGAACAGAATGCTCTGCGGCAACCCGAGCGACAATGATGCGATGGCAGGACCGGGACAGAAGCCACCGATCCCCCAGCCCAGACCAAACAGCGCAGAGCCTAGAATCAGTGGCGTATCAATTCGCCGGTTGGTGGGCATATGAAACGTCTCGGCAAAAACAGGATGCTGCATCCGCTTCGCTATCTGTACGCCAATAAAGGCCACCATCACGGCGCCGCCCAGAACAAAGGCAAGACGTGGATCCCATGCGCCAAAAATATCGAGAAAGCCTTGCACGTTGACCGGATTCAGCATTCCAGACAAAGACAGGCCGAAGCCAAAAATGCCCCCAGCGGCAAGAGCAACGCAGAACTCATAGATCTTCCGGTTCATAGGCCCAGCCCCCTCAGCACAGTCACGGCAATCACTCCAGTTGTCAGGAAAGTGGCAACTGCGGCCATAGATCGTGGTGACAGACGCGCGAGCCCCAGCACGCCATGGCCGCTGGTGCAACCCGATCCCATGCGCGATCCAAAACCAACCAGCAAACCGGCGACGATGATCAGTGGCCAGCCAACCGTGATCTGAACAGCTGGCCAATTGCCAAAAATGATCAGATAGGCGACCGGACCAAGTATGAGCCCCAGAACGAAGGCAAAGTTGAGCAGCACACCGTTCCCCTGTATCAGGCGTCCGACAATGCCACTGATCCCTGCAATCCTGCCGTTAAGGACCAGCAGCATCGCGGCGGAAGTGCCGATTAGCATCCCACCAACCAGCGATGAGAGGTAAATGTTCATTTTTGTGTCTCCACGCAGAAAATGGCATAAAGGGCATTGACCAATTGTGCCGCCTTGTCTTCCGTCAGGCTGTAAAAGATTTGTTTCCCCTCGCGCCTGGTTTCGACAATCCCCGAACCGCGCAAAACGGTCAGGTGCTGCGACAGATGCGGTTGGTGAACATCAACTTTTTCTTCGAGTTCGCCGACGGAATATTCGCCTTCCACCAAACTGCAGACAAGCATCAACCGCGCCGGATGCGACAGCGTTTTGAGCAGGTTTGCAACCTCACCTGCTCGCGAAGAAAGCTCTGTTGGGGACAAACCGCCCTTCATCATCATATTCATGTCATTGGTCATTCCCATGCAGCTCCCTCCAATGCGTCCAGTGGAAACTTAAGGTAGCGCTTTCCGTTGGCTTCCGGCTCAGGAAGACGCCCGCCGCGTATGTTCACCTGCAAGGCATGCAGGATCAGTTTAGGCATCGGCAATGTCTTGTCCCGTTTGTTGCGCAGCGCAACAAACGCATCTTCCGTCATGCTGGCAATATGGGCATTAAACTTCTTCTGATCCCCAACTGTACTTTCCCAGCGTGGTGTCCGACCGCCCGGCTGATAGTCGTGGCCGGTGAATATTCTGGTTTCATCCGGAAGCCTCAGGATCGCCTGGATCGAATGCCACAAGACATCTGCATCTCCGCCGGGAAAATCGGCGCGCGCCGTGCCGCTGTCGGGCATAAAAAGCGTGTCATGAACGAAGGCAGCATCACCGATCACGTAAGTGATCGAAGCAAGCGTGTGTCCGGGAGAAAACATCACCGTGGCATTGATCGAGCCAATACTGAATGTATCGCCATCAACAAACAGCCGATCCCATTGCGAGCCATCAGCAGCCAGCTCAGGCCAGTTGTAGATTTGCTTCCAAAGCGCCTGAACATCGACAACATGCTCGCCTATCGCGGTTTTTGCACCGGTTTTCTCTTTCAGGTACTGCGCTGCGGAAAAGTGGTCGGCATGCGGATGCGTGTCGAGTATCCATTCGACCGTCAAATCGTTCTCGCGAACGTAATCAAGGATCGCGTCTGCATTGGCCGTCGCGGTTGAGCCTGACTTTTCATCAAAGTCGAGAACCGGATCAATTATGGCGCACATACGGGTTTCTGGATCTGACACCACATACTGCACGCTCCAGGTCCTTTTGTCGAAGAAGCCCTTTACCTGCGGTCGACGTTGCTTAAACTGCTTGAACCAAGCAATGGCAGCACTCATATCAAAACCATGAAGACGCCCCAATGCCGTGACCTCATCGGCAGACATTCGCCCATCAAGCATCTCGCCAATCAGGTGAAGGCTAAGCGCGCGAGTCCCTGTCCTGCAGTGAGCGAGCACCGGCCCTTCAGACTCTCTGACCACCTTTTGAAAAGCCCGCACATCGGCCTCAGTGATCGAATTCATTGTAACCGGAATGAAACTATAGGAGAGACCGCTTTGACGGGCCAGATCGTATTCAGTTTGGTTTCCGGGCTGATCAGCATCTTCGCCATCGGGTCGGTTATTGATAAGCGCCCCAAAGCCACGGCCACGCAGTGAATGCAACTCATCCAAGCTTGGCTGAGACGATACCGACAGCTTTTCTGATATCCTGGTGATAGGCATTTTTGCCTCCTATTGGTTCAATATAGAAAATAATATAATATATATTGAATTGCTGTGCAATCCCTCATCTTAATAGTTTTATCAACCACTCTGCCTGCACAACTCCCTTTAGGCTCAAGTGTGTGCAGGCCATTAATGACAAAAAAGTAGCCCACTGGTAAAAGGTCCCATTAAAGCTAAGATAGCAGCGGACATTGATTGGCGGGAGACGAATATATGACCCGATCACATACAGAGAAACATCTCGTATCCCGGATCGGCTGGCTGCGCGCTGCAGTCCTTGGGGCAAATGATGGTATTGTCTCAACGGCCAGTCTGATTATGGGTGTCGCATCCGCTTCACCGGGCACAACACAGATCATGGTTGCTGGTGTCGCAGGCCTTGTCGCCGGCGCAATGTCCATGGCAGCAGGTGAATATGTTTCGGTCAGCTCTCAGTCTGACACGGAAACAGCCGACCTCGCCCGTGAGCGAAAAGAACTGGAAACGCAGCCCGAAGCCGAGCTTGACGAGTTAACGCAAACCTATATTGAACGGGGCCTGACCCATGATCTGGCGCGGCAGGTGGCAGTTCAACTAACGGCACACAACGCTCTCGAAACGCACGCCCGCGAAGAACTCGGCATCGTCGAGCACATGGAAGCGCGCCCTGTGCAGGCAGCACTGACGTCCGCCGCCACTTTCTCAGTTGGTGCAGCTCTACCGCTCTTCATGGTCATCATCGCGCCGCCTTCGATCCTGCTGTACGCAGTCGCCATCGCTTCCTTGCTGTTTCTGGCTTTACTTGGCGCAATCGGGGCCAAAACAGGAGGGGCAGATGTGATGAAAGCCACCGCGCGGGTTACTTTCTGGGGCGCATTGGCAATGGCACTGACCGCAGGCATAGGCGCCCTGGTCGGCACGGCCGTCTGATCATCTCCATACTGTTTTGGCTGCGCACCTTAAGACAAATTGGCAGGCGCCAGCACCCTTCGAAAAAGCACGCAATAACCCATGGCTTGTATGACGGCAGAAGCATCGAAGATGTCTTTATTCTCACCTCTCTCGGTGCCATAAGCGCGCGTTTCGAACGCCGGTTCCCTCTTCCAAAACGCTTATGCGGAGACGTGAAAAATGCAACGCTCGGCTAAAGACACGTTTAAAGCCAGTCTTCTGATATTTGCCCTTTGCGGGCTAATTATCGGGCTCGCCCTGCATTTTTTCAATTATACGCAAAGCGCACGGCTCACTTGGACCATTGCCACTTTGCCGGTACTTGCTTCGTTATTCGTCGATATCATCCGCAGCCTATGGCGACGAGAATTTGGGCTGGATATCGTTGCTGCGATGTCAATGTCGGCGGCTCTTGCATTTGGGGAAACACTGGCGGCCACAATTGTGGCGCTCATGTACACAGGCGGAGCGTTCCTTGAAAGTTTTGCCGAAGGGCAAGCACGGCGCGAGATGCATGATCTGCTGTCTCGTGTTCCACGAACGGCAATGCGGTATGAGAATGACCACCTGCAGGAAGTTGCCGTTGATATCGTTCGGCAGGATGATCGGCTGCTGATCCGGCAGGGCGAAATCATCCCCGTCGATGGAAGCATCGCGTCCGAAAATGCCTTCATAAACATGTCGGCACTGACAGGAGAGTCACTTCCCATTTCACTTTCTCGCGGCGCGGATGTGCTCAGTGGCTCGATGAATGCTGGTGATGCTTTTGATATCGTTACCAAGCACGAAGCCAAGGACAGCACCTACGCTGGCATTGTTCGCCTTGTCGAAAAGGCTCAGCACTCAAAGGCTCCAATGTCGAGGCTGGCAGATCGCTGGTCTATCGGCTTTCTGATTGTGACCATCGTGATCGCTTTTTGCGCATGGTGGCTCACGGGAGACCCGATCAGGGCGGTGGCGGTTCTTGTTGTGGCAACACCCTGCCCTCTCATTCTTGCAGTCCCCGTCGCTCTTGTTGCGGGTGTCTCACGCTGCGCTCACTTTGGCGTTTTGGTCAAAGGTGCCCGTCCATTGGAGAATATGGCCCGCATCAATACGCTGGTGCTGGACAAGACAGGAACTCTGACCGATGGCCGCCCGCAGATTGTTTCTATCCATGTTGAGCAGGGATTCACCGAAAATGAGGTGCTGCGGTTCGCTGCCTCTCTTGATCAAATGTCCAAACATCCAATGGCGCAGGCACTGGTATTGGCAGCGCAAAGACGTGGCATCAATCTTGCGCTACCATCAGAGGTTTCGGAAATTGCCGGAGATGGCGTGTCAGGGCGTGTCGATAGCAGAAACATTGCTGTCGGCGGCAATAGCTTCGTTGGAAAACAGACACAGTCAGAACAGATTGAAATGCCTGAAACAGAAGCCGGGTCTGCCGTGGTTGCAGTGGCAATAGACGGCAAGATGGCGGGCTTCATCATTATGGCCGACCGCGTGCGCAGCGATGTCATGCAGACGCTCAACGGGCTACGCAAGGATGGCATCAAGCGCATCATTCTGGCAACCGGCGATCGCGATGCAGTTGCCCAACGCATTGCAAGCGGACTGGGGATGGATGCAATCCGCTCCGAACTGACACCCGATCAAAAGGTGCACACAGTCATCAGCGAGCGAAAATACGGCCCGGTGATGATGGTCGGCGACGGGGTGAACGACGCGCCAGCGCTTGCCGTTGCAGACGTCGGGGTTGCGATGGGAGCCAGAGGTGCCGCAGCGTCTGCAGAAGCAGCTGACGTCGTGCTTCTCGTCGACAGGATAGATCGGCTCCGCACGGGTATAGAGATTGCTCAACGGTCGCGCGGTATCGCTTTAGAGAGTGTTGTCTTAGGCATAGGCCTATCCATTATAGCAATGATCGTGGCAGCGCTTGGTTATCTGCCTCCAGTTCAAGGCGCGATCCTTCAGGAAGCCATTGATGTCGCAGTGATCCTGAATGCGCTGCGGGTGCTGAGGACCTCTCCTGCATCAGGCTGATCCGCCAGAAAATTCCCAAGATTATTGCGTTTTCCTGTTTCATGAAAACATTTCCAATGTTCCAATCAAAACAGGAAATGCTCTAAGCGGTGCTTCCTTCAAAGCCCCGACTACCCCTTGCCTTAAGCCCTCAATCGCAGAGACTGAAAGACCATCGGACAGGTCATTGTCTTTGACGAAGCAACCTTGGACTGACCACCGTTTACAAAACCCACCTAAGGACCAGCGCAGATTTCTGCCCGGCTTGTGGGAACCTGTCCAACCTCAAAATTATAGGCGCGCACCCCATGCGCATCAAGTTTGATCACGCGGTAGCATGGCAGCCCGCCCGTCCACCAGGGGGTTGGAATATCCAGTTCCGTAATGAAGCGATGAGAGCACGCCTGCCCCGAACTATAAGCAATGCCTTGCGCACTCGTGCCTGCCAGTGGCACATGAATATGACCAAAGACAATGTGACGGACACCGGCAGGGTGCGCATGAAGACGATGCATAAGCGCGCCATTGTCATGCATGCCGATCGCATCAAAATGAGCGATGCCAGCATCAAATGGTGGATGATGGATGAAAACCGTGACAGGCAGATCGCCTGCGCCTGAAAGCGCTGCATCCAACCACGCAAGCCTGTCTTCCTTAAAGATACCGCCAATCAAGCCGGCTTCATGGCTGTCAAGAAACAGCAAGCGACCAAAATCGGTATCCATATAAGACTGGATATAGCCATTTTCATCGCGCGGATGATCGGGAAAGGCAGCAATGAATTCCGGTCTGCGATCGTGATTGCCTAACAACAGACGCGTTTGAAATGGCACAGGAGCGAGAATTTCACGCAGCAATTCATAGGCTTCGGGATCGCCATAATTGCAAAGATCACCAGTGATCACCAAAAGATCGGCGTTGCTGTGTTTTTCGATAATGTCTGTGACCGCGATCCGCAGTTGCTTTTCAGGGTCCACACCATTGACCACAATGCCCGATGGCATCAGATGGGTATCGGTGATCTGGATGATTTTCATAATCTGTCTTTCGGGGAATGAATAAGGCTGCGAAGACCGACTATCGCTGGTTTCGCAGCCCCAATGATCGGATGCCGCTCTTATTTCATCAGTGCGTTTGTTTGTTCAACGAGCTGCTTGAGGCCGTCTTCAGGCGAAATTTCGCCACGCATGACCGTGCCGATAATGTCACGCTGCGTGCGCCAGATACGAACGGAATCGCCACCCGGATAACCGGCCCAAGGCAACGAGCGGTCAGCCTGTCGCGATGCGGTTTCGACATTGGGATGCTCGGCATAATATGGAGCCAGATATTCCGGTCCGGTCGCAAGCTTGTTTGTCGGCAAATAACCGGTAATGCGCACAATCACGTTCTGTGCTTGAGGGCCGGTTATCCACTTCAGATATTTCCAAGCCGCATCCTGCTTTTCTTTTTCCTGTGTCAGGATAACAGCCGAGTTGCCACCTGTTGGAACGCCGCCATTTTCAGCATTATCAAGCGGGAAAGTAGCAGTCACAAGCTTGAAGCGATCACCCACAAGGCCTTCAATGGTCTGGACATGGGCTGGGGTCGAGAAAATGAACCCTGTGAGGCCCGCACCAAACTGCTGGCGCGACTGATCCCAATCGAGCAGATTCTGGCCACCTTCCGTCACAAACTGGCGTGTAAGCTTGAGTGCATTCAGGCCAATTTCATTATCAAAAGCAACTTTTTTGGTCTTTTCATCGACCAGCTTGCCACCCTGCTGAAAGACCAGCGACTGCCATAACCAGTCATCCGGCCAACCATTGATGTCATAGCCCATCCCCGCAATCTTTGGATCAAGGGCGTGAATCTTCTTTGCCAGTTCAATAAGACCGGCAAAGGTCTTCGGCATGTTTTCAGGATCGCCGCCAGCCTTCTTCACCAGATCAGAATTGATATAGATGATGGGCGATGATGCGTTGACCGGCAAACCATATTTCTTGCCGTCAACCTGACCAAGTGCAGCCATCTTGGGACTATAATTCTTATCGAGGAACGCCTGACCGCCTTCAGCCTCGATGAAGGGTCCCAGATCGGTAATCTGATTGCGTGGCGCAAGCGTATGCACCAACTCACCCGTCAGATTATAACCAGAGAAATAAACATCCGGGAGATTGCCCGTGACCGCTGCACGCAACACCTGCTGCTGGCCTTCATTGTAACCGACTGCCGGCGCAAGGAAGTTAATCTTGATATCAGGATTGTTCTTCATGAATTCATCGGCCAGCGGCTGATGGAATTTCGTGAAACCTGGCAGATTGTAAAGCACGTTGAGCGTGACATCGCCCGCGGCAGCAATGCCGGGCTTGGCAAGGCCCGCAACGGCAAGGCCCAGAAGCATGCCGTTAATGACACGGCGTCGATTGATGGTCATGAAAGTCTCCAGTGGACAGTGGGAGGAAAGTAAGTGGTGAACGGGATTATTTGACGCCGGTCATCGTGATGCCCGCGATAAAATGCCTGCGTGCAAGCAGGAAACAGACGACCATGGGCGCGGTAATGATCGTGGCCCCTGCCATGAGAGCGCCGTAATTCGCACCAGACTCGATATCGGCGAAAAACAGCATGCCGAGTGGTGGTGGCGCGAGATTGGTGTCGGAGACTACGACCATCGGCCAATACAGATCGTTCCAATGTGCGACGAGTGAAAAGACAGCGAAGGCTGCAAGCGAAGGCAGAGAACCACGCAGGACGATACCCCAGCAGATTTCCATCTCAGAAAAGCCGTCCATACGGGCCGCTTCGATGATTTCATCGGGATAGCTGCGAAACGACTGATGAAACAGAAAGATCGCAAAAACCGACAGAAAGAAAGGAGCCATCATCGCGAAATAGGTGTTGAGCAATTGCATCTTTGCCAAACCGACAAACAGCGGCAGAGCGAGTGCCTGAATAGGCACGCATAGAGCTGCAATCACCAAGGCAAGCATGAGTTTGCGGCCCGGAAAACGCAATTTCGCCAGTGCGTAGGCAGCGGGAACCGCAGTTAGAACCTGCACGATCAGAATACCGAAACAGACAATGACACCATTGAGCATGAAGCGCGCCATGGGCACTTGAGCAGCCGCCCGTGTATAATTCTCGACAGCATCAAATTTTTCCGGGATTGGCCAAAGCGATACGTTGAAGACTTCTGCCGGAGAGCGAATTGAGGTCAGTACCATCCAGTAGAATGGCAGCAGCATGACGAACGCACCCAGCGCCAAAACGAGATGCGGTATATATTTTCGAAGTGCGGCCATCAGTAGTGCACTTTCTTGTCGAGATGGAGGGTTTGCCCAATGGAAAGCACCAGCACAATCGCCAGAAAAATCAGCGTAAGGGCTGCTGCGTAACCGGTGTTCGAATATTCGAAACCTTCAAGGTAAAGATTGAAAAGCAGTGTTTCTGAACCGAAACGCCCTTTGGTCAACACCGCAACCGTCTCAAACACTTTGAATGCGGAAATGGAGGTCGTAACGACAACGAACATGGTTGTGGGTCCAAGCATAGGCCACGTCACCGTCAAAAAACGATCAATCGGGTTTTTCGCCCCATCAAGACGCGCCGCTTCATGCAGATCTTTGGAGATTGCCGTCAGTCCCGCCAGAAACAGCACCATGTTGAAGCCGAGCACCTGCCAGATTCCAATCAGAGCCATGGTCGGAATAAGCAAAGCGGGATTGGATAAAAATGATACCGGCTCAAACCCAAACCATTTGATGACGGCATTCACCGGGCCGATGGAAGGATGCAGCAGGAACTGCCAGACGGTTGCCATAGCAACCAAAGTTGCAGTCACCGGAAGAAAATAAGCAACTTCCCAGAACCCACGGCTCCGCTTGCGATTGTAAACAAGCAGTGCAATGCCAAGCGCGAGAAACACGCCGAACGGTATGACAATCAGCGCATAGAGAACCGTGTTTCTCAGCGACCGTATGAAAACGGGATCGCTAAAAGCTTTGATAAAATTCCCCAGCCCCACAAAACGGGACGAGAGGGCTCCAAGCTGATAATCAGTCACCGAAAATCCCGCCAGAACGATCATCGGGATGATGTAGGTTGCAAGCAAAACCAGACCTGCCGGTGCTGCAAACATCAATCCACGCATGACAAGACGTCTTGCTGTGCGTGACTGACGTGCCCGATAGCCGAGAGCGCGAACGTCTTTAAAATCGGTGCTCGTCATGCCAGCACCCGCTCGCGCATGGCTTCAATACGCAAACCATTATTGCCAAACAAATGAATGCGATCCGGGGAAAAGCCAATATGAAGCACGCCATCGGACGCTTCATTGAAGCTATCGCCCGCACGCTGGCGCAATGTGATTTCGATGTTGTTATCATCGAGAAGACGACAGGTAACAAAGCGATCGGCACCATGGGTTTCGCTGCGCTCAACACGTGCAGCCAATCCTTTTTCCACCACACGCAAATCTTCAGCACGCAGACCCAGCATCGCCGGTCCGCTTTGTCCCGGTGCCACCGCTATTCCGAGTGCTTTCCCGATGAAGGTTACATGCCCCTGATCGTCTATTTCAACGGGAAGCAGATTGATCGACGGTGTGCCGATAAAGCGCGCAACCGTCAGCGTTGCCGGGCGGCTGTAAAGTTCATCCGGCGTTCCCAATTGTTCGATACGACCTTCTGACATGAGCGCAATGCGGTCTGACATGGTCATCGCTTCGATCTGATCGTGTGTCACATAGACAAAGGTCGCACCAAGGCGGCGATGAAGCTGCGCAAGCTCGTTGCGCATATGGGCGCGCAGCTTGGCATCAAGATTGGAAAGCGGCTCATCCATGAGAAAGGCTGACGGAGAGCGCACCAGGGCGCGTGCAAGGGCAACGCGCTGTCTTTGTCCACCTGAAAGCTGCGCAGGCTTACGATCAAGCAGATGCTCGATATGCAAAGTCTCAGCAGCCCTTAAAACGGCATCGTCGATTTCTGCCAGCACCTTAGCGGATGAAAACAGACGCCCTATCAGCGGCAGTCGTGCCGATAGCTTCAGCTTGCGCATTTTAAGCGGTGTCGCAATGTTCTGGCGAACATTCATATGCGGATAAAGCGCATAGGATTGAAAAACCATCGCGAGATTGCGATCGCTGGGGTCGATGTCGGTTACGTCCTGATTGCCAATGGCGACAGAGCCGCTATCGGGCGCTTCAAGCCCTGCGATAATCCGCAACAGGGTTGATTTACCACATCCGGACATACCGACGAGTGAAATGAACTCGCCCGGACGAATGGAAAGATCAATGCCTTTGAGGACTTCATTTCCGCCAAAGGTTTTTCCGATGTTCGTGAGTTCAATTGATTGAGGCATTGCTACGCGCTCCTTTACTGAGGCGCGAATGCCTATGCTGCTTCAACTTGACAGCCGGAAGACGGATTTACGAAACTTCAATGACAACAGGTGTGGAAAAGCGATCACGTGGTCCGTTCGCGATCATCCTGTCGCATAAATTTTCGTGGTTCAAAGCGATTTTATATCTGGACACAATAAAGCACGTTTCATCTGATTTGCGCTTTAACGTGGACCTTGCAGCAAAGCACTGGCCACGCCTTCATTCGTAACGAGACGATTGACATAGCCTCCGCGCAGAATAGCCCGAATGATGGGTATTTTGTTCAGTCCGCCAGAGACGAGAATGGACGCCGGCTTGAGCTTGAGCTTATCAGGCGGCAGGGCGATAATTGAATCGTTGAGAAAATGGTCGATCGGCTGGCCCTGTGCATCCAGAAAATATCCAAGAAACTCGCCGACTGCGCCGAGTTTCAGCACAGCATCGAGATTATCTTTAACGACCCTTATGTGTGTGAGTGATGTCTCGGACGTAAGTGACCCACAGGATACAAGACCAATATCGGCAATTTCCGTTCGTGCCAGGACGTCAGTCAATTCATCGCTCAGCAGAATTGCATCCCGGCTTTCTCTGTTCGCACAATAGATGGGGGCGGTGAGATAGTGGCATTCAACACCCAGCGCGCGCGCGAAGGCTGTTGCGACTTCAAATGTGTTGGTGGAGGAGCCGCTGGTTACACCGCCGGTCAAACCAACCACCCAGCTTTCAGGTTTTGGGCGCGCACGCAGACTGCGCACTGCAAAGCTGAGTGTGCGACCGGATGCTATCCCTACACCCATATCGCGGTTTGCAATCAACT
This sequence comes from Brucella sp. TWI432, assembly GCF_039674445.1. Taxonomy (NCBI): domain Bacteria; kingdom Pseudomonadati; phylum Pseudomonadota; class Alphaproteobacteria; order Hyphomicrobiales; family Brucellaceae; genus Brucella; species Brucella sp. TWI432. The sequence continues at coordinate 28,571 of NZ_JBDJNL010000011.1, read as the reverse complement.
CGCTGGCCATTGCGCCGGCGGCTTCGCCGATCACACGCTTCTGCTCCAGATAATCATCAAGATCAGGAACAACGACAGCCTCCGCAAGGCCATAGCGGACCGCAACTTTCTCTGCGAGCTCAATACAATCCACAAGCGGCAGACTGACCCTGATTTGTATCTGGCCGGACTCGCGCACCTGCCCGATAATCTTATTGACCTTGAGACGCGTTATATTCAGGCGCTGCGCGATTTCCTGTTGGGTCTGACCACCGACGAAATAGAGCCAGGCCACGCGTGCGCGCTCCTGATCCTCATCTACAGACACCAAATTCTCGTTCATTCACTGGTCCTTAGAGCATTTCCTTTTTTGATTTAATCATCGGAAATGCCCTATCTATTTATTTTCACGCATTATCCAACGCAAAACCGCTTCGCACTTTTGCTGGAAATGCTCTGGCAGGTCACATAGGCGTCTGCGAATTGTTGCAGGAAGCATATCATGTCTCAACTCTTTCCATGAATTGGGGCCATGCTGCAATGACTTTTGATCGTGCGGAACACTTAATTTTCAAAGTTTAGCAGCAACATCACACCTGTTGCATGCTGCTCGCATTTTAGAGAACTTACAAGACAATCCCAATATTCAGTCAAATAAACTTGACTATTAATATCATATTAAATAATGGATGCGCGGCAGGAAAACTTCCCGTATGGCGGGTATAGCGATGTTCATTAAAAATTGTCAGAAAATGCCTTTCAGTCGCTTCGTGGAAAGTGACATGTTCTGGGTCGCATATGGCGGGGCGTTTGCTTTGATCATCCTGATCGGCAATCTTTGGATGACTTAAGACAGGCTCAAATTACTCGCTGATCGGGTGTTCGGCAGATACGAGCAGTTTGTCGATGCGTCGTCCGTCAAGGTCAACCACTTCGAAAATCCAGCCATTTTTAACGAAAGTTTCGCCCACTTCCGGCAGATGCTTGAACTCTTCAAGAGCAAGTCCGGCAACCGTGCTGTATTCTGTGCCTTCATCGATTTCAAAGTGCAAAAACGCTGAAAATTCGTCAATCGGCATCCATCCAGATACCAGATAGGAGCCGTCATTCCGGCGTACGATGGCCAGTTCCTCGACATGGTCTTCCTGCATGGCGCCGATGATGGCTTCCATCACATCGCCAGCGGTTATAAGCCCTTCGAAATGGCCATATTCATCATAGACAAGAACCATATGCGTTGGCGTGCCGCGTATCGCTTCCACAACGTCCAGTGCATCCGAAAAATCAGATACGACCGGAACATCCTTCACGATGTCGCGGATATTGACGCTGCCCTTTAAGGAAAGCTGGTTGAAGAAATCCCGCACCTGCAAAACACCGATGATTTCATCGGAGTTGTCACCACGCACCGGCAGGCGCGAGCGGCTGCTATGCTGCAATTGATCGCAAATTTCTTCGAAACTGTCGCCAATATCGATCATTTCGACATCAAGACGCGGTGTCATCATACCGCGTGCGGTGCGATCAGCCAGACGCATCACGCCTGCAATCATGCGCGATTCTTCGGTTTCAATCACACCCGCACTCTGCGCTTCCGCCAATACGGATTTGATTTCCTCATCAGTCACACCATCGCCGGACTTACCCGATTGACCAAGAAGGTTAAGCACGAGACGCCCAGAATTATCCAGCAGCCACACGAGGGGGGCTGCCATTTTTGAGAGCATCTTCATTGTTGGTGCGACACGGCTTGCAATGACTTCCGGCTCGCGCAGCGCAATCTGTTTTGGTACCAGTTCACCGACGATGAGGGACAGATAGGTGATGAGAACAACGACGGAACCCACACCAAGAGCATCGGCGAATGAGGGCGATATACCCTGACTGAGCAGCCATCCACTTAGCCGTGCACCAAGGGTTGCGCCTGAAAATGCACCGGAAAGAATACCGACCAGTGTAATACCGATCTGGACTGTTGACAGAAATCTGCCCGGATTTTCAGAAAGCTCGATTGCCATGCGCGCACCGAGGCTGCCTTTATCCGCCAGCACACGCAATCGGGCGGGGCGTGAAGAAACAACTGCGAGCTCCGACATTGCAAGGACGCCATTGAGGACCGTCAGCAATATCACCGTCACGATTTCAAATAACAAAACTGTCCCCGGAATTTAACTATTGGATTTCTATCATAGGAATTATCGTAGGTTGTTTCCAGTGGGGACTGAATGGAAATACAAAATTCATATGGCGCAGTGAGAGTTTTTTCAAAGAAAATCCACGCTTGGCATGCGAGCTACCGGACTTAACACGGTGTGACACGGTTAATCCCCAGAAATTAATTGCGTTTAAATGTAGAATTTTCTCGGCATTATGATCGAGGAGATTTCTATGAAAGTTATAAGATTTAACGAACGGAAAATTCTTGCGATCCTGCGACAGGCCTCTGTGGACTTGCCCTGGTGTTGCCACGTTAAGTTTCTCTGGCCGGAAAGGTCAGCGGCTCTTAGATATTCAGGCGACACCGGCCGCAATTTTCCATGCATCGAAAGCTTCGAGGCGATGGTATCGAATTGCTTGTGCGGCTCGGCGGCGGGACGGAACTGAAAAGCAATTGCGTGTTGCGGAGTGCATGGAGACGAACCGTTGCAACGCTCCCGGTGATCGGTGGCCTTGCATGGTTCGTTCCCGTTTTCGAAACGGCAGATGGCTGTTTTCAGCCCTATTATTGAGGCCCTTGTGCGACCAATGGCCAAGGCCGGGTGCCACTTCTGCCTTTGCTGCACCGTAGGAGCGGAGCTTATCGGTGATGATCCGTTTGGGAGCAAAGCCATAGCGCTTCATTAACGCCACGAGCAGTCGCTTTGCCGCCCCTTTATCACGCCGCTTCTGCAAGATTTCTTCGAGAACGGTGCCGTTTTGATCCACCGCACGTCAGAGCCAGAATTTCTCTCCAGCGCATTTGACGACCACTTCGTCCAGATACCAAATATCGCCGGGGCGCGCCTGACGCCGCCGCAAGTTGCGAGCGATCTGGGGGCCGAACTTGGCGATCCAACGACGAACTGTCTCGTATGACACGTCGATTCCACGCTCAAGCAGCATTTCCTCAACTTCACGCAGACTAAGGTTGAACCGCAGATAAAGCCACACCGCATGAGCAACGATCTGTGGCGGAAAACGGTGACGCTTGAAGCTGATATCTGATGTCTGCATCGCCAAAATTTACGCCCAACCCGCTAGGCAGGCAACTGCAGCTCAGTTAACGTGACAACACCGTAGACTTCTATCCAAAAAACGCGAAGACAAAACATTTTAGAGTGTCATGGAAAGAACTGGCAGAATTAGTCACAAAGCACGGCAAAGAGAAATAGTGCGATGGGTATCTTCGCACAAATCATTGGTACGCTTGGAATGTTCGCCGGTGTGGTTGTCGCCGCGTTCGGGTTCACGTTGGTAGGCACAGGCGGCTTTCTGCTGCTGCCTTACGGTATCGGCCTATTCGTAGCCAATGCAATGCAGTCAAGCGTTCGTCGCAAGCAAAGAAGCGGCATGTTTCTGAGAGCAGTCTTCGAAAGCGGGTCATCAACTTGACTGTGGCTGTAGCAAAATTCGGCCCAAAGCGCTCATATCAGATGCGAGGTTTGGGGGCCGGTTCGCGATCGGAATCACCTGAATTTGGTTCGCCTTTCGGTTCGATCAGAAGAACCTTGACTTCATTCTCGGCTCGAGGGCGATGTACAACACCTTTAGGAACCACAAACAATTCGCCGGCTTTTACGGTGCGTGACGGCTCTCCTTCAACATCAATTTCCATTTCGCCTTCGATGACGTAGAAGAAATCATCAGTCGCGTCATGCTTGTGGAAAGGATATTCACCAATAAACCTGACCACCATCACGTCATTTTCATTGTAGTCTGCGATGACATGCGGGTCCCAGTGGCTTGAAAATTGGTTCAGTTTTTCATCAAGATTGATTATTTTCATCTGTGTTTCCTTATTGTTAGACCGCGAAGGAGAAACGAAATTTCAGCTAACGACAGTCACGAAAGTGTTGTGCCACAGGAGATGACACCAGGTCTTGAACGATCGTGCACGGGTGACTGGGTGCGTTCTGCCCCATGGCAAGTCGGAATCCAGCGAATAGAGGCCTTTTTTTCAGGCGAAGCATATGCTTCCCATCGACACGACACTTATTCGATCGGTTACACAATTAATGGCGTCCAGAGCTTCGACTACCGCGGAACACGTTTGAACAGTACACCGGGGCGCGTGATTGTGTTGCATCCTGACGAAATTCATAATGGCGAAGCAGGAAACGAGCAGGGCTTCCACTATCGTATGCTTTATCTGGAACCAGCAATTGTCAGAGAGGCCCTAGGCCGACCGACCGGTGCGCTTCCATTCGTGAAAGATGCTGTGTTAGGCGATCCGAGATTGTTCAACGCCATACATTCCGCATTTGCGGAAATGGACGCGGTGTTGGAGCCAGTTGCATTAGATGACATAACGGCCCGTCTAACAGATGGGTTGCTCGCATATGATGCTTCTACCAGGAGCTCCCAACGCAGTGTGATCGACACCAGAGCTGTGCGCCTCGCGCGGGAATACCTTGAGGCAAATATTTGCAGGACCGTGGCTTCAAGCGAACTTGAAAACGTTACAGGCCAGAATCGTTACGAACTCGCCCGCCAATTCCGCAAAGCATACGGGACAAGCCCGTATCGTTATCTCACGATGCGTCGTCTCGACCGGGCGCGTTTTTATATCGCAGCAGGCCTAACTTTAGCCGATGCAGCGATAAGCGCCGGGTTCAGCGATCAGGCTCACATGAACCGCCGGTTCAAAGCAAACTTCGGTTTGTCACCCGGCTGTTGGCAGCGCTTGATCATAAGCTGATCTCAAACTAGCACTATTGGTGTCAACGAGGCGTCTAATGCGCGTCTGTCAGGGTCAGATGCGGCGGACATAGCGATGACCTAATGTGGCGCAAAGCCGCCGTCGTCGGGGCTCGCCCGAATGTCCTCTTACGATGAAATTGAGGCTAGCAATTATATGCGAACCCATCGTGCAAAATTGCGTTAAATTGGTTTGCATTTCGCCACTAACCCATTGATTCACAAAGGGCGTGATATACATCTTTTTGAAAAAAATATTATATATCAATATATTGGTTGCGACTTTGACTCCGTTAGTCCTGGTTCGAATCCAGGTTCCCCAGCCAATTGATTTCATTAGATAACTTGCGATTTTCGCTCTTATTTTTCAGCTGTTTTGGTTTGTAAACCATGCAAACTGAAACTTCTTGGGAATTCTAACTCACTGTTTTTATTATCGATTAATTCCAGAACAGCGATACACTTTCCAAATCTTTTGTCACCAGCTGCTTGCCACTGCTTTTGAGCGGCATTATAGGATCGACCTGCTTGTGACTGAGACAGGGTGGGAAGCTGCCTGTCTGCTTTTGATCTAGGACAGGACGAAAGGCGAGAAGGCTTGGTTGCGGTAAAAGAGATCTTCGTGGTGACTCATACTGAAGCGGCCCATCACCTGACGAATAAGGTTGGGGGTTGGTACGACAGCGACTTAACTCATCTCGGCTCGCGAGAGGCAGATGTCCTTGCCGAACGCCTTGCAGTCATGATCGGTCCAGGCGAAGTCGAAATCTACAGTTCCGACCTGCGGCGCGCGTCTCAGACTGCCGCTGCAATCGCTAGGCGTATTGGTCAGACAGTGCAGGAGACCTCAGCCCTGCGAGAAATCAACTATGGGGTCGCAGGTGGCAAACCTCAAGATTGGCTGGATTTCCGTTATATCCCGGCGCCGGATGATAATCGGCTGGATCACGATTGCGGCATTGAGGGCGCCGAGACGCGGCGCGATGTCGCAAGGCGAGTGTTTCCTTTTGTCGACGACGTTGTGGGGCGTCCTTGTCAGACGCAGATCATCGTGACGCACGGATTTACGCTTAGCATGATCGTCGCGGCGTGGATGAGAATCCCTATCGACGCGGCAGGTTTCGTGTCCTTCCCCGTCAAATCGGGAAGCATAACCCGGCTCAGACAGGACGATTTTTTCCGCAACCGAGCTGTCATCTCCATTGGAGACGTGACCCACTTTTCGGAAATTTAACGGCGGCGATGTGTGGTTCATATGCGGCAGGGCGGCCAAGGAAACTGTCGAACTCGGTCAACGGCTGCAATGGAGTGGGAAGCGAACTGGCGGCTTTAGATGAAAGATTGCAGACACCGGACATTCCCTGACTGCTAGGGTATCTGACAGACGAAACCTGAAGGTTGCAAATAAATTAGCTCAGAGAAGTTGGCATATAGAAGATGTGATTTACGCAAGTGGCGACACCAGCAATTATTACGGTATTGTTCATGACCGGAAGCAAATTACGCTGAAGTAATTCCTCTCGCTTTTCATATCCGATCACCAGAGAATTGCGACTGGTGCTATATGACAATGCAGTCATTTCAGGGCCGCTCGTGTGTTACTGTCGTTCAAGAGGCAATTTTTGAGGCGTTTAAGCAAAAACACCCGGGATATACGATGCGGGCTGTTAAAGTTTCACCGGGTGGCGGTGAAGGCAAGGCGCTACATGACAATCAAGTAAGAGAAGTCAGACTCAACAAAAAGTCTAACCCTACGGATTTGAGCGATGTTTATTCGGATAAGGCCAAGTTCTCTTCCGCTAAGTTCCAGCTAAGCATTCAGGCTCAAAGAAACGGCACCCTCGGCTCATTTAAAGACATAAGGGAATATTTTAAAAGCAAGTCTAAAATGAACGATGGAAGCGTAATTGAATTTGATGGAAATGAGTTTGACAAAGTGTCTGGTGAAGTTAGAGTAGGCAAAAACACAAGAGTGATTGGCGTATTAGGATATAACAACGATGCAAGTGTAATAGACATAACCAGTGAAATTGAAACTGGGGAAAATGGACATCCAACACCTATATCTGTTTTTAAAGAGAGCGATGAAATATTGATCGATATTCATTCTGTCTTAAAGCTGAAAAAATGAAAATAAACATATTAGGAATAGCTATTGACCATATAAATACCCTTCATGATTACACTCATGAAGACCTAGAAAATGTAAAATTACGTAAGAAAATAGAACGCGATGTTTTTCTAACATTCTTTTTCCTACCCGCAATTGCGGCCGTTTTGCTTTCAGCCTTAGGCCCTATTTTAGATAAAGATACTTACACAGTCTCCGTATCGATCTTTGCGATATTCTCGGCGCTCCTGTTGAATGTGCAAATTGCGCTTTTCTCCATTTATCATAGAAATTGGACGCAGCTAAATGATGCCAATCTACAGGGCATGAAAAATAATAAATTAGAACTCAGGACGGCTTTTATTCGCCAACTAAATACAAATATTTCTTATTCGATGGTAATTTCTTGCTCAGCATTAATGATTTTCTTTTTTCTATATTTTTTCAATTTCTCATCATTTCTATATTCCAGCTTATGCTATTTTATATTTATGCATTTTTTTCTAACCCTAATTATGATTATTAAGAGAGCGCACTCACTTTTTGATACTGAGTACGTGGAAAAAGGCAGTTAGGGCATAATTGCGCAAATACCTTCTCTCTTGATTTTGCTGCCTGTGGTCGTGAGTTTCCCTCCAAATATACTCGGCGCTACTGTCAAAGATTGCCTGAAGGGTAGCATTTGGACTACTTCCAACATTGGGGAAGCATTTGAGTAGTTCGCGAGAATGGCATGAAAATACCGGTCCAATTCATCACAACGCCTCTTGGAGAGGAACTCGCCTCCTTCCCAAAGCCGATTATGAAAAATTGCTAGAAGTTGTCGAGGATTGCGAAGACATAAAAGCTGCCCGCAAATTCCGCACAAAGCTGCGGTCGGGCGAAGAAGAAATAATCCCGGCCGAATACGTCAATCGCATTATAGAAGGCGAGAATAAAAGTAACCGGTGTTCTTGCCCCACGTTCTGTTTGATTTTGTGTTCTGTCATTGAGAGTTAGCGAATGGACAGAACGGAGTTTCTCCATGGAGCCTCGAATGGAGTTTCTCTCAACGGATCAGAGTAAGCGTGACAGCCATCGTCAGTGGCCCGTTGATTTAAAAGCCCGGATTGTTTCGGAAAGCTTGCGTCCTGGCGTGAGCGTGCAGGAAATTGCCGGTCGCTACGGCGTGCGTGCGAACTATCTGTCTTCATGGCGCACGCTGGCACGTCAGGGCAAGCTTGTTTTGCCTTCGCCCGAAGATGATACGGAATTTGCGGCGATCATAGTAGCGGAGCCTGCAATTGAGCCGGTGACGCCACCATCTTCACGCGTTGAGATATTCTGCGGGGAAGTCATCATTCGGCTGGAAGAAGGTGTGTCTGCATCCCGGATTGCAGCTGTTGCAAGCGCGCTTGCGGCTCTCAAATGATCTTCCCTTCCAACCGGGTTCGGATCATGGTGGCTACCAAACCTGTCGATTTCCGTAAAGGCCATGACGGGCTTGCCGCGTTGGTGAAGAACGAATTACGCAAGGATCCATTTACTGGAACTGTATTTGTTTTCCGTTCGCGAAAGGCGGATCGGCTCAAGCTGATCTACTGGGATGGCACAGGTATGGTTCTGGCTTATAAGCGCTTGGAAGCCCATACGTTCAGCTGGCCAGAGATCCGCGATGGGCTAATGTCGTTGAACCATGCACAGTTTGAAGCTTTGTTTGCAGGGCTTGACTGGCGACGCGTCCGGGCGGTGGAAGTGAGAGCGCCGATTACGGTTGAATAGCTATTGAGCACTGGCCTGACAGCTGCGGCACGATGAGTCTGACAACATAATAGTCAAGCATATCAAGGCCGGATTTGGTAAGTTCGGCCCATGCTGGATGCCGCCGATCTTCCCAATGATATTGCTGAACTCAAAGCGATGCTGATCGCAGCAACAGCGCTCGGTCTTCGTAAAGATGATCGGATTGCGCGGCTGGAGAAGCTGGTTGCAGCCTTCAAACAGGCCGCTTTTGGACGCAAGTCAGAGAAGATTAATCCTGAGCAGTTTGATCTGGCCCTGGAAGACTTGGAAACAGCTATAGCGGCGATCCATGCAGAAGATGAAGCGGATACAGCTTCAGAGAAGCCTGCATCAAAGCCACGTGCCATCAATCGCGGTTCTTTACCAAAGCACCTGCCGCGCATTGATGAAGTAATTGAACCAGAAAGTCTGATTTGCGCCTGCGGTGGTTGTCTGCATTGCATTGGCGAAGATGTTTCTGAACGACTGGATGTGATCCCTGCGCAGTTTCGTGTCATTGTCACGCATCGCCCAAAATATGCCTGCCGCGCCTGCACGGATGGTGTTGTGCAAGCACCCGCTCCAGCGCGACTGATCCCCTCAGGCTTGCCGACAGAAGCAACAGTCGCGCATGTGCTGGTTTCCAAATATGCCGACCATCTTCCGCTTTATCGCCAGGCCCAGATTATGGGCCGTCAGGGCATCGACATAGATCGCTCGACACTGGCTGACTGGGTGGGAAGGGCAGCCTTTGAGCTGCGCCCTGTCTTTGATGCGCTGATTGCTGATCTGAAGCGATCAAGCAAACTCTTCATGGATGAGACGCGTGCGCCGGTTCTTGATCCCGGATCAGGCAAGACCAAAACGGGATATTTTTGGGCTTTGGCGCGGGATGACCGACCATGGGGCGGCAATGCCCCGCCCGGTGTCGCTTTCACTTATGCTCCGGGACGATCTGGCCAATACGCCGAACAGATATTGCATGGCTTCAACGGTATTCTGCAAGTGGATGGCTATGCAGGCTACAATCGACTGATTGCACCAGATCGTGTTGGTCAGAATATACAATTGGCTTATTGCTGGGCTCATGCGCGTCGCAAGCTTATTGAGATTACGCGCACAGGCTCGTCCCCGATTGCTGAAGACGGTGTAAAGCGGATCGGCGAACTCTATAAGATCGAAGCTGAATTGCGCGGGCTCACCCCAGAAGCGCGGCTCGCGGTTCGTCAGGCACAATCAAAGCCGCTGATCATCGATATGCAAACATGGCTTGCGCATCACCGCGCACGCGTGTCGGCAAAAGCCCCATTAGGCGAAGCGTTGAAATACATTGCTAAATACTGGGACGGCTTGTGTCTGTTCCTGTCTGACGGTCGCGTCGAGCTGGACAATAACAGCGTCGAAAGAACAATCCGGCCAATTGCGCTCGGCCGCAAGAACGCACTCTTCGCAGGTCATGAAGCAGGCGCTCATAACTGGGCTACAATCGCCTCACTGATTGAAACATGCAAACTCAATTCAGTCGATCCGCAGAAATGGCTTACCACTACGCTCACAGCAATCGTCAATGGCCATAAGCAGAGCCGAATTGATGAATTACTGCCGTGGAATTACTCATGATGACGAACTTGATTGCCCGACCTTATACTGTCAGCGATTTTAACGGCTGCCTGGCAATATTCGATAGCAATGTGCCGACCTTCTTTGCAGCAGGAGAACGCGAAGAATTTTGCGACTTTCTGATCGGAAAATCTGGTGTGGAAGGCTTTTACCTGGTGCTCACGCTTAACGAAGACATCATTGCTTGTGGTGGATTAACTATCGATGCAAAAAAGCGTCAAGCTTCTTTATCATGGGGAATGGTAAGCTCAGAGATGCATCGAAAAGGCATTGGCACGTACTTGTTTAAAGCCAGGTTAGAGCAAGCTCGACATTTGCAAAACATAGATGAGCTAGTGCTTTCAACAAGCCAGCATAGTTCTGGTTTCTATGAGAGACTAGGATTCAGGGTCTTAAAAATTATGCCAAACGGCTTTGGCCCAGGTTTGGATTGTTGGGAAATGACATTACGTTGGGATACACACTGAAGAAACACTAATTCTCAATAGAGATTTAGACGCTGTGGCGCTGAAACAACGCTTACAGAGAAACTTAACGTGACAACACCGGAAATGGTAAAAGAACGCGGCACGAAACCGGAAACGCGCAAGAAGGAACTCAAAGCCCTTCTCGACGACGCAGAAGCCCCCGCTGCCCTTTTGCATCCAAACATGGCCAAGATTTATCATGAACAGATGGAAGCACTGCACGATCAGCTTCACAATGAAGCGACGCGGGCAAAGGCAGCCGAACGTCTGCGCTCACTCGTCAGCCGCATCGAACTGGTTCCGAACAATGATGAACTGATGATTGTGCTGCGCGGCGATCTGGCGGCGATCCAGACTTTTGCCTCTGGGAAGAAGAACCCGGACTTTCTTAAGCAAACGGCACTTCTGGCCGTTCTTATGGTTAGGATGCGCGAAGGCTTAAACGCAAAAAAGCCCTTCGTTAAGAAGGGCTTGGTGCAAGTGCAGTTATCGTTGGTTGCGGGGGCACGCAACTACCGATATCGACATTCATTACAAGTTTCAGTCTGATCCCTGTGCCACTGGTATCTGAGGCATATATTGAACTGGACCGCACCGAGTTTGCCTAGCACTACTTTGGCAGAATGCATTTTGGCGGTCTGAAGCGGATTCTGCAGTGCGGACATCGTTCTGGGCTGACGCTGCCAGGCGGGTGTTCATGACCGCGCGTCGGATGGCTGGCAGTGTCGGTTTAGGCGGGCCGTACCTCTTGGTTTTTTTCCCGCTTGGCCTGGTGCAGGCGCTGATGTTGCAGGAAGGCATAGGCGATCATTGTCATCAGCGCGTGTCGATGCAGACCTTGCCATGATCGGCCTTCGAAGTGATCGAGGCCGAGTTCTTCTTTCATTTGTTGATGGCAGCTGCCAGCTGCTTTAACGTTGCTTCGGCCGGCAGATTGGAGAGATAGTATTTGCGCTCGCCGTTCGAGCGCCATTCGCCCAACAGCCACGCCTCTTCGCCCGGCATATGCTGCTGTCCCTTGTCGAGGATACGTTGCGGACTACCATCAGCGATCCGAATGCGGAGCGCAGCAAAGCGCGCTGTCAGGCGACCTTTCGTGCCGCGACGCCAACTGACCTTCTTCCAGAAGGATGCTTCCAGGATCGTTTCGGCCGCCATCGACAGGGTGTCGGGGATCGAATGCTTGCGCGGTCTGCCATGACCGGAAACCGGAAAAATCAGGGCGACATCATGGGGATAGACCTTTTGATGTTTAGGAATACCGACAGCCCATGTGAGGCCGCGTGCACTGAGCCCCTGGCGAAACGCGGCCGATAAACCATAGCCGGCATCGGCGAGCACGGTGCCAAACCGCACCCCCGCCGCGATCAGCCTGTCGATCTCGTCGAACGCGATCGGCGGCTTGGTGCGGGATATACGCATCTCCTCGGGGACGCCAGCCTTCACCATCCGATCCTGGTTACTGGTCCAGCGTTCCGGCAAGAACAGTCGCAAACCAACCGGAACGGGAATCTCATCGCGTGCTAACGTCAGCGATACCAACGTCTGGCAATTGGCGCGTTTGCCCAGCATCGAAGCATATTGCGGAGCGACCCCGACCGAATGATCACCCTTCTTCGGTAGACCCGTATCGTCGACCACCAGAAAGGCGTCTGAAGCTCCGACTATTCTGTCCGCCTGCACAGCCAGTTCAGTCTCAAGCGGACTGGCGTCCCAAATTCCATCCGAGATGAAATGATGCAGACGGTCGCAATGATCGGGCGCAAGGCGTTCCGCCATCGGCTCGATACTCTTGCGATCACCCGGTCCGATCAGGCCTGAAACATATACCGGGCACATCTGCCGCCGCTTTTTGTGATCAAGCTTCTCAACGAACGGCTTCAGCCAATCCGCCAGTGCAATATTCTGCTCCATCATCCACCGCCCCCCTTTTTGAGGGACCAAAGGTAGCCGATTATCGTTAACCGTCTGTTAATCTGCCAAAGTAGCGCTAGTCATGGAGAAAATCGCTCCGGACTCGTTGAACATCATTCTCGAAATGCCATCCAACGAAGCAAAACCGTCTGTGGTGCAGCTGGTTGATGGGCGGCGGCCTTATCATTGACTGCCGCTGATCTCTTTCAGCGCGAAAAACTCCTCAAGACGGTGAACGTTAAGCTTCCATCTCGAGATTTCAGGTTGTTACGGAACAAGGAACGTAGGTAAAGTAAGGCAGCGAGAGCGGTCGAAAACGATCAAACATCCGCGTGCTTTTAAGCGATCTGAGTCGAGCCTTCAGCTGACGAACGCGTTCGTTGGCTTATCAAATTTGATGGATGTTGGGCGTCGATCGATCTTCGTTCAGGAAAGCGATCTGCTTGAGGGAGCAGAGTAAGGCCAGTTACAGTGATTATCCTCGACAATATTATACCCCTGCGTCACGTCTAGTAAAAAGATGAGGATAATAATCTTGTTTTTCTCGCCGCTGATGGTAACAGGATGCTCAGACTTGGTTGAGGCATTAAAGCAAGGATCAGCGAGACGATGAACAGGGTGTTTGCAGGTGCAGGTATATGCGCGATAATTAGTTTGCTAGGAGTGCCGGCTTTAGCAGCCGCCACAGCCTATCCGCTCACAATCGAAAACTGCGGCGCGAAAGTTACCTTCGAAAAGGCACCAGAGCGTGCCGTCGGACTTGGCCAGAACAGCGCGGAAGTCATGCTGCTTCTCGGTCTCGAGGACAAAATGGTCGGCACCGCTTTTTGGCCGAACAAGGTTCTTCCGCAACTTGCCGAAGCCAATGCTAAGGTCAAGGTTCTGACCGTCGAGTTTCCGACCTTCGAGGCCATTCTGGCGCAAAACCCGGATTTCGTGGCGGCCGCGCTGCCAAGCCTGCTCGGCCCATCGAGCAAGGTCGCAAAGCGGGAAGATTTCGACAAGATCGGCGTGCCAAGCTACATCTCACCAAGCACCTGCGTTGCGGATGGCGCCGCCAAGGACAAATTTGGTTACGGCGACCGGTCGAAACTCTGGAACATGGAAGGCCTGTACCAGGAGATCAACGAACTCGCGCAAATATTCAACGTGTCCGACCGCGGAGATGCGCTAATTGCCGACCTGAAAAAACGCGAGGCTGCGCTACGCGCCGATGCACCGAAAGATGGTAAGAAGCTGTCCTACGTCTTCTGGTTCTCCAGCCCCTCACCGTCTGCCGATGCTTATCTTGGTGGCAAGAACAGTGCATCCGGCTTTATCGCCGATGTGCTCGGTGGAGCGAACGCCATTACGTCCGAGGCCGAGTCGCCTGCTCTTGGATGGGAGAGCATCATCGCCAGCAATCCGGACGTTATCGTTGTCGCACAGGTTGATCGCAACCGGTGGGACCTCGATAAGTCCGAGGCCAAGATCAAATTCCTGAAGACCGATCCGGGCACGAGCCAGATGCCGGCGGTGAAGAAGAATGCGATCGTGGTCATGGACGGTCAGGCCATGAACCCGACGGTGCGCACTATCTATGGCGCCGAGCAGATCGCTCAACAGCTTAAGACGCTTGGTCTGAAGTGATAACACAGACCGGCCTCATATCGTCTGGCAACCACGCGAAACGGGTCCCCGCCATGGTGGGGATCGCGCTTGGCTCGCTTGCTTCCATCGCGCTTGCGGTCGGCATCAGCGTGGGAATCGGCGACATGCCAATCCCCCTGTCGACGACATACTCGGCCATCACCAACAAGCTGGGCTGGACGGCGGTCGAACTCAACAGGATTCATGAGACCGTGATATGGGAGTACCGGCTGAGCCGGGCTTTGGTTGCGGTCTTCTGCGGCGCGGGGCTGGCGCTGTGCGGCGCCATCATGCAGGCGCTGTTGCGCAACCCGCTGGCCGAGCCCTACGTGCTTGGCATTTCCGCTGGCGCTTCGACCGGCGCCGTCGCAGTCGTCATACTCGGTATCGGCGCCGGCGCCTTCTCGCTTTCAGCAGGGGCCTTCGCTGGCGCGTTCGCCGCATTTGTGTTTGTCGCGCTGCTATCGAACGGCGCGCGCGGCGGAGCAGACCGAACGATCCTCGCGGGGGTCGCCACGTCGCAACTTTTCAACGCGGCAACCTCCTATATTGTGACCACCTCTGGAAATGCCCAGCAGGCACGCGACGTCATGTTCTGGCTGCTGGGCAGTTTCGGCGGTGTCCGATGGCCGGAATTTGCCCTTGTTTCGGTCGTGGTCGGCTTGGGACTGGTCGTCTGCATCTTTTACTCCCGCGTTCTTGATGCCTTTGCGTTTGGTGATGAGGCGGCCTCGTCCCTTGGTATCGATGTCGGTCGGACACGCGTCATCCTTTTTGCGCTGACCGCGATCATGACGGCGACAATCGTCAGCATGGTTGGCACGATCGGCTTTGTCGGTCTTGTCGTTCCGCATGCCGCCCGCTTCGTCGTAGGCCCCCTTCACGCAAGGCTCCTGCCGGCCTGTGCGGTTACAGGCGCAGTTTTCATGGTTCTGGCGGACATTGCTTCGCGCACATTGGTCCCTCAGCAGGTCCTGCCTATCGGTGTGGTCACAGCCCTGGTGGGCGTCCCCTTCTTCTCGGTCATTCTCTACAAGCTGCAGCGAGCATCATGAGCATTAAGGCCAACAATCTGGTCTGGAAGGTCGGTTCCAAGACGATCGTCAACGACGTGTCGCTCATTGCCAGGCCTACCGAAATGCTGGGACTGCTCGGGCCAAACGGCTCGGGCAAGACATCCCTGCTTCGCCTCCTTGCCGGGCTCAATCGCCCTTTTTCGGGACAGATCACACTTGACGGACAGGATCTCGGCAGGATCCGGAGAAAATCGATCGCGCAACGCGTGGCGTTCATAGAGCAGCACGCCACCACCAACGCCAATCTCAAGGTCGTGGATGTCGTCAAGCTTGGCCGCTTCCCGCATCGATCAATGTTTTCCGGCTGGACCAGCGACGACGAGGCGGCAGTCAACCGTGCGCTCGATCGCACGGAACTGACCAGCAAACGCAACGATACCTGGCAGAGCCTGTCCGGCGGCGAAAAACAGCGCACCCACCTTGCCCGAGCGATTGCCCAGGCGCCGACAGAACTCATTCTCGATGAACCGACCAACCATCTCGACGTTCATCACCAGATCAGCCTTCTGCGCCTCGTTTCAGAGCTCGCGGTCACCAGCATCATTGCACTGCACGACCTGAACCATGCGGCAATGTTCTGTGATCGGCTGCTCGTCATGCAGGCCGGGAAAATCGTCGCGTCAGGCACGCCTCAAGATGTACTGACCCGGGAATTGCTCAGGGACGTCTTCTCCGTGGATGCGCATGTGTCTGCCTCACCATATCATGCGAAGCCGCACATCCATTTCGTGCGGTGATCAATGCGTCCAAGCCCCTCGTAATCCTGACAGCGCTTCCACTCGTTTTGGCCTCCACGGCAGTGGACGCTGTTAGAGATCGCAAATCTCTTCGCGGTTCGTGCGCCTGGTGGTTGGTAATATTAGGTGCGACCGTTCTTCCCATCGCCTGAGGATGACAAATTTTCTGCGAAAGCAGCGGCCTGCATCGCAACAATCTGCTTGCAAAGGGTTCGCATATGACAGGAAATAGTGCTCTGACCGGTGATGATTTAAGAAAAAGTCACAGCCGCCGATAGCTCCGGTGGTCGCGAACGAACGGAGGTCAGCGATGCAGACGCTTCTACTTAACAAGAATCAAGTGAGGCGGCTCATCGACTTGAAGCAAGTCATCGGCGCTGTCGAAGACGCCTATAAAGCCTATAGCAGCAATCAGGTCGAGCAGCCCTATTACATCGGGATTGGTCTTCCTGCGAGGCGGGGAGAGGTAGATTTCGAGCTGGGCTATCACAAGCAGGCTGAAATCATTTCGATGAAGGCACACTCCGGGGGATTTACCCGAAATCCTGAAGAGCATGGCGTGCCGAACAGCATGGGGACAATTCTCCTTTTCGATGCCAGGAGCTGTGCATTGATCTGTGTCATGGACGGAAGCCTGATCACGGCGCTCCGCACCGGGGCCGCCGGAGCCGTGTCCGTAAAAGCGCTTGCAAGACCGAACGGCCGTATTGTCGCTTCGATCGGCACAGGCAGTCAGGCGAGAATGCAGATCCGGGCAATCAGGGAGGTCATACAGATTCAGGAAATCCATGCTTGGAGCCGCACCCCTTCGGCTTTGTCCGACTACAAGAACGATATCGAACGCGAATTCGCAATTCCCGTAATCATCGCCCCCTCCAAAAAGGAGGCTGTTGAGAGAGGCGACATTGTGATCACGACACCGCGGGGCAAAGGTGATGTCGTACAGGCTGATTGGGTGAGGCCTGGCACGCACACAGTTGCGATCGGTACGGATCAGCGGGGCAAACAGGAGCTGGACCCAGAACTTTTCAGACACGCCAAGATCGTTGTTGATTCCGTCCAGCAATGCACACAAAAGGGTGAAACGTGGCACCCGCTGCAGAAGAGCATTATCACAATGACCGATATTCACGCTGAAATCGGAGAGCTCCTGTTGGGTACAAAGCCCGGCCGGACAAGCAATGATGAAATCACTATTTTCGATTCCACCGGCATGGCGATACAGGACAACACCACAGCCCGAACAATCTACGAAAACGCCATTGCCGCTAATGTCGGCACCTTCTTTTCCTTTTTCGGATAGCAGCTATGAACAGTTTTCCGACGATACAGGATATCCTCCACGCCCGCACCCGACTGAAACCCCATGTCAGACACACGCCACTACTGCGCGCGGACAAGATTGGGGAGACCGTTGGCTGCAAGCTCTACCTCAAGCCTGAAACCCTGCAGATCACCGGAGCCTTTAAAATAAGAGGGGCGCTAAACAAGGCTCTTTCGCTTTCCAGGGAAGAAATCGCAAACGGCATAATTGCGACATCGTCGGGCAATCATGCACAGGGACTTGCCTATGCCGCCAGGATGCTGGGTGTGAGGGCGATATTGGTGCTGCCTGTTAACACGCCCAAAATCAAGATTGAGAATACAAAGGCCCTTGGGGCGGAGGTCGTCTTATTCGACGGCGACACTGCGGCCAGATGGGAAAGGGTCTATGAAATCGCTTCAGAAAACCACTATGCCCCGATTCACGCATTTGAAGATCCGATTGTCATGGCCGGACAGGGAACGATCGGCTGTGAAATCCTAGATGATCTCGCTGACGTGGATACAGTCATTGTGCCGGTCGGCGGCGGCGGACTGATTTCAGGGATCGCCACGGCCATTAAAGAGACCAGACCCAGTGTGCGCGTGATCGGAGCGGAGCCCGCGCTGACACCAAAGTACTTTCTCAGCCGTATCAACAAGAAGCGGACCTCGCTACCCTTGCAAAACACGATAGCAGATGGTCTGAGAATCAGCGTTCCAGGCCAGAACCCTTATCCCATCATCGAGAAATATGTCGACGAAATCGTCCTCGTCGACGATCACCATATTGTCGAGGGAATGCGCGCTTTGGCAAAGGACGCAAAGCTCATTGCCGAACCTGCAGCCGCTATCACGATCGGCGCTTTGCTTGGGGGGGCACTCGACGTCAAGCCTGAAGAAAAAGTCTGTGCCGTCCTTTCCGGCGGAAACTGGGATCTGGGCAATCTCGCAGCAGTCTATGTTGACAGGTGACTCCCGCGAAACTCGACTGATTGCCTCATTACGGGGACAATCAGCAAACCAGCTACAAAGTTCTGTCAGATAGGTTTGGTCGCAAATTCACCTTCGAACCCGGTCAAATCGTATGAGCATAACGTTCTTAGCTCTTGAAAGGGGATCGACCTCCGGAAACCGTTGTTCGCTGCGAAAGGCCGCGGGTCGGTTCAAAGCACCGTTTTAGGCACGGCGCCTTCAGCCGGCACGATCTTCCGCCCCAGCCGCTACACACTGATCGCCACTCCACACCGCCATGCGCGCAATGATGCGTTCAGCCTGTGGGCCGAAACCGCCCATCTCGTCTAGGACTTCAACGCGATGGCGCAGAGTCTCGAGGACCTGGCGGCCGATATGAAACTCTGGAACGCCACAATCGCTCACGAATTACGCACCCCGCTCACGATCCTTAAGGGCCGTCTCCGAGGGATGATTGATGGCGTGTTCGAACCGGACGAAACTGCGCTTCAAGCCCTGGTCATGCAAGTGGATTCGCTGGCGCGGCTTGTCGAAGATCTACGCACCGTGACGCTGGCTGACAGCGGCCATCTTGACCTGTGCCTCGAGCCCGTGCGGCTGAAGCAGGAAATCGAACAGCTCGGTAACCTGGTGGAGCAGGAGCTGCGGAAGGAGCGTTTCGAACTTCGGCTCAGTCTCGCCGATATCGTGGTTCAAGCCTATGCGATGCGGATTCGGCAGGTGCTTCTTGCCCTCGTCACAAATGCGCGTCGTCATGCCGTGCGCGGTGCCATCGATGTGATGCTTGGCGTAGAAGACCGCGTCACCCGCCTGCGCGTTATCGATGAAGGTCCTGGGCTCGGTTAGGATATCGCGCCCTGGGCCATCGAACCCTTCAGAAGATACACCAGGAGCGGTCATCATGGAAAAGGCCGGCAACGGACTTGGTCTCTCCGTGGTGCGCCCGATTATCGAGGACCAAGGCGGCACGATTCGGTATGCGCCATCCGCCAAAGGCGGCGCGATGTTCGAGAATCCGCTCGGCCCGCCGGTCGCCTGACCACAGTCGCCGGGCTTGACCGACGGAAGTCGCCTCCACGCTTTCTCCACAACGCCTCCATGAAACAACAAAGTACTGCCAATACGGTCCACGCTGCGGAAGTGGTCGCGGTTTCAGCCCGCTGTCAGCCCTGCGCGATCAAGACCTCTGATGGTGAAAACAATGACGGTGTCTGTCGACCCGAATAACGTCACGCCCCCTCCCCGCCGCACGTGTGTCGGTGGTTCATTCTCATTGCGGTCATGCTGGCATTTTATGCCCGTTGTAATCGACATGACGATCCTTCATATCGCCGTGCCGTCGCTGACGCTGCGGGCCTCGACGACACAGGTGTTCTGGATCATCGACATTTATTCTCTCCTGATGGCCGGATTGCTCGTGCCGATGGGAACCGTGGCCGACAGGATCGGCCACAGGAAAATGCTTCTGACCGGCCTGTTTGTTTTTGGCGTTGCTTCCCTCGTGGCTGCGTTTTCGGTGACGCCCTGGATGTTGATCACCGGGCGTATCCTGCTTGCCTTCGGCGCGTCGATGATACTGCCTTGCGTCCTAGGCATCATCAGGCGCACCTTCGAAGACCCGGGGGAGCGCGCGATGGCGCTTGGTCTCCGGGGCACGGTCGGAGCCGCCGGTGCAGCGGTCGGTCCAATGGTCGGCGGCGCGCTTCTCGAGCATTTCTGGTGGGGATCGGTCTTCCTGATCAATATTCCCGTCGTGCTCGTCATCATGCCGATCATCGCTCTCATCCTGCCGAAAAAGGAAATGAATTCTTCAGGCAACTGGCAGATAAGCCAGGCTCTGCTGCTAATTGTCGGTCTCATCGGATTGGCTTATGCCGTCAAAACCGGTTTCGCCGGCAAGGAACCCTTGTTGATCGTCGTGCTCGCTCTTCTTATCGGCGCGACGGCTCTAACGATTTTCGTTCGCTCCAAGCTCTCCGTGGCGAAGCCAATGTTTGACGTAACCCTCTTTTCCCGCCCTGCGATCGTCACGTCGGGTGCGCTGGCAGGTGTCGAACTCACGCTTGCCCAGGAGTTGCAGTTTGTGCTCGAAAAGTTGCCGCTGCAGGCAGGCCTCTTCATGCTGCCGATCATGATTGCTGCTGCTGTCGGCGGTCCTTTCTCCGGTTTCCTGTCGAACCGGCTAGGGCTTCGCACGGTCGCGAGCGCGTCCCTACTGTTTTCCTCTCTGTGCCTTCTCGGGCTGGCGCGAATGGACTTCCATGACCCCGGCTTCATCGTACCAGCATGCCTGATGCTGCTTGGACTATCGCTCAGCATCGGCCTTACGGCTTCATCAATCGCCATCATGGGAGCCGTGGAGGCTGAGGAGGCAGGGGCTGCCGGTCAGGAGCTTCGCACCGGCCTCGGCATAACCTTCTTCGGCGTGGCGCTGTCAGCAATCTACATGGGTGCACTGGTTCTGCCGGCAGGAGTTCCGGCTGAGCTTGCAGATGCTGCTCGCCATTCGACCCGAGATACCTACGTCCTGGCAGGTAAGCTGCCCGAAAACGTCACTGCGGCACTGGTAACCGCCGGCGAGAGTGCCGTTTCGCAGGCGCATGCGGTTCTGTTGACCGCGGCGTGCACGCTGATCGGCCTGCTTTCGGCAGCCGTATTCCTTGCCCTCAACAACGTCAAGGCGGTCCACTGAGCCCGTCTTTCTCATTCGCCAGCGCCAATCTGGCGAGATGACCAATCCCATCAAGGAGACCATTGTGATGTCAGCCATCAACACCGACAATCTCAAGGCTGTTAAGTATCCCCTTCCGATCCGCTGTCTTCACTGGGTAAGAGCCTGCCTCATCATCGGGCTCATTGCATCGGGCTGGTATATGACGCGCCTGCCGGAAAGCGATATGGCAACCGCCTCGATCTTCTATCCCAACCACAAGCAGTTCGGCATTCTCGTCTGGCTGATTGCGATTGTCCACCTTGCGCTTCGCTCGCTCTACGCAACGAGCATGCCGTCAGCGCCCTCGGCTCTCGCGCCGTGGGAGAGAATCCTCTCACATGCAGTTCACAAGCTTCTCATTCTTCTCACACTCCTTGTTCCGCTGCTCGGCTATTCTCTGTCCAGCAGTTTTTCGCAGAGTGATGGTATCCCGTTCTTCTTCATTCCGCATCTGCCGGAACTGCTTCCCAAGAACGACAATGCTTTTGCTGTCTTCCAGACGCTGCACAGGTACAGCGCCTACGCCATTCTGGTGCTAATCGGACTCCACGTGCTGGGAGCGCTGAAACACCGACTGATGGACAAGGGCGGTCCGACCGATGTTCTTACCCGCATGGTTTGATGCGGTCGGGAGCCAGCCACGGGACGACACGCCGGGCAAACGGCGTTGGCAATCACCCCTAACCCGGGTTGTTGTGCTGATTTTGCCGGCGCAATTGCCGGGAAGGGTCAACATCCTGGACAGGCCATGTTTTTCTCGAATCTAAACATGCCGCTATCGTTGGAATCAGAGTCGTACGTATCGTGCGGGTCAGGATGCCGAGAATTATAATATTCGACGATCTTGAACCCGCACTTATTGACGTAGAAGTGAATGTTGCGCTTTTCGAAAATAGGGCGTGTGCGTCGTCCACAGGCGGGTTTCAAGATACCGCCGCTCGATCTCTTTCCACGCTTTTTGGCCGACACCCCGGCCATGCTCATCCGATTCCACATAGAAAAAGGCGAGCTCATTTTCATGCGTCTTGTCTTCTATTGTAACGATCGCACCTTCCACCCACTTTCCATCGGCGAGAACGCGAAGCATGACAGAGCCAACCAACACGCAGGTTTTGATGCTGCTGGTATTCGCGATACCAGTTTCTCAGCGCATTCTTTGTCGGATAGCCCAATTGGCGGATCGTCGCCTTAACCCGCTTGCCAAGCTGGATATATAGCTCAACGGCGCGAATTCTATTTGCATGGGAATACATGAACTACCTCCGGTGGTCCAAGTTTTACTCCGCATCCCCCAAGGTCCCGTTTAAAAGCCGATTGACAAATGGCATTCTATGGCGCTTCCGCACAGGATCGTCATGGTCTGAAATCCCTAAGCGTTATGGTGTTGCAACGACTTGCTACAACCGGTTCGTTCGTTGGCGACGGGCTGGTGCCTGGCATCGACTGCTGGAGGCCGTCTATCAAGCCTATGACGATGATATCGTGATGATCGACAGTACCTGTGTCCGCGTTCACCAGCACGGAGCCACAGGAAAAAAGGGGATGCCGACGATGGTTGGCACGGGACGTTCCCGTGGCGGCCTCACAAGCAAAATCCACGCGATTGTTGATGCAGAAGGCCGTCCGATCAAACTTTGCCTGACAGGTGGACAGGCCGCTGATTGTTCACAGGCTGAGGGGCTCTTAGAATGCATCAAAGAAGGCGGTACGCTGCTTGCGGACAAAGCATACGATACCGATACGATCCGGAAGACCGCAGCGGAACGGAAAATCTGGGCCAATATTCCTCCCAAATCAAACCGTAAGGACGTATTTGCGTTCTCGCCATGGGTCTATCGCCAGAGAAACTTGATCGAGCGCTTCTTTAATCGCATCAAACACTATCGTGGCATCGCCACGCGTTACGACAAGAACCCGGACATTTCCTAGCCGCTCTCAAACTGATCGCTGTCCACATCTGGTGCATCAGTTTATGAGTCTACGCCGTAGTCAAATCCGTCCACAGGGCTGAGATATTTAAAGAGTATTATCGCGCGCCATATTATTACGATGCGCGATAAAAGATCATGATTTTCAGAACTTTACGCTAAGCTTGGCCTTACCCGAATTCTGATTAAAGCTCGAACCATACTGACCAGAATATTCAAGACCCAAGGTCGTCTGGTTGCCGAGATCAATATCAAAACCAGCCTTGATAATCGCAGTATCCTTGGCAATTGGTGCACCAGCCACTTCAAATACTGTTCCAGCATCAAATGCAGCTGCAGCAGTCGGTATAGTGTCGCCATAGGCGTGCTGCCAGCCGACTGTTCCGTTGAGCTTGGCATTCATGCTGCCAAACACGACAGGAGCAGAAGCACGAAGACCAAGCGTAGTGAACGTAGTTGTCGTTGTTTCTTTTCCAATCTGCAGCGCAGCATTGCCGCCATGCTCGTTAAAGCGGTCTGTTTGCAGACGCACCACAGCAACATTCGCAAATGGCTCAATCGCTGTTCCATTCAGATCGAAACGATGTGAGAGTTCACCAAAAGCCTGGAAGGTATTTGCGCTGTAATCCGCATCAAGACTCTCTGAAAAGCCCGGGAAGGCGACAAAACGATCAGTTTCGATTTTGTGCCAGCTATAGGCAACGCCTGCTTTGAACAGTGTCGCGTCCCATTGAGTGCCACCATAGATACCCAGATGATAATTATCGCTGTGGCCCGACGAGTTGCGATCATTCACATCGAAGTTGGTGCGGCTATATCCTGCGAGAGCACCCAGCCTCCAGTTTTCGACAACTTCCGCATCATAACCTGCAACGAAGCCACCCGTGGATTGCTTCAACTTACCGGCATTTCCGTCAGCTCCGGTTTCACTCCATTGACCGAGCGCCTGTCCCCAGATTGCTGCGCGCGGTGCGGAAATCTGAGCTGAATCAACATCCGTTGCGACCGACGAGGATGCAGCATTTCGCTCACCACCAAATGCTGCACCAATGCGGTCCATAACTGCATTTCGAACAATGGAACTGTCATTGATGATCGCAGTTCGCGTTGAAGCATGAACTTCACCCGAAAGAGCATTGAATGCGCGGCGCGCATTGTCTTCGCTGTCCTGCATGACGACCGTGTCGTAAACAGCGTTGCCAGCACCAAGCTCTTCCACAGCGAGGGCTACCGACTTCTGATTACTTGTCTTTACTGTAGCAATGAAGTCGACATCGTTACGAGCGATATCGAGGTAAACCGCATTGGCGTCATAAGCCAAACCGAGATCTACGAAAGGCATGTTCTGGCTCATATCGCCAAATGTACCTGTGATGCCGCCTTCAGCACTCAGAATGGTGTAACGCTTGCCCGGCATATAGGTGCCAGCAGCCTTTTCTACATAAACCTTAGCGCCACCAAGCGCTGCCGTTCCACTCACATCGATACGGTCACTTTTACCGGCGGCATCAATTTCAGCAACATAAGTAGCTCCCGCATCAAATGCCAGATTGCCGGTAACCTTCAGCGTGCCAATAGAATTGCCCGGCGCTATGATACTGCCAGCACCAGCGTAAAGTCCGCCGATGAAGCCTGCGCCACTAAGATGTGCGCCGTTTTCAACGCTAACCGTGCCGCCAAGGAATGCACCTGAATGGGATGCATCACCGATGACCAGACCGCCTTCTTTTACAGTTGTACCACCTGTATAGGTGTCGGCACCATTAAGAACCAGAACACCTGAGCCGGACTTCGTAAGGCTGCCAGTACCGTCAATGTTGCCGTCAAAACGCGTATTGGCAGACTGGTTTACAGTCAAAGCTGCAGAACCAAGGCTCAATGTTCCGCCCTCACCCATCAGCGACGACATGCTCACATTGAAATTATTGAGATCAAGCTTGCCACCATTCACGGCGAAAGCCGTGTTGTTGACGAATGCACCATCTACACCAGCCTGAAGCACACCGCCTTCAACCAAGGTTCCGCCCGTAAAGGAATTTATATGATCCAAAACGAGTGCACCATCACCTTGTTTTACGAGTGAGCCCTGCCCATCAATAGCACCGCTTAAACTAAGTGAAGCCGTTGGGGCCGAAACGTTGATCCATCCAACCGATTGTAAATAGATTGATTGGCTGACAGCGGTTGTAGAGGATGTCAAAGTCGCCCATAAATCGTTTGTATTCGTGGTTCTAAGTCCACCATTATTTAGTATAATTTTAGCACTTGAAGAACCAAGCGCTTCTGCTTCGTCAAATACTACAGTTTGCCCGTCTGAAATCACTAGCTCTGAAAAACGGCTATGATCATCGATGCAATATTCAGACGCACTACTTAATGAAAGATGTGCAGCGTTATGACAATCCAACTGAACTTTAAAGACGGCATTCGGATCTGTCGAAAAATCTAATCCAGTGTCCGTACCCAGCCTTGCAGCCACTGATGGGTCTTGAAGGCCCAGAGCAGTGGTAATTTGAGTGGTCGTGAGAACAGGTTTTCCATCAGCACCAACCATCTGACCTAAATAAACATCAGATCTATCATTGTTTCTGGAAAGATAAAATTCCTTAAGTTCAGCAGAATACCAATTAGCCTTTGCTCCAGCTTGAGCCGCCTGCTCAGTTAGGTTTGAATCGAATGTTAAACGAATGCCGCTACTTTCATTCTCCGGATCAATCATTTCAGATATTGGCATTACCCAACCCATTTTAACGTTTATCGGGTTGTGGTCAGATAATGCACCCTTAGCGTTAAGTGTTCTAAGGGCTACATCGGCTTTAAAATCATCTGCCGTTTTCATGTCGTAAAACCATTTTGCATAAGGCCTATTTATAACAAAATGATCTATCTGTGTACGATCCCATCTTTGAGTACTACCCCAACACCCTCGACTAGTCGTGCAGCCATACCCTGGATTGGGCCATGTATAATTCGAATCTTCGTCTTTTTGATAGGCGAAGGGCTCACGTTCAACATCCGAACGAAAAACTTGAACGCTTTTTTTAAGAATGCTCATAGTCGTCGGAAGATTATCAGCCGTAGGGTAGATTTGGTTGGGACGAAGACCAGTAGCCGAAGTATCACCTGCATTAAAATCGCCCCCCATGACAGTAGGCAGTCGAAAGCCATCCGCCATCTCGCCTAAAAGCAATGCGTCCGCAACGATATCACGTCGTGCATTTGTACCGACGGATCTATCATCTCCTTTAAAATGAACAGAGACGATATCGAAGTCTTGATTACCTTTTCTAATTCGTACTGATGGGTGCGGCTCTTCCGTCATTTGAAGACCTGTATTAATAGGTACTAATCTAAAACTATTCGTATCAAATGCATCACCGCCGACGAGAGACGCAATGCCATGCCCATCATGAAAGCTATGATTACCGACTATTTTATCTAAAGCTATACTTCTGTTTTCCGCGATAGTTTTAGCAAGAGACGTTCTCGAATTTTTATAGTCTTCCTGGAACAATAAAACATCAGGATCGTAGCTGGTAAGCCATTTAGCGAAGGCACTTTCAGCGCCCACCGCCATGGATGCAATGTTAAAGGCGAATAGATTTAACTGATAGTCACCCTTTGTGTGATTAGCTTCGCCAGCGCTAGCCTGATTAACCGCAGTCGAGGCATATAATATTGTAGCCAAGAAAATTAACCATTTCGATATTGTTTGCATTTGTGACCCCTAAATGATGGTGTCTCCCCATTTAACTGGATCGTATGTCAATAACATTACAAAAAGAGTGATTCACACACGATGGACTTTTAATAAAGTTATCATTTGATAGCTTTTCCAATCGCAATAATTGGATTTTGATTAATTATTTTAATAGTTTATTAAATTCATAAGCCAAAATTTGTTATATCTGTCATAAATATTACATTTAAAATTAATATAAAATTACAAAAATGCCCTTTTAGTGGAACTGATTAATAGTAATCAAAATGAGCGACTTTAATATGCTTGAGCACGGTAGGGAATTAATGAATATGTCATATAAGGATGATAAAAAGAAAGAAGTACGACAGAAAAAGATAATTCAATGGATTGAAAATAGCCACTTTGTTTCTCTTGATGAGATCGCTCAGCGTTTCAATATAACAACACAAACGGCCAGACGTGATATCTACGATCTCGCACAGAAAGGTAGTGTTAGAAAACTTCACGGTGGGGCATCAGCATTGGCAATGCTTGATACTGACACCTATCGTCAACGTAGGATTGATAATAATATTCAAAAATCTAGTATCGCACAAATCGTATCAAATATCATTCCAGACAATTCAAGCATATTTCTTGATACTGGAACAACATGTGAAGCAGTCGCCAATTATTTAACTTCAAAGAATAATTTACGAATTATCACGTACAGTTTAAGATCTGCAGGTATTATCAGTGAAAAAACAGATTTTACTTTAGCAATACCAGGCGGAATTGTTCGACCATTTGATGGTAGCATATTACCCCATAACGCTAACGAATTTATAAATCGTTTTAAGTTTGACTTCGCAATCATCTCGGTAAGCGGTATCGATAAAGATGGTGACTTATGTGATGATGATCAGAATGAAGTAACAATCGTTTCTTCAGCAATTCAGTTATCAAAAAAAGTCATCCTAGCCGTTGATAGCTCAAAATTCGGCAAAAGTGCTATGGTAAAGCTAGGTTCATTAGATGATATAGATATTTTGGTAACTGACAAAATTCCAGATGATGAATTTATGCAATCTGCAAATTATACCAACATTCAAATTTTCACCTAGACTTTGATTTTTTATATGGAGTCCAATCCACCCACAGTGGTTCTACTGCAATCTCATATTTGCGAACTGCAAACATCCAGTATCGTAACAGAAAATAGATTTTCTGCACGATTATTCGATAAATAATTGAAAAACCACCGACAGGGTATCTGGAAACATGTCGGTGGTTATCTATTATTAATTATTTTCCAACTTTACTAAGAATTGCGAACAAATCCGTTATCGATTGATTTTCGAGCTCTTTCACAATCTGCTTCAAAAAAAGGAGGGGTAAATTTTTCGACGCGGGTATCGGGTCCATTTAAACGCCGAAGCACGTAACCGCCCGATGGTTACCGTGGGGAATATGTCTTGGCACGTTCGGCGACTTCTGTAAGCATTCGCTGCGGACCACTTGTGTCTTCTGTGGTTGCCGCCCGTTGTGCAAGAAGTTTCTGACCTTATGAACATGTGATCGAGTGCGGTCTTCTGTCAGGCCTTTATATGCGGCATTTCGAGAGACCGCTGGCCGGTATGGTGATCTGCGGATTGGGTCCAAATCTTACGACGTAGACTCATAAACTGATGCACCAGATGCGGACAGCGATGAGTTTGACAGCAGCCAGGAAATTGGCCGGGTTTTTGTCGTAACGTGTTGCAATGCCGCGATAGTGCTTGA
>NZ_JBDJNL010000010.1:0-129165 GCF_039674445.1 Brucella sp. TWI432 | reverse complement strand
AGCCTGACAGCCCGGCTTGGTCTTGCTGCCAACTATGCCAATAGCTGGAAGGGCCATGATGGGCGGATGGTCAATACATCACTCTATGGCATTGCCAATCTTTATCAGGAGCTCATGGGTGACGCCCGTATGAATTATGCGGGAACCCATATGGCCACTGACAGCGATGATACATGGGGTGGGATTGGCGCAGGTGGCACCTATGCCTGGGCCGACAATAAATATGCCCTCTATGGCGAAGGTTCCATCAACACGTCACTCAACCATTTCTCCGACAGCTACGCTCTCAAAGGCAATGTCGGCTTCAAGGTGAAGTGGTAGAAAACCCATAGTCGCAACCAAATTATCGCTCCCGGTGCAAAGCCGGGAGCGATTTGTTTTATGCAAAATGCCACGTCTGCATCGATCATGCGACTGTGACCGGAATTTTTGATCGCTGTCGCAAAGCTTTGATGACTTACGTGGTCTTGGCGCTGCCATGAAGAAATTGGACCATAATTCTCTCCTCTGTGTGGCAACCAAAAGAAAAGGCCTTGTATTTGAGCACTGACAATCCAGATTTTAATCCGGCGCGTCCCCGGACGAGTTTCAACCAGCGTAAGGTCAAACTGCCTTATCGTGTCAGAAAAGCAGCAGCATAAAAAGGGCGGCCTACGGGCCGCTTTTTATGAGCCAATAGGTAGCGCTAGTAGTTGGGACTGGAAAAGGCTGCATGAGCAGCCTTTTCCACGATTTCAGGCGCATCGCTAATCACCTTGAGCAGCAAGCGTGCCGTTGGGTCTGGCTTGCGACGGCCTTGCTCCCAATTGTTCATTGTGGCGGCAGGGATGCAAAACCGTTGCTCAAACTCTTTAGTTGATTTGGCGTAGCGCTTGCGAATTTCTTTGATACGCGAGGCGGGCATGGGATCGATATTCCGAACCTCAAGCGCGACCTCGCCACGTTTCCAAGCCAATGCTTCTTTGAGGCCTTCAAGGATGCCATCGCCAAACTCGGTGTTTTTATCAGCCATTGTTCAACTCCTTAAGGATGGAAAGGATTGCCTTCTTTTGATCTTGCGAAAGGTCTTCTTGCTCATTTTTAGCATAAGCAAACAGCATAACCACAACATCATCCGATAGCATCAAATAATAGATCGCCCGACCACCGCCGCGTTTACCACGACCCTACATTGCAAACCGAACCTTGCGAACACCCTCAAGGCTCGGAATAACCGCTCCGATCTGTGGATCATTCGCGATTCTTTGCTCCAAGGCGTCTTGATGACGCTCTGACAGGCGAAGCCTACGCAAGTCTTTAGAGTAGCGATTGGTGCGAACTATTTTCATATTGGTTATTTATACGCCAATGGCGCATTATTAGATTGACGTATGCGCCATTGGCGTAATTTGATGCCGTCCAATTTGGGAGGCTTTTTTATTGGAGAAAGCATGAACCCGATTGAAAAATATATCCGCCAAGCTGCCATGCAGCGCGGTATCAGCCCCGACATTGCGGCGCGTGTTGCAGGCCATGAGGGGATGAATGTCTTTGATCCATCCAAGCGAGATCATGGCGGCGACGACGGCTCGTCCTTTGGGCCTTTCCAGCTTTATTATGGCGGGATCAATCCGGCTATGCCTGACGCAGGCATGGGCGACGACTTCACCAAAGCAATAGGCCTTGATGCGCGCGATCCGTCTACGTGGCAAAAGCAGGTGGATTGACATCTAACTGAGGATCAATGCGGTTCGTCGCATCGTCGAACTTTGGAAAACAGACGACGCATGGCCTCATGATTTGTTGTGAGGTTGTAGAAATTGCATATGAGCATCCTCCTGCCTCATAAAGAATAAGGCGATGTTTTATCGCCGTCCAGCTAACGCATCCTCTCCTTGCTGTTTATGCGCTCGGCAGAACCAAAGCTGCCCATACTTGGTTTTATAACCAAAGCTTCCATCCACGAGCAAAGCCCATCGACATTGCGAGACTGGCATACTCGATTTCTTTGACGAGAAAGTCACGGTTTTTCAAGAGCGATTCGATTGCAGCCCGTACATCGCCTTTGTGATAGGCGAGCACCAACTCAATTTCGTCGTCATATCCATTTTCTTGCACAACTGCATTCATTGCTCTGCTCCGTTAAAAGCAGACACACTCGCCGCCCGGCGTGTCCATAATTTATAATGTTCTTATTTTGTTCATGTGGCTGAAAGAGTCAAGCATGTTGCGTTTCATGTTGCGTGTATTTGCCGGTGGTTTTTGTAACTATTTGTAATTGCAGAGAATCTATTTGCGACACAGTGCAACGTGAAACGGGTTATAAAGCCCTGTTGCAGCGCCGTTAAGCATCTGTTTTTGTTAGGAAATATTTTGGAGGCCTCACCCGGAATCGAACCGGGGTGCAAGGATTTGCAGTCCTCTGCGTAACCACTCCGCCATGAGGCCATCCGTAAGAGGCATGTCAAATCAGCAAATGCTCTCTTGAGACGTTCCAATATTGATAGAGATGCGCTTCGTCAAGCCGTTACCGGCGCGTGAGAGACTTTTCTCCAGCACTTTCCTAAAGATATTGTGAAAAGGGGCTAATCTTCTGGATCGCGATCCGGCGGAGTCTGTGGACGTGCAAGGATGCCTTTGGAAAACGTGTAGCCTGTTTCCACCGCATTATTTCCAAACTTGTTGCGCAGACGGTCAATAGCGCCTTCCGCGACAGCACGCTTTGTAGCCTGCGTATCGACAAGGTCTGGCGGATCGGCACGATCATCCGTGGAGAGCTCACCAACGCCAATGCCGAGCAATCTGAATTTGGTCCCATCCAGTTCTTTTTCGAGAAGCTGCAGACCTGTGCGGAAAATACGGTCGGCAAGCTTTGTCGGGTCCGCCAGCTGTCGATTTCGCGTGCGCAGTTTGAAGTCCTGAGTTTTGAGTTTAAGCACGATCGTGCGCCCCGCAATATTGCCGGATTTCAGGCGTCGAGATACTTTTTCCGACAGCGCTCGTAGCACAGGCACGAGGTCGGTCGCTTCAGAAAGGTCTTTGTTGAACGTTGTTTCAGCCGAAACGCTTTTCATATCATGTTCAGGTTCAACTTTGCGGCTATCCTGTCCACGCGACAGTCTGAAAAGCCGCTGGCCCATTGTGCCATAGGCTTTCATAAGTGTTCCCTCATCCATGGTTTGAAGCTGGCCTATGGTGCGAATACCGTCGCTCTCAAGCTTCGCATTGAAGGATTTTCCAACCCCCCAGATCATGCTTGTTGGCTTGTCGCGCAGAAATTCAAGTGCCTCTGCCTCGCCTATGACAGAAAACCCACGGGGCTTTTCAAGATCTGATGCGACTTTGGCCAGATATTTGCAATAGGACAGCCCCACAGAGATCGTGATGCCGATCTCGTCTTCGACTCGCTTGGCAAAGCGCGCCAGTATGATCGCCGCAGGCGCACGGTGCAGTCTTTCTGTGCCACCAAGATCAAGGAATGCTTCATCAATGGATATGGGTTCGACGAGCGGCGTGAGATCATGCATCAGCTGGCGAACTTCACGTCCGACACGTGCATATTTTTCCATATTCGGTGTGACGACGACAGCCTGTGGACAGGCTTCCAGAGCTTTATACATCGGCATGGCAGAGCGCACGCCATGAATGCGGGCTATGTAGCAGGCCGTGGAAACAACACCGCGCTTGCCGCCACCGATAATGAGCGGCTTATCGCGAAGGTCGGGATTGTCGCGCTTTTCAACCGAAGCATAAAACGCATCGCAATCCACGTGGGCGAGTGAGAGTTTGTAAAGTTCGGTATGCCGCACCAGACGCGGGCTGCCACAACTACGGCAACGCCGCGCAGACTCAGCCTTTTGCAGCGATAGACAATCGCGGCAGAAGCCGAACTCTGGACTGTTAACGGCAAATGGCTCGGTCATGGCTGTGTGCGGTTTGATGAACATAAAAGGAACATCGTTTATAGCACCAATGTACGATAATGCTATCGTCACTCTGCTATCCTGTTCGCTCTGCACTTGACATTGGCAAAGATATCACCAAGTTTAGCAGTATGAACAATCGTTTTGCTTCCATACTCCATCGGGTTCAGCCGATCACGGGATAGCAACCCTCGAGTCCTGCTTAGCGCAGAGGATTCTGGGGGACGGTTTGCCGCTCACCTTCAAGCGGAATTACTAAAAGCGCTTTCTTTAAAAATTCAAACAGTTGCTCCGGGCCAGTCGAGTTACGGAGGACAATCATCATTAGGCAGCAGTGAGCTATCGTCATGAATGCAAAGAATCGCAAAAAGCCAAAGATCGTCGTCAGTGATCTTGATCACGAACGGCTGACAATTCTGGCCGGCAACGTCTCCGAAAAACTGGAGGAGGTTGCCGAGGAGTTACTGCAGGAACTGGACCGCGCCAAGGTGGTTCCGTTCAAGAAACTGCCGGCAGATGTCGTTCACATGGGTTCGACGGTCGAGTTCCGCTCCAATGATGGACATGAGCGTAAAGTCACGCTGGTTTATCCGGGCGAGGCCGATATTGCGCAGGGTCGAATCTCTATCCTGACACCAATTGGTACAGCATTGATTGGTCTTACGCCGGGACAGTCCATGTCTTGGGTTGCACGTGACGGAAAGACGCATGAGCTGAGTGTTCTCAGCGTGTCGCACACCGAAGCTGCAAGCGCCTGATTTTCTTTTAGAGCGCATCCCGGAAACTGTGAAACAGTTTTCGGACAAAGATGCGCGTTAAAATAAGGGATCGGAGCGTTGATCTGATTCAATCAGATCGAAACGCGCTCTAAGTGATAGAACTGATAAGGCCCTGTTTTTGCGGGGCTTTTTATTAGAAATGTTGGTTTAGTCCCCCCGGCAGAAGCACCGCTGCTTTTTCAATTGTCACCGGGTCACGCCCGGTTTCCTGGCAAAAACGCATCAGTGTGGGTTCGTGCCCAAGATAAAATTGCAGAACGCCAGCTAAAAAGCCGGGCTCCTGGGCCGCGGAGCGGATTGAAGAAGCCTCTATACCGGTCAAAGCGAGAAAACGGGACATCAGCTCCTTGTCTTGTGCGAGCCATACCAGCGCTTCAACTGCAACGTTTTCCGCATCCGTCTTGCTCATGAGCGTCTTCATGGGCTGTCTCCATTCTTCGAATATGCTTGCTTTTATCCCCCACGCGTCAGTGCTTCAATGCAAGATGGAAGGAATATTTGCCTTTCGTCAATGAAATGCGCTTAAACTCAGGAATTCCATAGGGGTGTAATGGGCAGATCAACCTGTCTTGCGACGGATAAGAATTAGGCCAGGGAATATTCGATGACTAAAACTGTGATGATCGTCGAGGACAACGAACTCAATATGAAGTTGTTTCGCGATCTTATCGAAGCCAGCGGATATGAAACCATCAGGACCCGGAATGGTCTTGAAGCGCTTGATCTTGCCCGCGAGCATAGGCCCGATCTCATTTTGATGGATATTCAGCTTCCTGAAGTCTCCGGTCTGGAAGTCACCAAGTGGCTTAAGGATGATGACGAACTCAAGCATATTCCGGTGATTGCGGTCACGGCATTTGCGATGAAGGGAGATGAGGAGCGCATCCGGCAGGGCGGCTGCGAGGCTTATATATCAAAACCTATTTCGGTTCCGCGTTTTATCGAAACCATAAAATCATATTTGGGAGACGCTTAGAGCGGTCTTTATTATAAGAGCACAGAGGGGGCGGGAATTGGGGGCAGTGTATTATGACAGCAAGAATTCTCGTCGTTGACGCTGAGGAAACACACGTAAAGCTGCTCGAAGCGCTGCTGCTGAGCGAGTATTACGAAGTTATTACAGCCAATAATGGTGCTGAGGCGATTGAAATCTGTCTTGGTGGACAGATTGATGTGATCATTCTCGATGTTTTGATTCCGGGTGTTGAGGGGTTTGAGGTTTGTCGTCGTTTGAAGGATGATCCGCGAACGACCAATATTCCTGTTATCATCCTGACCGCGCTCAGCAGTGCGGAAGACAAGATCAGGGGGCTTGAGGCGGGAGCGGACGATTTCATGTCCAAGCCGGTCAAGGATTCCCAACTTCTTTCACGTGTGAAAAGCCTTGCCCGGCTTAAAATGGTGTCTGACGAGCTGTTTCAGCGCACCGGCACTGTGGCGGATACGGAAGTGGAAGCTCTGCTTGCGGCGAAACTTTCCGGTCGCTTTGGGGCCGGTGAGGACGCAGCGCGCATTCTCGTGGTCGATGAGAACGAGCTGGCAGCCGCTCGGCTGCGCCTGATTCTGGGCGAAGATTATTTTGTTGATGTTGCGTATGATGCCAATGACGCTCTCATCAAGGCGATCGAGAACGACTATGACAGCATCGTCATTTCGGCAGACTTCATCTATTACGATCCTTTGCGGCTCTGCTCTCAGATGCGCACCATTGAACGCACGCGGCTTGTTCCCATCATTCTTATTGTGAATGAAGAAGAAGGCTCTCTGGTGGTGCGTGCGCTTGAACTGGGGGTGAATGATTATGTGATGCGCCCGCTGGAGAAGCTTGAGCTTTATGCGCGGCTGCGGACGCAGATCAAACGTAAATGTTATAATGATCTTTTGCGGCAGAGCTTGAACCGCACAATCACCATGGCAGTCACGGACAGCCTCACTGGGCTGCATAACCGCCGTTACCTGGATACCCACATGCCGGTGCTTCTGTCGCGCGCTATGGGGCGTGAGCGGCCATTATCAGTCATCATGGTGGACTTCGACCATTTCAAGCGTGTCAATGACAAATACGGTCATGATGGCGGTGATGATGTACTGCGTGAATTCTCATCGCGGTTGCGCACGCAAATTCGCGGCATGGATGTAATGTGTCGCTATGGCGGCGAAGAGTTTGCTGTGGTGCTTCCCGATACGGATCTTGCATCTGCTGCGGCCGTCGCGGAGCGTCTGCGTGAGGCAATCGCTGCGAAGCCTTTTGTGATTGCGCGCGGCAAGCATGAGATCACCATGACGATCAGCATCGGGATTGCAGCCTTGCGGCTGATGGGGGGGGATAGTGTTGAAGCGCTTTTCGCACGCACCGATGCAGCTCTTTATGAGGCCAAGAAAAAAGGCCGCAACAGGGTTGTCCTGTCGGCTGCATGATATCGAATAAAAGCCAACAAAAAAGCCGCCTCGAAAGAGACGGCTTTTTGATTCCTGCCAGTGGACTGGCGTCGGAAACGAATTACTTGATCTTCGTTTCCTTGAACTCGACGTGCTTGCGCGCAATCGGGTCGTATTTTGTCTTTGTCATCTTATCCGTCATCGTGCGGCTGTTCTTCTTCGTTACGTAGAAGAAGCCGGTGTCAGCGGTCGACAAAAGCTTGATCTTGATGGTCGTAGCCTTGGCCATATCGAAATACCTGCTCTTTCATGATTAAACCGCTGCGAGTCTCGCCAGTTGGCCAGAAGCGGAAATTCGGCGCGACACTACGGATTAAGGGGGAAAAGTCAACCCCGCTTCTTCCTTTGAACAAGCCTAATCGCAGCAAAGAGTGCGAAAGCCGCAAAAAACATGCCAAGAGTGAGCGGAAAACCCTTTGTACCCATGGCATCCATGCCCACACCGACCACTTGTGGCCCTGCCAACATGCCGATGGCATAGCAAAAGATGAAGGCGGCGTTGGCGGATGCGAGTTCGCGTCCGGTGAGTTCAGAGCCGAGATGGGCGAGGCCAACGGTATAGAGTCCGGCGACAACGCCGCCCCATAGAAACAAAACCCCTGCCATCAGATACCAGTTGCTCATAAGATAAGGCAGCGCAATCATGCCCAAGAGCCCGGTTACGGCACAAAACAGCAGCAGTTTACGGCGGTCGGAAATACGGTCGCTGACGATGCCAAGCGGAATTTGCATAAGCACATTGCCAAGCCCGATCATGGTCAATAAGAGCGCTGCATCACCCTCCGTATAGCCGACCTTTGCGCCGAACACCGGAAACAGCGCAAAGCCGCCCGTTTCAACGGCGCCAAACACAAACACGGCCATTGTTGCCGTGGGAACAGCAAAAATGAAGGGCAGGAAAGGAACGTGCTCACCTTCCTCAAAATCCGGGCTGTCGCGCCATGCAATAAGCACCGGAATTGTAGCAATCAGGATGATTGCGAAGCCGACATAGAAGGGCAGGCCACCGGCGCTGCCAATTTTCGAGAACAGCCAGGGGCCAAATGCGAAACCGAGCGAGAGCGATGTCGCATAGATTCCGAGCACCAATCCCCGTTTTTCGGGC
Source organism: Brucella sp. TWI432 (assembly GCF_039674445.1). Taxonomy (NCBI): domain Bacteria; kingdom Pseudomonadati; phylum Pseudomonadota; class Alphaproteobacteria; order Hyphomicrobiales; family Brucellaceae; genus Brucella; species Brucella sp. TWI432. Next base: position 120,940 of record NZ_JBDJNL010000010.1, on the reverse strand, counting down.
GGTGCGGAGGCATTGATCCAATATTCGGACAGAACGAACAGCACCGTCAACGCAAAATGCAGCACGATTCGCAGAGCAAACCATGCCCAAAGCGGTTGCAGAAAGTGAAATCCGACAAAAGCGATGCTGCCGATGACCAGCATCAACACGATGGCCTTGGCCACACCAAGGCGGGCAGCAATCGGTGCGGCAAGCGGCGCTGCAACAATCGATGCAAGGCCCGCAACCGCAGTGTTTGCCCCGATAAGGCTGGCGGAATAGCCGCGGCTTTCAAGCAGCACGCTCAAAAGCGGAATGCCAAGCCCGATAGCGGCGCCCATAGCGCTGATCGTAGCGATCGCTGCGGCAAGCGAGCGCCAATGCAACTGCCCCTGAGGGTTCCTGCCGTTTGGTTCCTGAGGAATGCTCTCAGCAGGATAGATTTCTTTATTCATAAGGTCAGATCACTTCACGCACAAAGCGGCCATGCCGCTTGCTGTATTGCGCCACAGGAAGAGTGACGGGCAGGTCAAACCGGCTTTGCGAGAGCAGCATTCGTGCTTCCTTCAGAATGGCTTGCGTAATGCGAGCAACGTCGAGTTTATCAACATCATCAATGGCGACCCAATCCAAATCTTCCAATTCTCCGCTTGGGACAAGTGCTGAGCTTTCCAGTCCCGGTAAACTGTCGCGAAATGCGATGAAAAATCGCGTATCGAATCGACGAATATTGCCTGGTGGTGTCACAGCACGGGCGAAATAGCGCAGATCGCCAAGCGCAGGCAATGCGCCACGCTCAAGGAATGCACACCAATCCTTATTATCAGGCATTATTATGGTGTTTGATGACAGTTGTTTGCGAGACGAAGCGTCGGCCGTGGCTTCGGCTGTGACGCGGCGTGCAATCCGCAACCCCGTTTCCTCAAATGTTTCGCGGATGGCACAAAGCCCAAGCGCGCGTGCCCGACGCAATGTTGCCCGAGCACCCATGCCGGAAAGCAGTTTCTGTGTGTCATCCTCTGTCAGTTCGCTTGCGGCGGCGATGGCACCATCTTCCGCATCGGCTCTGCCGCCGGGGAAGACGAATTTTCCCGGCATGAAAACCAGACTGGGGTGGCGCCGCCCCATAAGAATACGCGGTGTGTTGCCTGTGCGGTCAATCAACAGCAAGGATGCGGCATCGCGGGGCCGCAATGCTGGCTTGGGAGAGGTCGGCTTTGAAGGGGCGCGGGCTGTCACGGCAGAACCGCTTGTTATGTGACGTCGCTGTAATCGCCTTCGCCGTGTCCACCGAATCCGTGCATGAACAAAGCCCATTGCAGCCCGATTGTCGCGCCTTTGACAGGCTGTAGCAGGAGCAGGCTCAACAGAACGATCATCGGCCCCCATATGGCCATATGGGTCAACAGCGATAGATTGGTGGTGGCTTCCACGCCCATGAAAGCCGCAACCACGATATGGCCGACGATAAGGATCGTCAGATAGGCCGGCAGATCATCGGCGCGCTGTTCTGTGTAGTCTTCACCGCAGACGGAGCAATGGTCGACCGGTTTCACAAACGCACGAAACAGCTTTCCTTCGCCGCAATGCGGGCAGCGGGATTTGAAGCCACGCCACATGGCTTGCTTCAAATCACGGCTCGGTCGTGCGGCTTTCGGGCTTTCGCCACCGAAAACCTGAACTGGACTGTCTGTGGAACTGGCCTCTAGCATGCTCATCTGCGACCTCTGCTCTTAGAGCGCGAAACGCCCGAAGGTTTTCCTTTGCGCCCGCGCATTCCTTTGCTTGCCTTATGATGCGAACGCGTCGACATCGGCAGGGAATGCGGTTCCGAAACCATCTCAAAACGAAGTGCCCCCGCAACAGGGAGCGCTTCCACAAGCCTTACCGTCACCGTATCACCGAGACGGAAGCCTTTTCCGCTTCTTTCACCGGCAATTGCATGATTGGCTTCATCGTAAAGATAGTATTCATCACCCAAAGTTGAAATAGGCACAAGCCCATCTGCGCCATATGTCGCAAGAGACACAAACAATCCGGCCCTCGTCACTCCGGTAACACGGGCTTCATAATCATCGCCCAGATGGGCGGCGAGGAAATGTGCGATCAGACGGTCCACGGTTTCGCGCTCGGCAAGCATCGCGCGGCGTTCCGTGGATGAAATCAGCGCTGCTGTTTCTTCAAGCTGGGCTTCTTTATCGGTGGTCAGGCCATCCTTGCCAAGATTCAGAGCCTTGATCAAAGCCCGATGCACGATCAGATCGGCATAACGGCGGATGGGCGAAGTGAAATGCGCATATTTATGCAAATGCAGGCCAAAATGACCAATATTATCAGGGCTGTAAATCGCCTGACTTTGCGTGCGCAGCACAACCTGATTGACCAGATCCTGATGATCCGTGCCTTCAACAGCCTCTAAAATGCGGTTGAACTGTGCCGGCTTGAGAGCGGCGCCTTTGGCCAGGTTCATATCAAGCGTGCGCAGAAACTCGCGCAAGGATTCCTGCTTCGCAAGGGCGGGTTCATCGTGAATGCGGAAGATCAGTGGCTGGCGATGCGCTTCAAGCACTTCTGCCGCTGCAACATTGGCCTGAATCATGAACTCCTCGATGAGCTTATGCGCATCAAGCCGTTCAGGCACGACCACTTTGTCCACCTTGCCATCGGGTGCCAGAATGATTTTTTTCTCAGGCAAATCCAACTCAAGCGGTTCTCGCGCATCGCGACCGCGTTTGAGAGCGCCATATGCAGCCCACAACGGCTTGAGGATCATGTCGAGTATCGGTGCGGTCTTCTCGTCGGTTGCGCCATCAATCGCGGCCTGTGCCTGCGCATAGGCGAGTTTTGCAGCCGAACGCATCAGGATGCGATGGAACTTGTGAGACTTCTTGTGACCATTGGCGTCGAAAACCATGCGCACAGCAAGTGCTGGGCGATCTTCCAGTTCACGCAGTGAGCACAGATCATTGGAAATGCGCTCTGGAAGCATCGGCACAACGCGGTCGGGAAAATAGACTGAGTTGCCGCGCTTCAATGCTTCACGGTCGAGTGCTGAATTGGGACGCACATAGGCTGCAACATCGGCAATCGCCACGATGACGACGTGGCCGCCCAGATTGGTCGGGTCGGTATCCGGCTCGGCATAGACCGCATCATCGTGATCCTTTGCATCGGTCGGATCAATAGTGACGAGCGGAATTTTGCGCCAGTCTTCGCGGCCTTCCAGCGTTGCAGGCTTGGCATTTTCGGCTTCGCGGATCACGTCTTCGGGGAAGATATGCGGAATTTCGTGTTCATGGATCGCGATCATCGAAAGCGCTTTTTCACTATCGACAGAGCCTACGACCTGACGCACCTTCCCACTCGGTAGACCGTAGCGGCGTGAAGACTGAAGTTCGACTTCGACCAGATCGCCGCTTTTGGCGTCGAGCAGCGATTGCGGGTCAAGCTGCACTTCCGGCTGCTTGCGGTTAACGGGTTCAAGCCGCCACTCGCCGCTGCTCAGCCGGCGCAAAACGCCGAGAACCGCATTGCTGCTCTGGTCTATAACCTTGATGACGCGGGCCGAATATTCCGGGCCTTCATTTTCCTTGTTGCGGAAAATCTTCGCCAAGACGCGGTCACCAACACCTACGGTCGGTCCATCGGATGATTTGTTAAGGCGTGTGCGGCGGATCAGAACGACAGGCGGCTTGCCATATTCGGCCTCATCCCAGTCGCTCGGACGGGCAACGAGGCCGCCATCATTGTCGCGGCCGGTGATGTGGAGCGTGGCGATCGGGGGGAGAGAACCGGGGCGGGACAATCGGCGTGCGCGCTTTTCGAGCAATCCATCGTCTGCAAGTTCTCGCAGCAGGTTTTTAAGATAAACCCGTGCATCGCCCTTGATATTGAACGCCTTGGCAAGTTCACGCTTGCCAGCGCGGTCCGGGTTTTCTTCAATGAATTTGAGGACGTCCTGACGCGTCGGCAAATGAGCAATGGGATCAGCCGACTTTGCCTCGTTGCGTTTTGCTGTTGCTGCACGCCGTTCGGTCCGTGCGGATCGTCCGGTATCGGATTTGGGGAAACGGCGTGCCAAGTCTTACTCCTCTGCCGCTTTCGCCTTGCTTTTTGATTTTGCAGCAGGCTTTTTTGCGGCGGTCTTTTTCGTTGCTGTCTTTTTTTCAGCGGTCGCAGTTTTTGCGGCGGTTTTGCGGGCCGGCGCCTTCTTGGTCTTGATGCTGCCAGCCTTGGCGGCAATCAAAGCGAGCGCTTCTTCCAGTGTCACACTGGTCGGCTCCTGGCCTTTTGGCAGTGTGGCATTGACCTTGCCCCAATTGACATAAGGGCCATAACGGCCATCGCGCACGGTGATGGGACCGCCATCGGGGTGATCGCCAAGCGTTGCAAGGGCTGCCGGTGTCGAGCGTCCGCGACCGGGGCCTTTGGATTGCTTGTCTGCAAGAACCGCAACGGCGCGATTAAGACCAACTGAAAATACCTCTTCGGCGTTTTCGAGATTGGCGAAGGTGCCGTCATGGCTGACATAAGGCCCATAGCGCCCGATGCCTGCTGAAATCATCTTGCCGGTTTCTGGGTGCTGGCCAACATCGCGTGGAAGCGACAACAGTGCCACGGCCTTTTCATGATCGATTGTATCAACTGACCAGCCTTTTGGCAGGCTGGCACGCTTGGCTTCCTTGCCTTCACCGCGCTGGATATAGGGGCCAAAACGTCCTGTGCGTGCCGTAATTTCCTCACCGGTAAACGGGTCTTTGCCGAGCGACTTCGGTTCATCAGAAGCTGCTGCTTCGCCATTGCCGTCACCGCCGAGCTGGCGGGTGAATTTGCATTCAGGATAGTTTGAGCAACCAACGAATGCACCATATTTGCCAAGTTTGAGCGAAAGTTGGCCGGTGCCACAGGTTGGGCATGTGCGTGGATCGCTGCCATCGCCGCGATCAGGGAAGGCGAGCGGCGCGAGTTCTTCATTGAGTGCATCAAGCACGTTGGTAACGCGCAGTTCCTTGATGTCATCAATAGAGCCGGAAAAATCGCGCCAGAAATCGCGCAGCACGTCTTTCCAGGAAAGCTTACCGTCGGAAATCAGATCGAGCTTTTCTTCGAGATCCGCCGTGAAATCATATTCGACATAGCGTTTGAAAAAGCTTTCAAGAAACGATGTTACCAGACGGCCTTTGGGTTCCGGTATAAGCTTGCGCTTGTCGATGGTGATATATTCGCGGTCGCGCAGCGTTGCGAGCGTGGCGGCATAGGTCGATGGACGGCCGATGCCAAGCTCTTCCATCTTCTTGATAAGCGAAGCTTCCGAATAGCGTGGCGGCGGTTCGGTCGAATGCTGGGTCGCATCGATTTTTTCTCGTGAAATGGCCTCACCAGAACGGATTTCAGGCAGCTTTGCGCTATCTTCGTCCTCGTCTTCTTCCTCGCGATGGTCTGTATAAGCAGCAAGGAAGCCGTCAAACTTCGTAACCGAACCATTGGCTCGCAGCATCGCCGATTTTGCGCCGTTAATGGCTTCAATATCGGCGGTCGTGCGTTCAATGTCGGCAGCCTGCATCTGGCTGGCAATGGCGCGCTTCCAGATTAGTTCATAAAGGCGTGCCTGATCTTCGTCGAGATAGCGGCGGACTTCCTTTGGATGACGCGAGAAATCCGTTGGACGGATTGCTTCGTGCGCTTCCTGTGCGTTCTTGGCCTTGCTGGAGTAATAGCGCGGTTTTTCGGGAACGTATTTTGCACCGAAATTGTTACCAATAGCGTCACGGGCGGCACTGATCGCCTCAGGAGCCATCTGTACGCCGTCGGTACGCATATAGGTGATGAGACCCGCAGTTTCGCCGCCAATATCCACACCTTCATAAAGGCGCTGTGCAACCTGCATGGTGCGCGATGCCGAGAAGCCAAGCTGGCCGGATGCGGCCTGCTGAAGTGTTGAAGTGGTGAATGGAGGACCGGGATTGCGCTTGGTTGGCTTGGCCTCGACAGAGACGGCCTTGAAGCTTGCGCCTTCCAGCATGGTACGGATGGCAGTTGCCTGCTCTTCATTCTTGATGTCGAGCTTGCCGACTTTTTTGCCGTCAAGAACGGTCAGCCGCGCAGTGAAAGCATCGTTGCGCGGGGTTTTAAGCGCAGCAGCGATATTCCAGTATTCTTCACGAATGAAGCGTTCAATCTCGGATTCGCGATCACAGACCAGACGCAGCGCCACAGACTGCACACGGCCCGCAGAACGCGCGCCTGGCAACTTGCGCCACAAAACCGGAGAGAGGTTGAAGCCAACCAGATAGTCGAGGGCACGGCGCGCCAGATAGGCATCGACCAGCGGCTCATCAATATCGCGTGGATTGGCAATAGCATCCAGAACAGCCTTTTTGGTGATCGCATTGAATGCAACACGCTTGACCGTTTTGCCCTTGAGCGCTTTCTTCTGATTAAGAACTTCCAGCACGTGCCACGAAATGGCTTCCCCTTCGCGATCAGGGTCAGTTGCAAGAAACAATGCATCGCTGTCTTTGAGCGCTTTGACAATGTCTGCCAGACGCTTGGAGGAATTGCTGTCCACCTCCCACGACATTGCAAAATCTTCATCCGGACGGACCGATCCGTCCTTAGCTGGTAGATCTCGCACGTGACCAAACGAGGCCAGAACCTTATAGTTCGAGCCCAGATATTTATTGATGGTTTTTGCCTTGGCAGGCGATTCGACTACGACGACGTTCATTAAAACTGCCCAGATTCGCGATGCTTACGGATGGATTATCCTTTTATCGCGTTCAAATATTTGCCTTTCACATGAACAGCGGTTTGCGTTTGGTCAAGAGCGACGAGCGAAAAATCGATAAATACAACTTAAAATTGCTTTTGTTAATTATAAACCAAATGGTAGTATTGCGTTGGGGTATATCCAACGGGCAAGCGCCAGAAGGGTGGTTTTCATAAGCATGAAACCGAACGATCTTGGGGGCAAGAATGGTTCAACGGATAGCAACGCGCGGGGAGATAATCATGTATATTGAACAGATGCTTGAAGAACTGATCATTATGGCCAAAAAAAATAATCAGCATATGCTGGCATATATGATGGATATGGCATTGCAGGAAGCGCGGGACGAGCGCCGCCTTTGCGAGAATGCTCAATAATTATCCGTTTATTTTTATTGAGGCATAAGCGCCACCTGATTGCCGGGATACCGTAATAGCCTCCCGGCAAGATCAAGTTCCAGCAGAATGAATTGTACATTGCCCGATTCCAGGCCCGTGTGTCTGACAAGCGTGTCAATATCGACAGGGACCGGTCCGAGCGCATTCATAAGAATGTCTCGCTCTTTATCCGTGGTTGCTGCCTGACGGTGCTCTGGTGGTTCCTCAAACTGTTTGAGAAGATCAGGTTGATCCGTCTTGTTGCGCATAGTTTCGCCGCCTGTCAGCGGAGCAAGGGCTTCAATGACATCATCGGCATGCGTTACCAGTGTCGCCCCTTGCTTCAAAAGCGCATTGGTGCCGCGTGCACGCGGATCAAGCGGTGAGCCGGGCACGGCAAAGACTGTGCGGCCCATTTCACCAGCCATACGGGCACTGATGAGCGAACCCGAACGCTCCGCTGCTTCAACCACGATGAGACCGAGTGAAAGGCCTGCAATAATGCGGTTACGGCGCGGGAAATCACGCGAGCGTGGTTCAGCCCCCATCGGCATTTCGGTGATCAGCGCGCCGCTATGTTCAGGAATGGCGCGATAAATCGGCAGGTTTTCGGGTGGATAGGGCTTATCAAGGCCGCCAGCCAGCACAGCCACCGTTCCGCTTTGCATGCTTGCCTTATGCGCTGCGGCATCAATGCCGCGTGCAAGGCCGGAGACAATAGCGAAACCTGCATCACCCAGATCACGTGCAATTTTTTCGGTAAAACGTGCGCCGACGACTGACGCATTGCGTGAGCCAACGATCGCTATGGGCGGTTTGCGAAACACATTGACATCACCCTTGATGATGACCAGCGGAGGAGGCGCTTCGCAGTTTTTCAATTGTTGCGGATAGTCGGGTTCGCCCATGCCAACAAGACGCGCGCCGATGCGCTCAATGGCTTCAAGCTCACGCTCGGCATCTTCGAGCGGTGTGACGCGTATAGTTCGCGAGCCGCCGCCACGAATGTTGAGGCTTGGCAGCCGTTCAATTGCATTGGCGGCTGATCCGCAAAACAAAATCAGATCACGGAACGTCACCGATCCGATATTGTCAGTGCGGATAAGACGCAGCCAGTTGAGCCGCTGCCGATCTGAGAGGCGAATTCCATTTTTCGAATTCGCGCTTTCTGTCATCCCTTTTTGCCGATCTTGCTCTCGGTGCCGCTTAAAAGCCGCGAGATGTTGGTGTGATGCTTGATAAAGATGATCAATGTCATGACGGCAAACAAGCCGGCAATTGCCGGATCACCACGCATATAAAGCACAATCGGAACAATAAGACTTGCCACCAGTGCTGACAGCGAAGAATAGCGGGTGAGAAGGGCGGTGATGATCCATGCCGCGATAAAAACCAGTGCGCTGGGCCATGCGAGACCGATCAGAATGCCGAGATAGGTTGCGACACCTTTGCCGCCCTTAAAACCAATCCACACCGGGAAAAGATGGCCGATGAAGGCACCAAAACCCGCGGCAATTGCAGCCGCTTCGCCAAACCGCCATGCGATCAGCACCGCAACGGTGCCTTTGAGCGCATCAAGAATGAGTGTTGCGGCTGCGAGCTTTTTGTTGCCGGTGCGCAAAACATTGGTTGCACCAATATTGCCGGACCCGATTGCACGCACATCGCCCAGACCCGCAAGCCGGGTCAGAACAAGCCCGAAAGGAATGGAGCCGAGAATGTAACCGAAAATCAGTGCCCCCAGCGACACCAGACTGAACAGACCTGTTTCGGTCATGAAGTTCCCCATATGCACTTTATTAAAACCAGTTGAGAAGAAAAGCCGCCTGAAATCAAGACGGCTGATCTGAAATTTTTAAACTGAATAAACTGTTTTGCCGCCGACTATAGTGCGGTTCACGCGTCCCTGGAAGCGGGCACCTTCAAAGCAGCTGTTCTTCGAGCGCGAATGCAGGTCTTCTTCGCGAACCACCCATGGTTCGTCAAGATCGACGATTGCAAGATCGGCTTTTGCGCCGGGCATCAATGTGCCGGCATTCAGCCCGAAAATACGTGCAGGAGCGGTTGAGAGCACTTCTACCAGACGCAGCAGCGGAATGCTGTCGTTGTGGTGCAGGCGAAGCGCCGCCGCCAGTAGTGTTTCCAGACCAATCGCGCCAGCTTCAGCATCGGCAAAAGGCAGGCGTTTGGTGTCAACGTCCTGCGGATCATGTGCCGAAACGACAATGTCGATTGTGCCATTTTTGACTGCTTCAACCATCGCCAGACGATCTTCTTCGCTGCGCAGAGGCGGTGACAGACGGAAGAAGGTGCGGAACTCACCAATGTCGTTTTCATTCAGCGACAGGTGATTGATTGAAACACCGGCTGTTACCTTGGTGCCAAGGTCTTTCGCACGACGGAGCGCATCCGCAGACATGGCGCAGGAGAGCTGGGCTGCGTGATATTTGCTGCGGGTGAGAGCGGCCAAACGCAGGTCACGCTCCAGCGGGATGACTTCTGCTTCGCGTGGGCTACCCGAAAGGCCGAGCCAGCTTGCAAAAAGGCCTTCATTCATCACGCCATTGGTGCCGAGATAGGGGTCACGGGTTTCGCAGGCAATCACCGCATCAAAATCGCGCGCATAGGTCAGAGCGCGGCGCATCAATTGGGTATTGATAAGCGTGTTGCGGCCTTCCGTGAAGGCAACCGCACCGGCATCACGCAGCAGGCCGATTTCCGTCATTTCCTCGCCATGCAAGCCTTTGGTGATGGCGGCTGCCGGATGCACATTGACGATCGCGGTATCGCGCGCCGTGCGCTTGACGAACTCGACCAGTGCTACATCATCGATCACCGGATCGGTATCCGGCATCATGATGATGGACGTCACACCACCCGCTGCGGCGGCACGGCTGGCAGAAGCAATCGTTTCGCGATGTTCAGCGCCCGGTTCGCCGATAAAGACGCGCGAATCGACCAGGCCGGGCAGGATTGCCATGCCGTTCAGATCGACGACCTCCGCACTTTCCGGTGCGCCCTGATTGCGGGCATCAGCACCACTTGCGGTGATCTTGCCATCTTGAATGAGCAAGCTGCCGTGTTCATCCAGCCCGCGCGATGGATCAACAATGCGGGCATTTTCAAAAAGGATCGCACTCATGCGCGTTCTCCTGCGGTTTCTGCGCGACGCGGATCAAGCAGAGCTTCCATCACTGCCATGCGCACCGCCACGCCCATTTCAACCTGTTGCTGGATCATGCTCTGCGGTCCATCTGCCACATCGGATGCAATCTCGACACCGCGGTTCATCGGACCGGGATGCATAACCAGAGCGTCAGGCTTGGCATATTTGAGCTTTTCATTATCGAGGCCATAAAAGTGGAAATATTCGCGCACCGAAGGCACGAATGAACCTGCCATACGTTCGCGTTGCAGACGCAACATCATCACGACATCGGCGTCTTTGAGACCCTCTTCCATCGTGTTGTAAACTTCAACACTCATGTCAGCGATGCCAGCAGGCAGCAGGGTTGACGGGGCAACAACGCGGACGCGTGCGCCAAGCGCATTGAGCAGCAGGATGTTTGAGCGCGCAACGCGCGAATGCAGTACGTCCCCGCAAATGGCAACGATAAGATTGCCAATGTCACCCTTGGCACGGCGGATTGTCAGCGCATCAAGCAGTGCCTGTGTCGGGTGCTCGTGCGCGCCATCGCCTGCATTGACCACAGCACAGCCGACTTTTTGCGCAAGAAGTGCGGCTGCACCCGCAGATGCATGGCGTATGACCAGAATATCCGGCTGCATGGCGTTCAGCGTCATGGCTGTGTCGATGAGCGTTTCGCCCTTCTTGACCGACGAATTGCCGACCGACATGTTCATCACGTCTGCGCCCAGCCGTTTTCCGGCGAGTTCGAACGATGATTGCGTTCGCGTCGATGCTTCAAAGAACAGGTTGATCTGGGTGCGACCACGCAGCACGGATTTTTTCTTCTCGGACTGTCGGGAAACAGCCACTTCCTGATCTGCAAGGTCAAGAAGACAATTAATATCCAGGGGCGATAGCCCCTTGATGCCAAGCAGATGGCGATGAGGAAAAATCGGAGAGGCCGGTTGTTGGGTCATGGCAAGTCATCCGTTTAGAACCGGCGTTTAGAACCGGCGTTTAGAGCCGCGAAAGCTGGACAGTAACCGCCCTTATAATGGCTTTGGCCGATTCACAAAGAAAAACCTGTGTTGTTTTGCGCAGAAATTGCATGTGTGTGCGAAAATGTTAGGAAATTGCAACGCAAGAAAGCATAGAATGTTAAATCAGCAGGCATTAAAATGCTTGCATTGAGATCATTGAATTGAACAAACCAAACGGATCAGCCTGTGAAAACGCATGAAGTTACCAACCAGACCCCGTTTATGACGGGCACGAATGCATATCTGGGCGATCCGCTTCTCATGCAGATTGCAGCACGTTTCCCAAAAGAACTGCATTCCGATCTGGAGAGCAACGGTCGTTTTGTCATGTCGGCAGAAGCGCAGGATCTTGCGCGTCTTGCCAATACGGAACTGCCAAAGCTGCGCAGTCATGACCGTCAGGGGCGTCGCATTGATCTGGTGGAATATCATCCGGCCTATCATGCGCTGATGCGCCGTTCGATTGCGCAGGGCCTGCATTGCTCGATATGGGAGGCCAATCCTGCCGAAGCCGGACGCCGCCATCAGGCGCGCGCTGCCCGTTTCTTTCTGACTGCTCAGCTCGAAGCAGGCCATCTCTGCCCGCTGACCATGACCAATGCGTCGCTCGCTGCCGCCATGGCTTCGCCTGATCTTTACAAGCAATGGTCGCCGCAGATTCTGTCGCGCAAATATGATTCCTCGCAAAAGCCTGCATTCAACAAGCAGGGTATCACGCTTGGCATGGGCATGACCGAAAAGCAGGGCGGTACCGATGTTCGCGCCAACACGACCCGCGCCGAACGCAATGAGGATGGCACTTATACATTGAGCGGACATAAGTGGTTTATGTCCGCCCCCATGTCCGATGCATTTTTGGTGCTTGCGCAGGCGGAGGAGGGGCTTTCCTGCTTCCTGCTGCCGCGATTGACCAATGAGGCGGCTGGCAACGGCTTTTTCTTCCAGCGTCTCAAAGACAAGCTCGGCAATAAATCCAATGCTTCGGCAGAAGTCGAATTTGATGGCGCTATCGGTCATCTGGTCGGTAATCCCGGCGAAGGCGTTAAAACCATTATGGATATGGTGACGTTGACGCGGCTGGATTGTGCGGTTGCCTCTGCCGGTCTGATGCGTTCGGGGTTGGCGGAGGCTATTCACCATGCCCGCCATCGCATTGTTTTCGATAAACCTCTGATCGAACAGCCACTGATGAGCCGGGTTCTTGCTGATATGGCGCTGGATGTTGCAGGTGCGACAGCACTTTCCATGCGCCTTGCGCGCGCATTCGATATGGCTGCAACGGACCGTGCGGAAGCGGCTTTTGCACGCTGCATGACACCGGTTGTTAAATATTGGGTCTGCAAGATTGCCCCGTCACTGCTTTACGAAGCGATGGAGTGCCTCGGCGGCAATGGCTATATTGAGGATGGCAATCTTGCGCGCGCCTATCGCGAGGCCCCAGTCAACGCAATATGGGAAGGCTCGGGCAATGTCATGGCGCTAGATGTGGCGCGCGTTCTGTCGCGTGCCCCATCTTTATTTGATGAAGTGCTGGACTGGATTAGCGAAAAGCTTGGCGTGCGCGGGCAGGGCACCATTGATGTGCTTCAGGCTGCTTTGCAATTGACCGAATCCGATCAGGGTGTTGCGCGTCTTCTGACAGAGCAGCTTGCCTATGCCGCAGCTGCAGCCGAACTGCGAAATCTCGGGGCTGATGATATTGCAGACGCCTTTATTGAAACCCGTCTGGGCGGACAATGGCGCTCAACCTATGGCATGCTGGATGCGCGCCACGATGCCAATCGGATCCTTGATCAGCTTTATCCGGCGTCGTGATCGTCATCATCATAAGGCGATGAGCGAAGCAGGTGCAGACGATCAAGCGCGCCTTGCAGAATGAAGGAAGCCGCGGCCGAATCGATGCGTTCGGCCCGTTTCCCGCGAGAGACATCCATACCGATTAACACGCGTTCAGCGGCGACCGTCGACAGGCGTTCGTCCCAGAATACGAAGGGCAGATCGGTCAGCGGCTGCATGGTGCGCACAAAGGCGCGGGTTGCCTGAACGCGGGGCCCGGCTGAGCCATCCATATTCATCGGCAGGCCAATAATAATGACGCCGACTTTGTCTGCTTCGAGCGCTTTTAACAGCACCTGTGCATCGATTGTGAACTTGGTGCGTTTTATAACGGGGCGGGGATGGGAGAATGACAAGCCAAGATCGGAAACAGCAAGGCCAATCGTTTTGGTGCCAAGATCAAGCCCGGCAATTGTCTGGCCGGGTTGCAGAATTTCCAAAATGTCTTCGATCTCAACGACGGCCATAGGTCCTCATAGTATTTTGATCAGGCTTCATATTGCCTGATGGAATTGAGCCGTAATATCTGTTTTGAAACTGAAAATCGAGCCGCAAGGAGAAACACAATGAAAATCACCTGGTTGGGCCACGCTGCCTTTCGCGTTGAGACAGATAAGGCGGTCATTCTGATCGACCCGTTCATTCATGGAAACCCTGGCGCTAAAGGCATTGATTTCAAAGAAGCGACCAAGGGCGTCACGCATATCGCGCTCACCCATGGTCATGGCGATCATATTGGTGACACTGTTGAGATTGCCAAAGAAACCGGTGCGACTGTGATTGCGAACCCCGAAATTACCGGCTGGCTTGGCCGCCAGGGTTTGGAAAAATTCAGCATGGGTAATACAGGGGGAACCATTGTTCGCGAGGGGTTCAGCGTAACGTTTGTGAATGCGCTGCATTCTTCCGCCATGATGACTGAAGATGGCATCACGCAATCAATGGGTAATCCGAACGGTCTGGTATTCCATTTTGAGGATGCGCCGACACTCTACCATATGGGTGACACGGATATTTTCTCCGATATGGCGCTGATCAATGAACTGCACCAGCCAGAAATCGGCATTGTGCCTATCGGAGATCGTTTTACGATGGGTGGTGCTGTGGCAGCGCTTGCGTGCCAGCGCTATTTCAATTTTAAAACCGTTCTGCCATGCCATTACGCCTCGTTCCCATTCATTGAAAAGACCGCAGACAAGTTTGTTGCGGCAATGTCTGACTATAAGGAAACGAAGGTGCTTGTCGCTGACGCCGGCACTGTCCACACGTTCTAACTGCGGATGGAAGCGCAAGAAATGTTGCGCTTCCCAACCTGCACCGCTATAGCCGGTAAAAGAACCTTTTCAGGGTGGCGGTTCGCTGCCCTAAATTATAAATTTGCGGAGAACAGGATGTCCGTCGATATTTCCACCGTCAAGCGCGTTGCGAATCTTGCGCGCATCGCCGTCAATGAAGACGAAGCCGAGCGCATGACCGGTGAACTCAATGCAATTCTGGGCTTTGTCGAGCAATTGAATGAAGTCGATATTGAGGGCGTTGAACCGATGACTTCAGTGACGCCGATGAAAATGCGTCTGCGTGAAGATGCCGTGACGGACGGCAATATCGCCAATGCCATTGTTGCCAACGCGCCTGTGACCGAAGACAATTTCTTCGTGGTGCCAAAGGTCGTGGAGTAAGTCGATGGCTGTTCGGGTTTCCGTCGAGACCCCATTGCAGGATGATGTGCGTGATCTTGTTAGAGCATTGAACGCGCATATGCTGCCGCTTTCGCCTCTCGAGTTCCAGTTCAAGATGACTGTTGAACAGATGGCGGAGCCGGATACGACGGTTTTCGTCGCGCGGGATGAAGATGGCAAGGCCGTCGGCTGTGGTGCGCTGAAGATGCACGATAACGGTGTGGGGGAACTCAAACGCATGTTCACCCGCCCGGAAGTTCGGGGCAAGCGTATCGGTTCGCATCTTGTCGCTGCAATTGTCGAGCTGGCAAGAGCCAAGGGTGTTTCGCGGCTGGTGCTTGAAACGGGTACCGGCCCCGGCTTTGATCCGGCCTGGCGGCTTTATGAAAATTCGGGTTTTGCGCGTTGCGGAGTGGTTCTGGATTATCCTGACTCCGAATACAGCGCCTTTTTTGAAAAGCGCCTTGCTGAGGCGTGACTTTACAGGATTTGATGATGAGCGAACTGACCGCACTGACCATTGCAGAAGCGCGCGACAAGTTGAAGGCTAAAGCCTTCACCGCGACGGAACTGACTGAAGCCTATATTGCGGCTATTGATTCCGCCAATGACAAGCTCAATGCCTATGTCGCTTTGACGCCTGAAAAGGCGCGCGAAATGGCAAAAGCGTCGGATGCACGCATTGCCGAAGGCAAGGCAGGTGCTCTCGAAGGCATTCCGCTTGGTGTGAAAGACCTGTTCGCGACCAAAGGCGTGCACACGCAGGCCTGCTCGCATATTCTTGATGGTTTCAAGCCGGAATACGAATCGACCGTCACCGCCAATCTCTGGGCTGATGGCGCGGTTATGCTGGGCAAGCTCAATATGGACGAATTTGCCATGGGCTCGTCCAATGAAAGCTCCTATTATGGCCCTGTGAAAAACCCTTGGCGCGCAAACGGCTCAGATGTCGATCTGGTGCCGGGTGGCTCTTCGGGTGGTTCAGCGGCGGCTGTTGCTGCACATCTTTGTGCAGGCGCTACGGCGACCGATACCGGCGGTTCGATCCGCCAGCCAGCAGCCTTCACAGGCACAGTGGGTATCAAGCCGACTTATGGCCGTGTTTCGCGTTGGGGTGTCGTTGCTTATGCATCGTCGCTTGATCAGGCTGGTCCGATTGCTCGCGATGTACGTGATGCTGCGATCCTGCTGAAATCCATGGCATCGCTTGATCTCAAAGATACGACATCCGTTGATCTGCCTGTGCCGGATTATGAAGCAGCGATCGGCAAATCGCTGAAAGGTCTCAAAATCGGTATTCCAAAAGAATATCGTATGGATGGCATGCCAGAAGAAATCGAAAAGCTTTGGCAGCAGGGCGTTCAGTATCTCAAGGATGCTGGTGCGGAAATCGTCGATGTTTCGCTGCCGCACACCAAGTATGCGCTTGCTGCCTATTATATTGTGGCACCTGCAGAGGCTTCGTCTAACCTCGCACGTTATGATGGTGTGCGTTACGGCCTGCGCGTACCTGGCAAGGATATTGCCGACATGTACGAACAAAGCCGTGCCGCTGGTTTTGGCAAGGAAGTAAAGCGCCGCATTCTGACTGGTACCTATGTTCTGTCAGCTGGCTATTACGATGCTTATTATCTGCGCGCGCAGAAGGTTCGCACGCTGATCAAGAAAGACTTTGAAAATGTCTTTGCAAGCGGCGTTCATGCAATCCTGACGCCGGTTACGCCTTCTGCTGCATTCAGCATTGGCGATAAGGAACTCGCAAACGATCCGGTCAAGATGTATCTCAACGACATCTTCACTATCACGCTCAACATGGCTGGTCTGCCGGGCATCGCAGTCCCTGCGGGTCTCAACGATCAGGGCCTGCCGCTTGGGCTTCAGCTGATTGGCCGTCCGTTTGAGGAAGAAACATTGTTCCAGGCAGCAAGTGCAATCGAGCAGGCTGCGGGACGCTTTACGCCAAAGAAGTGGTGGTAAAATCTGAAACTCTTATTCGCCGTGCCCGGCTTCGATCCGAAAATCGGGATCGATTTTCAAGAGGATCGAAGCCAGAATATAAAAAATTAGAGCGACCTTTGTGCGTCCAAGTGGACGCACAGCGCTCTATGCCCGGCGAATTTGTTTTGATGGCTGAAATTGCGGTGCGCGCATGGCAAACCGCAGCGCGTGAGATTGTTCTGACGGATGAAAGACGGTCAGAACTTCAGGCCAAATTCCTTCGCGATTTGCGCGAAAATACCGATGGTGTTCTGTTGGCGGAGCGAAGCGGCGAGATTTGCGGCTGGGGCGCTCGCGTCCCGAAAACAAACTATGTTTCTGATCTTTGGATTGCCCCTGCCTTTCACGGTCAGGGAGTGGGCGGCGCCCTGCTTGACGCATTGATGGCACAGATTGTTCTTGATGGTTTTGTGGAAGCCGAAATTGGCACCCATGCCGATAATTTTCCAGCAATCGGGCTTTATGAAAAAGCAGGGTTCAGGATCTATCACCGCAGCGAAGAATGGTCGGAGTGCTTTGGCCGAACGGTTGAAAAAGTCCGTATGCGGATCGTCTTGTAAAGTTTCATTGTCATTTGGGCATATGCGCCTATCCTCTGTAAGGAATCATTTTTCAGCAGGAGGGGCTTATGTGGATTATGCTTACGGATGTCAGTGGCGAGCGTGTTGCCGTCAACTTCAATCACGTCCTGTCTTACAATGCATATGGCACCGGAACGCGTATTGTGACGCTGAGCACTGATCTGACATTCTTCGTTAAAGAGTCGATCGATGATATTCAAACCAAGCTCGGCATCGATGTGAAAAGCTGAAACATATAGAAAAAACGTCAGCGTGCATAACACGCTGACGTTTATCTTTTGTGATCTGGCAGGCGAAAAGCTTAAATATCAAGCTCTTCCACAAATGCAGCGCGATCCTGAATGAAGCGGAAGCGGGCTTCCGGCTTTGTACCCATCAGATCATCAACAGTGCTGCGCGTTTCATCAACGTAATCTTCATCGACATGAACGCGCAGAAGCGTGCGCTTCTTTGGGTCCATGGTCGTTTCTTTCAGCTGATCGGCACGCATTTCGCCAAGACCTTTGAAACGGCCGATTTCGATTTTACCGCGCCCGGTGAACATCGTGCGAAGCAGTTCATCCTTGTGCGCATCGTCGCGCGCATAGGCCACTTTGCCGCCTTGGCTCAAACGATAAAGTGGCGGGACTGCCAGATAAAGATGGCCGTTGCGGATGAGGTCCGGCATTTCCTGATAGAAGAACGTGATGAGCAGCGATGCGATATGCGCGCCGTCAACGTCAGCATCAGTCATGACGATCACGCGATCATAGCGCAGATCATCTTCGCGATAATTTTTGCGCGTACCTGCTCCCAGTGCCTGTACGAGGTCGGCAATCTGCTGGTTGGCTGTCAGTTTTTCACGGCCAGCACTCGCAACATTGAGAATTTTGCCACGCAGTGGCAGGATCGCCTGATTGGAACGATTGCGTGCCTGCTTGGCGGAGCCGCCGGCCGAGTCACCTTCGACGATGAAAAGTTCTGCACCTGCTGCCGCATTCTGCGTACAGTCTGCAAGCTTGCCCGGAAGGCGCAGCTTTCGTGTCGCACTCTTGCGGACGGTTTCCTTTTCCTGACGGCGACGCAGGCGTTCTTCGGCGCGATCGACAACCCAGTCGAGCAAGCGCGAAGCTTCCTGCGGTGAAGCCGCCAGCCAGTGGTCAAACGGGTCGCGGATAACATTTTCGACAATGCGTTGCGCTTCAACCGTCGCAAGCTTGTCTTTGGTTTGGCCAACAAATTCCGGTTCGCGAATAAAAACTGACATCATGGCAGCAGCCGATGTCATCACGTCATCGGTTGTGATGATTGAGGCGCGCTTGTTGTTAGTCAGTTCTGCATAGGCCTTAAGGCCGCGCGTCAATGCAATGCGAAGGCCTGCTTCATGCGTGCCGCCATCGCCGGTTGGGATCGTATTACAGTAGGAATTGACAAAACCATCGCCGCCATACCAGGACACAGCCCATTCAACGGCGCCATGCCCGCCCTGCTTTTCGGTGCGGCCCGAGAAAATCTCGCGCGTCACCTGATGCTCTTTACCCAGTGAGGCTGCGAGATAATCTTTCAGGCCGCCGGGAAAGTGGAAAACAGCCTTTTCGGGTGTTTCTTTTTTTGGATCAAGAAGAGATGGGTCGCAGTTCCAGCGGATTTCAACACCGCCAAACAGATAGGCTTTCGAGCGCGCCATGCGGTAAAGCCGATGCGGATCGAAATGTGCAGCCTTTCCGAAAATATCCGGGTCGGGATGAAAGCGGACGCGCGTGCCACGACGATTATGCACTTCGCCGACATCTTCAAGGCCGCCTTGTGGAATGCCGCGCGAGAAGCGCTGGCGATAAAGACGGCGATTGCGGGCGACTTCAACTTCCAGAACATCGGAAAGCGCATTAACCACTGAGACACCGACACCATGCAGACCGCCGGAGGTTTCATAGGCCTTGCCGTCAAACTTGCCGCCTGCGTGCAGCTTGGTCATGATCACTTCAAGCGTCGATTTTCCCGGCACCTGTGGATGCTCGTCCACTGGAATGCCGCGTCCATTATCGCTCACAGTCAGGAAGCCTTCGGCATCAAGACTGACTTCGATGAAATTGGCATGGCCTGCAACGGCTTCGTCCATCGAGTTATCGATGACTTCTGCGAAGAGGTGATGCAGGGCTTTTTCGTCGGTGCCGCCAATATACATGCCGGGGCGCAGACGAACCGGCTCAAGGCCTTCGAGAACGCGAATGGAGGAGGCGTTGTAATCATCGCCGCCTGATGAAACAGGTGGAGCTTTGGTTGCAGCAGGTGCTGGCTTCGGTGCAGATGATGGCGTCGCCGTTGGCGCAACAGGCGTCGATGCAGGCGCCTTTTGGGGCTGCTGCTCCATCTGCCGTTCACGGGCATTGTTGACTACTCTGGAAAAGAGATCGTTGCTGTCGTCCATCTTTGTCCGAAAAGCTTTCTGTCTGAAACCGAAAGAACCGTCCCCACTGAACGGCACGAAATAAGTTGTCTGCGAATCACAATGATAATGCCATGAGAATACCCGCAATGCGAACAAAGTTCGCTTTACGTTCCGCTTTTGCCCGGAGTTATCAAATGATTTTGCTCGCAGCGCAACAGATTTGCACCAGAAACGTGGCGAAAGTCAAACCGGGCGCTTTTCGTAATCGAATTAGGATGGAAACGGGCATGGCATTCGCGTAAGCGCAATGGAGTTGAGAAAATTGCGAGTAGCGAGATGCAGGGCAGGGCGGCAGGCGGCTTAGAAGCGCATGTAAAGGGCATGGCGATCATGGTGCTCTCGGTATTGCTGTTGCCGCTTATGGATGCCATCGGCAAATGGCTTGCGATGATGGATAACATGCCGCCGGCGACCGTCACCTTCATGCGCTTTTTCATTCAATCCTGGCTAATGTTCCTGATCCTTGTTGTGATGGGCGGGATCGCAGCGCTGCGGACCACGCATCTTGTCGGCAATCTTGTGCGCGGCGCACTGATGGGCTTTGGCGGAACGTGTTTCTTCACTGCCGTCAAATATATGCCTCTGGCGGATGCCATGGCGGTGTTTTTTGCCGAGCCGTTGATCCTGACGCTGCTTTCAGCGGTATTTCTCAAGGAGAAAGTCGGCTGGCGTCGTTTCAGCGCTGTTGGTATCGGCCTGATCGGGACGATGATCGTTATTCAGCCAAGCTTCGAGATTTTCGGCGCAGTATCCTTGTTGCCTCTCGCAACGGCTGTAACTTTTGCGATCTATCTGATCCTGAACCGGAAATATGGTGCGAAAGAAGGCCCGGTCGTGATGCAGTTTTACGCCGGTATCGGTGGATCGCTGATTGCGGGGCTGTTTATGGTTTTCGGCACGGCTATGGGCGTGCAAGACTTAGGTTTTTCGTTGCCGCATAGTCTACAGCCCTGGCTGCTTCTGCTTTTGCTGGGTACAATCGGCACTGTCAGTCACCTTCTGGTGGTGCAGGCATTCAAGCTTGCACCAGCATCCATGCTCGCGCCGTTCCAGTATCTGGAGATCGTCAATGCGGTTCTGGTCGGTTTGATTGTCTTCGGCGACTTCCCAACACCGTCCAAATGGTTCGGAATCGCGATCATCGTGGGATCAGGCTTCTATGTCTTCATGCGCGAGCGGCGCGTGAAGAGCGTCTGATTATTTGGTCTGACGAGGGCCAAAGACGCTTTCGAAAGCTTTGCCCAATGCCACATCGACATCGCCCATCGTCACCGGTAGCCCCAGATCGACGAGGCTCGTCACGCCGTAATCAGCAATCCCGCACGGTACGATGCCGCCGAAATGTTCGAGTTCCGGCTCGACATTGATGGCAATGCCGTGGAAGCTCACCCAGCGGCGCAGGCGGATGCCGATTGCGGCAATTTTGTCTTCGCACATGCCACCAGTGGCAAGCAGGGGCTTTTCCGGGCGAACAACCCAGACGCCAACGCGATCTGCGCGCCGTTCGCCTTTGATATTGAATTGTGCAAGTGTTTCGACGATCCATTGCTCTAGCGCCGTCACAAATGCGCGCACATCTTCGCGGCGACGCTTCAGATCGAGCATGACATAGGCCACCCGTTGGCCGGGACCGTGATAAGTATATTCGCCACCGCGCCCGGTGTTGAACACTGGAAAGCGATCCGGTGTCAGCAGGTCCTCGGAATTTGCGCTGGTGCCTGCGGTATAGAGTGAAGGGTGTTCAACAAGCCAAATCAGCTCATTTGCTGTCCCTTCGCGAATGGCTGCGACACGCGCTTCCATAAAGGCGAGCGCTTCTTCGTAATCCGTTAAACCGTCAGTGATCAGCCAATCGACAGGCTGATCGTTTGACGATATGGGCAGAAAATGCGTTGGGCGGTATCCGTCGCCGGATTTTTCGGGAAGGGGGGATGCAGAGCTTTCTTTCATGATTGCAGCATATGACGTTTTTGTAGGTATACTGCCAGATGTCAAAATGCCTCTGCCTCAACAGCCTGTTGCAATCAAAACGTCTTATGCAGATCTACACAAAAAGGTTTGCGCAGATTTCTCGCGGTTCCTTGTCAGGCCTTTGGGCCGCTATATATTTATCCCTACTATTCAGCGCAGGTTCATCAACCATCAATCATGATGTTTGCAGTTGAAGTGGAGAAGAATATGATTAATTCACTGAAAAAAATGATGGTCGGCTTGATTGGCGCAACATTTTTAGTGGGGGCGATTGCTCCTGTTTCCGCATCGCCGGTCCTGCCCACTGCACAAATCGCCAGTAGCGATAACATTGCCAATGTTCGGGATGATCGCTGGCGGCGCCACGGTAACGGCAACTGGAATGGCCACCGCCCCGGTCCACGTCCGGGCTGGAATGGTCACCGTCCTGGCCCACGTCCCGGCTGGAATGACAATCATCGCCCGCGTCCGGGTTATTGGAACGGCCATCGTGGCTATAACCATTATCGTAACGGCTACCGCCGTCACAATGATGGCTGGTGGTATCCGCTGGCAGCGTTCGGCGCTGGTGCAATCATTGGCGGCGCAATTGCGAACCAGCCGGCACCTCAGCCGGTATATCGTTACAGCAACAACCATGTTCAGTGGTGCTATAATCGCTATAAGTCCTATCGCGCTTCGGACAACACGTTCCAGCCATATAATGGGCCTCGCCAGCAATGCTATTCGCCTTACCGATGATAGCAATTTGAATTTTCAGAATGACAGCCGCCTCGCAAGGGCGGCTGTTTTTATATGCAATATTTTCAGCAAAAGTGCAGAGCACGCTGACGCATAACCTACCCGGCAATCGGTTTCGGCACTGGATTGCGCTCTGGGCCTGCAAACACGCCGTCCGATCTTATGAGGCATTTTTTGAAAAGATACGCCCCAAAACCAATGCAGGAATAAACATCAGCAGAAGGAGTTCTTTAAGTGGTTGATTTTCTTGAATTTATTGGTGAGCGCGCAGGGATTCGAACCCTGGACCTACTGATTAAAAGTGGCAACCGCGCAAACAATCATGAACTCAATGAACACCACCTAATAAACCAAAATATTGATAAATAAGTAAATTATTGTTCGATACCGTCCGAAGGCGTATCAACGAGTTTTGACATTTCCGTACCCATACGGTACCCATTTGAAAATCAGCAGATTTTCATCAGTAGGTTCAATATGGCTGAGGTACGTCTCAGCGCAAGTTTTGTTAAAGGCATAAAGGTCGTTGATCGGACGGACTATCACGACACTCTCGTGCATGGCTTGTCGTTGCGTGTCGCCCCGACTGGCACCAAAACGTGGAACCTACTTTACACCCGCGAAAGTGATCGCACGAAGCAGCGTGTTAAGATCGGGCGCTACCCTGCCATTGATCTAGAGGAAGCCCGATCCAAGGCGCTTAAAGCGATGAGCGGTATTTCCGAGGGAAAGGACCCAGCAGGACATAAACGCGCCAGACGGGACGCTATGACGGTTCGTGAACTGGGGGGGCTTTATATCGAGAAGTATGCACAGCGTAATAAGAAGACTTGGAAGCAGGATGAGCAACTGCTGGTGACTGAAGTTTATCCAGAGATCGGGCGCATGAAGGCGGAAGCCGTGAAGAAGCGTGACGTGCTGGATATTATCGAAGCAAAGGCCGATGCTGGCAAAGGCGCTCAATCAAATAACCTTCTGGCGGTCATCCGCAAAATGTTCAACTGGGCTGTTGACGGTGACTATCTAAGTGCCTCGCCTGCTTCTGGCATTAAACCGCGAGCAAGGGCCGTCAGGCGCGATAGAGTGCTTTCAAAGGATGAGATCAAGGCAATAATCGAAGCCCTGCCCGATGCCGCTCTAAGCTCTAATACCGTAAACGTTATCCGGCTGCTGTTTTTGACTGGGCAGCGATCCGGTGAGGTTTGCGGGATCATGCGCAGCGAGATCGACTTGGACGGTATGAAATGGACTATTCCAAGCCACCGCACAAAGAACGGTTTATCTCATCTCGTGCCGTTATCAGAGCCGGCCATAACCATTCTGTCAGACGCAATCGACGCCACAGACCCGGATGCTGACGATGCACCGCTATTCAGTCGGGTAGACAACCCGATAGAGAGCAACGCTATTGCTCAAGCAGTACGGCTGAAATTGCAGATGAATAAGGAGCGCTGGACGCCTCACGATATTCGCCGCACGGTTGCAACGGGCATGGCTGACTTAGGCGTGATGCCCCATATCATTGAAGCCTGTTTAAATCATATTAGCGGATTTAGGTCGGGAGTAGCCGGGGTTTATAACCGAGCCACTTATGAGCCAGAAAAACGGGCCGCAATGGTACAATGGGTAAACACTCTGCCAAAGAACATAATATGAACATACGTGAACATAAATAGCACAGAAAAACGTAAATAACTGGGGACGTTCATTAAAAACATCCTCGGACAGTTAGCTGTGGTGTTCAACCTTTGGTATAATCGAGGTCAATGATTTACTTGCCTCGGACGGAGAACCTATGTCTAAATCTGTAAGTGCATTCAAAAAGTTAATCAGCATCCGGGAAGTCTGCTCACTCACATCACTCTCACGCACAACACTATGGATGAGCGTTAAAAGGGGTGCTTTTCCAAAGCCTATCTCGCTCACACCCGAAGGCACCCGCAAAGCTTTTGTAGCCGATGAAGTTCAGTCTTGGATCGAAGGCCGTATCTCATTACGCGATCAGAAGGATGCAGTATGAGTGTAGACGAGAAGTCTGATCATGAAACACAGCGCACCTTCACTGGTTGGAAACTAGACCTGTGTCGCGCCGTCCGTGCTGATCATAAAGTAGGACCTGCCCCAGCATCATGCTTTGCTGCTCTGATGGATCATGTAAACAGCGAAACGCTCAAAGCATGGCCTTCTGAGGCGGCATTAGCAATAAACTTAGGTGTGTCCACAAAGACGGTTAGAAAGTATCTTGCCGTTTTGATCGATGCCAAGTGGATCAAAGTTGAAGGTCGCTCGAACCGTGGCACGATTATTTACCTCGTCCAAGGCTACCGAATGAATGCAGTGCTCGATCAAGTAGCCATTCAAATCGAACGCCATCGAGACGCGGAAAGAGAGCGTCAATCAAAACGCCGCGTACAAAAAAGGACAGTTGTCACGGAACATGGGTTCCAACCCACGGAAACGCCGTCACGGAACATGGGTTCTGAGTTGTCACGGAACATGGGTTCCAACGAACACCTTCATAGAACACCTTCATCTAAGATTAGCTATGAGGAAGGGAATACTTATAGGAGTTCTTCAAATGGTTGGTGATCAGCTTGATTTATTGAACTGGAAAGCCCCGGCAGTCATTCACGCGTTTCCGTTATCGGCACGGCACAGCAAGGTTAGGGCGGTTGCTGAAAATCTATCACGCAAACACTGCAAAGCTGCGGATACATATTGGCGGCAGACTGTAAACACGTTGGGCGGTCAGTTGGTACGTGCTGGCGTGGCGAGGTCCGAGGTCGAGGATCACATTCGATTGTTCTTCGATGCCGTCCAATCTGAATTGAACCGTATGGCCTATGAAGGCACGTGCAAAAACGAAGGCGGCGCAGCATGACCATTCAGCCAAGCTCGTCTCTGGAACAAACAGTGGACATCGACCATGCCGCGAAGCTGACTACGGACACACGACAGGCAAACTGGCGTCGAGCAAATCCGAAAAAGTACGCGGCGCATATCGCAGTTCAGAAAGCTTTGGGCAGCAAGCAGATTGAAAAGCAGGCTTGCGAAGTCTGTGGCAATCCAAACGTGGACGCTCACCACGACGATTATTCGCAGCCTTCGGCCGTGCGTTGGCTTTGCCGACAGCACCACACCCGGCTTCACTCAGGCGGTGAAGATATGTTTTCAGGAGGTTTGGAATGACCCCGACCAATCCCCGCGTTGTTGAAGCCGCTCAATGGCTGGCGACGACACCCGATCATGAAAAGCCGCATCCGGTTATGGAAGGACTGCGCCAGCGGTTCGGCCTGACTGTTCTCGAAGCCAGCCAAGCAGCGACAGAAGCAAGGCTAATTCGAGCGAGGTCGGTTTGAAGGGACGTGCCCGGAATAGCCGGGTTAAGACACCAGCCGAGCGGAAGCGTGATCGACGTGCGCGGCGTCGACGTGGTGAGGTGGTCTTTCCGATTGCTCTGCCTGAAGAAGCCGTCAGGGATATTCTGATTGAAACAGGACGGCTGAAAGAATGGGATGATGATGATCGGCAACGGTTAACTGAAGCCCTTGGAGAGTTGTTTCGCGATTACGTCACGCGTGACGGGTAGCAAAAATCAACAGTGCTAAAGTGTCATTCAATGGCAACCAAGGCACAAATGATGAGCAGAACGAAAGAAGAACTCAAGGGCGCGACGGACTTCAGCCGCGCTCTCCAGCTTCCGAAGAAAAGCCACAAGCTGGTTGAAGCAACCGAAGCTTACGAGGCGGCCCGGAACGCCAGAGCAACCGCTACACGCGAGCTTTCCGATATGCGGTTGAGCCGCAGCAATGCCGAAGCCGGTGTCACGGTTCGGTCAGTTCCGAGCCAGATCCAGATCGATGATGCAGCCGACAATCTGGATGAACTCGTCAATCAGGATACCGAGACAAGCGGCACATTCCAAAGCCTCCATCGCGAATACGTTCAGACGGCCAATCAGCAACTCCAGCCCGTATATCAGGCATATGCAGGTGCGGTCCTCGAAGCTGTGGAGACGCTGGATACCCTTCTGAAGGCTGGCGAAGATTTCCACCGCGAAGCTCTGCGGGCCGGTCTCTCGCCCGACCATCCAGCAATCAACGGCAGCAAGGCAACACGCGGCCTTATCGACAACTCTCTGAAACTTGCCCGGAGCTGGTGCCGATGATCATCAGCATGTTCTCAGACGATGGCATCAGCCTGGAGCCGACCGAGACCGTGAAGCATCGCAATCTGAAGCTTGCCGAGCGTCACCGCGCCAAGGGCGATTATGTCCGTCATATCGAGATCGCCATCAAGGGACCGATTGACGAACTGATGTTCTGCGACACGGTTGAGAAGCTTGCATCTGTTCCAGCTGCTCATTCCATCGACCTTATTATCGACTGCCCCGGTGGCGAGTGCTTTCCAGCGATGTTGCTACACAAGCAGCTTCGCGACCATCCCGCCGAACGCAAGACCGCTCATATCGTCGGTAGCTGCGAAAGCGGCGGCCTATTGATCGCACTGGCCGCAGATCGGCGTATCGCCAGCCGGAAAGCGTCTTTCCTCATTCATCAGACACGATGCGGGGAATACTCGGTCACATCTTGGAAGGCTGAGGATTTCCAGCGTCAGGCAGATCAGTTCCGGGCGATTGACGCCGATCTGATCACCATCATCGCACAGCGCACCGCCATAGACGTTTCTACGATCCGAGCCATCGCAGCCGACGAGAAACCTTCATCAATCGAGTGGTGCCTTGAGAACGGGATCATTCACCAAATCGCGGAGGATCGGACATGAGCCTGCGAGACGTAATCAAGAACGCATCACCGGAGCTTTTGAAATCTGCAACAAATCGTGGCGAGTTCTATGAGGCCTTGGCCAAAGTGATGGACGTGTTCGATGCGATCAAGAAACGGCTGGATGCACTGGAAGAAGGTGGCATCAAATACCGTGGCGTTCACCAACGCGCACAGGGCTATCGCAAAGGCGATGTTGCCACGTTCAAGGGCGATAGCTGGATAGCACTCAGATCAATCAATGAAACTGAAGAACCCGGCAAGTGTGACGGCTGGCAGTTGATGGCTAAGGCCGGAAAGGACGCGTGATGACCAATGAAAAGCGCGGTGGATCGGTTGGCCTGATTACTAAGGAGCCGCCTGTGAGCAATATCTTCGACTGGATCGACAAAACAATCTCAGACATGCTTTTGCGTGAAGAGATGCTTCTTGAGGAAAAGGGGGCAACAGAAGAAGAGATTGTTGCTCACCGAAAAATCCGCAAGGACGAGTTGAACACATGGGCTAAAGGCGTTCTGTCAGAGCTTGAAGTGGCTAGGCAAGAGAGCAGCCACGATGCGCAGCCAGCCGCAAATGACAATGCCAACGTGTTCAGCAAGCCTATCAGTGATCTATACGGCCCAGATGCTCAACAGCACCTTATCGACATTGGCGCTGAGTTCGGCATCCGCGCACAGTATGAAGTTGAAGTGTTCCTACGGTCCCTCGCTCATGTGACCGCACTCATTGGCCGATACCCGACCAAAGAAGAGCAGAAGGCAATCTTCGATGTGGTGAAGCGCAATACAGCGGGGCGCTTCTGATGGCTAAGATCAAGACAATACGACCATTGATTAGAACGATGAAGCCGCTGCTTGGACCTACACCGGGTAGCCAGCGCAGCCGTGACCAGCATCGCGTAAAGCAAGAGCCGTGGCGTCGGTGGTATCGCATAGCCAGATGGCAGAAGCTACGCATGAAGATATTCGTGCGCGACCTGTTCACCTGTCAGATGTGCAAACGGATTGAGCCGGACACATCGCAGCTTGTGTGTGACCACATCGAAGTACATGGCGGCAATGAACGTATGTTCTGGGATGAGGACAATCTGCAATGCCTCTGCAAGACCTGCCATGACGGGACGAAGCAGCGCCAAGACAATCAGGCGAGGCTCTATCGATGATGGGGGGGGGGAGGTTTTGATCCTAAAACGGCTTCGAGCGCGTACCCACGACCTCCACATTCACATATTTTTTTTGGTGAGGTGAAATTTGTTAAGTCCTGACCAAAAGAAAAACAAAGAGGAATACCCCGTAGACCACTGCAAATACGGGGTTTTTCACCAGAGAAGCGCTGACAGAATGAACGATTTAATTTCGGAAGGACTTAACAATGGCTAAGTCTTACAAAATCAGCGGTCTCCGCGAGTTGGACAAGAACCTTGAGCAATTCACCAAGGCAACGCAGCGTCGTGTTCTGGAGCGTGTTTTGAAGCAGACTGCCAAGCCAGTTGAGGACACAGCCAAGAGATTAGCGCCAGTTGATAAGGGCGATCTGAAGCGCTCGATTGAGACAGTCATTCTGAAAAGCAACGCTGGCAAAGCTGCCTTCGCGAACGCCATGCAGTCAGGGGCCACACGAGAAGAAGCAGGTAAAGCCGCTCGTGCCGCGAATAAGGCAGCAGCAGGCCAAGGACTATCCGCAACGGTCCGTGTCAGAGCCAATGCTCCCCATGCCATTTTTGCCGAGTTCGGCACTCAGAAGATGCCAGCGCAGCCGTTCATGGGGCCTGCATTTCGATCCGTAAAATCCATCGAGAATATGCGCAATTTACTGCGCGTTGAAATCGACAAGACAGCAAAGCGCTTGGCTAACCGCGCCAGCAAAGGAAAAAAATCATGAACACAAAGACCGATAACCTTGAACTGAAATACAGCGTCAATGCTCTTTGCGTCCTAGAACGCACGTTGGGGAAACGCGCAGTCGATATCGTTGAAGATTTGGAAGCCGATGGAGGCCCGGCAATCCACACGCTCAGGGCGGTTGTTGCTGCTGGCTGGCTATGGAACGACCACATGGCGAAACTGGCTATGGGTATGCCAGAGATGATGGGTGAAGTTCGATTGAACCTGCCAAAGGCGGGTAATGCTATCGACAGGATAGGGATTAACGGAGCCTCTCGTCAGGTTGGGCGAGCATTGGGTGAGTTCCTTCGCAGCATCGGAGGTGAAGCATGACACAGGTAGGTGGCGTTTATGTCGATCTCGGCTTGAGTTCGGCTAACTTCAAGAAGGGCATCAATGATGCCAGAAAGCAGGCCAAGGGCTTCGGTAAGGAAATGGATGGGGTTTTCTCCGGCATTTCCTCGTCGTTCACTGGTGCCTTTGCCGGTGGCTTTATCGGCGGTGCATTCTCTGGAGGTATCACTGGTGCCGTTTCTGGCATCAGATCGATCATTACAGAAACAGCCAATCTACGAGCCGAGGCTGCAAGAGCCGGCGTTTCACTGACTGCATTCCAGCAATGGAAAGCCGTGGCAGAAGATACCCGTATTCCGCTTGATGCGATGGTAGACGCGCTGAAAGAATTGAACATCAGAGCGGATGAGTTTGCTTTGACTGGCAAGGGCAGCGCCGCGGAAGCATTTGGCCGTCTTGGAATGACGCCAGAAGAAGTTCAAAAGAAGCTTCGTGACCCTTCCAAGCTGATGCAGGAAATCATCGACAAGACCAAAGCGCTTAATAATCAGGCAGCGGCAACCCGTATCTTTGATGAGGTCTTTGGAGGAACTGGTGCAGAGCAAGCGGTGCGGTTGCTTGATCTTGCCGATGGCAGCATTCAGAAAATAATGCAAAGCGCCCAAGACGCTGATCGTATTCTCGATGAGACGATGATCAAGAGGGCCGAGGATATTGACAAGGAGTTCAACACGCTCTGGCGCAACTTTGAAAGCTCTGCAAAGAACGCCATTCTCAACGTATCGGTAGTACTCAAGGATGGCCTCGCTAAAGATATGGGCAACATTGCCGCCTATATGAAAGACTTCTGGGCCGATCCAAGCATGGAGAATTTTGGCCGGGTCATGTTGGGCGACAAAAATGACATGCGTGTCGCTGGTGCACATGGTCCTGCAACAGACAGCAATCCGGCGCTTGTAGAGGCAGCACGTAGAAAATACGGCACACAGCCAACCGAGATTACGGTTACGCCGACGAAACCAGATAAGCCGACAAAAAGCACAGGCGGCAGCAAGTCACGCTCTCAAGCCGTGGACGAGGCACTGCGCGAAGCAGAGGCCGTCAAGGAGCTTATCAAGGATCTTCAATTTGAGGCGGCGCTGGTTGGTAAAAGCGCTCTTGAGAAAGAGAAACTGATTGCGATCCGTCAAGCTGGCGCAGCTGCTACGGGCGAGCAAAAAGCCCAAATCGAAGCGCTGATCGAAAGCACTTATCGGCAGAATGAAGCTTGGGAAAAATCGCAGGATAAACTGCAAGCGCTCAATGATGCTGGACGTGACTTTGCTGGCACTATGATTTCCGGCTTGTTGAATGGTGCGAAGGCTTCCGATGTGCTGGCTGATGCTATTGGCCGTTTAGCTGATCGGTTCCTTAATAGTGGCCTTGATGCGCTATTCGGCAGCGGTGGCGGTATCGGCAGTATTGTTGGGAGCATATTCGGAGGCGGCGGTTCCGATCCATGGGGCGGTTTAAGACTAGCGACAGGTGGCCATGTGCGCGGCCCCGGCAGTGCAACGTCTGACAGTATTCCCGCGATGCTCTCCGATGGGGAGTTCGTTGTAAATGCCAAAGCTACCAAGATGAACCGCGGCATTCTGGAAGCAATCAATAACGGCATTCCGTTGGATAGGTTCGCGCTGGGTGGATCGGTTCCAGGCGGTGAAGCTGGCGCAGAGTTCGTGATGACAATAGGAGTGCAGGCATGAGCGCGTTAGCTGTCGCAGTTGGAACTGATGGAATTATTGTCGCATCGGATGGGGTTTGTCACACCTACGATACAGGCGAGGTTCACGGCTTCGTATCCAAGTTCATTCTGTTGCCAGAGTATAACTGTTTCATCGGTTCGACAGGCGCAGGTGGTTTCTGCACTGCCTTGCGATGGGAAATCACTCAGCAGATAAACAGCTTTGATGATTTGGTTGAGGGAATAGCTGAGTTTTGCAAAACCTCTCACCAGCGATTGTTCTCTGACATATGGGGCAATTGGGATAGAGGCCCACACAGTGAGGCGGCTTGCGTCATCGGTGGATGGTCTGATGAGCGTCAGGCTTATGAGGCGTATCGTGTGGTGAGTTATGAAAAGCCAAGCGTGACATTGAGCGATGGCAATCTTATCACCTTAGAACCGTTCGTCAGATACCCTTTGCCAGCGGCAACATGGTGCAGTCATCTACCAGACACGATGCATGAATTTGATCTCGTGCCGCCACTGCCAAACGAAGAAACCGGCGATATTCTCATGCGGCTCGTGTGTGCGTGTCGGGCCGACAGTGGGCTTGTGGTCGGGGAGGAAGAACGCGAGGGCGATGACCGTTACTATATGGCCGGTGGGTTTATTCAGATGGCAGTTATTCAGGAAGGCACAAGCCAGTCATGGATAGCCCATAGGTGGCCGGAAGATCAGATTGGAAAGCAAATTGATCCGAACGGGCCTGAGCGTTATCCAGCATGGCTGAAAGAGCGCTATGAGCAAGCTAAGAGCATCAATTACGCGGCGGGTGCATGAACCGCGTTAGTGAAATCCATATCGAAGGTGTCGGCATCGTCCGGCACCTAATCCCGAAGTAATTACTGGCCACAAACGAGTGGCCGTTAAATCTGGCAACTACTCATTTACCCATCAACTTTGTTCAATTCCGCCCGCAGAACGATTTTCTTATGCCTGCCGTCGATGAGCTGAGCTTCCACGATAACGTTTTCAACGTCTTCCCAAGTTGTCTCTATGTATTCCCGGTCATCCGAAAAGCCATATCGATTAAGCTGTATTTCCACAACTGCAGGAGGTTTGGTCCGGTCTATCCAGCCCTCGATCGCAAAATCCACCCAACCACTTTTCATAGACTGCTTTTCACTTCCAATCTTAAGCTGTTTATAGCCTAAATAAATTCCGGCTCCGGTTGGAGGAGCATCAATCTTTTTTATTATCAGTGATCTGCGGTTCCAGTTTACTATGCGAACGACGACGATCTTATCGTCAGTGATGTGCTGTAAGGCGTCGAGGGTTGGTAGACTGTCACCAATTACAAACTCTGTTTGTCGGCGCTGCTCCCTAATTTGTGCAAACAAACCAAACAGCGCTAATCCAGCCACTGCAGCGCCAATCCATCCGCTAAGTGCCCCAATCCAACTGCGGATACATTCAGTCGTATCACCATCAGACGTAGAGCAAAGTCCAAACGATGAAAACGTTCGGCTCAACATCAAGAAGCAAACACCTACCAAAGCTATAACTGAAGCCGGTAAAAAGAGCCAAATATATCTTTTGATAATCTTCATTACTAGCATTCTGGAATATACTTCAACAGCAATGGTATACGCTTCGCTTTAATCCAATGCCCCAAAACGACAAGTAAGCCCATGCTTATATGGGCCTACTCACCTCATCCGTTTCGAAGTCAGTTGATTAGTTAATTCATCACAACATCTTCGATGCGGCCGATTTGTTTTTTTGCATAAGCAGGGTCGATATTATCTTCCTCGACCATTCTACGATAAATTTCGTTAATCTCTGTTTGTCTGTCTTCTACGCTCATTTCCTTCCATCCCGCGTTGCAGGCACCAACGGAACAAGGAATGTCATTGTTATCCGGTTCAACATTATGATGGATAACCCTAACTTGGCCACAAGTTGGGTTTTGCAAGAATGGATCCCGGTTTGGCGTCCAAGTTATCATCGCATCTATAGATTTCATTCAAGCCTCCTATTTGCCCTTCACGAATAAACATCGGCTTGCCTCGCAAAGCAAGGGGGGGCTTTGCGACGTCCAGCGGCATCGCAGCACGTACCCAACGCCCCCAACGCTTTTCATAAAGCGTAAGAATTTTAGTTTTTGAGCTGTATAAGTTTAGCTAATCACAATTTCCAATTGAATTAAAAGACAGGTCGTGATCGAGTGTTGCAAAAATGTGATCGTCTTTTGCGGTCGATTGGGCTAAGCGGCGGATAGTTTCGACTAGGGGGTTTTGGGGGAATGACGTTTTTTGAGGATTTGCCTGCACAGTGTCCACCAGCTGCGGCGGCGGATGTACCTTACCAACAGATATGGCGAGTAGTCGCGGACAAGAACTGTAACGCAGATGAGTTTAAGTCTCACCATGCGCGTGGGCAAAAAAAGCCGCCTACAGTAGATGAGTGCAGTTATGCATCTTGCTCACTATTGACCGACTTCCAGAAGATTAAAAAGCTGGCGAAAGGCCTACCGAAAAAGCGCTATCCAAAACCATTCATAGCCGAACTCAATATACCGATGGGTTCAGGATTGTCGGTAAATAACTCCAAAACATCGCACGTGGACTTCTGGATGTTCAAGTCATTTGATCCAGTTAGTGCTATAGTGCAGATTGTGGAGGCATAGATGGCTATTCGACGCCGCAAGGCCAAATATCTTGATACTTTGATCTATCTAGATGAGCCGCAGCTGATTGCACTTGTTTCTGAAAAGCTACCTATTCTGGCAATTGCAGTTCCTGATGAGGATCACGAGGTTGCAAAGTTTTTGGCAACCACTGTCTCTCAACAGAATTGGGAGAGTTATTTAGATGGCAATACGGATTTAAGGTTTCTATTTACCTATCCACGGATGCGAAGACTTTATTATTTTGATCTGCACGATCTAAATAGTGAGGGCGAACTCTTCATGACGCCAGCTTCGGCTTCTGTTCCCGAAGAGCATCTGCCTTCACCCCGTTTATTCTCCAGCGAGCACACTAACGATTTTGAGTTAGCGGCGAGAGCTTCCGATGAGGAAAAGCTAATTATTGATGGCGAATGGGAGATGCCACAATTCGGAGAATTTTATCAGAAATATTCCGATATGTACGCTTTTTTGGCTACTCTAAGTAACTGGAGTGATCCTAACAAGCCTAAAAAAATGAAGGATAGAATAGCCAATACCTTCAGAAGTAAGCCTTTCGAAGGTGGCTCAAGCTATGTCCATTTTTACAAAGAACTTGTTAACGGACTTGTTCGCGAGCAAAGACCAAGCTTGGAGAGTATTCAATACAATTCACCCGGGGTAGTAAATATCCATGGCGAGGGATTTGTTTTTTCTGATATTTCTTCGATAGTGACAACGTATATCACAAATAGAAAAGAAGTTATCGACGCATACGGAAAGCTACACAAGTTCTTATCCGATAGTAAGTATCTAAAAATGCCCGGAAATCAGTTCGGCAAAGATACTCCAGGGGCAGCGTTTATAAATGCTTCTGCAAAAAAGCTGTCCGATGAACTGAGTGCTATAGATTTTGACGCCATACACGAGTTAACTAATCAGAATGCATTGGTTACCGCAAAAATTATCCTTTCGCTTTGTCGACGGGTGGAGGACGCCGCGGAATATTTCGCTCAGGGACGTATGAGTTATTCCGAATAGAGCTATTATCGGGGAGAATTATTTACTTTCTCCCCGATGGATAGTCCAAGCTACATGCAATAATCGCCGGCGTGATTGTCCGCTCATGCGGCGCTGCGATCCTATTCATACGAACGGCTTCTGCATGGCCGTCTATAATGTTTCCAAGCTGGTAAAAGCCCTTGCGTCTGGCTGGCTTAATATAACCTTCTACAACCAGTTCCTTGAACGCGGTATCAGTTTTGTGCAGCACCCTCGCACCATCGTATCGGCTAATGAGCATAGAACGGATAGGCTTATTTAGTTTGGACATCGGCCCCCATTGTTCACAAATAATGATCAAATATAGGTCATCGTTCAATTATTGTGATATATTTCTGCATCACTTTCAACGAATAGGCCTCATCAAATGATCACAGCTCATGAGCTTTGCGCAGAATTTGGCATTGAGATTATTGCAGGCACCAGTTACCCGCTACCGGGCCAGACCCGCGCAGTCGCCACGATCAACCGCATTATTGAGAAACATGGTGAAGGCCATGCGCGTATCGTGCTTTCCACATTGGCGGAAGCGGCAGGCAAGCAGGGCTTGATTGACAAATATAGCCTTTGGGCTGTCAGTGACCTCGTGAGGGCGTGTTCTGACTGGATCGAAACAGATCTTTCAAGCTGGTATGAGGCATGGGATCAGATGCCTATGGGCTTCGCCATGTGGGAATGCAGTCAGCTATCAGGCACCGTTCCGCATCGCGCTGGACTTGCGGGTATGCTCTATCTGATGCTTTCCATGCATAGAAGCGCAAAACGGGCCAACAAAGCGCCGAATTACAAATCCCTAAAGAAAGCCTATGACGAAGAGAAATCGCTTCACCGGGCAACCTCGCAGGAACCACAGCCCAATTCAGACGAAGCGCCAATGTTTCAGCCCTATACGCGCCACACAGAAGAGGACCTGATCGAGATAGGGCAATACCTCATCGAGAATAAGCAATCGCTGCCACACGGCGAATTTGGGCCGTGGGTGCGTGATAAGACAGGGCTGTCATATAATACCGCGCTGAAAGCTATGAGGCTAGCGGAGGCGGCTTAGGCCGTCTGCTATTATCTGCTGATTATGATGAGATGCCGATCATAGCATCCTGAGTAAGACGACGACGAACATCGTCCTTCTGCTGCTGCACCATCCCGGGGATTAGGAACGCATCAATGAGAACCCAAATGAAACCAACAATGATGAAGTAAGACAAAATCTGCAATACGGCGGATCCCGGACGACCGAGATAAAATCTATGTGCCGAGAAGAACCATAGAAAGAACCACAATAGATAGGCCGCGCCAACCGACTTGGCTTCATTGGTCACGCGTTGTTCGATAAGCATCTGCTGTTGAGTAGTAAGCCCCATAAAAACCCCCTATGGAATTAGCAATCTCTGGCAGAGGCGCGGCGGGTGGTCAAGGGCAAAAGAAAACCCCGCCGAAGCGGGGCTGTATCCTTCAAATTTCAATGTGTGTCAGTGCGCGACATATGCCGCTATAGCGAACGTTAATCCTGCAATAGCAATTCCAACGCCAATTACAGTTGCGACCATGCCCCACAACCCGTTCGTTGTCGGCAGAGCGCCCATCTTCTCAAGGACGCGATCTAGCTTATCCTCAATCCGCGTCAGGCGCTGCTCGGCAAAATCCGCACGGGCTTCAAGTTTTGCTATTCTTTCCATACCGTCCAATGTGCCACCGCCGCCGTCAGATTTCAATGGTGCTTTATCTTTTGGGTCCAACCAGTGGATGTTGTCACTCATCCGCATCACCAGAATTTGCGTACTGAGACATTATTTTTTCAGCGTTGAAAATGTGTGTATTGCTGCAATTATTGCATAACATTGCAACGCACAAATACATTTCTATTTTATCATGATGTGTGAGGGGGTTTAGATAAACAGGCATTTGGATGTATTGTGGGAGGAAAGACCATTTAGTTTCCTTGCAAACTACGCATTCAAAAGGCTTCTTAGCTTTGCTGTTGTAATGATTTTCGATTATTTTCCTCTGATCATCGGGGATAACCCCGTCATCTGGAAAAACAATTATTTTCTTTGGCATGTCGCCCCATCCCCTTATCCCCGCTTCTCAAACTCTTCCGGTGATATGACCTGAGTCTTTGAAGGGCGGCAACCTTTCGATTTAAGCGGGAGGTTGATCAGGCCTTTATGCGGACGCCCGGACCGCCATCGCGATTGTCACCAGTGGCAAGAAAAACAATCCCCTCTTTTTCAAGCGCAGTTTGTATTGCCGCCAAGGTCGAGGCCTTTGGATCGGCAGAACCGCGTTCAATGTTATTAAGGCCCGTCGTTGATAGGCCTGCCAACTTTGCGAGATCAGCTTGCGTCATACCAAGCATTGCTCGCGCTCCACGTATTTGCGCTGGTGTAATCATGTCTATTTTCTACACCGTAATTGTTTTTTTATCAAGCACGCTTGACAAGAACTTCAATTATGATTAATTCAATCTTACTTGATAAATTAACAAGTGGAGAAATAAAGATGCCGACACAACCAAGTCAGGCAACTGCCGAAGGTATGCCGAAAACTCAGATGACAAGACGTTCGATGCTGGCGGGAGCCGTTGGTATCGTGGTGGCAGGCACATCAACCACCATAGCCGAGCCTGCTATGTCGGAGTTGGAAAGCCTCATTGAGCAGCACAGAATAGCACTTAAGGCCACATCGGATGCTTGGGATCAAGTGTCCGAAATCGAAGATACTGCCGACTGGTCGGGTCGTTGCGAAGTCCGTGTCCAAGTCGGAAATTTGCTTTCTGGATGGGATAACGATGGCAATCAGATATTGCGGCCAATCTATGCTTACAGCGATGCCGATGTTGATATTCACCTCAACAGGACTTTGCAATCATCGCTCAATCTAGCTTGGTCTGACATGGGAAAAGCAAGGGCTGCAGAACGGTGTGAAGAGAAGAAAGCCGTGCTCAAAGCAGTGTTGCGGGAGTGTGACGCACAAAATCAGATCATTGAGGATCGTGTTGGCATGACAGCCGTAAAGGATGAGGCACAACGCTGTTCAAGCATCACCGTCGCACTTGAAGATGCAATCATCGAATTTGTGCCAGCGAACCTCAATGAGGCCGCTCTCAAAGCACAATTCATCGTCAGTCAGCACGATGACGCATTTTTTGATGAAGAGCGGCTTATGAATGCGTTCAAGTCCATCGCCGCCGCTGGCAGTAATCAGCAAGAAGGGATCGTGTGATGGAAAGTCTTGCCGTTAAACGCCTATGCCGCCTGTTACTGGAAAAGTGGATTGAGGATGCGATTGCGCTGCTCGATACGATGGACGGTGACGCAGACTTTGAAGACGAAGTGGAATATGAGGATGAGCGTGAACTGGATCATGCTGATTACGGTATATGTGATGCCGACGCCGCAGCCGAGTATTTCCCCGCTAGCGCATACTGGAGTGTCCAGTGATGAGCATTTTCCGCCTTCGCATCTTAACAGCCCGATTTATCATGATAGCTGGCAGCTGGCTGGCTGAAATCATTTGCCCGGAGCCTAGACAGCCGGAAGATCGGAGATATGACCCAAATCACAAGCCTAAAGTACCCAACTGCAATACGGTACCCATACGGCACCCAAAACCAAGGCATGCCAAATCATCAGTAGAAGGGATATTCTAAGTGGTTGATTTTCTTGAATTTATTGGTGAGCGCGCAGGGATTCGAACCCTGGACCTACTGATTAAAAGTCAGTTGCTCTACCGGCTGAGCTACGCGCTCCCTTAAGGAACAAATCGTCCCTGGAAGTGTGGCGGAACATACGGGCGGCTTTCGGATTGGTCAACACCATAAAATCAAGTTTCTCCAACATAATTTCAAAAAAATTGCCTTATTCGCTATAAATTTTGTCGTCACAGGTCTTCCCGATGAAACCGTGGAACCAAATTTGCTCATTTGGCATGGAATTCAGCCATTAAACGTCATGCAATGCAGATTCGTTATGCCAGAAGGGGAGAGCTGTAATCTCATTAAGAATCAAATCAATGAAAAAGGACTTCGTCACAATGACGACCGCCATATATGGCTTCAATAGAAGCTGCGATTGAGGCCACCAGAGCAAATGCCACTAGCAGGAAGGCCGTCAGAATGCCAGGGATCGGATTTAAGACTGATAAGAGGTTTGATTGCCGATTGGCTGTGCAGGAAGAAGCGCAGCGCCAAGGCTGTATGAACAAGGCACCGGCTAAAAATGCCGGTGCCTTTCATTTTAACTCGCGGGGCGAGGCGGCAGGCCTGCATGCGCGCGCATTTTTTCGTAAAGAGCGGCAGCAATCGGCTCGTAATTTTCATCGAAGTGATGCCCACCTGAAAGTTTCATCAGGTCGGCCCCTTTGAGCTCCGGTGCTGTGCAAGCCGTATCGTCTTCCTCTTCACCATAAACGCAGACCACGCGATCCAGCGGAATTGTCGTGATAGCTGGAACGACGTCCTTGTCACC
Organism: Brucella sp. TWI432; assembly: GCF_039674445.1. NCBI lineage: Bacteria > Pseudomonadati > Pseudomonadota > Alphaproteobacteria > Hyphomicrobiales > Brucellaceae > Brucella > Brucella sp. TWI432. The sequence continues at coordinate 81,549 of NZ_JBDJNL010000010.1, read as the reverse complement.
ATCCATGCCGAGCCAGCCTTCAATCGAAACCTGGAATGTGGTGGTTGTTTCGACGCCAAGAAGTCCGACCATTTTGGTGCGGTCCTGAATCGCTGGATCCAGATATTTCCAGGCAAACGGGAATGTATCTGCGCCAAATGAATAACCAAGAACGGCAACGGGCAGCTTATTGGATGGATCAGCTTTTTTGATCATTGCGGTTGTATCACGCGCTATTTCTTCCGGCGTGCGTTCTGACCAGAAATAGCGCAGTGAATCGACACCTATCACATGAACGCCATTGGCTTGAAGCCATTCACCAATTGATTTGTCGAGATCGCGCCAACCGCCATCCCCCGAGTAAAACACGGCTACCATATCAGCCTTGCCGCCTTTGGCTGGTAAATCGACAACGGGGAGTGCTTCGTTCTTCGCGTCCATATCAGCCATTGCCACGACATTGTTCACGGCCATGTTCATACGAGCGGGGAAGTCTGCGCCGCTTTGCAGTACGGCTACGCTCTTTTGTCTTGCTTCGACAGGGTTGTTGACGGGAGAGCCGTTGGGTCCAATTACCAATGTGGGTGTAGGAATTTTGGCATCATATTCATAGGTGAATCCGCCGCCCGGTGCATTCACCGCTTCTGCTTCTTCTGTGCATGAGGGCAGGCGGGTTTTTGCAGGTGTCGGGTCGAGAGCGACTGCACCGGCAATGGTTGCATCGGGCGAATCCGATGCTGCGGCATATGCAATTGTCGCGCCCTGACCAATGCCGGTCACGACGGGATGAAAATAGACATCAAGATCGAGTCCGCGCAGGGCCTCCTTGGCAATCGCTTCAAAGTCCGAGTCGAGATAATTGCACTCACCATCTTCTTTATCGAGTGCAGCGCGCCACGGACCCAGTTCGACAGGCAACACGATCATGTTGCGTGCCAGCATTGCATCCATATAAGCGCGTTCATTCTCACCAATTCCGTTTTCGTCACTCAGCAGAATGGCAAGGCCAACCGGATCGCCTTTGGGCATGTAAACCGGGATGTTGGAAAGCCGTTCAGCACTGGCATGGATTACCGGTTCGTCGGCATTGAAAAACTGCGCCCACTGACGCGCAATTTTGCCCGGATGCAGCGCAGCATAGACACCTGCACCGCCGAGCAAAGCCAGCCCAAAGACAGTTAAAAGAATGCGTCGCTTCTTCATTTACGGATAAACTCCAGTGGGCTGCCATTGATCAGTGTTGTTGCATCGATGAGTGTGCGGGGTGTTTCAAGACCGCCGGGACAAACCATATAGTGCGGTGTCCAGACGGGGTCGAATTTTTCCTTGAAGGCTTTGAGGCCATCAAAGTGGTAGAGGTCGGCACCGCGCCGATAGATGAATGATCCGAAGCGGTTCCAGCGCGAGGCCAATCTGCTGCGGTTCAGACCTGATAGCGGCGCAGCCCCGAGATTGAACCATTTATAGCCCTGTTCTTTGCTATACATGAGCAGTTTGGCAAAAAGAGCGTCCATAAGCAGTTTATGCACATTGGGCATGTAGCGCATGAGATCGACTGTGATCTCGTATTTGTCGGCACCGCGCCAGATATTGGCGAAGGCAACGATCTCTCCGTCTTTTTTAAGCACAGCCACATCGAACCGCGTCATGTAGTCGTCGTCGAAATAGCCAAGCGAAAAGCCTTTTTCGCTGCCTGATTTATGGTCAAGCCATGCATCGCTGATTTCACGCAGACGCGGAATAAGCGGTGGAACCTCTTTCACGTCTATAACTTCAAATATCAGCCCATCCTTGTCGACTTTTCGATCGGCATAACGGAATGGCTGACGGCGCGGACCTTCGAGCGAAAAATCGCTGAGGTCAACGCGGGCGACTTCGCCAAGCTTCAGCGCCACCAATCCCATGTCGAGAAACAATGGCAGACTTGTTGGTCCAACGCCGTAAAATACGGTGCGCAGCGCCATCTTGTCTGCCAGGCTATGGAAAGACCACGCGAGTTCCTTTGCAGCCTGTTTGTCGCCAATCGGCTCGCCCAGCGCAATCAGACTGCCACCCGATTGCGCATACATGATGAATGCGTTGTTATCGGGCGCAAGCAGAAATTGCTTGTCACCAAGAAGCGCAAGGGCTGCATCTGTATGCGGACATTGCGCAACAAGTTCAAACACCGCAGGGGGGATTGAGTAATCACGCTTGCGTTTGCGCTGGCTGTGCCGATTGATGATCGAGTTCAGACCGACTGCCGCCACAACAGCAAACACCAGAACGGTGGCGCGCAAAAAGCGTGGTGCATTATCGTTCCAAGCAAAATCCCACCAGAGATTATTGGAATATTCCACGTGGCGATAAACGAAGAAGCCAAGCCAAGTGGAGACGATGACAGTTGTGCCGACAGAGGCAATCCAGCTCCAGCTCAGTTCAAATGGTCCGGAAATCGGGCGGCGATAAAAGGAATCGCGAAAGCCCCATAAAGCAAGAGCAAAAACGCACAGAATGCTTGCTTCTTCCCAATCCAAACCTTTCGCAATCGAAAACACTGCACCAAACAGCAAAAGCACGATTGCAGCAATCCATGCACGCTCCAGTCGTCTGAACAGGCCACGCGCTACGATCAACAGGGCAACGCCGACAAGGCTTGCGGCAAGATGCGATGTTTCGACAAAAAACTCTGGAACAACACTGGAGAGTATTTTTACACGATAGCGCAAGTCGGGCGTTGCACCCGATACGAGCAGAATAATGCCGCCGAGGAAGATGATACTGGCAGAGAGACCGGGAATGAGTGGCTCGACAAGGCGCTTTGCAAATTTGGCCTGACGCCCCAACATCTGCCTGCGGCGCATCCCCTCCCAGATGAGAAGGCCAATTGTGGATACGACAAGCGGCATGACTGTGTAGATCACACGATAGGCAAGCAGACCGGCAATGGCTTGTGGATTGTCACCAATGCCAAGGCCAGCAATGATGGTTGCTTCAAATGCACCAAGTCCGCCCGGCGCATGGCTCGCAATGCCTAGAACGATAGCAATCACATAGACGAGCGCGAAGACCGCAAAGCTCGGAACCGCATCCTGTGGCATCAGCACATAGAGGGTTGCAGCTGCAGCGCCTACATCGACAAGGCCTGCAAAAATTTGGGTCACTGCACCTTTCGAGTTGGGCAGTCGCAGGCTGAGCGAGCCTAAGCGAAGCGTTCTTTGGCCATGTGAGAGCCAGTAGATCAGCCAGCCAATGCCGCCAAGAATGATAATGCCAGCGACAACATCAATGCGTGCATCAATCGTCGAAATCCACGGCACATCCTGCGGATCAATCAGCAGTGCCGCGCCCACCATGATGATAAGTGCAAACCAGATTGCAAACCACGAGGTGCCGACGATCTTGCCGATATCGGCAAGGCTGATCCCTTCCGCAGCATAGATGCGATAGCGCAGTGCACCGCCCGTCAGCAGCGAAAAGCCGATGGCGTTGGAGATTGCATAGCCTGCCGCACCTGCCACCGCTGCGATACGACGCGGTATTTGGTTAGGCGCGATTGTGTCGACCGCCACCACGTCATAAAGCGCTACCGCAGCGTAGCTCAGCATAGTGAACAGAACTGCGAGGCCGATGACACTCCATGGGAGATCATGGAATGCGACCAGCGTATCCTTGCGTGAGGTATTCTGAAGCAGGCTTTCCAGAACATAAATTGCCAGCAGCGCGATCGCAATGCCCGCAACTGGAAACAGAAAATGCTGGTAGCGTTTCAGCCATCCAGAAGACTTGCTTTGTTCTTTGGTGGCTGAAGAAGGTTCTTCGTTGTCAATTAAGCTCATCGGAGCGTCGTCCAGTTGGAGCAATCTAATTTTGCGCAAATGATCCTGATTTAGGGCGAACTTGTGTTCGAATGAGATGCTGCATTGAAAATAATCAAAGTAATGTCGAAGTTGGGTTATAAGGCCATCAAAGGGTATTTCACTCGGGTCGGATTATGCCTTAATTGGCAGTGGCCGCAAGCGCTTTGGATAAAACGGGGAAGTTTCCCCGAGTTTGTTCAAAAACAAATGAATAGAGCTGTTTATCTGTTTCAGATAAGAAAAACTCTATGTAAAAAATGAGGTTTCAGTGCTTAGTGTTTCTTATTTGACGGCTGCCGGTGCGGGTGCGCTGTCGTTTCTTTCGCCCTGTGTCCTGCCGCTTGTGCCGCCTTATCTGTGCTATATGGCGGGTGTGAGTGTTGAGGATTTTCGTGCAGAAAAAGAATCACGCATTGCTGCGGCTCCTTCGCATCGTCGTTCTCTTGCTTTCGCGGCTATCTGCTTTGTACTCGGTTTTACCACTGTTTTTGTGGCCCTTGGGGCTGGTGCATCGTCCATCGGCGCATTTCTGCGCATGTGGCAGCAGGAAATCGCCATGGTGGCGGGCGTCGTCATCATTCTGATGGGCCTCAATTTCCTGGGGGTGCTGCGCTTTTCATTCCTATCGCGTGAGGCGCGTTTTCAGGCGCGTAATGCGCCAGCTTCGCCGTTGGGCGCTTATGTCATGGGGCTGGCTTTTGCTTTTGGCTGGACACCATGTATTGGCCCGGTTCTGGGGCCTATCCTCACATTGGCAGGCGGCAGCAGCACGGTGATTGACGGCGCTGCCCTTCTGGCAGTGTATTCGCTGGGTCTGGGAATTCCGTTTCTGATTGCGGCTCTTTTTTCGGGCGCATTCATGCGGTTTTTGTCACACTTCCGGGTTCATCTGGGCAAAGTTGAAAAAGCGATGGGCGCGTTGCTCGTGATTGCTGGTGTGCTTTTCCTGACCGGCGGAATGCAGTCTTTCTCGTTCTGGCTGCTCGAAACTTTCCCGGCACTGGGGCGCTTGGGCTGAAATTGTAAGTTTCCATATACGCTTTAATGCTATTGAGCAGATGAGCCTTTAATCTTTCTGGACGATATTATGACAGACCGTACATGCCTTTCCATCGTGCTTGCCGCTGGCGAAGGCACGCGTATGAAATCGAGTTTGCCAAAAGTTCTGCATCAGGTAGCTGGCCTGCCGCTGGTTTCTCATGTGGTCAAAGCCGTGCAGGGAACCGGTAAGAGCGACGTTGCGCTGGTCGTCGGACGTGGTGCTGATGAGGTGCGCGGCGCTGTCGAAAAAGTTGCCGATGCTGTTTCTGCTTTTGAGCAGAAAGAACGTCTTGGTACGGCGCACGCAGTTTTGGCAGCGCGTGCAGCGATTGAACGCGGCTATGATGATCTGCTGATCGTCTTTGGCGATACACCGCTTATCGAAGCGCATTCGTTGCAAGTTGCGCGCAACAAGCTTTCAGAGGGTGCTGATGTTGTTGTTATAGGCTTCCGTCCTTCAAACCCGCATGGCTATGGTCGTCTTATCGAAGAAGGTGGCAAGCTCACCGCGATTATAGAGGAAAAAGAAGCCAGCGAAGCGCAGAAAAAAATCGGATTCTGTAATGGCGGACTTATGGCCGTTGGCGGTAGCCATGCACTTGCACTTCTCGATGCGGTTGATAACAAGAACGCCAAGGGTGAATATTATTTGACCGATATTGTCGGCCTTGCGCATGGCAAAGGTCTAAATGTTGTAGCGATTGAAGTGCCTGTCGATAATGTGATTGGCATCAACAATCGCGCTGAACTTTCGGTTGCCGAGAACATCTGGCAGAACCGCAAGCGTCAGGAGATGATGCTGGCCGGTGTGACGCTGATTGCGCCTGAAACTGTTTTCTTCTCACATGATACGCTGGTCGAAGCCGACGTTGTGATTGAGCCAAACGTCTTCTTCGGGCAGGGCGTGCATGTGGCATCGGGTGCGCTGATTCACGCTTTCTCACATATTGAAGGTGCGAAGATTGGCGTAAATGCCGAGATCGGACCCTTTGCGCGTTTGCGTCCGGGTGCAAATCTTGGCGAAAAATCCAAAGTGGGTAATTTTTGTGAAGTGAAGAACGCCCAGGTCGGCAAGGGCGCGAAGATCAATCATCTGACCTATATTGGTGATGCTATTGTGGGCGCGTCGAGCAATATCGGTGCGGGCACAATCACCTGCAATTACGATGGCTATAACAAGTATAAGACGGTGATCGGCGAACATGCCTTCGTTGGCTCCAACAGTTCGCTTGTTGCGCCAGTATCGATCGGTGATAATGCCTATATCGCATCTGGTAGCACAATTACGGAGGATGTGCCTGCGGATGCTCTGGCTTTCGGTCGTGCGCGGCAGGAAACCAAAGAAGGTCGGGGAAAGATATTGCGCGAGAAATACGCTGCCATCAAAGCGGCTAAAACATCGTCGAAATAAACGGCCAACAGATGAATAGAACGACAGCCCTTTGGGTTGTCGTTTTACATTAGAATCTTTAAATCACAACTCAATGCGTGAATCTCGGATCTGGAGCACCCTATGTGTGGAATTATCGGCATTATCGGCAATGACGAAGTCGCACCGCGTCTGGTTGATGCGCTGAAGCGGCTTGAATATCGCGGTTATGATTCTGCCGGTATTGCCACGCTTTTGAATGGCAAGCTTGATCGCCGTCGTGCGGAAGGCAAACTGGTTAATCTGGAAAAGCGTCTGGCGGGTGAACCACTTCCGGGCGTCATCGGCATTGGCCATACGCGGTGGGCCACACATGGCAAGCCCGTTGAACGCAATGCGCATCCACATATCACGCCGCGCTTGGCTGTTGTTCATAACGGCATTATCGAAAACTTTGCCGAATTGCGCGCTATGCTCGAAGCGGAAGGTTTTACCTTCGAGACAGAAACCGACACTGAAGCCGTCGCGCATCTCGTGACGCGCGAGTTGAACAAGGGAAAATCGCCTGTTGAGGCCGTGCGCGACAGCCTGCCACTGTTACAAGGCGCTTTTGCACTCGCCTTCTTGTTTGAAGGCAATGAAGAAACGTTGATCGGCGCGCGTCAGGGGCCGCCACTGGCCGTGGGCTATGGCGAAGGCGAAATGTTCCTCGGTTCTGACGCTATCGCTTTGTCGCCATTCACCGACACAATTGCCTATCTTGAAGATGGTGACTGGGCAGTGCTGACCCGTAAGGGCGTGACCATCTATGATGAAAACAATGTTGAGGTTGAACGCACGATTTTGAAGTCACAGGCCGGTAATATGCTGGTCTCGAAGGGCAATCATCGCCACTTCATGCAGAAAGAGATGTTCGAGCAGCCGGAAGTGATTTCGCATACGCTCGCAAACTATCTCGATTTCACCACCGGTAAGGTGCGTCGGGAAGCGATTGCTGTTGATTTTGCCAAGATTGACCGGCTGACAATCTCTGCCTGTGGCACCGCTTTTTATGCGGCTTCGGTGGGCAAATACTGGTTCGAGCAGATCGCACGTCTGCCGGTCGATAGCGATATCGCTTCGGAATTTCGTTATCGCGAAATGCCGCTTTCAAAGGATTCGCTCGCGATGTTCGTTTCGCAGTCTGGTGAAACGGCGGATACGCTCGCGTCGCTGCGTTATTGCAAATCGCAGGGTTTGAAAATCGCCTCTGTGGTCAATGTGACCGGATCGACCATTGCGCGTGAATCGGATGCCGTGTTCCCGACGCTGGCCGGTCCTGAAATCGGTGTGGCCTCGACCAAGGCTTTCACCTGCCAGCTTTCGACCATGGCGTCACTTGCGATTGCTGCTGCAAAAGCGCGCGGTGCGATTGATGACAAGCGTGAACAGGAACTGGTGCGTCAGCTTTCGGAAGCACCGCGCTTTATCAATCAGGTTCTCAAGCTTGAAGACCAGATTGCTACCGTCTGTCACGAGTTGGCAAAGGTCAGCCATGTGCTTTATCTCGGTCGTGGAACATCGTTCCCGTTGGCCATGGAAGGCGCGCTGAAGCTCAAGGAAATTTCCTACATTCACGCCGAAGGCTATGCGGCTGGTGAACTCAAGCACGGCCCGATTGCGCTTATTGATGAGACCATGCCGGTTATCGTCATTGCGCCGTCGGATCGTCTTTATGAGAAGACCGTTTCCAACATGCAGGAAGTGGCAGCCCGCGGCGGCCGTATTATTCTGATCACCGACAAGAAAGGTGCTGCGGCAGCAAGCCTTGATACGATGGCGACCATTGTTCTGCCGGATGTGCCTGAGTTTATCACGCCGTTGGTTTATGCTCTGCCGATCCAGATGCTCGCTTATCATACTGCTATTTTGATGGGTACGGACGTCGATCAGCCGCGCAATCTCGCAAAGTCGGTGACGGTAGAATAAAATTAAAACAATCTCTTATCTGAAAAAATTGACAGATAGATAGAAATGACCGCAGCGATGCGGCCATTTCGTTTTTATCCCGCGCGAAGCAGGCGGATCGCCTCATCGCGTCCGAAAAGATAAAGCAGCACGCGCAGCGCTTTTCCGCGCTCGCTTTCAAGGTCGGGATCGCTTGCCAGAATATAGCGCGCGTCTTTGCGAGCGATTTCCAGCAAGTCGCCATGTGCTTCAATCGAAGCAAGGCGGAAGCCCGGCGTACCTGATTGACGGGTGCCGAGCAACTCGCCTTCGCCACGCAGTTTCAGGTCTTCTTCGGCAATGCGGAAACCGTCTTCCGTTTCGCGCATCACCTTGAGACGGGCCTGTCCGATTTCACCAAGTGGGCCTTTATAAAGCAGAAGGCAGGTGGATGGCTTGTCGCCACGGCCAACGCGTCCGCGTAGCTGGTGCAATTGGGATAGGCCGAAGCGCTCGGCGTGTTCGATGACGATGATCGTTGCATCCGGCACGTCGACGCCAACCTCAATGACGGTGGTTGCGACGAGCAACCGCGTTTCGCCCTGCTTGAAAGCGCGCATCGCTTCGTCTTTTTCAGCACCAGTCATGCGGCCATGGATGAGGCCGATCTTGTTGCCAAAAACGGACTTGAGCGATTCAAAGCGTTCTTCGGCGGAAGTCAGCTCAACGACTTCTGATTCTTCAACAAGCGGACAAATCCAGTAGATCTTCTGCCCTTCGTGAACGGCCTTCCGAATGCGCTCGACAAGTTCGCCCATGCGCTCCATGGGCAGAATGGCAGTGGTAATCGGCTGGCGTCCGGCTGGCTTTTCGGTGAGCTTGGATACATCCATATCACCAAAGGCGGTCAGCACAAGTGTGCGTGGAATAGGCGTTGCCGTCATCACAAGCATATCGGGTGCGCTGCCTTTTGCCGTCAGCATCAGACGCTGATGTACGCCGAAACGATGCTGCTCGTCAATAATAACGAAGACGAGATCGTGATATTCGACCTTTTCCTGAAAAAGCGCATGCGTGCCGATGATAATATCGACTTCGCCGCTTTTCAGGCCCTCAAGCACAGCATTGCGTTCCTTGCCTTTTTCGCGACCTGTAAGGAGGGCGGCTTTCAGGCCAACCTTTTCCGCCAGAGGTGCAATGGTGGCAAAATGCTGTCGAGCCAGCACTTCTGTTGGCGCCATCAGGGCAGACTGACCGCCAGATTCTGCGGCATGTGCCATCGATAAAAGGCCAACGACCGTCTTGCCAGAACCAACATCGCCTTGCAGCAGGCGAAGCATACGCTCAGGCGATTTAAGATCGGTGATGATCTCGCGAACCGCCTGATCCTGACTCCTGGTCAGTTTATAGGGGAGGTGGCGCATGATTTCCGCAACAATGCGGCCATTGCCTTCCAGTGGGCGCCCTGAAAGGCGACGTGTCTTGGCGCGCACAAGCGCCAGTGCCAATTGTCCTGCCAAAAACTCGTCATAAGCCAGCCTGCGCCGTGTGATACTTTCGAGCGCGATATCACTCGGATCTTTCGGCAGATGCATCGTGTTCAATGCCTCTTTGAAAGAGGCGAAACGCTCACGCGCAATCAGCGGCCCGTCAATCCATTCGGGTAGTACCGGCACGCGGGTCAGTGCTTCTTTCACCGCGCGGCCAAGCGTTTTGGATGAAAGGCCAGCCGTCAGCGGATAGACGGGTTCAACCATCGGAAGACTGGCCGCATCTTCAAGGCTTGCGATATAATCCGGATGCACCATCGAGGCACGCCCATTGAACCATTCGACCTTGCCGGAAACGATGACGATTTCGCCTTCGGGCAACATCTTTTCCAGCCATGGCAATTGCGCATGAAAGAAGGTGAGGATGATTTCGCCAGTGTCATCATGTGCAATCACACGATGCGGAACATTGCCACGTCCACGCGGGGCTGGCTGATGCTGATCAACCATCACCTCAAGCGTCACAATGGCGCCTTCCTGCGCAAAGGCTACTCCGGGGCGGTTGCGTCGGTCGATCACACTATGTGGTGGCAGGAAGAGAAGCTGGCCAACTTTTGGCTCAGCTCCGGGCACGTCTGTGCCCAAAAGTTTGCCAAGCAAAGCTGCCACTTTCGGGCCAATGCCGGAAAGTGAGCGGACGGAAGCGAAAAACGGATCAAGCACAGACGGACGCATGGCTGGGAGCATTAACTGCTTTGCTTTTCTGTGCAAGCCTTTGAAATGGTTTTGTACTATTTTTGTTCTAATTGCGGAAACGGGTTCCCTCATCGTCAACAGATGCTATATACCGGCAACATATTTTTTAATGGAGCGCTCAAACAATGACAGGCAGCACACTTGCGGCAGGAAATCTTGATGTTAGGCGTCGCAAGCTTCTGTTTCGCGCCTGGCATCGCGGCATGCGCGAGATGGATCTGATCCTTGGGCAGTATGCCGATCAGTATCTTCCAGCCTTCACTGATGCTCAACTGGACGAGTTTGAGCAGATTCTTGAAGTGCTCGACCGCGATCTTCTGAAATGGGTGACAGGCGAAAGCGAAACACCTCAGGAATATGATACGCCTTTATTCCGTGACATCATTGCTTTCCGCGACCGCATAGAATTCTGAGAATAAGCCGCCATGCCCGTATTCAGCAAACTTGGTGTGAAAGCCAGCAATAGCAAAAATATCGTCATCGATGGCGTTGCCGATGGTTTCGAAGCTTTTTGTCTTGCGCGGCTGGTCGAAGAGATTGGTGAGCGTGGGCCAGTTCTTTATATTGTGCGTGATGGTCAGCGCATTGCTGATCTTGAGCAGGTGCTGAACTTTGTTGCGCCCGACCTTCCGGTGCTGCATCTGCCAGCGTGGGATTGTTTGCCCTATGATCGTGTGTCGCCGGGGGCGGATGCATCGGCACGCAGGCTCGCGGCACTGGCCGCCTTGGCTTCATTGAAGAAGACGCCGCATCCGGCTGTTATCATCACGACTGCCAATGCGGTTTTGCAGAAGCTGCCGCCGCAGGCTGCAATCGCTGAACAGGTGATTTCCGCACGTCCCGGTAATCAGCTCAATATGAACGCGCTGAGTGCGCGACTTGAGCGCAACGGCTTTGAACGTGTTTCGACCGTGCGTGATATTGGCGAATATGCAGTGCGTGGCGGGATTCTTGATCTTTATGCACCGGGGTCAGAAGAGCCGCTGCGTCTTGATTTTTTTGGTGATACGCTCGAAACAATTCGCGCGTTTGACCCGGCATCGCAGCGCACCACAGGCGCACGTAAGGAATTTGTGCTTCAGCCGATGAGCGAAATTTCGCTCTCGCCGGACATGATCAGCCATTTTCGCAAAAATTATGTGGCGATGTTTGGCGCGCCACAGCGCGATGATGCGCTTTATCAGGCGATCAGTGAAGGGCGGCGCTTTGCCGGTATGGAGCACTGGCTCCCGCTGTTTTACGATAATCTCGAAACTGTGTTTGACCATGCCGGCGACATGCCGGTGGTGTTCGATCATCTGGTGCATGAAGCACTGACCGAACGCCACACGATGGTTGTGGATCACTATGAGTCGCGCCTCAGGCAGGCAGAAGGCAAAGAGCCGGGCAGCGATGCTGTGCCGTATAAGCCGGTTAAGCCGGAAACGCTTTATCTCACGCCAAAAGAAGTGGAAGCGATTGCTGCAACCAACGGATTGCGTATTGATCTGACGCCATTTGGTACGCCTGAAGTGACTGGCCGTGCGATTGTTCATGCCGATGTCCATAAGGGACGCAGCTTTGCGGAAGAACGTGCAGCAACTGATGTGAACCTGTTTGAATCGGTGGTGAAATATATTGCTGATTTGCGTGTGGCTGGCAAAAAAGTGCTGGTGGCAGCATGGTCGGAAGGATCGCTCGATCGTTTGCTGCAAGTGCTCGACGAACATGGCCTTGAAAAGATTGAGACCGTTGACCGCCTTTCGATGGTTAAGGCGCTGTCGCGCGACAAGATCACGGCAGCTGTTCTGGCAGTTGAAAGCGGTTTTGACGCTGGCGATCTGGTTGTTGTTGCCGAGCAGGATATTCTCGGTGACCGCCTTGTGCGTCGCTCAAAGCGCCGCAAACGTGACCAGAATTTTATTTCGGAGGCCGCCTCACTTTCGGCTGGCGATATTGTCGTCCATGTTGATCATGGTATCGGTCGTTTTATAGGCCTGAAAACGATCACGGCAGCGGGCGCTCCGCATGATTGTCTTGAGATTCATTATGCAGGCGATGATCGACTGTTCCTGCCAGTCGAAAATATCGAATTGCTTTCTCGCTTCGGGTCCGAGGGTTCGGAAGCTGTTCTTGATAAGCTCGGCGGCGGCGCATGGCAGATGCGCAAGGCCAAGCTCAAGAAACGCCTGCTTGAAATTGCCGGTCATCTGATCCAGATCGCTGCCGAACGCCAGATGCGCGGTGCACCCGTTATGCAGCCACCAGAAGGCCTTTACGCAGAATTCGCGGCGCGTTTCCCATATGATGAGACCGAAGATCAGTTGCGCGCTATTGATGCGATTACGGATGATCTGGGTGCAGGCAAGCCGATGGATCGCCTCATCTGCGGTGACGTTGGTTTCGGCAAAACGGAAGTTGCTCTGCGCGCGGCTTTTGTTGCAGCTTTGAGCGGCTTTCAGGTGGCGGTTGTTGTGCCGACCACGCTTCTGTCACGCCAGCATTTCAAAACCTTCTCGACCCGTTTCCACGGTTTGCCGGTCAATGTTGCGCATGCATCGCGGCTGGTCGGCTCGAAAGAGCTTGCAGCCACCAAAAAGGGCATCGAAGACGGCACCGTAGATATTGTGGTCGGCACGCATGCGCTGCTCGGCAATTCGATCAAGTTCAAGAATCTGGGTCTTCTCATCATCGATGAAGAGCAGCATTTCGGCGTAAAGCACAAAGAGCGGCTTAAGGAGTTGAAATCGGACATTCACGTTTTGACGCTTTCTGCAACGCCGATCCCGCGCACGTTGCAGCTGGCACTCACCGGCGTGCGTGAGCTTTCGCTGATTACGACGCCACCGGTTGATCGTATGGCTGTTCGTACTTTTGTGTCACCATTTGACCCGCTGGTGATCCGCGAGACATTGCTGCGCGAACGCTATCGCGGTGGTCAAAGTTTCTATGTCTGTCCGCGCGTGGCTGACCTTGCGGACATTGAGCAGTTTCTCAGAGATCATGTGCCGGAACTTAAAGTGGGCGTTGCACATGGTCAGATGGCACCCGGAATGCTCGATGACATTATGAATGCCTTCTATGACGGCCAATATGATGTGCTTTTATCGACGACCATCGTCGAATCTGGCCTCGACATTCCAACCGCCAATACGATGATCGTGCATCGTGCCGATATGTTCGGCCTCTCGCAGCTTTATCAGCTGCGCGGACGTGTCGGCCGCTCCAAGCAGCGCGCCTTTGCGCTGTTTACGCTGCCTGCCGGTCGCACGCTCACCGCCACTGCCGAGCGTCGTCTGAAGGTTCTGCAGTCCCTTGATACGCTGGGCGCTGGCTTCCAGCTCGCAAGTCATGACATGGATATTCGCGGTGCGGGTAATCTGCTTGGCGAAGAACAGTCCGGTCACATCAAGGAAGTAGGCTTCGAGCTTTACCAGCAGATGCTGGAAGAAGCGGTTGCAACGCTCAAGGGCACCATTGAGGTCGAAGACAGCCAGTGGTCGCCACAGATTGCAATTGGAACGGCTGTGATGATTCCGGAAGCTTATGTGCCGGATCTGCAATTGCGCCTTGGTCTTTATCGCCGTCTGGCAGACCTTGAAGAGCCGCAGGATATCGATGCATTTGGTGCAGAACTGATCGACCGTTTCGGTCCGATGCCGGAAGAAGTGCAGCATCTGCTTAAAATCGTTTACATCAAGGCACTCTGCCGCCGCGCTAATGTCGAGAAGCTTGATGCCGGTCCGAAGGGCGTGGTTATCCAGTTCCGCAATGCAACGTTCAACAATCCGGTTGGGCTGGTGAAGATGATCGGTGAACAGGGCTCCATGGCCAAGATCAGGCCGGATCAGAGCATCGTCTTTATTCGTGATTGGGCGACGCCAGAAAAACGTCTGAATGGTTCGGCGGTTATTATGGCGCAGCTTGCAAAGATCGCGGCGGGTTAACCCCGCCGCGATATATTTATCTGTCTTCCGAAATACCCGGCTCGAAGCCTTCCGCCGTTTGCTGAATGGCATCGGCGAGGGCAGAGGCGGATTGTGCACCCATGACGGCATATTTCTGGTCAATGATGAAGCATGGCACCCCGCGCACACCTATACGGTCTGCGATGTCGATTTCCTCACGGATCGTGGCTTTGTCGGCATCGCTTTCCAGAAGACGCGCGACAATCGGCGCTTCCATGCCAATGCTTGCCGCAGCATCCACCAGCACGTCATGATCGCCGATATCCTGCCCTTGCTCGAAATAGAGCGAGAACAGTCGGCCGACCAATTTGTCCTGTAGGCCCGGTCCAGCCTGTTCAGCCCAATGGATCAGGCGATGGGCATCCAGGGTGTTGGGTGCGCGCGTGATCGCTTCAAAATCGAAGACGATATCGTTTTCTTCGCCGAGTTCTGTCAGCTGTTTGTGAATGTCGTCAATCTTCGAACTCGTGCCGAATTTCTCGCGCATATAGACCTGCCGATCTTTGCCCTGAGCGGGGATCGATGGGTCAAGCTGATAAGGGCGCCAGCGTACTTCGGCATCAACTTCGGGCGTCATTTCAAGTGCTTGTTCCAGCCGCTTGCGGCCGAGGAAACACCATGGGCAAACGACATCTGACACAACGTCGATGGTGATTTTTCTTCTGGTCATAAGGTGCTCCGTTCGACGTACAGGAGACGTGTTCTCCTGTACGCCTATCTCTATAGCTCTAAAATGTAGGATGAATTACGGTCTTATCAATCGACGTTATTTGGTGACCTGCCACCATGTGGGAAGCTGATAACCATAAAGCGATGTCTTGTCTGGATGTCCGATGCGATCCCAACGCGCAACCCATTGAGCAGGCTGATGATAAAGCGGAATATAATAGTTGCCTGAAATGAGGATGCGGTCGAGCGCACGAACTGCGCTGATGAAATCGGCACGGGTCCGGGCCACAAGCATGGCTTCAATCATGGCATCGACCGCCGGATCGGCAACGCCGGGATAATTGAAGCTTCCCTGTGCATCACGTGATCCTGAGCCCCAGCGCTGCCATTGCTCATTGCCGGGCGAAAGCGAGCCGGTAAGGGCGCCGAGCATCATGTCATAGTCAAAGGTTTGCAGGCGTTGTTGATACTGCGCGTCATCAGGGGTGCGAATGTTTACAATGATGCCCAGTCGATCCAGCGTGCGTTTGAAGGCAAGGGCAATTTTTTCCTGATCGGCTGATAAAGTCATTATTTCGAAAGAAAATGCCTTGCCGTCCGGCGAAAAAGCCTTTCCGTCGTGAAAGGTGAAACCGGCGGCTTGTAGAAGTTCAAAGGCTTCTTTCATGGGGCGTCTGTCATAGCCGCTTCCGTCTGTTTGCGGTGCGCGCCATGTTCCATCCATCGCTTCAGGCGTTACAGCCTTGTGGAAAGGAGCAAGAAGGCGTTTTTCTTCCGCATCGGCCGGGTGTCCAACGGATGAAAGCTCGGAACCGTCCCAATATCCTTGTGTTCGAACATATTGATTTAGAAACAGGGTCCTATTCAGCCACTCAAAGTCGAACATAAGCGCAAGCGCCTGCCTCACTCTGGGGTCTGCCCAGAGCGCCCGTCTGGTATTGAAGACAAAGCCGTAAATATTTGCAGGGAGTTTCTTTTCGAACTTCTCTTTTAAAACCCTGCCTTCTTTGGCCGCGGGAAAATTATATGCGGTCTGCCAGTGAAGAGGATTTCCTTCCCTGTATGTATTTCCTTCGAGATAGACGTCGAGCAATCCCTTCTTGAAGGACTCAAACAGCGACGTCTCATTGCGATAATATTCGATACTGACGGTATCGAAGTTATTCAATCCTCGCTGCGATGCGAGGTCTTTGCCCCAATAATTGGGATTTCGCTTGTAAATGATGCGCTGGCCTGGCTGAACAGCGGACACGATATAGGGCCCGCTGCCAAGAGGTGCCTTCAGCGTGGAATTGCCGAAGGTTTCCGGGTTAATTGCATGTTTGGGAAGCACCGGCATCGTTCCGGCAATGAGCAAGGGAAATTCACGGTCTGACTTATCATTGAAGACAAACCGCACGGAGCGCTCGCCGGTTTTTTCAATCTTTTCAATCCGGCTCATACGGTTGTTGTATGGTGGGCGGCCTTTTTCCGTCAGGATCTGATAGGTGAAGATGACATCATCCACAGTGACAGGCTGACCGTCTGACCACTTGGCTTTTGGATTAAGCGTAAACTCCACCCATTTGCGTTCCGGGTCGATTGCAACTTTTTCCGCCAATAGCCCATAAAGGGTAAAGGGTTCGTCCCGTGAGCGCTGCATGAGCGTTTCATAAAGCATGTTGCCAAAATCGGCATCATTAAACAGTCCACGCGCCGTTGTACGCATGCTTTTGAGCACAAATGGGTTGAGGCTATCAAATGTGCCAACCACGCCCATTCTAAGAGAACCACCTTTCGGCGCATCCGGGTTTGAATAAGGAAAATGCGTGAAGTCTGCGGGAAGCGCTACGTCCCCATGCATCGACAATGCATAGTCGGGGGCATTACCGGCTACAGCATCGGATTCGGCCTGCGCCTGCGCAATGAATGCGCCCATGCCGATAAGGCTGGCTAAAGCTGTGATGCGGAAAAGAGCAAACAATCCAGTCAACTTTCTCGCGTCCTCGTTTAACTTAAGTGGTTCACTGTAAATAAGCGAGAGGTCTTAAATATCGATTCGTGTGGCGAAATTAGCATGAACCGATAGCATATGTGTCTTAAGAGCGTGTCCGGTGTGCGACAGTGCAGAATAAAACAAAAAATATGGCGGATTCTGTCCATCGAATGTATGTGACCATCTGGATTAAAATAAGAAGTCGTTGTAACACCACCGCGGATTGGGACGATAAATCTCAAAGGTCACGCTGTTGCCGCATTTTCAAATCAGTGACGGTCTATCGCTGACTCAAACCAGAGACGGAAGATCAAAGCCTTGGAAGGAAACTGTTGATCATGACCAGCACAAAGACAATCGCTGCCGCATCTGCATTTGCTGGCGCGTTCGCCCTGCTTGCTTCTGCGACGATGCCTGCAGCCGCACAGCAGCAGCCACCACAGGGCTGGTTCAAAGTGTGCTCGAAGCAGGAAGACAATGATATCTGCAACACGCAGAATATTGTTACCGCTGACTCAGGCCAGCTTTTGACAGCCGTCAACCTCATCGAAATCAAGGGCAAGATTAATCGTAAGATTTTTCAGGTCACTGTTCCAATCGGTCGTCTGATCCCAGCCGGCGTTGGTTTGCAGATCGACAACAACAAGCCAACCAAGCTTGAATACGGCATCTGCTTCCCGGATCGCTGCATTGCGGAAGCTCCGCTTTCCGACGATCTGATCAATGCGCTCAAAAAGGGCAGCAAGGTTACGCTGACGTCAGTCAACTACCAGAACAAGCAGAACCCGATTCCGGTTGCACTGACTGGTTTCTCGGCAGCGCTGACCGGTCCGGGCCTCAAGCAGTCTGAACTAGAAGAACGCCAGAAGGAACTTCAGGACGCTGTCGCAAAGCGCCAGAAGGAATTCGAAGAAAAGATGAAGGCTGAGCAGGACAAAGCCAAAGGCGCAGCAAACTAAACTGCTCGAAGCTGATAAACTATAAAAAGGGCGCTTATAGCGCCCTTTTTGCTGGCTTATTATTTTCAAAGAAATTTAGAGCATTTCCAGCAAAAGTGCGAAGCGATTTTGCGTTGAACAATGCTTGAAAACAAACAGTTAGAGCATTTCCAATGATTCAATCTCGACAGGGAATGCTCTAATTGGCGTGCAGCTTCACGCGATACGTCCCATTTTCAAGCTTGTCGAAAAGATCCACTATCATAGGGTGGCGAAGCGGTTCATCGCTCAAATCCGGTATCAGGTTCTGCTCGGACACATAGGCCACATATTCGGCTTCTGAGTTTTCCGCCAACAAATGATAAAATGGCTGATCGCGGCGCGGCCGTGTTTCTTCGGGAATGGATTCATACCATTCCTCCGTGTTCGCAAACTCCGGATCAACATCAAAAATGATGCCGCGGAAAGGAAACAGCCGATGCTTGACCACCTGTCCGATTTGAAACTTCGCGTGCTTTATCTGTGCTATGCTCATAAGACATATGTAGTTCACCGCGCGCTAAATTAAAGCTGCGGGAGGTTTCAGGTTCGCTTATTGAGATGGCTGACTATTTTGCCATGCTTTTCGTGCGATTGGAGATCTTTGGCAGCCTTGGCAAAAGCTGAGAAATGCCGCTGCCGGGACGCAGACCTTCGCGCATGAAAAAGGCCCGTAACGGCGCAAACGAGCGCAGCATTTCCAAACCGATATTGCGGGCAATCTGCGCTGGTAGCATGGATGACAGGAGCGAGCGGTTGAGTGCGTCTACTGATCCTGTGCGCATCAGAATGTCTGGGCGGCGACCACGATCATAGGCGCGGATCACCCGATCTGAACCGGGATCGGAGGGATCATGTGCGATGGCATTGACGAGTGTTTCGACATCGCGTGTGCCAAGGTTCAGCCCCTGCGCACCGATCGGCGGAAACACATGCGCCGCCTCGCCAATGAGAATGGTGCGCTTAGACGCAAATGAAACAGGTACCATTCCCGAAAGTGGCCATGCTTGCGGACGAATATCAATCGTTACCTTGCCAAGCATGGACTGCATCATGTTTTCGATGCGCTGTCCAAGCGTTTCATCATCGAGTGCCATCAGAGTTTCTGCACGCCCCGGATTGACCACCCAGACCAAGCTTGAGCGTTTTCCCTGAAGTGGCACCTGCGTAAACGGGCCTTCTTCGGTATGAAACTCCGTCGAGATATTCTGGTGCTCGATCTCATGTGTAAAAGAAAGCACAACCGCGGTTTGCGGATAGCCCCAGCGGCGGGTGCGAATGCTGGCTGCCTCCCGTGCCATCGAATTGCGCCCATCAGCCGCCACGACCAGGCGCGTATGCACTGTATCGCCGTCTGCAAGCGTGATGGTGATGTGATCGCCATTGTTGCGATATTCGATTGCAGGCTGGGTAATGCGTTTGATTGCGGGATTGTTATCAACCGCTTCCGCAAGCTTCTGGTTCAGGGCTGCATTGGGAATGTTATAACCAAAGGCGATTTCACCGATTTCACCGGCGCGGAAAGTCACGGCGGGGCTGCGGATCAGCCGGGTCGTTGCATCGACAATACGCATGGAGGCAAGGGGGGCTGCTTTTGACGCAATGTCTTTCCAGACGTTAATATCTTCCAGAAAGCGAATGGCAGGCATCATGAGGGCTGTGGTGCGACGATCACCCTTGTCTGTTTCAGGCCCAAGTAAAACTGTCCGGTAGCCTTTCGCACTGAGCGCAAGCGCTGCCATCATCCCGGCTGGTCCACCACCGCTGATGACGATTTCGGTAAGGGGCTTTTCTACAACCACGTCATTCATAATGCTCTATCCTTGACCAGAAACTCAGGCCCAAAGCGATTCTTATCGCATCGTGTTTTAGCGCATTTAATCGCAAACGAGGGGCAAAGGCCATTGTTGCATAAGTGAAAACCCATTCTTTGGTGGAATGAGGGCGGTTTTGTCTCACGACTTACTTGCTCTTTTTGCCTTATTCGGGGAAAGCTTTATGCAACAACATGGCTTCCGCCGATCACTCGCGTTGGAAGTCTTATCTGCTGCCTCACGCCTTGTTGGAAGATTGAAGGCGGCGATCAAGAGAAATGGCAAACGGCGTGAAAAGCAAACTGACCGGAAAACTCAAAGCCAAGAAAGTGACAGCCCCGCAGGCCAAGGCATTTTCTGTTCACCTGCTCACAGCGTCCGGTTCGTTTCTGGCGTTTCTGTCTATTGTTGCGGCAAGTGACGGTCGCTACACCGCGATGTGGTGGTGGCTGGGGCTGGCGCTCTTTGTCGATGGTATCGATGGTCCCATCGCACGCAAGCTTGAAGTCAAATATGTGCTGCCCAACTGGTCGGGTGAGTTGCTTGATAACATCATCGACTATGTGACCTACGTGCTGATACCTGCCTTCGCACTTTATCAGAGCGGTTTTATGGGGACGAACCTGTCCTTCATATCCGGTGCGATTATCGTTGTCTCGAGCGCGATTTACTATGCCGACACCGGTATGAAAACCAAGGAAAACTTCTTCAAAGGCTTCCCGGTTGTCTGGAATATGGTGGTGTTTACGCTCTTTATTGTTCGCCCAGGCGAATGGGAAGCCTTTGCCATTGTCGTCGTTTCGGCTGTTTTGTCATTCCTTCCAATCAACTTCCTGCACCCGGTGCGTGTTGCGCGGCTGCGCCCACTCAACCTCACTGTCTTTTTGCTGTGGTGTGCATTTGGTGCTGCGGGGCTTTATTACATGCTGGATGCGCCGCTATGGGTGCGCGTCGGCATTACAGTGACCGGGCTATATATTTATTTCATCGGCGCTATCATGCAGTTCTTTCCCAATCTGGGACGAACTGCTGCGATTATTGCCGCTGAACAGGCCGAAAATACAAAGAAAACCAGCGCCGGAGAAGCATGATGATCAATGCAATTCGTGTACACCAGACAGGTGGCCCTGAGGTTTTGCAATATGAGCAGATCGAAATTGGCGAGCCGGGACCGGGTGAGGCAAAGGTGCGCCATGAGGCGATTGGCCTAAATTTTATTGACGTCTATTTCCGTACCGGACTTTATAAGGCCGCCCAGATGCCCTTCACGCCCGGCAACGAAGGTGCAGGCATTGTGGTTGCTGTTGGCTCCGGCGTTGATACGCTCAAAGTTGGCGACCGGGTTGCATATGCTGCGACACCGGGGTCTTATGCGCATGAGCGCATCTTGTCCGCAGATCGCCTCGTCAAGGTTCCAGATAATATCGAACTGAAAACTGCTGCTGCTATGATGCTCAAGGGCATGACAGCGCGATATCTTTTGCGCCAGACGTTCGCTGTAAAGCCTGGCCATACAATCCTGTTTCATGCGGCAGCAGGCGGCGTCGGGCTGATTGCCGGGCAATGGGCCAAGCATCTTGGCGCAACTGTCATCGGCACGGCTGGATCGGAAGAAAAGATCGCTCTCGCCAAGGTGCATGGCTATGATCATGTCATCAATTACCGCACAGAAAACTTTGTAGAACGTGTCAGGGAATTGACCGGCGGCGAGGGCGTGGACGTTGTTTATGACTCCGTGGGTCGTGACACCTATATGGGCTCGCTTGATGTGTTGAAACCGCTTGGCATGTTCGCCTGTTTTGGTCAGTCCTCGGGTGTTATTCCGCCATTTGATCTTGGTCTTCTGGCGCAGAAGGGATCGCTTTTTGTGACCCGCCCAACCTTGTTCAACTATGTTGCCAAGCGCGCTGATCTTGAAAAAACGGCGAACGATCTGTTTGATGTGGTTTCAAGCGGTGCTGTTAAGATCGAAATCAATCAGTCCTATGCACTGAAAGATGTGCGTAAAGCGCATGAAGATCTGGAAGCGCGCAAGACAACGGGCGCCAGCATCTTGCTCCCATAGTATCGGATAGATGCAAGCATATAACGGCGGTGTGCATATGTGCTCCGCCATTTTCTTTTTGGCTTCCCAATTGCGGTTCGGCTGGATAAGGTCATTCAAAAATAAGTTCGGGGAACTACAAAAAGACAATGTCAGTGCCTTTAACCGACCGGCCTCTTCTTGATGTCCGCCGGCTCACAAAAGTATTTGGTCAGCTCAGAGCCTGCGATGCGGTCGATCTCGTCATTGCGGAAGGCGAAATACATGCGCTTCTGGGTGAAAACGGGGCTGGGAAATCCACCTTCGTCAAGATGTTGTTCGGCGCGCTCCAGCCGCTGGAAGGCGAAATCGTCTGGAAGGGCGAGCGCGTAACGATTAGCGAACCCGCCACAGCAAGAAAGCTGGGCATTGGTATGGTTTTCCAGCATTTTTCGTTGTTTGATTCGCTCACTGCTGCCGAGAATATTGCCCTTTCACTGGATGGTTCCTTGCCATTATCGGAAGTGGCAAAGCGTGCGCACGACGTTGGAAAGGCCTATGGATTGCCAATTGATCCGCAGGCGCATGTTGGTGATTTGTCCGTTGGTGAGCGTCAGCGCATTGAAATTGTGCGTTGTCTCCTGCAAGAGCCTGATCTGATCATTCTTGATGAGCCGACCTCGGTGCTGACGCCGCAGGAGGCGGATCGCCTGTTTGAAACGCTGGAGCGTCTCAAGTCAGAAGGCAAGTCAATCCTTTATATCAGCCATCGACTGGAAGAGGTGAAGCGCCTTTGTGATCGCGCCACGGTGTTGCGCCACGGCAAGGTGGTCGCGCATTGTGATCCAAGGCAGGAAACAGCCGCCTCGCTGGCGCGTATGATGGTTGGTAACGACATCAAGGTTGTGGCGCGCCGCCCGATTGACGCCATTGAAAATGCGTCCATACCGTTGCTTGAGATTAAATCGTTGTCGCAGGCGCCGCGCGGACCGTTTTCAACCGCTCTCGACAATATTTCTCTTTCGGTGAAAGCGGGTGAAGTTGTCGGTATCGCAGGTGTGGCAGGCAATGGACAGGGTGAGTTTTTTGAAGCGGTTTCGGGCGAGTTTCTCCAGTCGTCGGCATCGGCTGTGCGTATTCGCGATAAGGATGCAGGCAGGCTTGGCATCAATGAGCGTCGCTTGATGGGCGCTGCATTTGTGCCTGAAGAACGGTTGGGACATGGTGCTGTGCCATCCCTGCCGCTGACTGATAATCTGTTTCTCTCGCGTTATAAGACTGACGCGAAGGTATTTTTGCGCGGTGGCAAGCTGAAGCTGATTGCTGAAAGCGCCTTACGCTCAGCCGCAAAGCGGATCATCGAGATGATGGATGTGCGCAAAAGTGCTGAAAACCCACCAGCTTCAGCTTTAT
The DNA here is from genome assembly GCF_039674445.1 of Brucella sp. TWI432. Lineage (NCBI taxonomy): Bacteria > Pseudomonadati > Pseudomonadota > Alphaproteobacteria > Hyphomicrobiales > Brucellaceae > Brucella > Brucella sp. TWI432. The sequence continues at coordinate 58,331 of NZ_JBDJNL010000010.1, read as the reverse complement.
CAGGCGGCAATCTTCAGAAATTCATCATTGGCCGCGAGCTGGATCGTTCTCCATCGGTGATGATTGTCAACCAGCCGACATGGGGCGTGGATGCGGGCGCTGCAGCCCATATCCGTCAGGCTTTGCTTGATCTGGCGCGTTCCGGTTCTGCTGTGCTTGTTATCAGTCAGGACCTTGATGAGTTGCTTGAAATTAGTGACCGTATCGCGGTCATGAATCACGGTGCACTTTCCGAACCGATGGCTATCGCGGACGTAACGCTGGAAAAAATCGGCCTTCTGATGGGGGGCGTTTCCGGCTCGGATCAGGCGGGAGCAGCATGATGCGGATTGAACTTGTTAAGCGTCCACAGCCGTCAAAGCTTTTTAGCGCTGTTTCACCGCTGCTCGCACTAGCGCTCACGATGGTTTTCGGTGGTCTTGCCTTTGCGCTGATGGGCAAAGACCCGTTTCAGGCGCTTTATGTGTTCTTCGTTGAGCCGTTGCTCGATGTGTGGTCTTGGCATGAGCTTCTGGTCAAGGCGACGCCGCTTATCCTGATTGCGGTCGGGCTGTGTGTTTGCTTTCTTTCCAATAATTGGAATATCGGCGCAGAAGGTCAATTTATCATCGGAGCTATTACGGGCTCAATTCTGCCGGTGATGTTTCCTCAATTGCAGCTATGGATCGTATTGCCGCTGATGATGCTGATGGGGATGGCGGGCGGTGCTGCCTATGCATCCATTCCGGCATTGTTAAAAGTCCGCTTCAACACCAATGAGATTCTCACCAGTTTGATGCTGGTGTATGTCGCGCAATTGTTCCTCGACTGGCTGGTGCGCGGCCCTTGGCGCAATCCCGAAGGCTATAATTTTCCTGAAACACGGCAATTTAATGCGAGTGCCGTGCTGCCGGAAATATGGAGCGCATCGGGGCGCGCGCATTGGGGCTTTATCTTCGCAATTGTCGCCGCGATTATCGTGTGGTTTTTGCTCGCCAAAACACTCAAAGGCTTTGAGGTGAAGGTTATCGGGCAAAGCCCAAGGGCAGGGCGCTTTGCAGGTTTCAGTTCCGGCAAACTCGTGTTTTTCGTGTTTGCATTGTCTGGCGCATTGGCCGGTCTTGCTGGCATCGCGGAAACTTCCGGCGCGATTGGTCAGCTTCGTCCTGTGATTTCACCCGGATACGGCTTTACAGCGATTATTGTCGCCTTCCTTGGCAGGCTTAATCCGATTGGCGCGATTGCAGCAGGCTTTGTACTGGCACTTTCCTATCTTGGCGGCGAAGCTGCGCAGGTTGCCATCGGCATATCGGAAAAGTCAGCACGGGTCTTTCAGGGTATGATCCTGTTTTTCGTGCTCGCATGTGACACACTCATACACTATCGCATCCGCTTTGTGGCGGGACGCGCAGCAGGAAAGGTGTGATCAATGGATTTGACACAGGCTATCCTCCTTACCATCGCAACCGCTGCCACACCATTGCTCATCGCTGCCCTTGGTGAACTGGTGGTTGAGCGCTCCGGCGTGCTCAACCTTGGCGTCGAAGGCATGATGTTGATGGGCGCAGTCTCCGGCTTTGCGGCGGCTCAGTTCACCGGCTCGGCATGGCTTGGCATGCTCGCCGCTATTTTTGTCGGGATGGCGTTTTCTGGCATTTTCGCATTTCTGACGCTGACGCTTGTGACCAATCAGGTCGCAACGGGGCTGGCGCTGACCATTCTTGGTATTGGCGCGTCTGCCATGCTGGGCGAAAGCTTTGTCGGCATGCCTGGCGTGCGGCTTGATGCGATCAGCATTCCGTATCTTAGTGATATTCCCTATGTCGGTCGCTTTCTGTTTGGTCAGGACCCGATCTTCTATATCTCCATTTTGCTTGTCATTGGCGTGACGTGGTTTTTGTTCCGCACGCGGGCAGGGCTGCAATTGCGTGCAATCGGTGACAATCACGGCTCGGCTCATGCGCTGGGTGTGCATGTGGTGCGCACGCGCTATCTCGCCGTGCTGTTTGGCGGTGCCTGTGCGGGACTTGCCGGCGCGCAGCTTTCGCTGGTCTATGTGCCGCAATGGGTTGAGAATATGTCGGCGGGGCGTGGCTGGATTGCGCTTGCGCTTGTTGTGTTCGCTTCATGGCGGCCGTGGCGCGTTTTGATCGGTGCCTATCTGTTTGGTGCCGTCACCATTGGCCAGCTTCATGCTCAGGCGCTTGGCTTTGGCCTGCCATCGCAGTTTTTATCGGCCTTGCCTTACATTGCGACGATTGTGGTGCTGGTCATCATCTCACGCAACCGGCGCCTGACGATGATGAACACGCCAGCGTCGCTTGGCAAACCTTTCGTGCCGGACAGGTGATTATGTGTTTGAACGGCAGTCCGGCTCCCACGGCCTGCCGTTTTGTTTTGAGGGTACTAACAAGGAGTGCAGGGAACATGAAAAAAACGCTGTTGGCGATTGCCACCGCAGCCAGTTTTATGCTTGGCGGAGCGGCACATGCAGAAGACAAGCTGAAAGTCGGCTTTATCTATATCGGACCTCCGGGAGATTTTGGCTGGACGTATCAGCACGATGTCGCCCGCAAGGAAATGGTCAAAGCTCTTGGTGACAAGGTTGAAACGACCTTCCTCGAAAACGTGCCGGAAGGTGCGGATGCCGAGCGTTCGATCGAGCGTCTTGCACGCGCGGGCAACAAGCTGATCTTCACGACCTCTTTCGGCTATATGGACCCAACCATCAAGGTCGCTGCCAAATATCCGGATGTGAAGTTTGAACATGCGACCGGTTACAAGACCGCGGACAACGTTTCAGCTTACAATGCGCGCTTCTATGAAGGCCGCTATATTCAGGGGCAGATCGCAGCCAAGCTGTCGGAAAAGGGTGTTGCAGGCTATATTGCCTCGGTACCGGTGCCGGAAGTTGTGCAGGGCATCAACTCGTTCATCCTCGGCGCACAGTCCGTCAATCCTGATTTCAAGGTTAAGGTCATCTGGGTCAATTCATGGTTTGATCCGGGCAAGGAAGCTGACGCCGCCAAGGCGCTGGTCGATCAGGGCGTCGATATTCTGACGCAGCATACCGACTCGACCGCGCCTATCCAGGTTGCGCATGAGCGCGGCATCAAGGCATTCGGTCAGGCATCCGACATGATCAAGTTCGGTCCCGAAACCCAGCTGACTGCAATCGTTGACGATTGGGGCCCATACTACATCGACCGCGCCAAGGCTGTTCTTGATGGCAAATGGGAAAGCCAGAACATCTGGTGGGGAATGAAGGAAGGCCTCGTTAAGATGGCGCCTTACACCAACATGCCAGATGACGTGAAGAAAATGGCGGAAGAAACTGAAGCCAAGATCAAGTCGGGTGAATTTAAACCGTTCACCGGCCCTATCAAGAAGCAGGACGGCTCTGTCTGGCTGAAGGAAGGCGAACAGGCTGATGATGCAACCTTGCTTGGTCTGAACTTCTACGTCGAAGGCGTTGATGACAAGCTGCCGCAATAAAGCATAAGTCCTGTCGGAGTGAAACGCGGATCGATAAGATTCCGCTTCAATTAAAAACGTTTAGAGCGCAGGTCTGATTCAATCAGATCGAAACGCGCTCTAAATAAATAAAAAAGGGCGCTTGAAGCGCCCTTTTTTCAACGGATGAATTTATTCTGCTGCATCAGCAGGCGCTGCATTGAGCAGGCCATAGCGTTCTTCGCCAATCTTACCAAGCAGTTCAAGCTGTGTTTCGAGGAAGTCGATGTGACCTTCTTCGTCAGCCAGAAGCTCGTCAAAAAGCTGCTTGGAAACATAATCGCCAAGCTCATCGCAGATTTCGCGGGACTTTTTGTACGACGTGCGTGCATCATATTCCCCAGCCAGATCGGCTTCGAGAACTTCCTTAACAGTCTGACCGATGCGCAGCGGAGCGACCGTCTGCAGGTTTGGATGGCCTTCAAGGAAGATGATGCGGTCGATGATCTTATCCGCATGCTGCATTTCTTCGATGGATTCCGCACGCTCTTTGTTCGCAAGACGCGTGAAACCCCAATCGTTAAGCAGACGATAGTGCAACCAGTACTGGTTAACAGCGCCTAGTTCGAGAAACAGTGCCTCGTTAAGCCGCTCTATGACCTTTGGTTCGCCTTTCATTCCAAGAACTCCCGAATTTGTCTCGTAGAGAACGCACACGATCCATGAACTGGATCACGTTTTCGTCCATTTGGTTGTGACGAAGATGATATTCTTCAGTCACCCTTATGATCGTTTCTACGACGTTTGGGAAGCAGCCACAGCAACGGCCGCTCTTGGACATGGCATTATAAACGGTTCCGGGGACGATTAATCGCCAGCAATCCTCATCCAGAAGCTCTATAACGACAGCTTCGATGTCTTTATCGGTAATAACATTGCAGCTGCAGACTAACATAAGTAGTAGACTCCAGTATCTGCAATGCGCTGTGATTGTATAGAATTCACAATTCGGGAGGTTGCGCTTTGTTCGTTATTTATTTTTACACAAAAACTACCACGGAAGGCGTGTGTTTTTACTTCAATATTGACAAGTCGCCATTCTGAACCGAACAAAGGTTCCTCCAATCGCAGGGGTTAAAGGCCCGAACATCAAAGGTAAACTTGAGCAAGTCTTTATAAACCCACCCATTTCAGTCAGGTTATGACGGGTCTGTGGGCTTTCTGTCAAATTTTATGTTTTGGAAATGTTCTAAAAATCAACAAGTTAGAATCATTCTAATTGTGAGTTAAGTACCCATCTTTAAACATGATTTGGTATTTTACATGAGTGAAAACGGCGCAATTTTTACGCCGCCTCTGTTTTATGCGCCATTTCGCCGCACGATGTGGAAAACACCGGGATGAAAGGATCAAATCCCTTCAATCGCCTCGAATCCCTCAAATTGCGGCGGGCCGGCATAGAGTGACTTGCGGTCACCGGCGTTGCGATGCGCATTGCGGAACTGCTCGGATTTCGTCCAGAAGGTGAAATCATCCCGCGTGCGCCAGACTGTATGGGAAGAATAAAGCGTATAGCCTTCTTCTTCACTGGTCGCACCGCGCAGAAGATGGAAGCTTTCAAAGCCTGGGAGCTCGGCAAGCTGGGCATCGCGATTTTTCCAGGCAGTTTCGAACTCGGCTTCTTTGCCGATGAGAACCTTGAAACGGTTCATGGCTATAAACATTGCTGATCCTTTCTTTCTAAGAGGGACTGGCTAGAGAATATTCCGAAAAGTGGGAACCGGTTTTCGAAGCCATTTCCGGCGAGTGCGGCAGTATGTTCCGCACTCGCCGCATCGCAGCTTGGGATCGAAGCCCACGACAGCGGTCAGAGGTGAGTGGACTTCGCAAGCGCGATGATTCATGTTCAGGAGGCGGGGGCCTCCTGAACATTTTAGAACTTTTGCGTCAGCGAAATTTTAAAGTAACGGCCTGCTTCCGCATAAAACTCGGTAGGCTTGGCGACGTCTTTAACCGACATCGCATCATAATAGGTTTTATCGAAGAGATTATAGACGCCAGCCTGCAAGCGTGTGCCATTCAACTGTCTTGGCTCCCACCAGCCAGTCAGGTTAACCAACCCGTAGCCCGGCAATCTGCGGGTGACGGTTCCGGCTTGCGTTGATACAGTCTGGTTTAGATAAGCAGCTGCAACCACGCTCGTGTCTACACCCCAGGTCTCCGTGTTATAGCCAACACCGAAGATACCTTTGAAAGGCACTGCCGACGACAGAGGAATATCTTCATCAAGGTTCATTGCCTTTGAATAAGCAAGGGCGCCATGCAGATTAATGCCATTTGCGAAGTTATGATGCGCTTTGACTTCGATACCGGCAATGCGAGCCTTATCAAGATTGCGATATTCCGTCAGCCCAAATGGAAATTCGGCTGTCCGGGTGGTGATCGTATCGATGAAGTTGTTGTAACGGTTCGCGAAGACGGTGATCTTGCCGCCTGAATCGCTATCACCAAACTGGGCACCGACATCGATTCCATAGCCAGTTTCAGGCTTCAGATCAGGATTACCGATCGAACCATAACCTGCTGAAAGGTAGGTTACGTAAAGCTGATCAATTTCAGGTGCTTTATAGGTGGATGAAATTTGCGCAAACAGTTCGAGATCTGGTGTTGCCTGCCATGAAAAACGGATCTTTGGAGAGATGCGATTGTTGGAGTTGTTGGCATAGCCTGCTGCCGAATCTGGTTCATATTTAAACCAGTCAAATCGCAGACCGGGTGTAATAGCAAAAGGTGTCTCACCAATTTCGATACGATCTTCGGCAAACAGTCCCAGCCGGTAGGAGTCGACGTCCGGCGTATCCTTCTGATTGATGTGCAGGAATGGGCAAGTGCCCATCTGTGCGGCAGGTGTTGCAGTGCCGCGGGTACAGGCATCGTCACCGGTCAAAGACTGCGTATTTTTGCCGACACTGAAATCTCCGCCGAGCGTCAGGGAATGAGACAGGCTACCGGTTTCAAAACCAAGATTGGCATAACCGCTTGCGCCATAGCGTTCGTCTTCAAGCGTATATTTGCGGCTGAAAGGCCCTGCTACCGAGCCAAAGCGGATCGTGTCGGTCGCATATTCACGCTTCATCTTCTGCCAGTAAAAGGTCGCAGCTGCATTCTTAACGAGGCTGTCATCCTGGCTTTCAAAGCGGTAGTCGAGCGAAACACGATCACGTTCGTTTTTGCGATTCTGATTGTAGTCTCTGTTATCGTATGTCGTTCCGGCATCCGAATTCAGATTGGTATCGGAATCAAAACGGTTCCGCTCTGCCGTAATCCCGATGGTGTGGCCGCCTTCAAGCTTCTGACGCAGCTTGAACATCAGGTTGCTGTTATCATAATCCTTTGGATCAGCTTTGGAACGCTCGGGGCCGTAACCGCCCACGTCGCCCGTGTTCTGAATTTCGTGGCCGCGCTTATACGAGCCCTGAAACAGGACTGATGTGTCCTGGATTTTTTGTGCTGCGGCTGCCGAGCTGATGAATGACTTATCCGATCCATCGTAGGTAAATTTAGCAATGCCGCCAAAAGCCTTGCCGGGAGCAAGCAGGTCTTCGGGTTCAAGGGTTTTAAGCGCAATGGCGCCTCCCATAGCCCCCGAACCCAGACGGCTCGCATCCGCACCATAAAGCACGTCAAATGTGGAAAGCGCAGAGAGGTCATAGGCGTTGCTGCCACCGCCGCTCACTTGCGTGCGGATCGCTGCATCTAAATATGGAATTGGAATGCCATCGATCGTCGTCAAGACGCGGTTGTCCTGGAGCCCGCGAATATTCACGCTGCCCGTGATGGCGTTAACAGCCAGACCCGGTTCGAGCGTGTTTGTCAGATCCTTTACAGAATCGATGTTGTTTTTGCGAATTTCTTCGGCTGTCACCACATTTGCCAGAGGCGTATCTGAGGCTGATCCCTTTGTGACGCGCGAGCCTTTGATGACGATGGGCTTGAGTGCGACACTATCCTGTTCCGTCACTGCACTCTGTTGCTGCGCGAAAGCACTCTGAGGGATTGCCATAAGAATGACAGCGAGACCTGTGCTTGCCAGAAATGACCGCTTTTGTGCCCCGTTAATTGCCCGCATTGCCTGATTTCTCCTGAAGGACAAAGCAAAATTCCCACGCCCCCTCGGAGGTGAGAAATTTAAGTTTCTCAATAGGTTATAAACTCTCTTGATAAAGAGAGTGTCGGCGCTGGCTGGAAGGAAAACCTTCGGGCTTGCTCTGGAAAAAGCGAGATTTAAACTTGACTCGTTTAATCTAGTAAGGCAGTGAATATTAAACATGACTTAACATGTCAACTAATGATTTGTTGGTGTTTTAGTCGGTTAGCGAAACGGCCACAGCTGGTGCAGGGGCAGTAAAATGAACAGGCGAATCCATATCGACATGCAGGTGCGGTTACCGCGTGAGCGCGTTTCCAACCGCGTGAACGAAATTCAGCCGCATCTGGATGCGGCCGGATCAGCTCAATCAGAAATCTCTGAACAGGCTTATGAGCCACGGCTCAAAACCTATGGCAGTCGTGAGCTCTTCAATGGCTCCCGCGAAGTGGCGATAGAGCACGGCGGCTCTCTCTATCGTTTAAAAATTACCCGTCAAGGCAAGCTCATCCTCAATAAATAGGCAGCAAAAGATGACGACCCAAACCAAGCCCTCCCCAGAGCAGATTCTCAAGGCACGGGCAGATAACCCGAAAATGCGCGAACGCGATTTTGCACAAAGCCTCGGGGTATCAGAAGCAGACTTTATTGCGGCTCACACCGGTGCCCAGGCAGACAGTGCGATTTCGGCTCGCCGCATCCGTGCAGATCTCGAAACCTTGCTCAAACATGCGCCTTCGCTTGGCGAAGTCATGGTGTTGACGCGCAATGAAAGCGCTGTTCATGAAAAAATCGGGCCGTTTGAAAAGACGATCTGGGGTCCGCACGCGTCACTGACACTGGGCAAGGAAATCGATCTTCGTATTTTCCCGAAGCATTGGGTCCATGGCTTTGCCGTTGCAAAAGTGGATGGCGAGCATGTTCGTCGCAGCCTTCAGTTTTTTGACGCATTCGGTGAGGCCGTCCACAAAATTCATCTTCGTCCCGCTTCCAATCTCGAAGCTTACGAACAGCTCGTTTCTGAATTGTTGTTGGAAGAGCAGACGCCTTCGATTGAAACAAAGCCCGTTCCGGCAAAGGCAGATAAGACGGATGTTGCAAGCGTTGATGGCGAGGCATTCCGTGAACGCTGGGGTGCGTTGACCGATGTTCACCAGTTTGTCGGGCTTTTGAAAGATTTTGGCGTCGATCGTCTTCAGGCCGTTCATCTTGCCGGGCAGGATTTTGCATGGCGTGTTGATCTGTCGGCAGTTGAAGCCATGATGAACCACGTGGTTCAGGAGCAGATTCCAATTATGTGCTTTGTCGGAAGCCGTGGTTGCATCCAGATTCACACCGGAACGATTGCCGAAATCAAGACGATGGGCCCATGGCTCAACGTCCTTGATCCGACATTCCATCTGCATCTGCGTGCTGACCATATTGCGGATGCCTGGGTCGTTCGCAAGCCGACGAAAGATGGTCACATCACTTCGCTTGAAGCTTATGATTCCAATGGTGAAATGATTATCCAGTTCTTCGGTGAACGTCATGAAGGCGAAGCCGAGCTTGCCGACTGGCGCATGATTGCTGAAAATCTGCCGCGTCTGCAGCAATCAAGCGCTGCATAAATCAAGCGTGATCCAGATCTTTGTTTTGATGTGCATTCCGAAAGTGGCTGCCATTTTCGGAATGCACTCGAAGGATAAAAACATGGCAATTGTTTCATCAAATATCAGGCGCTGCGCGGCCTTGGTCTTCATGGCCGCTTCGGTTGCATTTGGCGGCATTGCGAAGGCTGATACAGTTGAGAAAATCCCCGATACGTCACGGCTTGTTTCTGTCGGTGGTGCTGTAACGGAAATCGTTTATGCGCTTGGCGCAGGCGATAGGCTCGTTGCACGCGACCAGACCAGCACTTATCCTGAACAGGCAAGCGCGTTGGTCGATGTCGGCTATATGCGCCGTTTGTCACCAGAAGGCGTTCTTTCGGTTAATCCGACCGGTATCCTGCTCTCGGAAGGCAGCGGCCCGCCGGAAACGCTTGAAGTGCTTAAGAAAGCGTCCGTTCCTATTGTCATCATTCCAGATGATCATACGGGCGAAGGCGTGCTCACCAAGATCGAAATCGTCGGCAAGGCTCTGGGTCTTGAAGATAAGGCCAAGGCGCTTGCGGACGATGTGGCGCGTGATCTCAGAGTTGCAGAAAAAATCTCTGCCAGTCAGAGTCCGCGCAAGCGTGTGCTTTTCATCATGTCCGTTCAGGATGGACGCATTACAGCCTCCGGCACCGGCACAGGTGCCAATGGCATTATCACGCTTGCAGGAGGAGTGAATGCTATCGATGCCTATCCGGGTTATAAGCAACTGACGGATGAAGCCATCGAGAAGGCCGCGCCGGATATGATTCTGACGATGGGTATCGGCAAGGACAGCGTTCAGAAGGATGACCTTCTGAAGAATCCGGCTCTGGCCAATTCTCCAGCGGGGCGCAGCGGTAGTATTGTCCAGATGGATTCGCTCTATCTGCTTGGCTTTGGTCCGCGCACCGGTGCTGCCAGCCGTGAATTATCCGAAAAGCTTTATGGCAATCACGCAGCCCAATGAGAACTATGCCTGCTTTGCGCAAGCATTTGCAGTCATGTCGCAGAACCGCGCAACAAGGACACATTGAAATGACCAGCCAAGACCGCACCGCACAGGCCGGAGGCTTTGCTATGCGTGATCAAACCAGAAACAGCTCTGCTGGGGATCGCTCCCCGCGCGCGCGTCTGGCAATTATTGGTCTGGCGATCGTGCTTTGTCTGACAGCACTTTTCAGCCTGACAGCCGGGGCTTCTGATGCCTCCGTTATGACAGTTCTTCATGCTCTTGTTTATGGTGCGCCCGAAAGCATTGAAGCATTCCGGCGCGATCATATGATCATCATGGAAATACGCCTGCCACGTATCCTCATGGGAATGCTGGTCGGGGCGGGACTTGCTGTTTCTGGTGCCGTTATGCAGGGTTTATTCCGCAATCCCCTTGCGGATCCCGGTCTCGTCGGTGTTTCTGCCGGTGCCAGTCTTGGCGCTGTATCGATGATCGTGCTTGGCGGAACAATGCTTGCGCCGCTTTACCTTCTTCTTGGTCTTTATGCGCTCCCCATGGCGGCATTTGTTGGAGGGCTTGCCAGTACGCTACTTTTATATCGTGTCGCGACCCGGCGCGGGCGCACATCCGTCGCGACCATGTTGCTTGCCGGCATCGCGCTCGGCGCGCTGGCCGGTGCTGCCACAGGCGCGCTTATTTACATTTCCGATGATCGCCAGTTACGCGATCTAACGTTCTGGGGGCTTGGTTCACTGGCTGGTGCGACATGGGGCAAAATTGGCACTGCCGGCCCTATTATTGCGGTTGTGCTTGTTGCAACGCCGTTTCTTGCGCGTGGACTTAACGCGCTGGCACTGGGGGAGGCGGCTGCCGGTCACCTTGGAATTCCGGTTCAGCGCATCAAGAATGTAGCGATTGTGACGGTGGCCGCGGCAACGGGTGCAACAGTCGCCATATCGGGTGGTATTGGTTTTGTCGGCATTGTTGTTCCCCATATGCTGCGTCTGAGCATCGGGCCGGATCACCGTTATCTATTGCCCGCATCGGCACTTTTAGGCGCGATCCTGCTGCTGCTGGCAGATGCTGTGAGCCGTACGATTGTTGCGCCTGCCGAATTGCCGATTGGTATCATTACAGCCGTATGTGGCGCACCATTTTTCCTCTGGATATTGCTGCGTCAGCGCGGCGTTCTGGATCTGTGAGGCCCTGATATGATTGAGACTAAAAATTTAAGCGTTTCCATCGGCAGCAAGAAAATTATCGAAAATATCAATTTTGTTGCTCATCCGGGGGCGGTGACAGCTATCGTCGGCCCCAATGGCTCCGGTAAAACTACGCTGTTGCGTGCGCTCTCAGGTGATCTGCCCTATACAGGCTCAGCCTTTCTTGACGGCGAGGATTTTTCCAAAATCAAGCCATGGCGCATGGCAGCACGCCGCGCCGTGCTCCCGCAGGCCAGTGCATTATCATTTCCTTTTACTGTGCGTGAGATTGTGCATATCGGATTGACGGGTGGTTTCAGTGGCGTGAGCGGCGCCGAACAGGAGAGGTTGCCTGATCTTGCCTTGCAAAAGGTTGATCTTTCAGGCTTTAGCGGCAGGCTTTATCAGGAGCTTTCGGGGGGAGAACAACAGCGCGTACAGCTTGCACGCGTATTGTGTCAGGTCTGGAAACCGGTTGTGGACGGAAAACCACGCTATCTGTTTCTGGACGAGCCGATTTCGAGTCTTGATATAAAGCATCAGATCACAGTGATGGAGATCGCTCGTGAATTTGCAGCGTCTGGCGGCGGCGTTATCGCCATTCTCCACGATCTCAATCTGACTGCCATGTTTGCAGACAGCATTGCAGTCATGCATAAGGGCACGCTCGATACGATTGATACACCGCAGCAGGCTTTGACCGATGATCGATTGGAGCGCGTTTATGAATGTTCGCTGCGCGTTGGCGTTCCGCCTGTGAAGGGTGTTCCGTTCGTGCTGCCGCAATCGGCCTATTCGGCGACCATATAAAACGTTTTCCAACAAAAAAGCTGAAAACCATGATGATTTTCAGCTTTTTATGTCGTCATTTTGAGCGTTTAGCTCGCAATCCGCTCGGCAGTCTCAAGGTCTTCATCAAGACCGAGCAGAGCGCGGACATTCGGGCGCGCTTTGACCAGATCGTCTATGCTGTACTTCATCAGCACGCCAAAGAAAGCATTCAACGCTTCACGCAATGCAGAATTAAGACCACAGCTATCCACGAGTGGGCACTCCGCGGCATCGTTTTCAAAGCATTCTGCCATCGCAAAATTTTCTTCTGTGACGCGCACGACATCGAACAGAGAAATATCCTTCGCCTCACGCCCCAGACGTACACCGCCATTGCGGCCGCGCACTGTTTCCACCAGCTTGTTCTCGACAAGCGGTTGCAAAATCTTGAAGAGAAACAATTCCGAAACGCCGTAAGCACGGGCGATTTCTGGAACGCGGCTCAGTTTGCCTTCGTTGGCAGCGCAATACATAAGCATGCGAATGGCATAATTTGTCTGGCGAGTAAGACGCATCAACTATTCCTTTCAACGCATCCTCAAGTGTTCCATATTGATGTCTCAATCGGAAAACTCTGCTTTTGGTTAAGCCACAATCCCGCCCGGATGCCCGGAATTTCTGGGATATGCGCCAAGCGAATGCATTTGCCTCGAATCCACTTTAGAACTATTCTTAAAATATATGAAGTGCTTTATCACCTTTAAAGGGCAAAAAACATTTCATTACGCCATTTTGATGCCGACATTTTCGATGTCGGCGTTTCATCATTGGCAGACATCGACCCATTCGGCTGAAACAAGCTCGGCTATTTTGAGAGGGGATATCCTGACGGCACTGTTGGTTGCCCCGGCAGCGGGAACAACTTCATCAAAATTTTTGAGCGATAAATCGCAATAAACCGGCATTTCCCGTGGCAATCCGAAAGGGCAGACACCTCCAACCGGATGGCTGGTTTCTATCAGCACAGTTTCAGCGTCCAACATGCGTGGCTTGGTTCCGAACTGGTCCTTGAATTTGCGATTATCGATACGCGCATCTCCGCGGGTAACGATAAGGATAGTTTTGTCTTTTGTCGAAAACGAGAGCGTTTTTGCGATCTGGCCCGGCTCCACACCATGTGCTTCCGCAGCGAGTGCGACAGTCGCGGTGCTGGTTGGCAGTTCAATCACTTGGATTTCTGGCGCCTTATTCGCAAAAAAAGCTTTTACTGATTCCAAGCTCATTGGTTCCCTTTTCTTTATGATTTATTTACTCAAATTTAAGCTTCATTCATTCGAAGAGCAAGGTATTGAGTCATTTTCTGGCGAATGACTGCAAGTGGCAGATTGACGCTGCTGTTTGATAACGATGACGACGCACTCAAATCTGTTTCATGCAGACGCGGAAAAGGGCCGAGCGGTTTAAGGCGCGGGTCTTGAAGTTCGGTTATAGCCGTACGCCCTTTTATTCCTCCATATTCAAACTCCCAGAACATATAGCCTTGTCGCGGTCATTATCCGCTTTTGTCCTGCCCTGTCTTCGATCTTGCTACCGAGTTGTATAGCAAAATGGTAGCAACCGGGTTGCAACCTCTTCACTTACTATTCTGCTTGTGCGACCGTCTTTTTTCAATCTACAGATGGTGGGTATGAAAGTTGATGCTTTTCCGGGGAAGTGAATGCAGCCATTAGACATTCTATGGGTCGGTTTGGGCGGTGGACTAGGCTCGCTGTTTCGCTGGTGGGTCGGCAAATTGGTTGGCGAAAGCTACAATGGCAAATTTCCCCTCGGAACATTTCTAATCAATGTGAGCGGTGCTTTCGTTATTGGCTTTTTATCGGTGCTGTTCTCAGTGGAATGGTACGATCGCTTTGGAGATGTATTAAAATCTGGCATCTTGACCGGTATCCTTGGCGGTTACACCACATTCAGCTCAATGCAGCTTGATGCGGTCAAGCTGGCTCGCGATCATAATCGTGGCTTGGCAATCGCTTATTTGGTGGGATCGGTTCTCGTCGGATTATCGGCAGCCGCATTTGGCGCGTTGTTAGCAAGCTGGATAGGATGAGGGAAGAACAATGATTAATACAATCATACTCGTCTTTGTCGGTGGCGCGATAGGTGCCATGCTTCGTGAGTTTCTGATGCTAGGCGTACCGGCTCTATCCGATGGTATTCCGGTGTCAATTTTAGTCGCGAATATTGTCGCATCATTTTTGCTTGGGCTGGCCACTGGGCTTTACAAAAAAGGCACTCTCAGCTCAGAGGTCAATACACTGGTCGCTACAGGCATGATGGGTGGGCTTTCCACGTTTTCCAGCTTTGTCTACGGCGCTTACGTTCTTATGTCTGGATCAACGGCGGGACTGGTATCCGCACTCGCTTATTTGGTTCTCAGTATTGTCATCGGTTATTTCGCGGTCCTGCTGGGTCTTCGGATCGGTGACAGAAGCAATTGAACTTGCAGCCCAGCTTAAGCGGAGCCGGTTTTGCCCCTTGGGTTAGGCTTGTCGCAAAGGATTCGCTTCTGCGCATCCGGTTTCACGATCTGCGATACTCTCATGCAACCCAGCTTTTGGCCGCTGGCGTTCATCCAAAGATTGCCAGTGAAGGGCTCGGATATTCCACAATCGGCATCACGCTTGACCTTTATTCACATGTCATGCTGGGAATGCAGGCAAATGCTGTAGAACAAGTTGACGCCGCTATAAAAGCTGCTAAGAAGTCACTCGCTGAGTGAATGGGTAGCAAATCGGTAGCAATCACTGATTTGAGGCTTTTCTGAAACCGAGAAAAGTACAACCATTGCAAATACTTGGAGGGGTGGCCGAGCGGTTTAAGGCACCGGTCTTGAAAACCGGCGTGCAGGAGACTGTACCGTGGGTTCGAATCCCACCCCCTCCGCCAAGTACTCTTCAATAGCAGGCATTTTCCGCCTCTTAACCCCTTGTTTTATGTGGCATTTGGCTACAAAATGGGACGCGGGCACTTACAACCAGTCGCTCACAAGCGCATCAATATGTGTGTAGATTGTGTGTATGTTGTTTCGCGTAATGTGTGTAGATTTGAGGCGGCGGGATGCTTACGGACTCAGCGATAAAAAAGGCCAAGCCACAAGACAAAGGATTCCGTCTCACCGACTCGGGCGGCCTTTCGCTTGAAGTCACGCCCTCGGGCGGGAAATTGTGGCGTTTGCGCTTTCGTAAAGAAGGTAAGCAGCAGATGCTGTCATTGGGGAAATATCCCGATGTTTCTCTTGCTGAAGCCAGAGCGGAACGCGACAAATTGAAGTCCGGCTTAAAGCAAGGCATCGATCCCTCTCGCACACGAAGAATCGAAAAGCTGCTTCCAAAAACCAATTCCGGTGATTCGTTCGAAGAAATCGCGCGTGTTTGGCATGGTGTGAATGCGCCACTCTGGACGGAGCGTCATGGCGAGGACGTGATCGGTAGTTTGGAGCGACTAGTTTTCCCCGATCTGGGAAGCTTCCCTATAACGGAAATAACGGCTCCTCTCGTTCTGGCAACTCTTCAGAAAATCGAGAAGGGCGGAGGGAAAACTGCGAAGGGTAAAAAGCGAGGCCCGGCAAAAGAAACCGCGCGACGTGTCCGGCAGCGAATGTCTGCCGTGTTTGTCTACGCAATTGCATCCGGTAAAGCCGTCAGTGACCCGGCAGCTATTGTCCAAGGCGCCATGGCTCCTGTTAAGAAGGGGCGACAGCCAGCGATAACAAATCTCGAAGATGCTAAACGGCTCTTGAAGGCTACGGACGGCATCCCGGCTCATCCCGTTACTCGTCTTGCACTTCGCCTCTTGGCCCTCACCGGACTGCGTCCCGGAACACTAATCACTACGCCTTGGTCCGAGCTCAATGAGATTGACCAAAACGAAGCGATTTGGAGAGTTTCGGCTGAACGTATGAAACTTCGCCTGCATCAGAAAGAAGACGATGCTAATGAGCATTGGGTTCCGATGTCACGCCAGGCCATGGAAATCATAAGAATTCTGCGTAGCCTGACAGGCAAGGGGCCTTTTGCATTTCCCAATACGCGCCACGCTCATAAACCAATGAGCGAGAACGCGATCGGTTACTTACAGAATCGCGCGGGGTTTTTGCACCGACACGTGCCTCATGGCTGGCGCTCGACATTCTCTACAATAATGAATGAGAAGCTACCCCAGGACCGCCACATCATAGACTTGATGCTGGCACACAAGCCGAAGGATAAAGTGGAAGCCGCATATAACCGAGCCCAGCACATTTCCAGACGCCGTGAGATCGCTCAGCTTTGGGCTGATCTCCTCTTGGACGGCGCTACACCGATTGAAGAAATCGTGCAGAAGCCAATGCGTATTAACAATCCTGATGCATACAAAAAGACCGGCGATGATGCCGGTCTCTGATTGCTATGTCGTAGAGAGCTGTCCTATCCAGTCTAGAATGTCTTGTTCACGCCATCGCACGCACGTTGGACTTAGTTTGAGCGGGCGGGGAAACTTGCCTTCACTAATCCACCGGTAGATGCAGGATTTCGTCACTCCGATTTTTTCACAGACCTGATCAACTGGAATAAGGTTGGGGATTTCAGTCATTTATTCAACTCCTCCAAAGCCCTGCGGCCAAGTTCTGTAATGTAAAGATGTTCCTTGTTGCTTCTTCCATTGCGCCATCGTTCGATGAACGTTGCCCGATGCAGCTTCCTGTCGGTGAAATACCAAATGAAGCTGGTTACTTCCGCGCCCGAAGCAATACGGCGCAATCGCTCAATGTCTCGCCGAGTCATCGCTTACCCCGAATTTTGTGATTTGTTCTCATTGTGTTCACGGTGTAATAGCTGCCGCCTGATAGGAGGCTGGCATGGCAAGCTTTAGCGTTAACGCGACCCTTGGTGATTGTTTGAAGTATGGCGAATACATCACTGCAAGTTGTCTTGATTGCCATCACAATGCGAAACTGGATATGCATGGCCTTGCGGATAAGCTTGGACCAGATCACGGTGCGTTGTTCAAAGACATTGCCCATTTGTTGAAGTGTTCGGCATGTGGCAGCAAGCGCATTCACCTGATCTATTCGAACATCAGTACTAATCGAGCTGGCCTTGCTAAGAATAGGTGAGGATAAGTTACTCACTCTCTCCCCCTTTCTTGCAGTGCGGTGCGGTCTTCTCGGGCTCGACCTGTAACGAGCAGTATTTTTTCGAGGTCAGCTGATAGCGTTCTTTTATCGGCAGGCTCGTCGGGACCGCATGCAAGACATGCTGAAAAGCTTGCGACGAGAATATCGCCCCATGTCATCTTAGCCATGGTCGCTCACCGCCTTTCAGGGCTTGGCGACTCTCCCCGGCCATGGGCTTACGCAGATGACGATCTCGGACAATCCAGTATAGACCGTCAGAAAAGTGGACGCGATAATCTACGTAGTACTGCTTAAATGTCCGAGTGTACCGCTCCACAATCACTCCCGGCATTCCGCTTAATATAGAAACTACCACTTCGCCGTCTTGCTTCATTCGACATTATCTCCCGTGCGCCACTCCTTCAAGAATGCGAGTTTAGCCTTTGCTGCCCACTTTCCCGCGCTATGAGGGTTAAACCAAAACCAGATTACTATTAGAGTCATGATAAATCCGAATCCATTCATTCGCTCTGCTCACCTAGTGGGCTGGCGTTGATAACCTGATGGTATTCCGCCCATGTTCTGCGTCCCCAATTTTTCGATACGACAAGCTGCATGGCTGGCGTCGATTCCTGTAGAGCGGCGAGGATGGTGGAAATAATGGCGTTAGCTGTTACCGTGAAGTTATCCTCCTGCACAAACGCGGCTTCCAGAATGTCTTCAACTTGCTCAATCAGTTCCTTACTCGCCATGACTGGCCTCCTTTGCGCGCAAGAGGGCGATGACGATTTCACGAGCTAGGCGAGAAACGTCTTTGCCGGTGGTGATAATTATGCACATCGCCGTTGACACAATGTCGCAAACCCGACCCGGCAATACCCTCTCAGCCAGCGCGATAGCAGCGTCTACAGAGGCGGTGAAGTAGGGAGCAGACCAAGATTTACCTTCGCCAGACCATGTTGCTTCGTCGTAATGCATATCTGGTCCATCCACATAAGCAGTTCCGAAGCTGCTTCCAAACACCTCTTGCGGATATCCGAAAGTTTCGGCGATGATGCCATCCACTTCCCTGTCAGGCCCGTCCAGCTTGGATAGTATGTCAATGAGGGTCATGGGCGATCCTCCAGATAAGTAAGTTCCCAAGTAGGATGGTACCGGCCAGGTTCATGATTTTCATCATCGAGGCGAATTAGCAGGTACTGATTGCGAAAGCCTTCAATGGTTCCATATTGAGGCCGCTTGCCGCCTGTGTATTTGACGCGCCCGCCAACGCTAGCGGGAACACGATAATAATCTTTGATGTATTCGAGGCTCATGGCTTGCCCTCCAAGGCGGCGCGTAAATCGGCTACGGCTTTCACTGCATCATCGTCGTTGCCTGACCAGTCGAACCAGACGACACATTCAGCGGTTTCCCGGATTTTTGTTGCCTCCGCGAGTTGGGTTTCGAGGGCCTTCACCCGCGCAGTCAGTGCCGCGTTGTCATCTTTCAATCTTTCGACTTCGAGCAACGCGCCTCTCAAGGCTATGTCCTGCCTTCGTATAGTCTCATCCTTCGCCGCGTTGTCGGCTAAAACCTTCTCATACTCTTCATGGAAATCGTCGTATGTTGATTTCCATGCTTCATCATTCGCCGCAATGATGGCCTCTGCCTTCGATTTTAAGCACAGGTCTTCATGGTCGAATTGATCATCTGATGCTCGCCATTGATCGACGGACCGAAAGAACGGCTCTTCAAAACGCCATTCCGCGTCTTTGGTTTTCCAGACATAAGCCTTTGTCTCCAACCCATCGACCGGCGCTGCGGGGCGGGTGTTCCAAGCGGCAATCGCTCTATCAAAGCTTTCGCTAACTTCCTTCTCGACTTCATTAGACATGCCGTGCGCCCAATGAACACTTTCTGGAGCGTCGAACCATGAGCGCAAAAAGGCTTCCTTCAATTCATTCGCCATTGTTGCCGCCTCCTGTCGGGCGGGTGTATTCCCATTCATCAACCCCCCCGCCAATCATGTAGTGCGCATAAACAGGTCTGCGCATTGGAGAGAACCCAATCAGTCTTAAAAACAAAGGCGTTGCGGACCACTCTCCGCGTGGGCGCGTGTCATTCATCGTCCGCATCCTCCGAACGTGTCGCATTTGCCAGAATTGCCGAACATGTCTTCTTCGTCTGGTGCATCTTCCAGATCGACAGCATCGGGTAATGGTTCTGGCGGCTGATATTTCCCACGGGGGCTGTTCGCCCATTTGCGCACTTCGTCGGCACCGACAGCGCCCATGTGTCGAGCAGGGCGAAACATCGTCTTGCCGACTTCCTGTTCGATGTCAGCGACTGCTTGCCAGTCGTCATCAGTGAAGCGCTTCATGTCGCTGCGATTTGAGTTGATGCAGCGGCATTCACGCGAACGATGTGGCAAAACTTCCCATCCTGCACGCCCGATGAGCGTATTTCGCTCTGTTTCTGAGAACGTTGCGAATGGAGCAACAAGCATACGACCGCCGTGGTTGATAGACTTTATGAGCCATTCAGGAAAATCAGCACGATCCTGGCTTTCATCGCGGCGCACACCTACAAGGCAGACCGCTCGACAGTCTGGATCGTTCTCAGCAAGCCAACGCTGTCCCGGCTCGATTTTCAGAATGTACGAGCACCACTGATAGCGTTGTGTCGGAAAGCCCTTCTTGTCTCTTGCCAGCTGGCGGAAGCCGATGCTTCTTGTTCGATGTGGTGTAAAGCCAAGGGAACGAACCCATGCTTCGCCTTTATCAACACGCTCGGCCCATCCGTCCGCCATCCAGCCTGTATCGGTGAAAACAACGGCCACTCCTTCAAGTTCGTGTTCATGCGCCCACTGAATGAGAGCAATACTGTCGTTGCCATAGCTGACAAAGATTACGAACCGGATGGGCTGGTTTGTCTTTTGCTCGAACTCTGTGAGCAAGTCCGCTTGCTTACTCATTCCGACGCTCCCGGTGAGGCTGGGAGGCGTGCAGGAACTGACGCATTCACGTTATGCCGGTAAAGCATGTCGTATTTTCCGTTCTCGTCCTTGCTTGTGTATTCGTAGCGCCAAGCCTCGCCGCCGCTATGATCTACAAGACCACCGTTGCGTGCTTCCAGAAGCTTCGATAGTTCCCAATGCTTGTGATAGAACTTTCCGCGCTCCGGACCTTCCGCTACAGGCTGAGACGAGAGGGCGGCTTCGGCCTCGGCAATTATCTGGTTGATGTCGTCATACAGATTGCCATTCTGCAACTTAACAACTGATAACGTCAGCTTTAGAGCTTCCTCCAACGCCTGCGCACGCGGGGATGGGGCAACCTCGATTGCGGACAAGATACGAGCCTCATAGTCGGCCTGCGCTGCGGCTTTGGCGGCGGCTTCATCCTTTGCGCTACCGCCTACCTCGTTATATCCGCCTTCAACTGACCAAAACCATTTGCCGTTCGCCTCGTCGTGGGTCCACGTTCGATAAGTGCCGAACTCTGTTTCACAGCGCGATAGCGTTTCACTTAGCGGCGGCTTAACCCACTCCAGCGCCTTCACCTTCACCCCTTGCAGGAAAGGAAGGGCGGCTGTGAGGGCGGCGCGATGGCTTTCTG
Organism: Brucella sp. TWI432; assembly: GCF_039674445.1. Classification (NCBI taxonomy): domain Bacteria; kingdom Pseudomonadati; phylum Pseudomonadota; class Alphaproteobacteria; order Hyphomicrobiales; family Brucellaceae; genus Brucella; species Brucella sp. TWI432. Next base: position 37,454 of record NZ_JBDJNL010000010.1, on the reverse strand, counting down.
TGCTATCGCCGGGATGCGCTCTGTAGGCGTTCTGTGCCGCCTGCACTGCTTCATCTGAGATGGTCGGGGTCATGGCTTCCTCGCATTTCGGAAAATCACCTCGGCCGCGGAGTCATCTCCTGAATTAAGGAAGAGTGCGGCTGCGATGGAGACAGGGTCGATTTTGTGACGGGCCCAAAAGGCGCGTTCGTTCATAGAGTGCTGCGTGTCGTGCATCTCACGGCACATCGGAACTACCCATTTGTCATCTGGTTTTTCCGCTTTGCCGGTTTCACGCTTGTAGAATTTCGGATCGGAGTATCTGATGTGACAAGCGTCAACAGGACGCCGGCCTGTTAGAATGCAGGGCAGGGTGCGTATCCACTTGAGGTGATCGTCATCCATCACGCGTGGTCGTTTCTGGCCCGCTGCTGGGGCCAGAGAGAATGCAGTGTCGAGACGTTTGAGCTGAAGTGCCATTACTTCACCTCTTCGAGTTCTGTAGGATCAATACCTACAAGACCACAGGTATACTGAAGAGCAGCTTCTAGGCTTGTCTTTCCTTCGCAAACAGACTTGAAAGAACGTGTGATGGTGCCGGCCTTGTCTCTGGCAAACTTTGTAGAGAGGTTGCCAGTGGCATCGAACCCTTTCGCAACGTCAACCACGACCTTGGGGTCAAGCTTCGATTGGTCGGCAGTTTTTGTGCTTGCTGCCTTGCACTGACGGATTAGAAGGGAGAGACTTTTCCGCTCTTCCGTGCTGAGTTCCGGGACTCTGTCCTCAGAATTATTCTCAGCCGCTTCCTTCAGCGCCGTTGTCTCCTTTTCGATACCGGCATGAGTGAAGCCTTCAGGCTCGTCGTCATCAGTTGGGCGCAGACGTAGATTGCCGCCGACAGTCGGCTTCAATGGCGTGACGTCGCGAGCTCGCTGGGCACGAACGTCAGACGCTACATCGTCAAATTCGTCAGGCGTATAAATTCCACTGATGAGACCTGGCGCATAGACGCGCGCCCATTCACGAGCACCACGATAGAACAGCATCTTTGCATATGTGCTCGGTCGCCACGGGCTGTTGTTGCCGGAGGTTTTCCAGTCTTTTACTGTGCCATCCATGATCCGCATGTCGGTGCGACGGTAATTCGGCTCCAACTTTGCAACTACTTCGTCGGTAAATGGAACATCGCTGATCCAGATACGCATGTCCTCGCCACTACCGCTGACATAATGGCTCAGGACGAAACCGAGATGCTTTTCGATCGCGCTGGCTACAATCTTGCCTTCAAAGCAAATGCGCCCGTGGACAAGAGACACACCTTGAGCGAGGGCGGTCGGCATCACCCCCCAAGCATCAGCGATAGTGGTCACGTAGAAACAATTGGCAATAATACGATCAAGCGGAAGCTTTGTTTCATCCTTGCTGGGTTTTTCATGCGTCAGCGCTTGAGGAAGCAGTGAAGAGTTGGCGAGCATGGTCGCCCACTGCATGCACTCGGCAAATTTCTCTTTATTTAAACCGGACTGTGGTGCGCGGATCTCCGCAGCGGCCTGAACACCGGCTTCGTTTTGAAGAGCTATGCTGTTGCTCATTTCGGATTCCTCTCATGCGCGTAAGAAAACGCGCCTTTTCCGGTATGTGAGATAATTGTTTGGATGCGCTGGCCGCGCATGAACGCGTTTGAATAGACGCGCCCTTCCCAAAAGATGTTTCGGCCCATCGCGATCATCCGCATCACAGTGATCGGATCTTGGATTGCTGACCCTTGGTAAAAATCAGACGATTTCATTGAAATCCTCATCTGTTTCTCTCAAGAGCGCTTCCGCCATTCTCCGCGCGCGGTCGGCTGCGACTTTTTCGGTGTACGCGGAGTCATCGGTTTCACCGCCAAGCATTCCGGCCATGGCCTGTGCCGCTGTATCCCGCAAATTTGCCTTTCGGATCATTAGGTCGAGCCAGTCGTCACCGCTTTCTGGAACGCGCAAATGGATGGCCGCGTATTGGCGAACAGTCATTCCTGGTTCATGCCCGAAATTTTGTTCGTAGGTCTGATCAAACTGAAAGGGGAAGGCTGGACCGCCTGTTAAGTGCTCACTCATCTGAAATCCCCAACTGTTTGCGAACGCGTTTCCGGTTGAAATCGCTCATGCGAGTCCAAGTGACGTCATCTTCGTGCCCGTCATATCCAGGCCATTCACCTGTCTCGACACAACGTTCCAGGATATCAAATGCACGGCGGGCTTGGAGTTCACCGAGCTCCAGATCCGCTTCGTCCAGCTGCTTGATGCGAACGTCGAATGGCTCGGTCTTCTCTGCGTAAACAAAGGTGAAAGACGAGAACGCGTCATTGCCAAAGAGTTCCCGTACGATCCACCGCGTAAGACCGGCCTGGATGTAGTTCCCGGTTTCAAAAAGAGCCTTTGACAAGCTGTCATCGTCTACCGATGCCGCGGTTTTGAAGTCGACATAGTCGCCGCCATATCTTGGCCAAACGTCAGGACGCACGCGCACCCAGATCGAACCGATCTTATGGAAAACGGAACGCTCGATTAGACCGTTTAGAATGCCTTCCTGCACAAGCGTCTTTTGACGCAGTGAGTTGGCAATCTCGCGGATCGCTTCAATCTCAGCATTTGAGATGATTGAACGACCAGACATTCGCATCTCGTCACGCCATTGACGGCATGATGTGGAATTGTAGTTCCACGCCGCCTCCACACCCTTACTGTTGATGTAGGTGTCTGGCTGGAGCGCATAACGCTCTGCAAAGCCGTCTTCGCCCAAAATGAGCATATGCGCGGCTTTGCCGAATTCGAACGCATCGGTTGATTTTGGCTCTTTGCGGAACGGGTTGTAATGTGACGTCCGCCAGTATTCGAGCGGGCGCTTTGCTATAGCCTTCAGGCCAGTGGATGAGATCGAGAACTCGCCATTAAACAAGCCTGGATCGCTGTGGTAGCGTTCGATCGGAACATTTCGATATAGGCCAGGCTCCGTTATCGGAGCCCCGTCCCATTCGCGTTCCTGTGATATTGGTGAAGCGTCAAACATCGCAGCCTCAGAAATTGATTTGGGTATGACGGACGCGGTGAGTAGCGATAGCCGTGACAATAATTTCAGCTGTTTCCAGAGGGATCTGTGCGGCTTGAATCACATCCTCAAGAACGTCCCTGATGACTGATTTGCGGTTCTCCTCATCAGCCTCGCGGCGACGTCGCTCATCGTCCTCTTTGCGCTTCCGCTCTTCTTCAGCCAGAGCTGCGGCTGCGATTGCGTCCTGCTTCTCACGCTCAGCCTTTTCGATGGCTTCTTGCTTTTCGCGTTCTGCCTTTTCGATGGCTTCCTTCGCGTCGCGCTCGGCTTTTTCTGCGCGTTCCTTGGCCAACAGCTCAGCTTGTTCCCTTGCGCGGGCTTCGGCATCTGCGATGTCCTGGAGGCGCTTTTCTTCGGCCTGACGTTCACGCTCTGCACGTTCTTTTGTTTCGCGATCCAGGCGATCTAATTCTGCCTTTTCACGATCAATACGGTCGCGCTCTTCTTTTTCTGCCCGCAGGGCTTCAAGCTCCGCCTGTTCGGCTTCGCGTTTCTCTGCATCAGCGATAAGGCGGGTGATTGTGTCGACAGCAGCCCCATGCATGATGCAGGCTTTGCCATGAAACTCTTGCCAAGCGTCGCCGGTCATATCCATATCCGCAAGCTCGGCCCGGATATTCTTAAGCGTTTCTGATGATTGGCCAAAACCGGTGCCAGCAATCGCTTGAAGTTGCTGAAGACGGTTTTCGTGATCCTCAACACGCGCTTTTTCAGCATTTTCCCAATCAGTAAGTGGCTGCCGCACCGAGTCTCGTAGTGCGTCGAGCTTGTCCTTGATGCGGTTACGGGCATCATTCACCGACTTTGTCTGCGTGCGCCAGGCTTCGGTCAGATCCTTGCCAGCATTATCCAGCACAACCTTCGTACTGGACACTTTGCGCGCCAGAGATCCGATGGCTTCGCGGCCCTTTTTCGTCGTTACGTCGGGGACGTGATTTTTAACAGCTGCTTCGATCTTGCGCAGAAGCTGGTCAAATTGGCTTTCGTTCGTGAACAGTTCTGCCGTGATCGTTTTGGGCAGGCTAATCACTAGATCACTCGAAGTGGATTCAGTCATGCGACTTGCTTTCCTGATGTTCAACAGACCAAGCCGCTATCCGGACTAACGCAACTTCCTGCCAGCTGTTCGGTGTCGACCGATGGGCAAGTTGCGCTCCAATGTCTCGAATATAGGCAATCGGTGCTTGATGGGTTTTGGCTCGGTAGGCGTAGATGCAGAGTTGTTCATCTGCAATTTTGTTGCCTGTTGAGCCTCCCGGTGGGGTTTCTGGAGCTTCAGCAGCTCGCAGATCCCCAAGGTAGTCGAGGAGATGGTCGTAGCTCACAGGGCCGCCTTGATTGTATTGTTGATATTCTCAAAAAGGGTGCTGATACGTTCGGGCTTGTAATCACCGCCGCGTTGCCAGACATTGAGGAAGGCATCCTTCCCAAAAGCTTTGCTCAATGTTTCAGACTGTCGTTGCACGGACTCCAGCGCGTTTTCGAGAACGGATATTCGGCGGAGTGATGCTTCCATGGCGGCTTTTGCGCCCGTCATCGCTTTGACAGCTTCTTTGTCTTTCGCGATTTGCTCTTCAGATTTATCGATTGGCTTGCTCACGGCAAAGTTCTCCTGTTGCCAGAAGCGCTTGCCACTGGCTTGGGTGAGGTGAGGTTTTTAGAAATTGGGCCGCTATTGCGGCGATATCAGTAGAACTGTTCCAATAGGCTCAGGAAACGCTCGCTGTCTTTCACTGTGTCGGGCTTTGACTTCACAGATGAAATGGTCTTGTTGGCTGCGTATCGTGCAGAGCTGACGTATGTACCCATCCCCATGAACGAAAAATGTTTGAGGACGTGTTGCTTAAAGAATTCACGGTCTGGATGGTTTTGTTCGCTCATGACATCATCGATGTCTGAGAGTATGCCCCATGTGGAACGACGTTTGCCGTCGTTCTGAGGGCCTTGTATGTCTTGGATGTTAGACATTTGATCGGTTCTCCATTTCAAGGCAGATCAGTCCGAAATGGTTTCTTCGTGCCTTGGATGATCAGAATGTATCTAATAGCTACAGTAATTGTCAATGCTAAAAATTAGCAGAAAGCTACAAAATGTTATTGACGGAATGTAGCCGAAAGTTTTATTGATCACTGGCCGGATGAGTTTTGCGTTCCGGCGCACTATGGATCACCTACATTGAAAGATATGGTCTCACGACAAAGCGGTTGCCGGCCCCTGAAGCCGCCTCTGTGATGTTTGTGCAGTAGTTGGGAGCCGTGAAGTCTGCTCCATAGTGATGTGCTAGGACTCGGACGGTGTAGCTGGCTGGACAGTGTTAACAACCAGAGGGACTGACAAGCACAACGGGAGTGATAACCCGGTCAGTGAGGCTCCGATGCCAATAAAAATATCACCATGAACCGGATCGGCTATGCACCGCCATATGGTGTACCGGGGATGCGTAGAAACCTCATGACACTCAGTCGAGTGCTGGTTGCGCAGTAATCCACGGGTCGGTTTTTTCCGGTCCTAAAGGGATTACTGCATCATTTCCTATGAGCCTAGTCGTTGCTAGTTAAGAACTGGAAGCTATAACCAATTATAATTTATCTATATCACACGACTTTTTAAGAAGAGGTGCCGTAAGTGATGAGAACAATGCGCTGATTGTGACTTGAATATCGTCAGTCGATAGCTGCTCTCCGTCAATCTTAACGTGTATTTTTCTCCCTTGGCCGAGTGTATTTAAAAAGGTTTTTGTTTCGGATGTATTCATGCGCCCTTGGAATGATATAGTTCCGCTTGGCATCAATATCGGTTCAGCAGCAAGATCAAGGCTGTATATTGGCTCAGAGCGCGGAACATTAATTGCGATGCTTGTTGGCTTGTAATCACTGAGATCGGTGGTTATTGAATTTGTTTCAAATGTCCACGTCAACCGTTTGTCTTCGCAGGTCAGATAGGAAACAAGGGTTAACTCGTCCTGGTCCTTCATTACTGCTGTTACAACCAGATTGTCGGCGTTGTCGTTTCTGGCATACCATTGAGCATTTGCCTGAACTGATGTCATAAAAAAAGGCAGTAGTAGCGCTACTGCCTTTCCGCGATTTTTCATGGGCTTATTCCTTTTCTGGAGAACCTGCCATTACGATGTAATGCACAGAGATAACCCTGTCATGATCGAAGTCCAATTCTTTCGGCGGATTGAACTGGTCGAGCAGCAATTCTTCCTCGTTGTGCCTGATAAAGCGCTTAACATAGGCTTGAGGCACATCTGAATCGTCCGAGTGGATCTGCGCAACAACGTAATCGCCTTTTTTAACCCTTCTGGTGGGGTCAACAAAAGCAACTTCGCCATCTTCATATCTTGGAAACATTGAGTCTCCAGCGATAGAAACTGCATACGCGCCTTCAATCTTCGCGATTTGTGGCGGCGCGACAACCCAATAAAGAACAGTTCCGTTCATTGGAAACTGGCCTTCAACTCCGGCCACTGCTTGCCCATAAACCGGAAGCAGATTCGAACCGGACTGAGATAGGTCATTCAAAACCGTGCCGTTACCCTTCTCGCGAGGCTGCGGAATTTTTTGAGCTGATACCGGGACCCCGGCTCCAGCGCCCGTGAGAAGCCACTCTTCATCAATTTTCAAGTTTGCCAGAATATCTGGAATACGTTCAGACGGTAACGGTGAGTTTCCAGACTCCCAATTCGACAACGTAGTCCGTGTCACATTGAGTTTTCTTGCGAGTTGTACTTGGCTGAAATCGGCAAGTTGACGCGCTATTTTCAAACGCTCTCCCTTCGTCAGCGATGTATTGGCGCCCGACATGGAACTCGCGGGTCGAGTGTCCTCATTACTACCTTCCAGAAGCCACTCGGTCGTAGTTCCGAGCACTTTTGCAAGGTCTGGCAATCGATCAAGTGACGGCTTCGTTTTGCCGCTTTCCCAATTTTTTACACTTGGATGGCTGATACCGAGCTCATCGGCAACTTGACTTAATGTCAAACCGGCAAGCTTGCGAGCAGAGAAGATTCTTTCAGCGATTGTTGTCATGGTCATAATGTAGCTTTTGTCTACTAAAAATTCAATAATTTTGTTGCTTGACCAAAATGTAACTATCAACTACAGTTTGCACATGATTGATGAAGTCAAGAATGTAGTTGAGAAGGCTGGAGGCGTCCTTACGTTAGCCCGCGCACTCAACATCAAGCACCCCTCAATCTATCGCTGGACACGCATCCCGCCAGAGCATGTCCTAAAAATTGAAGAGGTAACAGGCATCCCATGTAGCGAACTTAGACCTGACATCTACCCCCCTGATCGATTCCCACCAAAAATCGAAACACAAGATTCATAAAAAGCCGACCACCGAAAGGCTCGAACCTTTCGATGGTCGACGGAGTACAGATCCAACGCCCAGCATTTCCACACGACAGGCGCGGGATTGAGCCCCAGAGGGCCAAGGCAGTTCTAGCCGGTCCTCATGATTTCTCAACCATGAAAATCAACCTTGCCGCCAGAATTCATGGGTGGCGACAGACCGATTGTAGGTATTGCCATGTCAAAGATTGGTGACAACTCGAAACTCACCCCCGGCGAATACGATGCACTATTGATGGACCGGGTCCGTAAGGAACTTGCCTATCAAGCCGAAATTGATGCCATCAACGTTAAACGTAAGGCAGACCGTAAGCAGACACAGAGCTACGGCATCACACTAGGCGAGCTCGATTTCACCTGCAAAACGCTTCAGGCTGAGGACAAAGACAAGGTTCTCGACGCGCATCGCCGCAGAAGCAATATCCTCGCTCTTTTGAAGCTAGCACCAGCTCAAGGCGACCTCTTTACGGACAGTCGACCGTACATCGATCAAGTATTTGATCAGGGTAAGGTTGCCGGTTTGGCCGCAAAAGATCGTACCTCCGAGTTTATGGATGGCTCTGACGAGGATCAGGCATGGCTTCGGGGCTATGACGAGGGCCAGAGTGAAGCGCGTGAAAATCTGCGCACTGCGATGGAAAAGCTCAACGCTGCTTCGGAAGGTGATTCCGAAGATGACGGCGGCGACGAGGAATAATCCATGTCATTCACCCCTGCTAAAATTGATCTGTCGAGTAAATCTCAGGTCGGGCTGGGGTCAGGCATCAAGGCGGGGATACGGGGTAAAGTTACCCCGCGCCTCTTCCTCACGGTTGCCAGACCTGTTGCCAAGGATCTCGGTCTCATTGACGGCACCCCGATCGAAGTCTTAATCGGAGAAAATGAGCACCACGGGCTTATCCGCTTTCGTAAGCATGAAAGTGGCTTAGCCTATGTGGAGGATGCCACCACTCGCGGAAACGGCTCCATGCACATCCGTCTGGGTCATCAGCCTTTGTTCGTTCTGCGGGCTGAGACAATCCAATCGTGCGAATGGCGCATGGTTGAAGATGGGTTCATCGAACTGAAGCTTCCCAAATGGGCCGGCGAGACGCGCAAGAGTAAGGTTGCCCCCGTCAAGAGTGGGTCTGCGAGCAAGCGCACAGTGAATGATGCTCAGGTTTCGATGTTGACTGTCCGCATTGAGGAGCAAAAGAGAGAGCGCCCACTGCCAAAGAAAAGCGTTGTGGTTCAATCCCCGCAACCGATGAAGGTCGTGACAAAGCGCCGGCCGGCAGAGCCTAATCCGATGCCTCTTCATGCTTACAAGCGAAAGCCTACGCTCGAAACGTTCCGCACGCCGCGATCAGAGGAGCGAACCCGCTCTTTGCTAGGAGATCCGGCACCAGGACGCTCTGCACTCGATCAACGTGAGGTTGGCAAATGATTGAAATCTTTGCCTGTCGCCTGATGCGTGGCGTCGCACTGGCGATGCCAATTCTCCCTTTCGTTCCTGGCCTTATCGCCCACTTTGGAGGCGTAAATTGACCGTTGTAGCTTCAAACTATGAACTCAAGCAAAACAGTTTCTATCCTACAGAAGCATGGGCAACTCGGGCCGTTTTGCAGGTTCTCCAGATCGGATCTGGTTTAGTCGTCTGGGAATGTGCCGCTGGGGATCACCAGATGGCCGATGTGATCGCTGAAACCGGTGCTGAGGTGGTGACAAGCGATATCGCCACCTACGGACCTGAGCATGATTTCGACTTCGATTTCTTGTCCGATAACGTGCCGTTTTTGGTTCCAGATGTCATCATCACAAACCCGCCTTACGGAAAGCAAAATCGGGAGGCCGTTAAGTTTGCTGAGAAGGCGCTCGCTCGATGCGATGGATATGTCGCCCTTTTGCTCACTGCAAAATTCGACTCCGGTAGTTCACGGAAGCATCTCTTCCAAGATAACAGCCGATGGGCCGCAAAGATTGTCCTGACTGATCGTATCAGCTGGGAAGGCAACGGCAAAACCGGCACTGAGGACCATGCTTGGTACATCTGGCGGCCTGCGATTGATCGAATGCATCGCGAGCCGGTGATTTACTACAAGGGTAGAGAAGAATGTGGCGGCCGGTAACGCGACTGCTCGCCCATCCAAATTGGTCTGGACATCAAAGTTATCTTGTCGATCAGACCATTGCCCTCTTCGAACGATGCGACGGTATAGGGCTTTCCAAAGAAACAATCATCCGATCAGTCGGATGCGAGAGTGTCGACCAAGACCCACTCTCAATCGAATTTCACAACACAATCATCAGATGCAACGAAGCGCTGAAGCCGCATGGCGTCGCACTCGTCAGAGACGCAGGTGCCCAGATATGGCGCCTGGGGGAGTTGGCTCAATGATCATTCTAGGACTCGATCAAGCACAGAACTGCGGTTTTGCAATCTACGACACTAACGCGCCACTCAGCGCAATCCGTGTCGGGGTGATCAAGGCAAAGCAGGCCAAGGGCGAAGAGTATGAAATTATGGCCCGAAGGCTCGGAAATGAACTGATGCAGCTTATCAAGCGAGAAAAGCCCGATGTCGTGGCAATGGAGCGACCGCTACGCCGTGCTCCTGGGTCGAACACAAAGACCAAGAAGGTCAAGTTCATGGGCGAAGAGCAGACCGTCGAGGGAGAAGGCGGCTATGGCGGCCTAAACGCGGTCATTTCATCAAATCAATTGGCGGGAGCTGTTGCAGGAGTCGTCGGCGCTTTCAATAAACCGCTCCTAACCTTGCCGGATTCCACGTGGCGTAAATCATTCCTTGGCATGGGAAGGCAAAAGGGGTGGGCGCGAGAAGATTGGAAACGCGCCTCTCGCCAGCGTTGTCGGGATCTCAAGATCACAGTCACGAATGATGACCAGGCTGAGGCCGTGGGAGTCGCGTTCGCTGCTTCGTGCGCACAAGAAATCAAAGCTATGATGTTGGGAGTGGCAAAATGAGCAACAAAAAATTTCCATCCGTAGTGAACGGACAAATCGGCGAAGGCTCAATCCAGACGGTCAACGCTCGCGAACTTCACTCATTCCTTGAAGTGACGACGCGCTTCAATGACTGGATCAATAATCGTATTCGCGATTTCGGATTTGTCGAAAATCAGGACTTTGTAACGCTTACTGAAAATTTAGTAAGCGGCGGCAAGCGTAAGGAATTCCATCTTTCTCTCGACATGGCGAAAGAGCTTTCGATGGTTGAGCGCAACGATAAGGGTAAACAGGCTCGCCAGTATTTCATTGAGTGTGAGCGCCGTGCGAAAGACCCGCTTGCAGCTCTCAATGACCCTGCCGCTATGCGCGGATTGCTGCTCTCTTACGCAGACAAGGTGATTGTTCTTGAAGCCAAGGTTGAGGACATGCAGGAAGATGTCACGGCCCACGAACGCCTGACAAAAGCCGACGGCTCGTTAACTCCAACTGAAGCCGCAAAGAACCTCGGAATTCGCCCGAAGGATCTCTTCTCGTGGCTATCCCGCAACCGATGGATTTACAAGCGTCTGAATAGCGCTGCATGGCTTGGCTATCAGGATAAATGCAATCAAGGTCTCCTGGAGCATAAGACGTCCATCATTCAGCGTTCGGATGGTTCCGAGAAAATCACAGAGCAGGTTCGCATCACTGCCAAGGGGCTTTCGGCCCTGTCAAAGCTCGCACCGAGTGGAGGCGCACAATGAAGTGGTCACCACAACAGGACCAGGCTCTCAAAGCCGTCGCAGATTGGTCCAAGACACCGCGCGGTAAGCCGTTCTTTTATTTAGGCGGATTCGCTGGAACCGGCAAAACCACGCTTGCACAGCATTTTGCTCAGAATATCGGTGCCGTCAGCTACGCAGCGTTTACCGGAAAGGCTTCTCTGGTTCTGCGTTCCAAAGGTTGCCGTGGCGCGCAAACGATTCACAGCTTGATTTATAAGACAAACGATGAGGATCAATCTGGCGAACCGAAATTTGCTCTCAATAGGGACAGCGAGATCCTGAGATCAAAACTCGTGATCATTGATGAGGTTTCAATGGTCAACGAAGATCTAGGAAAAGATCTGCTTTCGTTTGGCGTGCCAGTTCTCGTGCTTGGTGATCCAGCTCAGCTCCCACCAGTAAAGGGTGAGGGGTACTTCACGGCGGGAGAGCCTGATTTCATGCTCACAGAAGTACATCGGCAGGCGGGCGACAATCCAATCATCGCTATGTCAATGCAGATCCGTGAGGGCAAAAAGCTCCAGATCGGAACGTACGGTGAGAGCGAAGTTGTTCGGCGTTCCGATATCGATGCTGGTCGCGTCCTAAATGCAGATCAAGTGCTCGTTGGTCTCAATAAAACCCGTCGCGTCTACAATGAGCGCATTCGCGAATTGAAGGGATTTAATGGCGATTTCCAGCTCCAGGATCGCGTTGTCTGCCTGAAGAACGTGAAAGAAAAAGGACTCCTGAACGGAGGTATTTTCGAAGTTTCCAAGATCCTCAATCAGACCATGGATGAAACTGCGATGCACGTCACATCGCAGGACGAGGGAATGAAGAAGATCCCAATCAAGGTGACGACACACCACGCTTGGACACGTGGAACTGAGCGCGAATTGCCTTGGACAGAGCAGCGTAATTACGAACCGTTCGACTACGCCTATGCTCTTACCTGTCATAAATCGCAGGGCAGCCAGTGGGATAAAGTCATGGTTTTTGACGAAAGCCCCTGTTTCCGAGATGACGCAGCGCGCTGGCTCTACACCGCTGTGACGCGTGCAGCTCAACGAGTGGAGATCGTTCTATGAAGAACAGAGAGTTCTGGGAACGCGTTCGTGAAGTGTCCCTCATTGTTGCCGCCTGCTCGTTCGCCGTTTGGCTGGGCACTGTAGTTTTCATCCTCACGAGGGGGTGGTGATGGTTATGCACGAGAGAAACATCGAGCCGCAGATGCCTGACGGCATTGAAGCGGAGCAGGCGCTACTTGGCTCCCTTCTGATTAATAACGCCAATTATTGGCAAGTCGCTGGGTTTCTGAAGCCAGAGCACTTTGTCGAACCTCTTCATCAAGATCTATATGACACGATGGGGAAATTGATTGCAGAGAACCGGCCCGCAACACCGGTTAACATGCTGCCGTATTTGCCCACAAAGAGCATCAACAAGGATCTGTCAGTCACTCAATATGTTGCTCGCCTTGCCACGGAAGCAGTGACTTTCGGAGGGGCATACGACTATGGCCGTTGCATTCTCGAACTTTGGACCCGACGCCAAATTGTAGCGTTGGCCAAAGAGGCGGCGCAACGCGCTACGTGTCTGCCTGTCGATCAATCGCCAATTAAGTTGATTGCCGAATTCGCGGATGAGCTAACCCGGATCTCGCGTGAGGGTGATGAGAAGGCGGGTTCTGCAAAGTATGGTGTGCTGCTTCCGAAAGCCCTGGACCGTGTTGCCAAAGCAAGTTTGGGCACCAGAGCTAATATCCCTTGGTTCTTGCCTGAAATTGAAGACGTTGCAGGAAAGATCCGGCACGGCAATCTGATCGGCTTGATGTCGGACTCTGGCGGCGGAAAGACCAGCTTCAGCTTACAGCAATGCCGCCATGCAGCGATCCACGGTTTCAAATCTGCGTTCTTCTCGATCGAAGTAACGGACGAAGAAGCCGCCCTGCAAGCAGCTGCTCAAGCCAGCCGCATCAGCTTGGATCGTCTCGACTCCTATAGCATGGATACACGTGAGCTTGACCGGATCGAGAAAGAGGTAATGAACTCGGTCAACATGCAATTCGACATCGTTTCATTTTCGGACTGCACCTTGTCCGATATCCGGATCAAAGCCGAAGCAATGAAAAAATCAAAAGGCTTGGATCTGATCGTGATTGATCATGCAAAAATGATCAGTCTGCCCGGTAAGCCAGGTGAGCTTTTCGCGGAACGTGTGAACGCCCTGTATCGTGGCTTGAAGGGTATCGCTAAATCGCTCGATATCGCGATTGTTATCCTTATCCAACGCAACGAAGAGTGGAAGGGCCGTTGGAAGATTGGTGGTTCTATCCGGCCTATCAATGGTGATGCCTACGGCGGCGGCAGCGTTAAGCAGAACCTAGATGTCTGGGTCTCCTTGTTCCGTCCCGAACCACTGTATCAAGAGCTGATTTCAGTAGAGACGCGTGAATCAAAAAGAGATGAGCTGATTCAGCGATACGAGAAGAGCGTCGGCAAGGGTTGGCTAATCAATCATAAGCGCAGACGAGGCACGCCAGGTCGAACAAGCGAGATCATTTTCGAAGCCGAATACACGATGTTTACTTCGCCTGTACGTCACGACCAGGCTGAACTTGCGGGGGTACTGTCGTGAACCAATTTGCTTGTTATGCACGGCCGCTTCCTGGTGGCTCGTATTGGGCTATGACGCGGATGCCACGAGACGGACATCCCAAGCCGATTCTCGGGAAAGGTGCAAAGCCGATCATCTATCCGTCAAAAGAGGAAGCTCTGGCAGCTGCCGTTGCCAATCTCCTGAGATATCTGAACGGAGATTATCAAAGAGGCGGCGAGGTTCTTCTAGCACACCGCAAGAAGGCAGATGCTTTGTTCAAACCTGTCGGAAAATCGGTGAGGACATTGCCATGAAAAAGCCAACACGCAGACGTTGGAACAATGCCAAATCCGCCCATGTCGGATATTGGACCGGGAAGGGAAGGTCATCGCGCGAAATAGCTGAAATTCTGGCAGACGGCACGACTTCTCACACTATTCGTCGCCAGTGGTACAACTGGCACCTTCCAAGCCACGGCAAGGCCCAGAAGCTCGTGTTTGTGAACGTGCCAATGTCTTACCAGGATCGGCTCGTTATCAACCGTCGCGCCTTACGTATCGGTATATCGCCAGAAGAATTCATCCGTCGTGTCGCCCTATGCGCTGCCAAGGACGATCTCTATCAAGCGGTTACCGATGGAAGGTTCAGCAAATGAATGATCACTTGTGGGACGGTAAAATGGTGCGCCTGGCGCTCGTTAAGGCATGGACGATTGAAGAGGCGATTGGCGGAAGCTGGAAGCCAAGAGGCGGAAAAGGTTTCTGGCCTGAGATGGTGAATGAAGATCCAATTTGGGCCCAGCCAAGTGCTCAAGAGAGGAGGAAAACGGTCTGGAAGGCACATGAGATAAGTCAAAAGGATCTCGTGCTTTATGGCAATTCAGCCGTTGATGCTTGGCCCAGACTACTGAATGGCGAACCGGGCTACAAACGCTGCTTGATGCTGGCCGTTATTTGGGATGTACGAAAAGCTTATGCAAAGACTGCCTGCAAACGAGCAGGAATCGCATATTCGACATTTCGCCGCCAGCGCGACAACGGTGCAGATAAAATAGCAACAATACTCAATCAGGCAGGCATTGCCGTTTGGTGAAAGGGGGCGGGAAACCGCCCCTTTCTGTTTCCCAATCTATTGAATCCAAAAGAATAAAGTGATTAGCGTTAACGACAAGAACCCACAGCATAAGAAGAAGCGTAAAGCATATCTCGGCTTTTTGTCGTTCCGCAAGTCGCTGATCTCATTCAGCGGCGCTAAAATCTGCGACCAATTTGCTGGCTCTGGTGAAGCTTTCACGTCGACATTTAAAGGATTCTGTCCTCGCTTGATCAGCATGCGATTGCGGAACATTCCTGCCTGCTCATAATCCGGTACAACTTTTGTGAATTTCAAATAGACATCAGATCGCTGAAGCAGTTCGTTTCGCGCAGTTTGGCTGATCGGCCCGACTTGGCCTCGCGGCGGTAGAATACGGATACGCTCAACGGGCGAGGGGATATTACCTTCCGACATTACCGAAACCAAAGCTTCACCAATTCCCATTGAGATAATTGCTTCCGCTGTATTCACCGCCGTATTCTTTCGAAAAGCTGCAACGGTGGCTTTCACCATGCGCTGGCTTGACGGTGTGTAGGCGCGCAATGCATGCTGAATTCGTGTTCCAAGCTGGGCAAGCACTGTTTCAGGAATGTCGGCCGCTGCCTGCGAGGCAAAGAAAACGCCAACACCTTTCGAGCGAACCAGTCGCACCAAGCGTTCGATGCTTTCCAGCAATGACTTAGGCGCATCTTTGAACAGCAGATGCGATTCATCGAAGAAGAAAACCAGCTTCGGCTTGCCCAGGTCACCAACTTCCGGCAATTCCCTGAATAGCTTTGTCAGAAGGAACAGCAACAGCGTTGCGTAGGCGCGTGGCGCTTCGATTAGCTGGGTTGCATCAAGAAGGTTCACAAAGCCCTTGTGTGAGCTGTCCTGGCGCAGGAAGTCGGCAATTTCGAACGGTGGCTCACCAAACAGCTGATCAGCACCTTGAGCCTCCAGCGCAAGAATATTGCGCTGTATGGCCGATATCGAAGATGCGGTCACGTTCCCATAACGCCGGCTGACGTCTTCACGCTCTTCGAGCATTGCATTCAGTGACCAGCGCAAATCGTTAAGTGTGAGCAGATAGCTCTTTTCGTCTTCAGCGATGCGGAAAGCTATTTCGAGCGCGCCAGCCTGCGTCTGATTTAATTGCAGCATTGTCGCCAGCAGATGAGTTCCCATTTCCTGCACAGATGTGCGAATAGGAGCTCCATGCTCGCCGTAAATATCCCACAATTGAACCGGGCACGCGTCTGGGGTGTAAGAGCCGACCATTTCGGCATAACGGTCAGCAATAGCACCTGGCTGGCCTTTTACGGCGATTCCAGAGAGATCGCCTTTGATGTCGGCGGCAAAGACTGGCACGCCAGCGCGGGAAAACTGTTCAATCATTGCCTGCATTGTCACCGTCTTGCCGGTGCCAGTGGCTCCAGCAATGACGCCGTGACGGTTTGCCAATTTGAGCGGCAGGGAAACGAGCTGATTGAGGCTGGTTTGTCCGATATTTATATGCATTCGGTTTTTCCTTTCGGTCGTGGCGCATGCGCCGGTTTTAGTTTCTGTCGTACAAGATGTGGGTAAATGCTTCGGCCATCGCAATGTCAGGGTGAGTGTCCCTTTCATTCTCGGGCAGCAGCCGATTCGCCAGTGCTGCGAGGCGTTTAATCAATTCTCCACATTCATCCACCTGGACAACACGGAAGCCTTCATCCTCAAGAGTGTGAACTACGGTTAGTGTCGCCGCTGTCGGGGCGCGCGTGTATGCGCTTAGGGCTTCCGATATGCATTCTAAGCTGTTGCCGGGCATTATCATGATTTCTATTCCCCAAATTTAGCGCGCCTCGCTTCAGTTCGTGGAACGCTATTTTCTCTTTCGGCGTCGGTCCACTCTGCTGCTATTTCTAGCATTGGCTGGACCATTCCGGGGTTATCGGCGAGAAATTCAACGATAACGATTTCAGCTAAGGTTGGGCCTGATACGTCTTCGCCAGTTAGATACCGGTGAGCCTGTGCCCTGTGCCTACCTGTCAGCTTCACGAAGTCGTCAAGCGTAATCCCTGCATCGTTCAGAGCCTCACTGAAATCCTGCGGGCTCATGTTCTTTTTATATACTTTGTATGCCATCCCGTTTCCTTTTAGTTGGCGATTTCAATCCGGATCAGCCCAGCTTACAATTTCAATATCACCTTTGGCGATTCCAAGAACCCGAATAGTCTGGGTGTTAGCCTTCCAATCATTGGCGCATTGTTCGACTCCAAGGTCTTCAGCCTCATCGGAGTCCGTGGCAATGACGGTGGAAATCCAAGTTGTTCCGCCGCCGTCAGCTTGCTGGCAAAAAACGGTGAACGGTAATTGGTCGCCCCAAGGTGTTACGGTGATTGTAGCGGTGTCATTTGCATCGGGTTCGCCATCTGGAGTGCGATCTTCCGCTGTGAACATTCCAACGCCTTGCGCAGCAATTGAAATCGGGTCATTCCCGCGTGCTTGTGCTAGATGCAGCACATTGCAAATCAGATCGGCAATGTCGTCCGATATGTCGCTGTCATACCGGAAGATTTCGCCTTTCTCTGCGCAAAAGGCTTCAAGGGCGGGGATAGTGCTTGCTGCCCGTTCTGCATTATTCATGATTGTATCCTTTCGGTCGTGACGCTTTGCGTCGTGGGGTTTTAAGAAGTGTTCGGGAATGGCGCGCATGGCTGTACGTAGTCTAGCCGCGGCGAACGTTCCAATCTAAAGGGGGCGGAGGTGCCACTTCTTCAACGTCTGCAATATCGAATGACTCGGCGTCAGCGATTGTTATTGCAGGGGATAGGCTCCTGTCGGGTAGACAAGGATTGTCGAACGCAAGCCCACAAAAAAGATCACGAGAATCGCCCATTATCTCAATGTCGCAGTTGCTGAACTCTCGCGCTTTCGAATAGGCCATGTCAGCGTTATCTGCCTTTATGTAGGCGGTTGCATAGATCGTAATCGGCACGGAAAAGATTTTCATTCTGAGCCTCCCATGCCGCATGTGATGCAAATCCCACTTCCATCTTGCGCGGTTTCCCCGCAGTTATCGCAGCGCCAGATATTGTCTTCTTCTTCCCATTCCCCGCCCATGTCTTGTGTGTCGATAGCGTCGGGGCAGAGCTGGCCTTTGTATTTCGGCTTGAAAGTGGCGCATGTGCCGCCAAAGTCTGAGCCTTCAAATGTTGCAGGTCCAAAACTCACATCGAGCGCCTGAGCAATTGTCTCGGCAATTTCGTTTCCAAGTGCTTCAACCTTGCCAATAAAATCAGATGCAAGCGGGTGGTCGATATCGTCGAGCACTTCAAGCATTTCATCGATTTTGAGAACTTTGCTCATCGCTCCTCTCCTCCGATTTCTTCGGAATCGAATGGCTCTGTTTCAGCATTGCATCCGGGGCAACGGTCGTTACACATGCAATTCCATTCGTCATCCCATTCGGTGTCACATTCATCGCAGCGGTAATGGTTGAGGTAGATAGTGTCGCCCTCTTCATTGTCGGGAAGAGCTTCGAACCCCGGCCCATAGCATTTCTCACACAGCAATTCGGTAAAGTCGCAACCACGATCCGCCGCATATCTCAGCATGTGGTTCTGACCGAAAAAGAGCTTTACAAGCCATAGCCAGGGCGTAAGTCTTGGCTTTGCATCTAAGCGATTGAGCGAGAAAACTCCCCCGCACTTCTGACAGTCGGCGTTCATCGTGTCGTCTCCGTCTGTGCAATAAGACGCGGTTGAACCGGCTGCATGCTGGTGGCCACGGATGCCCAGAGTGTGAAAACGGTCACGAAGGAAACAACAGCGCAAAGGCTGATAAAATCGCGGATCATTGTTTTTCTCTTTTCAGTCGTGCGCTAGAGCGCGGGGTTAATTCAGCAAACTACAGAGGCGGGCAGGCCGCTTAGGCGGGATAACTCCGCCAAGATGAGACAGCCGCCGAAGAATTTCGGAATGTCGGTAATTGCTTCGGCTAGCCCCTCATGGTCGCGAGCGTAGACCGTGAAGAATTCTGCCTCGTCGCGCTGCAAGCATCCGATTGTGAACTCGTCGCCTGTTTCGTCGGTCTCGGTGCAGCAGCCACCCAGTTCCAACGCGGCAAAGTCGCACCATTTCGGCTCAGAGTAATCCGTGCAGCAATTGAAAAGCTGGTCTTTTGTAAATTTCAGCATGTCACCACCATCAAGCGTAGATAATCAAGTTGTGCTGGCCGCAATGCCTGCCAGATAGTGAAATGGTCCAGTTCGGCGAGTTGTGATGAAGTCGGGGGCGATCCAAGGCTAAGGCGCAACGAATAGCGCGCGCTTCTTTTGGGCCAATCGTTTCGGCCTGAATCCACACTGCATCAAATTGATCGCGGATTGCGTTGCGGGCATTGTCTAAATCTTCACGGTTGCCGATTTGCATGGTTCCGGCCCTTATTCCGCTTCCGTGGGTAGAGGCTTCCACTGGAACCCGGCCGACTCCATGTCGTTCCTGAAGTCGGCAACCATGGCAGGGAGTCGCGCCTTAAGCAGTTCTGTTAATTCTTCTTTCGGCAAGCTTAACTGCTCGTCGGTTGCTTCAGGCCAACTTGCAGAAATTCGAGCGGCTGCAAAATCGCGCGTTTTGCCCTCACTAAATGCGGTGGGGATTTTGTGGAATGAGCACCGAACCGTGTTTAACGCGTCTGCCCATTCATTGGCGGTCTTTTCATTCTCAAATGGGCATTTGTGCCATTCATCGGTAAAGCCGACTAAAGTGTATTTTGGCGCGAATTGATATTCGCCCGGCTTGCCGTTGTTGCGATGTGCAACAGCTGTTACCGCAAATGAGCCGCCTGCAGGGTCAGAGTAATGACAATGATCCAGCTCATCCTGAACCATGCGTGACATGATGAATTCAGCAAGCTTTCCCGAAAGCGTATGTGACACTGGGGAGTCGGCAAAATAAACGACGTGTTCCCAAGCCGTCGGCTCGCCTGCTACCTTACCCCAATGGTCGCGATTGCTGGCATGGTACACGGTATTGGCGATATAGTGCATAGGCGCGTCAGTGCTAACAAGGTGCCATTTAATCAATGGTGCCAGTTCAGGAAACACTTTCGCGATCTCCTCATGCGCCGCCCCGCCGCCCCATTCCTGCCATTCGCGGCGATGATAACGGTCAATGTCGCATGTGATTGAAAATGTGTTGTGCCCGTTTCGACATTCATCATCAAAGCGGATTTCGACAGTCATTCTAAGCTTGTCGCCGCCTTCCTGATACTGACGGCTAGCGCTCCACTTTTGGCTCGTGAATGTTTCCGGCTTGTAGTTTTTGCCGCCAATGGTACGCGCAAACATGCGACCTGCTACACCATTGATCGAGTGCGCGTATTCTTCCGAAATAATAGGCGAGTGAATCATTGTCTTTTGTCCTGTTCGGTCGTGGGGCAAGCCCCGAATTGAGCCACAAGCGGCCATGGCATAGGCGGAAGGGTTGCCCGCCTATGATGAAAGCGGCTTGCGATTATGCGGCTTGAGCGGGTATTTCGACTTCTGGTTCATTCATGAAGTCCGGCACGCCTTTCCCGTCACGCCAACGCACCGGAAACAAGAGTCCAAACGCATATGGCGCATCGATAAAGCGGATAACAGCAGCGTTTCCTTCGTCGCCATAAATCGAAATCAAACCTTGTTTCGTTTCAGTCAACTCTTTCGCGGCTTTGCCAAATTCGGCCAAATAGTCGGCATTGTAAGCGCCCGACGACGGCTTTTCGACGTTAGGCATGACACGCCGCCATGCTGGAAATGTCCCGTCGACAGTAACATTGTAAGCGGTCGCGACGGGGTTGCGCTCGTGATCCTGAATTGTTGCGGTGTTGCCTTCAATGGGAATTCGGCGGTCTCCCTGTTCGCCGCGGATCGCCTTGCAGGCGTTCAATGCGGCTTTGTCCAGCTTAACAATCGGGCTTTCTCCCTTCATTGCGCCGTTTTTGTCCCAAACACACATAAGCTTGTGACCATCGGTTGCGACCATGATAACGCCGCCTTTTGCATGGGGTTCGAAATGAACGCCTTGCAGGTAATAGCGAGTTTTTTCCGTCGAAACGAAATCGGCAACGACGCGGAATAGGCGGGCATTAACGGAAACAGTAGACATAGTATTTTCCTTGCGGTCGTGGGCATATAGCCCGGTTTAAGGCGTCAAGGCGCCATGACAGGGGCACATGCGCGCCCATGGCAAAGAGGCTTGATAGTGGGCGGCCTAAAGGCCGCGCCGGTTACTTTAGGAGGAAGGGCAAAACCGCCAAGATTACAGTTACAGCGACAATAAACATTCCGCCGATACGGATAGTCATCCGCATTTCACTGTTTGCAATCTCTGTTCTGAGGTCGGTTTTCGTTGCCATGCTATCCACTATATGCGCCTTTGCTTCAATCGCAAGGGCTATAGCGTCCTTTGAGGACATGCCGCGCCTCACCAGCGCTTTAGCAAACAGCATCGTGTCGAACTGTTCCGCCATGCTTAATCATCCTCATCGAGAATGCAGTTGCAAGGCTCCTCGGGATCGATATCCAGCTCACAGGCAATTTCTGCCGTGGAAACGTCAAAAGCCTTACCATCTTCATCATAACCCACTTTCGGCGGGTTCATCAGACCGGCTATGCAATCTTCGCCTGTAAGGCCGTGGTCAATGACATAGACGTCAGGAGAGGGCGAAGCACCCCAGACAAGGGCTAGAAGAATAAAGGTTTTCATTTTCGGTTGTCCTTGCGGTCGTGGCGTCTAGCGCCGGGGGCATGCGTTAGTGTTAAGCGCCTTTTAATGCATCGTTCAGGAATGCGGCCTTTGCGGCAATAGCCTGACGTCTGTCATCGCGGCGGACCTTGCCCATGTTGCCCATGGTCACAATCCGGTTGCGGCGGCTGTTATCGTTAGCATGTTTCATGGTGTAAACCCCTTTCCCTTGGTTAAGCATTCGGGCAACCGCCGCGAACGGCGGAAACCGGAAGGCTTAATTGCTTTCATCGATCAACATAAAAAGGTGCCTTCTAGCGTCTTTCGCATAGAGACATGCGCCCTCTTGATAATACCTCTTCACATCCGCGCTTGTCGCATCCCTAGCTGAGATCGCATTTTGTGCTGCGTAGCGTTGAAAATGACGTGCTTTGTTTTCGATAGCTGATAGGGAATTCGAACGCATTTCTTAGTCTCCCATACTGCGCATCAGAGAAAACTGCCCGTTAGCGGGTAACCAAAAGGCTTAGTCTGTGAATGTAGCACTTATGCTTTCAATCTCACTGGTTCGCACAAACTCATGCCTGTGCCCCCCTTCGGAGAACATGAATAGCCATGCGCCGCTAATCGATAACTCGTAATGTTTGAAGCTTTGCCCGCTCTTAGTTACAACGTGCCAGCCTGTAAAACTGTCATGGTCATAATCTGATACCGTGAAAGGCAGTTGCATGTCATAACCCTCAATATGCGTAACGCCATGCGGTGAACGTACCCTTGGTGAGATCAAGCCAGAAGCCCGACTTCGCACATAGATAGCGAACCAATCCGTTGTCGTTCACATTCCACGCTGTGGCGTGACCATCTTCAATGGCAAAGCCCATCATTTCAGCGGCATGATCATAATTCTGGAACTTGATGCACTTGAGCATTTTGGTTTCTCTTTTCAGTCGTGGCTTAGGGGCTTGCTTGTTCAGCCGTGGTCTAGAGACCATACCCGGTGCCGTGGTTTCCTTGCGGTCGTGGAAGGCGTTTGTTTGTTTCGGCTTCCATGGTTAGAATGTAGCATATAGCTACAGTTATGCAAGAGAAAAATGTAGCCGAATGCGAAAAAAATGCATCCAATGCCACAAATGACTACATCGAAAACGCTGGTATGTAAGGGGTAGAGCGCGCTACCCACTTGTGGGTTCTGTAGCTGTTGGCTTAATCGCGACTCATGGCTTTGCTTGTCAGAATGAGCACTCCCCGCGTATATGTCGGCTCATACCAATAGCATGGCGATATGTGCGCAACACTGCACTAGCTAGGCATATCAAGCCGAAACGCCCTTGCCTTTCACCATCGCGTTCAGCATCAAACACACCTTGCCTGCTACCCATGCGCCCACACGAGCAAGCCATGCCAGACCAAGCCATGGCCATGGTATGAGGGGTGCAATAGGTGATGCCATGCATAGGCCTGAATGCAAGGCTAGAAGCCGTCATATGCAAAGCCACATAGAAGCCCAAAGAGAGGCGCCTGTTGTGAGTAGGGCATGCCCACATGATTAGATGTAAACACGAGCCCATGACCCGCTCTGGGGCAAAAGAGATGCATCGAGAAACGTTAAGGGACCGTATAAGGCATGCGTAGCCTGCGGGGCGCAGCACCCCAGATAATCGGCGAAGTTATTCGTTTAAAGGGGGTTCCTCCCTTTGAGGGTTAGAGGACAGCGCTAATTTATTGAAAAAACAGGGAGTATTTCGGATTATGACCAGTGGAACGTGTGACGAGTACGGGCTATTTGCAGCTGTAAAAGCTGGATTACACACATTTTCTATGATGGCTCGACGGACTGGCCGAACTACTCGAATGATTGATCGCATAAAAGTTGGAGATATCCTGATCTGCGGCACGTCAGACGATAGACGAGATCTTGAACGGAGATTGCGAGCGGCGGGCAAAAACGACGTTAAAATCGTTGTTCAAGACCCGACAAAGCGTTTCGATAAGCCGAGCCTTCGGACGAATGGCGAAGTCCACTTCGATCATTGGTGGGTTGAGCAATACCTCGCACACGTTTTAAGGGGCGCCGAAGCGGATCTGCTTCATATCCGAGGTGCAATTCAACGTGCGTATCGTTTGGAAGATGGCCTCGCTCCAGAAGTTGGCCGCGGCTTCCCGTTGTATTTCCTACCCGAAGAATGGAAACGCCAAGCGGAATATCCAAAATAAACGTTAGAGATGGCGTCATTTGAGGCCAGGTCAGAGCGTTGAGTGCGTAAGCGATGTAGCGTACGGCCCGTTCAAACCACTTGACGAATTTGACATCTGCAACTCATATGGACCTCGCAATGTCCTGGGGGCTGGAGGGGCTGTTCCCTCCACAGGCATAATTGAGGGTAATATGCGGAAGTTAGTTCTAGCTGCGGCGTTGTCATTCTGTGCAACGGGCGCAATGGCGGCTGATTTGGGTGTTTCTTTTGAGTGGGGACCGACGAAGAAGTGTTTCGATCCGAAGTCACCTCCGATTGCAGTCTCGGGCGTACCTGCAGGGACTAAGACACTTGAGATCAAAATGATCGATAAAAATGCGACAGGTTTTAATCACGGCGGCGGCAAGGTTGCATACTCTGGTAAAGCGCAGCTGCCTTATGGTGCGTTCCGTTATAAGGGACCATGTCCGCCAGATGGCGTTCATTATTACAAGATAACAGTGAATGCTCTTGACGCGGCAGGCAAAAAGCTTGCTTCAGGATCGGCGACGCAGCCATTCTCGAAGTAATCTTTTCGACAAGAACGATTAATCAACCCCGCTTTGGCGGGGTTTTTTTATGGAGGATTTATGTGGGGAATTGCCTTTTCGCTGCACCCAAGGGACTGGCGGCTCGGCTGGAGCGACGCCATGGATACCGACGCACTCACCGGACGTGAGGTTTGCGTGGGCAAATGGCTATTTTTTGGCCCTATCGCTTTAACCTACGATTACGAATAGCGCTACCTGCTTAGTCTGCCTTCGCCTAGCAGTAGGGCAACGCACTTTGAATGCGTCCGCCTTGGTTCGAATCCAAGAGGCAGAGCCATTAAAAATAAAGGTGGATCATAATGTTAGTAAATCTTGCTAAGATCGCAGTTGATGTCTTCACTCTCCCTGTCGCGGCTGCGGCTGATATCGTTACCCTCGGCGGCGAGCTGACAGATCGTCACGAGCCTTACTCCGTTACGCGCGTCGAAAGCATTACTGAGAACAGCGAAAAGCTCGTTCACCCAGATCACGACTAAGTCGCTTCGGCTGCATCTATATCCGCCTTGGCGGATGTGCACGAGGGGCGGGAAATTTCCGACTTGGCTGGCCGGGAGCCCAGGACCAAGACTACGTTCGCGCTGAAGAAGCAACGCCGCCGCCCCTGTCTGCTGCGAAGCAGGCTCATATAACGGCGTTAAGCGGGTAATCCCGGCATCAATCTTATATTTTTGGAGAGAATTATGCGTTTTGGCTTCCGTGCCATGGCGGCAGCACTGCTGTCGTCTATTCGAGGCTTTTTCTCAGGCTCAGCATCACTCCTAATTAGTGATCCCGTCCCGCACTACCGTAAGCGTGGTGCAAGTACGCGCATTCGTACTGGTGGTCGCCGGTACACTCCGAACGGTCCCCGCGAGGTCTCCCGCCGTCTTAAACAGATTGCGGAAGGCAGGCTCACCGCCAGCAATGGCGTAGTTTGAGCCTTAGCCGCCGCCATATGGCTCCATCCGATGCAGAAGCGCCCGACAGGCCAGAGCCGTTCTACGGTCTGCGCCGCGCTTTTTAATAGCGATCAGGGCATTTGCAGAGATGTCCAGCAGCCTAGCGCACTCCGCGTCGGAGCGTGCGAGGGCGGCGGCTTTCATTTCATCGATCCAGTCTTGGAAATCTTTAGGCGTCATCGAAGTTACTTTGATGTTTTCGTCGGTGAGTATCCAATTACCATTGATTTTTGGGTGTAGCAACGATGGCCGGTCCTCATTACAGCGTCGACGTCCAATACAAGGGATCAAGTGCGTTCGATAAGATGATCCGTACCATTCAGTCGCCGGAGCTGCGAGCAGCAATGGCACGAGGTATTTCTGAGCACGCTGACGAACAGAAGCGACAGTCTGTGACGCGCATTGCCGCCACAACTGGCGTCCCGAAGGGGCGCATTAACACCAAGACAAAAGTTATACGTGCTTCGGCTTTAAATCTGACCGCGACTGTACGCACCGCGGACGAAGCAGTTTCGTTGGGCCGTTATGGTCGGCCGGTTTGGAACCGTTCGATGCCTGGCGCCGAAGCAACTGGCTGGAACGTGCGACGGATTTTCCGCAAATCTTTCATGATTGGCAGTGACGTGTTCGTCCGCACCACCAAGAAGCGGAAGCCTTTGAAGAAGCTGCATATGGCGGTTCTGGCCAATGAGCTTGCAAAGCCCTCGCGTCCTAACGTCCCTCAAGCACAGGCATTTGCCGTGCTCGACATGGAAAAGCGAGTGACGCGCCACGTCACCTTGTCACTCGGAATGTAGGAAATGTCATGGCCAAGGCTGCAAGCGTCGGCGGCGTTTGGATTCCCGAAACTTGCAGCAAAGCAGATCTTTCGAAGCTTCTGGGAATCTCCATCCGATCGATCCGAGATCTCGAAGTGACCGGCATTCTGGTTCCTGCGGCTGGCCGCGGCCGGTACGAAACTCTCGCATCAATCCAAAACTATCTGCGAAGATTGCGTGAGCAAGCAGCGGGCAGAGCGACCAAGGGCGGGAATAACCTCGCTGATGAGCGAGCTGAAGAAACGCGGATCGATAAAGAGATCAAGGCAATCAAGCTTGCGCAGCTCAAGGGCGAAATCCTCACACTTGATGAGGTTTCGGCAAGCTGGTCCGCTTTCGCAGGTGTGATTAAGGGATCGCTTTTAGCGCTGCCCAGCAAGGCGCGTACGAGCATCCCTCATCTCACTGCCCACGACGGCGAAGTGCTGCGCGAAATGGTTCGCGACATGCTTCTCGATCTCTCCGACGAGGTCGAAGCGAGCGTGATTGCCGGAGACAAGGGGTCTTTCAAAAGTGGCAAGTAATGCAGTCCACGTGCTGGCGCGTGGCTTGGCGAAGGCTTTGCGCCCGCCAGACAAGCTCTCGTACTCGCAATGGGCTGCTGAAAACTTCCGATTAAGCAAGGCGTCGTCATCTGCGCCAGGTCGTTTTCGCCCATGGAAGTACCAACGAGGAATCCTCGACGCAATTGGTGACCCGACGATTGAACGGGTTTCCGTGATCAAATCTGCCAGAACTGGCTATACGGTCGGCCTGGTTGCAGCTATCGGCGCAATCGCGGTCAATGACCCGTGCCCCATTATTCTGCTGATGCCTACGGACGATGACGCCCGCGGCATCGCTGTTGACGAAATCGACCCGGCATTCCGCGAGAGCCCAGCGCTCCGCGAAGTCATGCGAATTGGTCGGTTTGATGGTCGCAACACTCTTACTCAGCGCTCCATGCAAGGTGGTGGATCGCTGAAAATCCTATCGGCGCGCGCTCCGCGTAACCTTCGCCGTCACACAGCCAAAGTGCTGCTGGCGGATGAAGTCGACGGCATGGAAATCACCAACGAAGGTGATCCAATCAAGCTGGCGGAAAAGCGCACCACGTCTTTCGCTGATCGCAAGATCGTAATTGGCTCTACGCCTACTGACGAAGCAAAGTCTATCGTCCTCAAAAGATACGACGAGTCCGATCAGCGAATCTTTGAAGTGCCTTGTATCCACTGCGATATGCGTTTCGAAATGCTTTGGCAGCACATCGACTGGCCACGAGGTGAGCCTGAAAAGGCGGTCTGCATCTGCCCGCACTGCGGTTCTGAGATCGAGGAGCGGTACAAGCCGCAAATGGTCGAGGATGGTGAGTGGCGGGCGATGCGGCCGGAAGTCAAAAACCATGCTGGCTTCCGTCTAAACGCTCTCGTTTCTCAGTTTGCGAACGCTTCTTGGGCCAAATTGGCCGAAGAATACGAGAAGGCGGTTAAGAACGGCCCTTCCGACATGCAAGTGTTTTACAACACGGTGCTTGGTCGCGTTTGGTCTACAGCAGTCAATTACGTCGGCGCAAATGAGCTTCTAACCCGTCTCGAACCATTTGGCATCGAATGGGACCACGAGGCTGACCAATGGCGCGAAGATATCCCGGAAGCGGTCGCTTACATTACTGCTGGCGTTGACGTTCAACCAGACCGTTTAGAAGTGGTTTTTATTGGTCATAGTCCAGATCACCGCTGGATTCTTGGTCACTACATCATTCGCGGGAATGCAACGCTGCAATCAACGTGGGATGAGCTGGACGCCTTACTCTCAACGGAATGGAAACATCCGTTGGGCGGCGAAATTGGGGTTGAAGCGGCTTGCGTGGACTCTGGCGACGGTAACATGACGCAACGTGTCTATGACTTCTGCGAATTCACGATGTCTCGTCGCATCGTCGCTATCAAAGGCCAAGCAGGCCCACATCCTGTTTTGAGAGCCAGCCGAAATAAGCGTCGAAATAGGACGGCAACCCTCTACATCGTGGGTGTTGACACTGTGAAAACAGACATTCTGGTCAATCTGCCGTTGGAAAAGGGCGATCAACAATCGTTCCGGTATTCGAATTCGCTTCCACCGGACTGGTTTGATCAGTTCACGTCAGAACGGCGTGAAATCAAATACGTCAAGGGCCGTCCGGTCATCTCATTCGAACGCATCGGTAAAAAGCGCGCTGAAGCACTGGACTGCACAGTCTATGCCTTAGCGGCCAAGAACCTCTGCCGGTTCGAATACGAAAAACGATACGAACAGCTCAAAGGCAGCAATGCATCGGCGCGTCCGAGCTTGCGTGAGCTCTCCAAAAGACTTCATGGGTAGGGCAGTTCATGACAGAGGATACAAACGGCAAAATGCGGGTTCGCGTCCCTGCCGGAAGCAGGCACATCGAGCCGCAAGCCGCCTATTTTAAGAACGAACGCAGTCCTTTTTTCACATCATGGCGACCGCAGCTACGTGAACAGTATATTGATGTCCAGAATTCTTGGACAAAAGCAGCTGCTCGCGCCATCGATAGCGTCCAAAACTCTGGATTCGTCGGAAACGGCGTTTCCGTTAGCACCGGAAGTGTGGTTGGCGAAGGGCTGAAGCTCGCTGCTCGGCCTGACGGCGACACACTAGGTTGGGATCGAGACAAGGCTGGAGAGTGGGGCCGGAAGGTAGAAGGAAAGTTCTACCTGTGGGCCAACAACCCACTTGAGTGCGATGCTGGAGGCAAAATGACCTTCGGCATGCATCAGCAAGCAGCCTATGCGTCCTACCTGACGTTTGGCGAGATCCTGAGCCTGCTGCCACTCATCAAGCACAAGCATGCAAAGTCGATGACGAAGGTGATGCTTATCCCTCCGTCACGTATCGAAGACAAAAGCGACGTTGAGAATGGCGTATATCAGGGTGTGAAGGTCGATGAATGGGGCAATCCGACTTCTTACTTTATTCGGCGCAAGCCTGATGGGGTGGGCATGGAGAGCTCGGTCGAAATTCAGGCGCGGGATGCAGACGGCCGAAGAAATCTACTTCACCTCTTCGATCCGGCTATCAGCTCTGCTCGTGGTATATCTCCTTTGGCGAATGTCCTGAAAATCGTCAGACAGGTCGATCAATATGCTGATGCTACACTAACCAGCGCGCTTATCCAGACGATCTTTGCTGCT
The DNA here is from genome assembly GCF_039674445.1 of Brucella sp. TWI432. NCBI lineage: Bacteria > Pseudomonadati > Pseudomonadota > Alphaproteobacteria > Hyphomicrobiales > Brucellaceae > Brucella > Brucella sp. TWI432. The sequence goes on along the minus strand of NZ_JBDJNL010000010.1, from coordinate 8,227 downwards.
ACCCTTAAAACGGACATCAAAGGCATTTCTGCTTTTGATGGTCTTTTCACAAGAGAAGACAGGAAGGGGAAAGTCAGCGACTATAATTTATCCGATTTGGCAGGCGCGCGCGGCGACTGGTACGATGGTGCAAGTATTGACCTGACGCAGCATGGGCGCATTGCCCATCTATTCCCAAACGATGAGTTGCAATTCACGGAAGCCAAGCAGCCCGGTCAGCAATACGACCACTTTATGGGTTGGTTAATGCGTGAAATCGCGGCTGGCTTTGGCGTTTCTTACGAAACACTGACAGGCGACTACCGTGGTGCAACTTACTCCTCGGTTCGTATGGCCGGCGCAACGGAATGGCTGAGCGTTATTCGTAGACGCAACAACATCATCATCCCGTTCTGCCAGTCGGTCTACGAAACATGGCTGGATGAGGAGATTTTTCAGGGTCGGATTGAGTTTCCAGGCGGCTATGAAGCATTTCTCGCCAATAAAGAAGCTGCATGTGTTGCCTCTTGGAGTGGCCCAGCAAGGCCGCAGGCTGACGAGTTCAAGACTGCTCGTGCGTTTCAAGTCCTCAAGGACATGGGCACAACGACCCTTTCTGAAATCTGTGCAGCCTACGGACAGGATTGGGATGACGTTGCGCGCCAGCAGAAAGCAGAAAACGACTACTTCGCCAAGCTTGGGCTCCCGCTGCCATGGAGAAATCTGGAGCAGGAAGCGCTGGACAAAGAGCGAGACGACGAAGAGCTCGGGCTGAAAGACCTTGGCGACAGTGCGGGTGAGAAAAAAGACAAGGGTTCGGGGAGAAAGAAAAACCGGAACGGCGATGACCGGACCGGAGAGAACCCAGACCGAAATGAGGAAGAGTGATGGCTATCGATTATCAAGCCTTATTCGGTGACGAGGTTTATGATTCATGTGCAGCTCTGAAAGCACTGCGTCCGGCCCTCATAAAGCTAAAAGTCGAGGGGCAGACTACTCGTGTTTCCTTCCGCGACCGCACAGTTGAATTCAAGGCGGCGGATCTTTCCGCCTTGGAATCCTTAGTCTCTCAGCTTGAGGGAGAATGCGCAGCGGCTAACGGCCGTCTTGGGCCACGTCGTGCAATAACAGCCGGCGCTCGATACAGGTAAGGACCACCCATGAAAGTTCTGGAAGCTGCGCTTTCGGCGCCATGGCTCATTGTGCCTCAAAATCTGGAAGATATTCTTTCGATTGCCGCGCGAGAGTATCAATGGACGCCAGAGGTGCTTGAAAAGTACAGGTCTCGCCCGCTGGATCGCTCAGAGCGTGCCACGCAACGAGATGGCGTCGCTATTCTCAATGTGCACGGTGCGCTTTTTAAGCGTGCCAACCTGTTCGTGGAGATGTGCGGTGCTACGTCATATGACATCCTCCGTCGCGACCTTCAGGCCGCACTCGACAATCCTTCCGTCAAGGCAATTTGCCTGAACATTGATTCACCGGGCGGTATGGCTTCCGGCTGTGATGAGCTGGCCCAGGCGATCTACGAAGCTCGCGGTAAAAAGCCTATTACTTCGTATGTGACGGGCATGGCCTGTTCAGCTGGGTATTGGATCGCTTCGGCTGCCGACAAAATTGTCTTGAGCGACAGCTCAATGGTCGGGTCGATCGGTGTTGTGATGACAATTCCGAAGAGCGGCGACAAGGGCACGGAAATTGTGTCCTCAAACGCTCCAGGCAAGCGGCCCGACGCACAGACTGACGAGGGTAAAGCTCGCATCCAACAAGTTGTAGACGACCTTGAAGCCGTCTTCATCTCCACGGTCGCTCGCAATCGCGGCGTCAGTGAGGACACAGTTAAGCAGAAATTCGGTTCTGGCGGGGTGGAGATCGGCAAGAACGCCGTTGCCCTCGGCATGGCCGATAAAGTCGGACAGTTCGAACAGGTTTTAGCTGACCTTCAGAAGTCCACCTCCACCCCTTCCAGTAAAATTTCGATCAAAGGAGAAGGCCCTATGGGTGATATTGCCCAGAAAAATGGTGAGCCTGCTGATGAAAGCCTGACAACTCAGGAAGAGCAGAAGCTAACACCTCAGCCAGATGCTGCTGCGCGCATCGAGGCCATCATCACTGCTGACGCTGCGGCTAAAGCTGGTCCATTCGCTCACTTCTTGGCGTTTAAGACTGACCTCAGTGTGGAAGTCGCTATCGATGCAATGGCGTCGGCCGAAAAGGCTTATGCGACATCGCCAGTGGCGCAGCCTGAAACATTTGAGCAGCGCAAGGCGAGTGCTGGTGCGCTCGGTCTCGCTCCGCTTGAATCTCCAAGGGCGATGGGAAATCCTTTGCAGGCCGCCGCAGACAAGCTCAACGCAAACTTCGCCAAGTGAGGCTAATCCATGGCAAAAGTCTTTACCGAAGGCCGCCACGCGGCTGAATTCATCCTCGAAGAGCTTGGTGTGAGCTTTTCGCGAGATAGCATCACCATCCCAGCTGGTACGGGCGTCATTGAGCCAGGTACGGTGCTTGGCAAATTGAAGGCCACCGGAAAGTTTGTGCCTTCTCCGGTTGCCCAAGCTGTTCCGGCTGAGGGTGAAGATCCTAATGACGGATCGGAAAATGCAAGCGCGATCAATATTTATCGCGTCGACGCAACCGATGTTGACGTCATGGTCGCGGCCATCGTTCGCGGTTCTGCCGTGAATGGAAAAATCATCACCTACGATGCATCCGTTGCAGACGACGCAGCCATCACTGCGAAGAACGCGCAACTGGCTGATGTCGGCATCATTGTTCGCTAAGGAGCCTAATAACAATGGCTGAACTTACTCTCGACGTCTTTAACGACGACGCATTCTCCGTAACGTCGTTGTCGGACACGATCGACAATCTCATCTATCGCCCTGGTCGCATCGGCCAGCTCGGTCTTTTTGAGGATGAATCCATTAATACGACCACGGCGGCGTTCGAACTTCGTGGCGATATCATCACTCTGGTGGCGCCTACGCCGCGCGGTGGTCCTGGCGTTACAGTAGCTAAGGACAAGCGCTCGATGCGCGCGTTCATCGTTCCTCACTTCCAGATCGATGACGCCGTGTATGCTGAAGAAGTACAGGGGATCCGCGCCTATGGAACAACTTCTGCATTGGAGCAACTGAGCGGAAAAATCGCTCGGCGCCTTCAGCAGCATAACAACAGCATGGGTGTCACTGAAGAATTCTCGCGCCTTGGTGCTGTGAAAGGCGTGATCACCTACGCAGATGGATCGACGCTCAATCTCTTCGATGAATTCGGAGTTACGCAGGAAGGCACGATTGGTTTCGATCTATCAACATCAGTGAAGGGTGCGCTCCGCAAAAAGTGCATGGCCGTTACTCGAACAATGGCCGGAGTACTGGGCGGAATCCCATTCGGTGGAATCCTTGCTGTGTGTGGCGATGACTTCTTCGACGCTCTCATCGCAAACGAAGAGGTGCGTGAGACCTACCTAAATCAGCAGGCCGCGAACCAGCTGCGCGACGCTTATGGTGACGGCGGGTCGAACGGGATTTACGGCTCGTTCAAATTCGGTGGCATCACATTCGAGAACTATCGTGGTGCAATTATCGACGGCAAAACCTTTATCGGCACCAACGATTGCCATATGGTGCCACTCGGCGTATCGGGACTCTTTAAATCATTACGTGCCCCTGCTGACTACATCCAAACAGTCAACACGATGGGGATGCGCATGTATGCGAAACAGTATCGCATGCCAAATGACAAAGGCATCAATCTCGAAGTTCAGACCAACAGTCTGCACCTGTGCAAGCGTCCGAAAGCTCTTCTCAAGGGTGCGAAATAAGGATCTCACATGTTCAGTAAGTTCGCGGAATTCGAGCGGCTGATTTCCGACCGCGTCGATGATGTCATGGGTGAGCGTACGCTCGTAACCTATTATAAAAAAGCGGAATTTGTTGCCGAATCCGTGGACCTAGAACGTGAGAAACTTGAGATCGTCGGCGTAGTTGATTTCACGCCGACGGTTCCGCAGATGCAAGACAGAGGCCGTTATGACGGCTTCGTACCTTCGTTGGCTGGCGATAAGATCAGTGTTTCCTACAATGTCGGAGCGTTTAAAAGCCGCTCAGATTGGCCTGTGGTGGGCACGGTCATTGAAACGATGGATCGCCCGGAAAACTTCAAGTTGCGCGTCACGCGCGCAGATCCCGACGAATTGGGCCGCATTGTGTGCGTGTGTGAGGTGAAGAAATGAGCATCCTCTCTCAAGCCTTGGTCACGTCATTTCGTAAGATTGTCACTGGTCGCACGTGGGCCGGTCAAGAGGTGCATGAACAGCCTGTAGATCCGTTGGCTAACGTGCTTCGCGCTGACGGTAACACACCTTCACCTGTGGTCGCAATCTACTGCGACGAGGTCGCTGGAGGCCCAGCAGGCCGTGAGACGCAAAGTGGAACGCAGGGCGTATCTCTCCACGTTTTCGCTTATTTGCCACCGGCAGGTTTTCATGTTCCTGACGGCAGCGCAGAGCTGGGATCTGCACAGGCTGGTTTTGCTCTGAACCTGCTAGGCAGGCAGATCGATGCAGCAATGCACTACGGTCACGATGAGTGGATTGCTCTCTGGCGCCGCCTCGTTCCAAGGATCAATTCGAAGAAATCCCGTTTTGTGCTCTTAGAGATTGAAACCGGTGAGCGCGTACCGACCCTTGAACTAACTTACGAACTTATGGCCGTTGAAGAGCCAATGTTCGGCAAGCCGCTGTATGCGGCATGGCTTCAGCTCGACACTTTACTGCGCGCTTCTCCTGATGGTGCCATTGTCGCCGAATACATCAAAGCAGCGATAGAAGCGCCAAATGATCTATTAGATTACGAGCGGTTCCGCGCAAATCATGCGCTGACATACTCTGAGCTCGAAACCACCGGCTTTGCGCCCGTAATGATTAAGGAAACGCCTGTTTTGCAAGGCGTCAATCTCGTGGAGCAAAGCCCCGATCGAAACGGGGGCTGACCATGGCACTTGAATTTCTCCAGTCCCTTATGGAGCAGCTCGTTGATGTCCAGCGCCGCATGGGCGGTGTTTCAATGAAGGGCAAGGCCTCTCCAGACCACATCGATCCCAAGTCTGGCAAGGTGCGCTTGATTATTGGTCAGGATGACGACGGCAAAGACGTTTTGTCCCCGTGGGTTCCATATGCGCAGACGGCTGGAGCTTTGAAGATCCATTCGGCGCCGTCAGGGGGGCAGACAATGGAAATCTCTTCAGACAGTGGCGATGTGGAGCAGGGGACGGCGCGGGCACTTCACTGGTCCGATGACAACAAATCGCCCTCTGCGAAGGGTGACGAGCACGTTATCACGTTTGGCAACGTTCGTATCGAGCTACGCAATGGGGAGCTCGTGCTGAAGCTTCCGCGGCTTTTGGTCGAGAGTGGAAGCACAACCTTTGAACTGACACCTGGTGGCCTAAAAGCGGTCGCCAATGATTATCAATTTGACTGAGGTGATCCATGCCAGGTGTTGCTTGCGTAGGTGTCGACTATGCCGGTGGAGTACAGCTTGGCATGCAGGCCGCAAAGTTCAAAATTAGAGGCAAAGCCGCTGTTGTCGTAGGCGATCGTGTCGCCGGGCATGGCGAGTCGCCACATTCGAGTCCAGTCATGGCGCAAGGCACGTCTAAGTTTCGCGTATCAGGGATTCCCGTTTGTCGCGAAGGCCATGCAGCCACGTGCGGCCATACAACATCGGGCCGTCCATTCTTTCGAATTCCATAAGAGGTCACCATGCCAGGCATGAGCGCAGATACCGGGCTTGTTCTCGGCGGGTATGATCACGTCGAGCAAAGCCTCGCCAAAATCATCACGACAAGGCTTGGTGAGCGCTGGATGCACGAGTGGTTTGGCAATCCTGGGCTGCGCCTGCTGGGTGAAAACGCAACCCCGCCGAATGTACTGCTTTGGGTCAACACTATTTGGATGCTGGTCGATTTGTATGAGCCGCGGTTCAAGATCGAGCGCTTCGATTTAGATGCGATTCATCGCGATGGACTCGGTGAGTTCAGCATGTTGGGCCAATATCGACCATTTGCACACCTCGACTGGACGCAAGCAAAAGCGTTTGTGAGCGTGGCAGGCGGCACTGTCCGACTTTCTCAAGCTGACTGAGGACTAAACCAATGCCTATTGATTTAAAGAATTTGACCACTCCTGGAGTGATCGAGACGGTCAGCTATGCAAGCATCTTGGATGAAGCCATTGAAGATCTCAAAGTCCGCTTTGCAAAAGCTGGTGTGACTTACGATGTAGGCAATCTGGAAACAGATCCGGCAAAGATCCTTGTCGAAGTTTCAGCGGCACGTGAGATCATTATTCGCCAGCGCATCAATGATGCTGCAAAGGCTAACCTCATCGCCTATGCCACAGGCAGTGATCTCGATCATCTCGCAGCGTTTTATGACGTTACCAGATTGTCTGGCGAAAATGATATTCAGCTTCGCGCTCGTGTCGTTCTCGCAATCCAGGCGCGCTCGCCAGGCGGATCTTCCTACTGGTATAAGCAGGCTGCCTTACGCGCTGACACTCGGATCAAAGACGTTGTGGTTTATCGAGAGCCATTTTGGCCGGTGATCCATATTGCCGTTCTGTCCAATTATGATGGCGGCATTCCAGACCAAGCAATGCTGAGTGCTGTTACGGCCGAAGTTCTGAGCGACAAGGTTCGTTTGCTCAATGACACAATTATTGTAGAGGCCGCCGTCACTCAAGAAGTTAACATCACTGCTGACATCTGGTTGTTACCTACGGCCGGAACTAATGTGTTTGACAGCCTTGAGCAAGTTCTTCGCGATGCCTGGTTCATGGAGTCTGGCGTAGGCTTCGACTTGGAAATCTCATGGTTGGAATCTCGCCTGCACATTGATGGTGTCAAAAAAGTCACTGTAACCTCACCGACCGCCACCATTGTCAATTCCGAAGGCAAAGCAACTGCTCTCGGCACGATCACACTCAACAATAGAGGCCGAGATTACTGATGGTTGACCGTTCCGCATTGCTTCCCAGCAATGCCACGGCGCTCGAAACGGCTATCTCCGAGTCCATGGACCGGACGCCTGAAATCGGGCCCGGTGTCGTGGCGCTGCGTGGGTTTAAACACAACCCATCTGACAGAATTGTACCATTCTTGGTCGTAGAATATGGTCTTCAGGAAATTGCCGATTTTTTGCCCGACCTTCGAACAGCACTTCAGGAAGGCATTCTCTGGCAACGGCTGATCGGCACACCGGCAGCCCTTCATCGCGCGCTGCGCTGGATCAACCACGATGGTGACATTGAGGAATTTCCAGCCACCAAGCGCAAATGGTGGTGGTTTCAGGTGCATCTGCCTTTTGAAGTCAGGAATACTGATTTCGTCAGGCCGATGACGCAGCTGGTCAAGGCTTCCAAACCACTGCGATCAGAGTTTGCGCGCGTCACAAGCGGATGGGATGTCCGGGCCTTTCAGCTGAACAAGCATCGGCTCAATGGGGATGCTTTCCTCAATGACTGGTCAGGCATTCACCGCTCCGCGCATGAGCCGGTTCTTTCGCTGCGCGTCAATCGCAGGCAACGGGTCATTGTGCCGACAGGTGGTCGCGTTGTTGTCCATCATACGCAGCACATTCTTATGGTGCGAAGCGTTGTCCTCAACATACCGCGCAATCAGCCTGCCACGCGCTTTGCTGCAACCGCAGCCGTACGGGTTGATTATCGCAACCGCGCAACCGTGCCGTTCCAAAATGCGCCCTTCGTCAATCAACCGTTTGGCGCTCCGGTGCCACGTATTCAAACAGGATCAGAATAATGGCTGTGTTCACACAGGACGGTCGCACTGTCCTCGCGCAAGCGCTTCTCAATATGACTTTATTTCTCGCTGTGGGCGAAGGCGATCCAGCATGGGACAGCGAACCACTGCCAACCACGCCGGAAAAACAGGAAAGCCGGGACGCAGCCCTTTCGGGTCTTTCTGACCTTGTCAGCAAAGTCGGCATCACCCGCACCCGTGAGAAATTCTTTGTCACCCCGGACAATGCAGGCAGCATCTTAATGAGTGACGGCGCTGCTTATTCGCAGAGCGAGACGCCTACGCCTTATGTGTTTGTGCGCTTCCAGCTTGATCTGCCCGATGCAGCCGACAGCACATTGCGCGAAACGGGCATCTTTGTGGGAACGCAGTTGGCAGAAAGCGTGCCAGCCGGTCAGCAATATATCGCAGCCGCCAATGTGGTG
>NZ_JBDJNL010000009.1:0-161914 GCF_039674445.1 Brucella sp. TWI432 | reverse complement strand
GGGGAACGGGTTTCTGTCTCATCTTTGCGTCCTTTGATAAAGCTATGATGAGCCAAAAACCCTCTCTTCTCAATTAATACAATTTGGTCTCATGGGCGTTGATGTCGGACAGGCTGGCAGCAAATGCGCCAAGTAAACAATCGCCGTGAAAAGCCCTGCAGGCTCATCGCGCGTCGTGTCGCCCACCATTTGGTCAATGACCATGGCCACTACGAGCATGATGAAAAATGTCAGGCTGAAAAACCAGTATTGCGAACGGCTGGCACGCCCTGAAAACACGGCATAGTTGCGCATTGCATCGGTATAGTAGTGCATGAAATCCCCCTGATGACACCTAAATGCGAGAAACGGCACGCCCATAGCTGTGAGTAAATGCCATGAGGTGCCGCTGATATTTAATATGTTGAATATATTCGATGGATTAAAGGGGGTCAAGGTGGTCGCGTTCACATATGAACGCACGCACACGAATTGCCTGGAATTTAAGGCGAATACGCTCAAGCAATGGCATCACGCAGGAGAACCTTGCGGTCGATGCAAATGTTGATCGTACAGCGATCAGCGGTATTGAGCGGGGTGACTACAATCCCACGATTGATTTGCTCGAGCGGCTTGCTGAAGCTCTTGCTGTCGACATAGTGGAATTGGTGAGTAGGGTGCCTGAAGGAGCTGAACAGCCAAAGCCTATTCGTGCTGGACGCAAGCCGAAACAGCGCTAGCAACTGTTGCTAGCTTAAGCTCACTTCTCAATAACGAATTTTGTGCAGCAGGATATTCGGGGAAATTGCGGGATCTACGGATAATAAAATATCGAATAACGATTCGAGCGTTTTAAACATGCAAATGCCCTACAAAGTTATTTGGGCGGAAAATCCGGGATAAATAAGGAACTTCAAATTTTCAGGATACATAGACGCAGCGTGTAGCTAGCTTTTGTGTAGTTGCTAGCCTGTTGCTAGGTTGAAAACACAGAAAAGAGCCGCCAGGGTCTTGGTAAATTATATCAATGATTTCAAAGGGATAAATGGTGGGCGATGAGAGACTCGAACTCCCGACATCTTCGGTGTAAACGAAGCGCTCTACCAACTGAGCTAATCGCCCGACTGACTTGTCAGCCGCTGTGAGAGCCGTTTAGGCTGTTCGTTTGAAGAGTGCAAGCGTAAAAATTACAAAAATGCATTTTTTTATTTGTTCGGCTAAAAACGTCGGGCTCGCTGGGGATAACTCACATAGGCACCCTCTATCGAACTGCATGTGGACGTGAGATTCATTCGTTTGAGCTCGCCGTGTGATTCCATTTTCCATTTAATTTGAATGCTTTCCGGTGAAATATGCAGAAGGGTGGATAAAAGCAGATCACTATAAAGGCCCGCAAAAGGGCGGCTTTTAAAATAAATTTGAAATTCTTGTTTTTTCTTCAGATCACTCGCTTGACAGTGGTGAGAGAACCCCTTAAACGACCGCTCACACCGAACGGAAACGTTGGTGACTGACCAGCCAAATGGCTGAAAATGAAATGCGCGGGTGTAGCTCAGTTGGTTAGAGTGCCGGCCTGTCACGCCGGAGGTCGCGGGTTCGAGCCCCGTCACTCGCGCCATTTTCATTCAAGAATTAGCCAATAAATCTTGTGAAAATGGCGCTCTTCGCGTTTTGACTTATTTCCCCAGAATATCATTAATTTAAGATGCACTCTTGAGTTTGTTGATGCAAATCATTGCGGTTCTCATTGCGCGCATGAACCAGCTTATCGACATCATTAATGGTTTTGGGCTGAACTATTTCGCTTTGCGCTTCCAGGACAGATAGGCGACAGAGAAAATCCCGGCCAAAATGACCAGGACGTCGCCGCTCGTGAGCAAATATGCGCTCAAACCCCCATCCTTTCCTTGTGCCTCACTTTTATGTCGAGGGGTGAGGTGTTTTGCGCTACCGCTCTGTTGAACTCAGATCCCGGTTGGCGGTGCGCACTGCGATTGCGTTCAAGAGGAATTCTAAAAGCCGGTAACGGATTGCTGAAGGCAAGCAGGACTACAGATCAAAGTGCCACTGCTTTTTCATTTTACGAATCGCCCTTCTGGCGATGCGAAATTTCTATCAGCCGCGACATGTCACCAGAAGGAAACGGAAGGGGTGTTTTGCACTTTATATATAGGTGCAATTTCTGAGCTCTCTATATCCAGCAAGGTCAGCCGGCTTGCTGAGTGGTTGAGAGGCGATTCTGAGCGCAATCCAAGCCTGGTCTTGATCGAACGAAGTCCAGCTTCGATTCTGTCTGCCGCATCTGGGTCGATTGATTCTACGCGCTTAATAATGGCGAAAGATAGGTCCGCAGCTTTTGCTCACGAAATTATGATATTTTCATGCTATACAGGGTTTGGGTGCGTATTCAGGCTTGATGTTGTCGCTTATTAAGCGTCTGGAACACACTATACCCGTCTGTTCGCGTTGGAGGGGTTGCGCTTGCGTGCATGCTGCGCTAACCGTCCGGCCAAATACTTAAGTTCGCACGGCATGCCCTTTGAAGCTGCTTGAGGCGACGAGGTCGCAAGAGATGCAATGTGTCGCATGGTGGTAAGCTCTAAAAAGCTTATTACAGGCGGCGCAGCCTCGTATTCAAGCCGGATAAGGATCATGAACGAGCTTTTAAGTTCCTATTTGCCGATTGTCATCTTTCTCGGCATTGCAATGGTAATCGGTGTAGCCCTTCTGGTTGCGCCGTTTCTAGTCGCGTACAGACAGCCCGACCCGGAAAAGCTTTCAGCTTACGAGTGCGGGTTTAATGCCTTTGATGACGCTCGCATGAAATTCGACATCCGTTTCTATCTGGTGTCGATTCTCTTCATTATCTTCGACCTTGAAGTCGCTTTCCTGTTCCCGTGGGCTGTGTCCTTCGGTGCAATTGGATGGTTTGGTTTCCTGTCGATGATGCTCTTCCTTGGTGTTTTGACCATCGGCTTCATCTATGAATGGAAGAAGGGAGCGCTGGAATGGGATTGACCGGCACAAACCAGGCATCGGGTTCGACGCTCATTGCCCCGCAGCCAAAGGGTATTCTCGACCCGCGCACGGGCAAGCCTGTTGGCTCCGACGATGCGTTTTTCAATGATCTGAACAGCGAACTGTCCGACAAGGGCTTCATCGTCACATCTGCTGACGCTCTGATCACCTGGGCGCGTACAGGTTCGCTGATGTGGATGACCTTTGGTCTCGCATGCTGTGCTGTGGAAATGATGCATATTTCCATGCCGCGCTATGATGCCGAGCGTTTTGGTATCGCGCCGCGCGCGTCTCCGCGTCAGTCAGACGTGATGATCGTTGCTGGTACGCTGACCAATAAGATGGCTCCGGCTCTGCGCAAGGTCTACGATCAGATGCCTGAGCCGCGCTATGTTATTTCGATGGGTTCATGCGCGAATGGCGGCGGCTATTACCACTACTCTTATTCTGTAGTGCGTGGCTGTGACCGCGTTGTTCCGGTCGATATTTATGTTCCCGGTTGCCCGCCAACCGCTGAGGCTCTGCTTTACGGCATTCTCATGCTGCAAAAGAAGATCCGCCGCACGGGTACGATCGAGCGCTGATCGGGCCTTTCCGGTTCGAGCAGTGCAAGAGGTTTATTGGAGCCCGGTCTGTTTTCCCAAGGGTGGGCAGGGTTCTGAAAGAGGAAGTTAGAGATATGAGCGAAGAAGCTCTTAATGAACTTTCCGGCTATATCAAGGAACGTCTCGGCGATGCGATCGAAGAGGCGAAGCTGGCCTATGGTGAGCTGACGCTTGCTGTTCCGGTCAAGAGCCTGATCAGCGTTCTGACGTTCCTGCGCGATGACGTGCAGTGCCAGTTTGTGAACCTGACGGATATTTCCGGTGTAGACTATCCGCAGCGCGCACAGCGCTTCGATGTTGTCTATCAGCTCATGTCTCCACGCCAGAACCTTCGTATTCGCGTCAAGGTTCAGGCCGATGAAGACACGCTGGTTCCGTCTGCTGTCGGCGTTTATGTCGGTGCTGAGTGGTTCGAACGTGAAACCTACGACATGTATGGAGTTCTGTTCTCCGGCCATCCTGATCTGCGTCGTCTTCTGACTGACTACGGTTTTGAAGGTCATCCGCTGCGCAAGGATTTCCCGACGACTGGTTTTGTTGAGGTTCGCTACAGCGACGAAGCAAAGCGCGTTATCTATGAGCCTGTTGTGCTGCGACAGGAATTCCGCAATTTCGACTTTCTCTCGCCATGGGAAGGGACCGATTACGTCCTGCCGGGTGATGAGAAAGCCAAGACGAACTGAGCGACAGGAAGCTGAACATGGCTGAGACTCAGGTCCGCAATTTTAATATCAACTTTGGTCCGCAGCATCCCGCTGCGCACGGTGTTTTGCGTCTTGTTCTTGAACTCGACGGCGAAGTCGTGGAACGCGTCGATCCGCATATCGGTCTGCTGCATCGCGGCACCGAAAAGCTGATGGAAACGAAGACCTATCTTCAGGCTGTGCCTTATCTCGACCGCCTCGACTACGTGGCGCCGATGAATCAGGAACATGCCTATGCTCTGGCTGTTGAGCGTCTGCTTGGCATTACAGTGCCGAAGCGTGGCCAGCTGATCCGCGTGCTTTTCTCGGAAATCGGCCGTATCCTCAACCACCTTCTCAACGTGACCACACAGGCTATGGACGTTGGCGCGCTGACGCCGCCGCTCTGGGGCTTTGAAGAACGCGAAAAGCTGATGGTGTTCTACGAACGCGCTTGCGGCGCTCGTATGCACGCAGCTTATTTCCGTCCGGGTGGCGTTCATCAGGATCTGCCGGATCAGCTGATTGAAGACATTGGTAAATGGATCGATCCGTTCCTGACGACAACGCTCAAGAACCTCGATGATCTGATCACGCCAAACCGTATTTTCAAGCAGCGTAACGTCGATATTGGCGTTGTTTCACTTGAAGATGCATGGGCATGGGGCTTCTCCGGCGTCATGGTTCGCGGTTCGGGTGCAGCATGGGATCTGCGCAAGTCGCAGCCTTATGAATGCTACAACGAAATGGAATTCGATATTCCAATCGGCAAGAACGGTGACTGCTATGACCGTTACCTGATCCGTATGGAAGAAATGCGCCAGTCGGCTCGCATCATGCGCCAGTGCGTTGATCTTCTGCTCGGCAAGGAACGTGTCGGTCCTGTTTCAAGCACTGATAACAAGATCGTGCCGCCAAAGCGCGGCGAGATGAAGCGCTCGATGGAAGCGCTCATCCATCACTTCAAGCTTTACACGGAAGGCTACCATGTGCCTGCCGGTGAAGTTTACGCAGCCGTTGAAGCGCCGAAGGGTGAATTTGGCGTCTTTCTCGTATCGGATGGCTCCAACAAGCCTTACCGCTGCAAGCTGCGCGCGCCGGGCTTTGCCCATCTTCAGGCTATGGATTTCCTGTGCCGCGGCCACATGCTGGCTGACGTGTCGGCAATTCTTGGCTCGCTCGATATCGTGTTTGGTGAGGTTGACCGCTGATGTCCGTTCGCCGTCTCGCAGATGATGCCGTCCAGCCGGCTGGTTTCGCTTTCAACGCGGAAAATCAGGCCTGGGCGCACAAGACGATCGCAAAATATCCGGAAGGCCGTCAGCAGTCGGCTGTTATTCCGCTGCTCATGCGTGCGCAGGAGCAGGAAGGCTGGGTCACAAAAGCAGCTATTGAGCATGTCGCTGATATGCTTGAAATGCCGCTGATCCGCGTTCTTGAAGTTGCAACCTTCTATACGCAGTTCCAGCTGAAGCCGGTTGGCACACGCGCGCATATTCAGGTTTGCGGCACCACGCCATGCATGTTGCGTGGCTCGGAAGCATTGATGGATGTCTGCCGTCATAAGATCCACCACGATCCTTTCGAGCTCAATGCCGATGGTACACTGTCGTGGGAAGAAGTTGAATGTCAGGGTGCTTGCGTCAATGCGCCGATGGTCATGATCTTCAAGGATGCCTATGAAGACCTGACGCCGGAACGCCTTGCTGAAATCATCGATGCATTTGAAGCAGGCAAGGGCGACACTGTTAAGCCGGGTCCACAGGATGGCCGTATCACGTCTGAACCTATGGGCGGACTGACGGCTCTGACCGAAGATCTGGACTACAAAAAAGTTGGTCTGGAAACCCGTAAGGCATCGGACGCAGCCGTTGCCAAAGCCAAGGCAGAAGCTGAAGCCAAGGCTAAGGCCGAAGCTGAAGCTGCAACCAAAGACGGAAGCAGGTGAGACATGCTGGCTGATAAAGATCGCATCTTCACCAATATCTATGGCTTCAAAGATATGTCGCTCAAGGGCGCCATGTCGCGCGGCCATTGGGATAATACCAAGGGCTTCATCGAGAAGGGCCGTGACTGGATCATCAACGAAATGAAGGCGTCCGGCCTTCGTGGACGTGGTGGCGCGGGCTTCCCGACTGGCCTGAAATGGTCGTTTATGCCGAAGGAAGTGACGGATCGTCCGCATTACCTCGTCGTGAATGCCGATGAATCAGAGCCGGGCACCTGTAAGGACCGCGAAATTCTGCGCCACGATCCGCATACGTTGATCGAAGGCTGTGTGATCGCCGGTTGTGCCATGAACGCCCACACCGCATACATCTATCTGCGCGGCGAATTCATGCGTGAGCGTGAAGCGCTACAGGCAGCGATTGATGAGTGCTATGACGCTGGCCTTCTCGGCAAGAACAATAAGTGCGGCTGGGATATGGATATTTTCCTCCATCACGGTGCCGGTGCTTATATCTGCGGCGAAGAAACCGCTCTGCTTGAAAGCCTGGAAGGTAAGAAGGGCCAGCCACGTCTGAAGCCGCCTTTCCCTGCCAATATGGGTCTTTATGGCTGCCCGACGACGGTTAACAACGTTGAATCGATTGCGGTCGCCCCGACGATCCTCCGTCGCGGTGGTGCATGGTTCTCCTCGATTGGTCGCCCAAACAATGTCGGCACCAAGCTGTTCCAGATTTCTGGTCACGTGAACACCCCTTGCACCGTTGAAGAAAGCCTCGGCATCACCTTCCGCGAGCTGATCGAAAAGCACGCTGGCGGCATTCGCGGTGGCTGGGATAATCTGCTTGCAGTCATTCCCGGCGGTGCATCGTGCCCTGTCGTTAAGGGTGAAGACATGATGGATGCCATCATGGACTTCGATGGTATGCGTGAGCTCAAATCTTCTTTCGGCACGGGTGGCGTGATCGTCATGGACAAGTCCACTGACATCATCAAGGCAATTGCCCGTCTTTCAGCTTTCTTCAAGCATGAAAGCTGCGGCCAGTGCACGCCTTGCCGTGAAGGTACGGGCTGGATGTGGCGTGTCATGGAGCGCATGGTCAAGGGTAACGCGCAGAAGCGCGAAATCGACATGCTTCTCGACGTAACCAAGCAGATTGAAGGTCATACGATCTGTGCGCTTGGTGATGCCGCTGCATGGCCTATTCAAGGTCTGATCCGCAATTTCCGTCCGGAAATTGAAAAGCGCATTGACGATTATACACGCAACGCTGTTCAGAGCCGCAACATCCGCCTCGAAGCGGCTGAGTAAGCGGAAGAATACGTTGTATGTCCGCCCGGGAAGGGCGGACTTTAGAGTTTGACATCTGGAAGATGCGGCAAGAGCCGCAGGTTTGGATAAGCGATGGCAAATATTAAGGTTGACGGCACAGAGATCGAAGTACCCGATCACTATACGCTCCTTCAGGCTGCCGAAGCCGCGGGGGCTGAAGTCCCGCGTTTTTGTTTCCACGAACGGCTTTCCATCGCCGGAAACTGCCGCATGTGCCTTGTTGAAGTGAAGGGTGGACCGCCAAAGCCGGCAGCGTCCTGCGCTATGGGCGTGCGCGATCTGCGCCCCGGCCCGAATGGCGAAGCACCGGAAATTTTCACCAACACGCCTATGGTCAAAAAGGCCCGCGAAGGTGTGATGGAATTCTTGCTCATTAACCATCCGCTCGATTGCCCGATTTGCGATCAGGCAGGTGAGTGCGATCTGCAGGATCAGGCAATGGCGTTTGGTACCGATGGCTCGCGCTATCGCGAAAACAAGCGTGCGGTTGAGAACAAATATATTGGACCGCTTGTCAAGACCGTGATGACGCGCTGCATTCACTGCACGCGCTGCGTCCGCTTCACGACCGAAGTGGCTGGCATTTCTGAACTCGGCCTGATCGGTCGCGGTGAAGATGCTGAAATCACCACCTATCTTGAACGCGCCATGACTTCTGAGCTTCAGGGCAATGTTATTGACCTTTGCCCGGTTGGTGCGCTGACTTCGCGTCCATATGAATTCCAGGCTCGTCCGTGGGAACTCAACAAGACTGAAACCATCGATGTGATGGATGCGGTCGGTTCGAACATCCGCGTTGATACGCGTGGCCGTGAAGTGATGCGCATCATGCCGCGCGTGAATGAAGCGGTGAACGAAGAGTGGATTTCCGACAAGACCCGCTTCATTTGGGATGGTCTGCGCACCCAGCGCCTTGATCGCCCCTATGTTCGCAAGGATGGCCGTCTGGTTGCAGCATCGTGGCCTGAAGCTTTCGCGGCAATCGCTGCAAAGGTTTCGGCAACATCCGCTGACAAGATTGGTGCAGTTGCAGGCGATCTGGCTTCGGTTGAAGAACTCTATGCTCTCAAAAGCCTCATCGCATCGCTCGGCTCGAACAATATCGACAGCCGTCAGGATGGCGCAGCACTCAACCCGGCTCTGGGACGTGCAAGCTATCTCTTTAACACAACGATCGAAGGCATTGAAAATGCTGACGCTCTTCTGATTATCGGCTCCAACCCACGTGTTGAAGCTGCTGTTCTGAATGCGCGCATTCGCAAGCGCCAGCGTATGGGCCATTTCCCGATCGCTCTGATCGGCGAACAGGCTGAGCTGCGTTACGATTATGAATATCTGGGCGCGGGCGCAGACACACTTTCCGCAGTTGTTTCCGGCAAAAACGCATTCCGTGACGTGCTGGCAAAGGCTGAACGCCCACTGATCATCATCGGTCAGGGCGCGCTTACCGGCGAAAACGGTGCTGCTGTTCTGGCAGCCGCTGCGAAGCTTGCGCAGGATGTTGGTGCAATCAGCGCTGAGTGGAACGGCTTCTCTGTTCTTCATACTGCCGCTTCGCGCGTTGGTGCTCTTGATCTCGGTATTGTTCCGGGTGAGGGCGGCAAGGCAGCAACTGATATGCTCGGCAATCTTGATGTTGTGTTCCTGCTTGGTGCAGACGAACTCGACATGACGGCTAAGGGCTCGAGCTTCATCGTTTATATTGGTACACATGGGGATGCCGGTGCACATGCTGCTGACGTTATCCTTCCCGGTGCAGCCTATACCGAAAAATCGTGTACATGGCTCAACACCGAAGGCCGCGTGCAGTTTGGCAATCGTGCAGGTTTTGCTCCGGGCGAAGCCAAGGAAGACTGGGCAATTCTGCGCGCTCTTTCCGACACGCTCGGCAAGCGTCTGCCATTTGACAGCCTCGCACAGCTTCGCGCCAAGCTCTATGCAGACTTCCCGCATATGATGGCAATCGACACGATTGCTCCTGCGAACGCAGACGACCTGTCGGCACTTGCAGCAAAAGCAACTACCCTTTCTGGCGGCGCTGCTTTTGTTTCGCCGATCAAGGATTTCTATCTGACGAACCCAATCGCGCGCGCTTCCGCCGTCATGGCCGAGTGCTCGGCGCTTGCGGCCGGCAGCTTCCAACAGGCAGCTGAGTAAGCGAGAGAGAGACGGAATAATGGACGGAATTTTTGCAGCTTACGTCTTGCCCGCGCTGATTATAGCGCTGAAGTCGGTCGTTCTGCTTGTCGTATTGCTGATCGTCGTGGCTTACCTGCTTTATGCAGACCGTAAGATCTGGGCAGCTGTACAGCTTCGCCGTGGTCCAAACGTTGTTGGTCCATGGGGTCTGTTTCAGGCTTTCGCCGATCTTTTGAAGTTCGTCTTCAAGGAACCGATCATTCCTTCGGGCGCAAACAAGGGTGTGTTTCTTCTTGCACCGTTTGTTTCTGCGGTTCTGGCAATGGCAACCTGGGCGGTCATCCCGGTCAATGAAGGCTGGGCGATTGCTAACATCAATGTCGGCATTCTCTATATCTTCGCCATTTCTTCGCTTGAAGTTTATGGTGTGATCATGGGCGGCTGGGCCTCCAACTCGAAGTACCCGTTTTTGGGCGCGCTTCGTTCGGCAGCTCAGATGGTCTCTTATGAAGTGTCGATCGGTTTCGTAATTGTTACTGTTCTTCTGACGGCTGGCTCGCTTAACCTGACGGATATCGTGCTGTCGCAGAATACGGGTCTGGGTACATCGCTCGGTCTGCCTGCTTCGTTCCTGGACTGGAACTGGCTGGTCCTGTTCCCGATGTTCGTGATCTTCTTTATTTCAGCGCTTGCTGAAACGAACCGCCCGCCATTCGATCTTGTCGAAGCTGAATCCGAACTCGTGGCCGGTCACATGATCGAATATTCGTCCACGCCGTTCCTTCTGTTCTTCCTGGGCGAGTATGTGGCAATCACGCTGATGTGCGCCCTGATGACCACACTCTTCCTCGGTGGCTGGTTGCCTCCGGTTGACGTATGGTTCCTCAACTGGGTTCCGGGCATCATCTGGTTCATGCTCAAGCTCTGCTTCTGCTTCTTCATGTTCGCCATGGTGAAGGCTTTCGTACCGCGTTACCGCTACGACCAGCTGATGCGTCTGGGCTGGAAAGTGTTCCTGCCGATTTCGTTGGCAATGGTTGTGCTGACCGCGACTGTCATCAAAGTCTTCGGTCTGGTGTAAGGAGAAAGACAAATGGCTTCATTCGCACAGGCCGCGAAATCCCTCCTTCTCAAGGAATTCGTCGGCGCTTTCTTCCTCTCCATGCGTCAGTTCTTTGCGCCGAAGGCAACACTGAACTACCCGCATGAAAAAGGTCCTGTTTCGCCGCGTTTTCGTGGCGAGCATGCGCTGCGCCGTTATCCCAACGGCGAAGAACGCTGCATTGCCTGCAAGCTCTGCGAAGCGATCTGCCCGGCGCAGGCAATCACCATTGAAGCGGGTCCGCGCCGCAATGACGGCACGCGCCGCACAGTGCGTTACGACATCGACATGGTGAAGTGCATCTATTGCGGCTTCTGTCAGGAAGCTTGTCCGGTGGATGCAATCGTTGAAGGTCCGAACTTCGAGTTTGCGACCGAAACCCGCGAAGAGCTTTACTATGACAAGGACAAGCTCCTTGCCAATGGCGATCGCTGGGAACGCGAAATTGCGCGCAACATTGCGATGGATGCGCCATATCGCTGATTGGTTTTGCTGAAACCGTTGTTTCAGCATCCGGTTTGGAAAGCGGCAACAGGAAGGGGCGGCCCGTCTTGTTGCTGGAATTTAAGTTTCGCGATTATTCGCGGCAAACAAAGACTAAAGCGGATGAAGCAATAGGGCTTTGTCCACGGAAAGGTGTTGGGGGATCCCCATGCTGACAGGTATTGCGGCAGCGTTCTTCTATCTGTTCGCCTTTATCATGATCGCAAGTGCGTTCATGGTGATTGCGGCACGCAACCCCGTGCATTCGGTGCTGTTTCTGATCCTCGCTTTCTTCAATGCGGCGGCGCTGTTCCTGCTGACGGGGGCCGAGTTCCTCGCCATGATCCTGCTCGTCGTTTATGTCGGTGCTGTGGCGGTTCTCTTCCTCTTCGTCGTCATGATGCTGGATGTTGACTTCTCCGAATTGAAGCGCGGCGCACTGCAATATGCGCCGGTTGGCGCTCTGGTCGGTCTCATTTTGCTGGGCGAGCTGATTGTTGTATTTGCGGGTTCGGTGTTCTCACCAAAGCTGGGGCAGGGCGCGGTGCCGATCCCGGATATTGCTGAACGCACCAACACAGCAGCCCTCGGTGACATTCTTTACACCGACTACGTTTTCAACTTCCAGATTGCAGGATTGGTCCTTCTCGTTGCCATGATCGGTGCGATCGTTCTGACGCTGCGGCATAAGCCGAATGTTAAGCGCCAGTCGATCCCGGATCAGGTTGCTCGTACGCCTGAGACGGCGATCGAGATCAAGAAGGTCGAACCGGGCAAGGGCATCTGAGGAAAAGAATATGGAAATCGGTATTGCTCATTATCTGACCGTTTCGGCCATCCTGTTCACCCTTGGCGTTTTCGGTATTTTCTTAAACCGCAAGAACGTCATCGTTATCCTGATGTCTGTCGAATTGATCCTTCTTTCGGTCAATCTCAACTTCGTGGCGTTTTCATCTGTACTAGGCGATATGGTCGGACAGGTTTTCGCGCTTTTCGTTCTGACTGTTGCGGCTGCTGAAGCAGCTATCGGTCTGGCAATCCTCGTTGTTTTCTTCCGTAATCGCGGTTCTATCGCGGTGGAAGACGTCAATGTTATGAAAGGTTGACGGGCAAATGCTCTATAACGCGATCGTCTTCCTTCCGCTTATTGGCTTTCTTGTTGCTGGTCTCTTCGGCAACAAGATTGGTGCCAAAGCGAGTGAATACATCACTTCCGGCCTGATGGTGATCGTTGCGATCCTGTCTTGGGTCGTCTTTTTCAAGATCCCGCTCGGCGTTGATGCCGAAACGGTGCGTATCCCGGTTCTTCATTGGGTTACATCCGGTTCGTTGTCTTTTGACTGGGCTCTGCGTATTGATACGCTGACCGGCGTCATGCTCGTCGTGGTCAATTCGGTGTCGGCACTGGTGCATATCTATTCGATCGGATACATGCACCACGATCCACATCGTCCGCGCTTTTTTGCCTATCTGTCGCTTTTCACCTTTGCCATGCTCATGCTGGTAACGTCGGACAACCTGATCCAGATGTTCTTCGGCTGGGAAGGTGTGGGTCTCGCATCTTACCTTCTCATCGGTTTCTGGTTCCAGAAGCCTTCGGCAAATGCCGCTGCAATGAAGGCATTCGTGGTCAACCGCGTTGGTGACTTTGGCTTCCTTCTGGGTATCTTTGGACTGTTTGCGCTGTTCCAGTCGGTCGATTACAACACAATTTTCGCGGCTGCTGCGAACTATCTGCCAGCTGAAGGTTCAGCGGATGCTGGTGCTGTTGTTCTGAACTTCCTCGGCTATGAACTGCACAAGGAAACAGCACTCACCGTTGTCTGCCTGCTGCTTTTCATGGGCGCGATGGGTAAGTCGGCGCAGTTCCTGCTGCACACCTGGCTTCCTGACGCGATGGAAGGCCCGACACCTGTTTCCGCACTTATTCATGCGGCAACCATGGTGACCGCGGGCGTGTTCTTGGTTGCGCGTATGTCGCCAATCTTTGAACTCTCGCACACGGCTCTTCTGATCATCACGATCATCGGTGCAACGACGGCATTCTTTGCCGCAACCGTTGCGCTTGTGCAGAACGACATCAAGCGCGTTATCGCTTATTCGACCTGTTCGCAGCTTGGTTACATGTTTGCGGCTCTGGGTGTCGGCGCTTACGGTGCAGCTGTCTTCCACCTTTTCACGCACGCTTTCTTCAAAGCGCTTCTGTTCCTTTGCGCAGGCTCGGTTATCCATGCCGTTTCTGACGAACAGGATATGCGTCGCATGGGTGGTCTGCGTAAGCTGATCCCGGTCACTTACTGGATGATGATGATCGGTACTGTTGCAATTACGGGTCTGGGTGTTCCGGGCACGATTATCGGTACGGCTGGCTTCTTCTCGAAAGACGCCATCATCGAGTCGGTCTTTGCATCGCACAGCCTTGCTTCCGGTTATGCCTTCACACTTCTGGTGGTTGCAGCTCTGTTCACGAGCTTCTATTCATGGCGTCTGATTTTCATGACCTTCTTTGGCAAGCCACGCGCTTCCGCTGAAGTCATGCATCATGTGCATGAATCCCCACCTGTCATGCTTGTGCCACTGCTGATCCTTGCTGTTGGCGCGCTGTTTGCCGGTGTGGTTTTCAAGGAATATTTCTTCGGCCACGATTATGCCGAGTTCTGGAAGGGTGCGCTCTTCACACTGCCAGGCAACGAAATCCTGGAACATTATCATCATGTTCCGCTGTGGGTTAAGCTGTCGCCGTTCATCGCTATGCTGATCGGTTTGGTAACGGCATGGGTCTTCTATATCCGTGCGCCACACATTCCGAAGGCACTCGCAGAGCGTCACCGCGGTCTGTACCAGTTCCTTCTCAATAAGTGGTACTTCGACGAACTTTATGACTTCATTTTTGTCCGTCCTGCACGTTGGCTTGGCCGCTTCTTCTGGAAGGTTGGCGACGGCAAGATTATTGACGGGTATGGTCCTAATGGTGTCGCTGCACGTGTCCTTGATGTTACAGGTCGCGTTGTGAAGATGCAGTCGGGTTACCTTTATCACTACGCATTCGCGATGCTTATCGGCGTCGCCGCGCTCGTCACCTGGATGATGCTCGGGAGCTCTTTCTGATGACCGATTGGCCAATTCTTTCTACGGTCACATTCCTGCCGCTCGTCGGCGCCTTGTTGATCCTTCTCATCAAGGATGACAGCGAAGCCTCGCGTCGCAACATCAAGAATGTTGCGCTGCTAACCACGGTTTTCGTTTTCATTCTCTCTCTGGTTATCTGGGCCGGATTTGATAATTCAAATCCGGGCTTCCAGATGGTCGAACAGGTTGACTGGCTTGGTGGTGGCATTTCCTACCACATGGGCGTCGACGGTATTTCGATGCTGTTTGTCGTGCTGTCAGCTTTCCTCATGCCGTTCTGCGTGCTGGCAAGCTGGTTTGCGATCGAAAAGCGCGTCAAGGAATACATGATCGCGTTTCTTATTCTGGAAACGCTCATGATCGGCGTGTTCTGCGCGCTGGATCTGTTCCTTTTCTATGTATTCTTTGAAGCAAGCCTTATCCCGATGTTCATCATCATTGGTGTCTGGGGTGGCAAGCGCCGCGTTTATGCAAGCTTCAAGTTCTTCCTCTATACGCTGCTCGGCTCCGTATTGATGCTGATCGCGATCATGGCAATGTACTGGCAGGCCGGTACACTCAATGTGGTCGAATTGCTGAAGTACGATTTTCCGGCAGGCATGCAGACGTGGTTATGGCTGGCATTCTTCGCGTCTTTCGCAGTGAAGATGCCAATGTGGCCGGTTCACACCTGGTTGCCGGATGCGCACGTTGAAGCGCCGACAGCAGGTTCGGTTATTCTGGCGGGTATTCTTCTGAAGCTTGGTGGCTACGGCTTCCTGCGCTTCTCGTTGCCGATGTTCCCGCTGGCATCCGCTGATTTCGCTCCGTTCATTTTTGCCCTGTCTGCGATTGCGATCATCTACACCTCGCTCGTCGCCTTGGTACAGGAAGACATCAAGAAACTGATCGCATATTCGTCGGTTGCGCACATGGGCTATGTCACCATGGGTATCTTTGCAGCCAACGAGCAGGGCGTGCAGGGTGCAATCTTCCAGATGCTCTCGCATGGCATCGTCGCGAGCGCGCTCTTCCTTTGCGTGGGCGTAATCTATGATCGCATGCATACCCGTGAAATTTCGGCTTTTGGCGGTCTCGTCAACAATATGCCGAAATATGCCGTGGCCTTCCTCATCCTGACGATGGCGAATGTCGGTCTTCCGGGTACGTCTGGCTTTATCGGTGAATTTCTCACGCTGTTCGGTGTCTTCCGCGTCAATACGTGGGTAGCACTGTTCGCAACATCGGGTGTGATCCTGTCGGCAGCCTATGCGCTGTGGCTCTATCGCAACGTGGTGTTTGGTGCGCTGACAAAGGAAAGCCTCAAGGGCCTTCTCGACCTCAGCCCGCGTGAAAAGCTGATCCTGTATCCGCTTGTGATCCTTACCATTTTCTTCGGTGTGTATCCGGTGCCGGTCTTCGATGTGACCGCAAGCGCTGTGCATGCACTGGTTACTAATTATGACGCAGCGCTGGCAAATGCCGCTAGCGCTACGCTGGCGCAGTAAGTAAAGGCGTAGGCTTGATGCAAACCGACCTGATTGCTTCCCTGTCTCTCGCAGCTCCCGAGGTTCTCCTCGCGCTGAGCGGACTGGCATTGCTCATGATCGGCGTGTTCTCCGGAGAGCGCGCCTCCACTCTCGTCAATGGGCTTGCTGTTGCCGTTCTGATTGCAGCACTCGCTCTTGTCGTTATCTTCCCGCACAATGGCAGCGCCTTTGGCGGTGCCTTTGTGAGTGATGCTTTCGCACGTTTCATGAAGGTGCTGACACTGATCGGCTCCATCGTGGCGCTGATCATGTCTGTTGGCTTTGCGCGTGAAGACAAGTTCGATAAGTTCGAATTCCCGGTTCTGATCGTGCTGGCAACACTCGGCATGCTCATCATGGTGTCGGCATCGAACATGCTCACACTCTATATGGGCCTCGAATTGCAGTCTTTGGCACTTTATGTGCTGGCAGCCTTCAACCGTGATAGCGTTCGTTCGACTGAAGCGGGCCTCAAGTACTTCGTGCTTGGTGCACTTTCGTCGGGCATGTTGCTCTATGGTATCAGCCTTGTTTACGGTTACACCGGTCATATCGGTTTTGCCGAAATCGCAAACGCGATCACCGGCGGCGAACGTCAGCTTGGTCTGGTCTTCGGTCTGGTGTTTATCCTTGCAGGTCTTTGCTTCAAGATTTCCGCCGTTCCATTCCATATGTGGACGCCGGATGTTTATGAAGGTTCACCGACACCTGTAACCGCATTCTTTGCCGCTGCTCCAAAAATGGCAGCAATGGCGCTGATCGTTCGCGTTGCTGAAGGCGCTTTCGCTCCTGTTACCCATGACTGGCAGCAGATCATCACCTTCGTTGCAATCGCTTCGATGGTGCTGGGTGCTTTTGCTGCAATCGGTCAGCGCAACATCAAGCGCCTGATGGCTTATTCGTCGATCAGCCACATGGGCTATGCCCTTGTTGGTCTGGCTGCGGGTACCGTTGTCGGCGTGCGTGGCGTCGCACTTTACATGGCGATTTATCTCGTCATGACGCTCGGCAGCTTTGCCTTCATCCTGTCCATGCGGACCAAGGACGGCAATGTTGAACAGATTGACGATCTCGCAGGTCTGTCGCGCAGCAATCCGCTTATGGCCTTTATCATGACGATCATGCTGTTCTCGCTTGCAGGTATTCCGCCGCTCGCTGGCTTCTTCGGTAAGTGGTACACCTTTGTTGCAGCCGTTGAAGTGGGCCTCTATCCGCTGGCGATCATCGGTATTGTCGCTTCGGTTGTTGGCGCGTTCTACTATCTGCGCATGATCAAGATCATGTGGTTCGATGAGCCGGTGACGACTTTCGTTCCGGCAGCAATTGAGCTGCGTCTCGTGCTGCTTGTTTCAGGTGCATTTGTTCTCTTCTATGCACTGATTGGCGGCTGGCTTGGCGGTCTTGCTGAAACTGCAGCAAAGACTTTCTTCTGAGCATGACTATCAATAAGGCCGCAGGTGATGGCAATGGTTTCACGCTGGCACCTGCGGCTTTAGCAGACAACTATCGGCTGGAGTTTTTTCCCGTCGTTGGTTCTACCAATGCAGAGGCGCTTGATCGGGCAACTGCCGGCGATGCCGGGCGCCTCTGGTTCGTGTCTCCGAAACAGGAAAGCGGACGAGGGCGCCGGGGCCGTACATGGACTGCTCCCGAAGGCAATCTTGCGGCAACGCTTCTTCTCGTCGATCGCTTTGATCCGAAAATTGCAGCCACGCTTGGCTTTGTTGCAGGACTTGCGCTTGCTGATGCCGTTGATGCGGTTTTGCCGGAAGCTGTGGCTTCGCGCGTGACTGTTGCGCTCAAATGGCCCAATGACGTGCTGGTTGATGGCGCAAAACTCTCCGGTATTCTCCTTGAATCGACGCTGCTTTCTGACGGTCGTTTTGGTCTTGCGGTGGGCATGGGCACAAATGTTGTCGCCTCTCCGCAAGGCTTGCCTTACCCCGCGACATCCTTGCGTGAACTTGGCAGTCAGGTCGATGCAGCGACATTGTTTTTGGCACTTTCGGATGCATGGTGTCATTATCATTCAATATGGAATGCTGGGCGAGGGCTGAATGAAATCCGTCTGCGCTGGCTCAAGCGCGCGCATGGGCTGGGCCTGCCCGTTATGATGCAGTTGAATGGCCGTATTGTTGAAGGTGTTTTTGAAACCATCGATTCGGACTGCCGCCTTGTTATCCGCGAAGATGACGGTACACGTGTGCCGGTAACTGCCGGGGACGTCTATTTTGGAACGGCAGCCTCTGTTAAACCCGTTTCCTGATTGAATAATTGTGCACAATTGAACGCTGTGCGGGTTGTTCCGGGCTTGCAAACTATCGGCAGGCGGTTCAACAGGGGCATAATAAATTCTAAGTAAAGAACAGGGAGGCATTATGCCCCGCTCACCATCGACACAATTTGTCTTCCTGCCGCTTGGCGGTGTCGGCGAAATCGGCATGAACCTTGCCATGTATGGCTTTGGTCCTGAGGACAAACGCGAATGGATCGTGGTCGACATGGGCGTAAGCTTTGCTGGCCCGGAGCATCCGGGCGCGGATCTGATCCTGCCAGACATTCGCTTTCTCGAAGCTGAGAAGCATAATCTGCGCGGCATTATCATTACCCATGCGCATGAAGACCATTATGGCGCCTTGCTTGATCTTTGGCCGCGTCTGAAGGCGCCTGTTTATGCCACGCCGTTTACGGCAGGCTTGCTGGAAGCCAAGCGTCAGTCGGAATCTGGTGCACCGGAAATTCCGGTCAACATATTCAAAGCGGGTGAGACCTTTGAGGTTGGTTCCTTCAAGATAGAAGCGATTGCGGTTACGCACTCGATTCCAGAGCCTGTTTCGCTCGCCATCACCACACCGCTTGGTACAGTCATTCACACGGGCGACTGGAAGATGGACCCTGATCCATCCATGGGACCGTTGATTGACGAAGCACGTTTCCGTGCAATCGGCGATCAGGGCGTTTTGGCGTTGATCTGCGATTCCACCAATGCGATGCGCGATGGTGAATCACCGTCTGAGCGACAGGTCGGTGAAAGCTTGCGCGAGCTTATTGAAGGCGCGCGTGGTCGCGTGGCGATTACAACGTTCTCATCCAATGTTGGCCGTATCCGCTCCATTACAGAAGCGGCGCGCGATGCTGGTCGTCAGGTGCTGGTGGTCGGTCGTTCGATGAAGCGCACAATCGCGGTTGCGACCGAGCTTGGCTATATGGAAGGCTTGCCGGAGTTCCTCAGCGAAGATGATTACGGCTATATCCCGCGCGAAAATGTCGTAATGATCCTGACGGGCAGCCAGGGAGAGCCACGTGCAGCGCTGGCCAAGCTTGCGCGTGATGAAATGCGCAGCATCGCGTTGTCGGCAGGCGACACGGTTATTTTCTCATCGCGCCCGATTCCGGGCAATGAAAAGGCTATTCTCGACATCAAGAACAAGCTCATTGATCAGGGCATTAAGCTGATCAGTGATGATGATGCGCTTGTGCATGTTTCCGGCCACCCGCGCCGCAGTGAGCTAAGGCGCATGTATTCTTGGGTGCGTCCGAAGATTCTCGTGCCCGTTCATGGCGAGGCAGCGCATCTTGTCGCGCAAGGGGCGCTCGGTGCTATGGAGGGCATTGAAGAGATTGCACAGGTGCGCGATGGCGACATGTTGCGCCTGGCACCAGGCAAAGCAGAAATCATCGATGAAGCACCTGTTGGCCGTATCTATAAGGACGGCAAGCTGATCGGCGACGAAGACGAAATCGGCATGGTTGAGCGGCGCAAGCTCGCTTATGTCGGCCATGTCGCTGTTTCTGTGCTGCTCGACCGTGACTTCAAGATCATGGATGAGCCCGATCTGGTTGCCTTTGGCCTGCCTGAAGAAGACAGGCAGGGCGATTTGATCGAAGATATTCTGCTTGATGCGGCAATCGAAGCGATCGACAGCATTCCACGGGCGCGCCGCAAGGATATTGAAGTGGTCCGTGAATCGGTTCGCCGTGCGGTTCGTGCTGCGACAAATGAAGCATGGGGCAAAAAGCCGGTGGTGACAGTCTTCATCAACCGGATAAAGTAGCTCTGTTTTCGGAGGAGGAAGATAGATGCTCAAACGCCTGAACCATGTCGCAATCGTGGTTCCAGATATAAAGTCCGCCTCTGCGCTTTACACAGGACAGCTTGGTGCGAACGTGACCGCGCCGCAAGCTTTGCCTGAGCACGGGGTGACGGTGGTCTTTATTGATGTGGGGAACACCAAGATCGAATTGCTGGAACCGTTGGGAGAGGGATCGCCCATTGCGAGTTTTCTGGAAAAGAACCCTTCGGGCGGAATGCATCATCTTTGCTTAGAAGTTGACGATATTTTAGCCGCACGCGATCATCTCAAGGCGCAAGGGGCACGCATTCTCGGTAATGGTGAGCCAAAGATTGGCGCCCATGGCAAGCCGGTGCTGTTTTTGCATCCCAAAGACTTCAATGGCACTTTGATCGAGCTTGAGGAGGCATGAGATGACGATTGTTTCCGGTATCGCGATGTATTTTATCTTCTGGTGGATAACACTATTTGCGCTCTTACCGGTTGGATTGCGCACGCAGGCGGAAGAAAATGACGTGACATTGGGAACGGTCGCGAGCGCGCCAGCCAAACCACGCATCGGACTTGCATTTCTGCGTACCACGTTTGTCGCCACCGCGATCTTCTGCATCTATTATTACCTGACGCAGGTTCAGGGCTTCAGCCTTGATGATATTCCGCATTTTTTTCCCGATCTGAAGTAAAATCGGACATTCTGTTTCTCGATAAATGAAGCGCTGCAAGACATAGTGCCTATTTTTTAGGCGCTATTTTTTGAGGCGGCATTTTTGTCGCTTGCGTCAAGATCATGCGTTGAATCTAAAATGTATCAATCCGTTATAACGGTTTGAAAAGAAAGAAATTTAGTGCCTTTCCAGCGAAAGCGCGTAACGGCTTCGCGCAAGACAATGCGTGATAAAAATTGAGACAGCATTTCCAATGATCCACTCAAAACAGCAAATGCTCTGAGCTTTGGAAAGCTTGCCTGTGACGCTGCGCTTTGCATTGAAAAACTGAAAAATATCAAAGGCTTATTTTGCCAGGTGAGAGCTTTTTCTCTTGAAGGCACGGCAAAGCCAAAAAAAAAGCAAGGCTTTCGCCTTGCTAGTCGAATACGCGTTCGATCCGTTTCCGTATTACAGGCGGCTGCGAATTAACGCGCCTGGATCCATCCTCCCAAGACTTTGACCGCGTGAAACAACGGTTAGCTCCGTTGTTATGCTTATTGATGAAAAAAATAGCGGACTGCATAGCTTTTGTCACCAAAAATCTTTTGTGATGTCATATTTCCTTCGCAATTTTGCCGCCTCTCGTGTGCGATATGCATAATACATTGAAATTTAAAATGAATCTCGGCGCCTTTCTTAAATGATCTTTTTCGTCATTCTGGCGGTGATGGCTGTGGATGGGAAAAAACCTTCTGATCAAAGCACGGGGAGGCGGGTTTTCAATAGCGGTATAACCCGTTATGAAGCCAGCAAGTTTGCTTAATTTTTGCCTGATTCTACACACAGTCGGTTGCTATTCAGGCAATCTCTCTCTTGATCGGTGGTCACGATGCGTCTGTCGCAGTATTTTTTGCCCATTCTGAAGGAAAACCCAAAAGAGGCAGAAATTGTCTCTCACAGGTTGATGTTGCGTGCGGGCATGATCCGTCAGCAGTCGGCAGGCATTTATTCATGGCTCCCGCTTGGCCTGAAAGTGCTCAACAAGGTCTGCAACATCATTCGTGAAGAGCAGAACCGTGCAGGCGCCAGCGAAATTCTGATGCCGACGATCCAGTCCGCCGATCTTTGGCGCGAAAGCGGTCGTTACGATGCATATGGCAAGGAAATGCTGCGCATTCAGGACCGGCAGGAGCGCGAAATGCTCTTTGGTCCGACCAATGAAGAAATGGTCACGGATATTTTCCGTTCTTATGTGCGCTCCTACAAGGATCTGCCGCTGAACCTCTATCACATCCAGTGGAAGTTCCGCGATGAGGTGCGTCCGCGTTTTGGCGTGATGCGCTCGCGTGAGTTTCTTATGAAAGACGCCTATTCGTTCGACCTCGATTACGAGGGCGCGAAAATGGCTTATTACCGCATGTTCGTGTCGTACCTGCGTACATTTGCGCGTGTTGGTCTTCAGGCGATCCCAATGCGTGCCGATACCGGCCCGATTGGCGGCGATCTCAGCCACGAATTCATCATTCTCGCCGAAACCGGCGAAAGTCAGGTTTATTGCGATAAGGCATATCTTGAACTGGCTGTTCCGGGCGCAGATACGGATTTCCGTAACGATGAGCAACTGACCGATATCGTCAAGCGCTGGACAACGCCTTATGCAGCAACCGACGAGATGCACGACGAGGCTGAATGGGCAGCTGTAAAAGCTGATGATCAGGTTTCAGCGCGCGGTATTGAAGTCGGCCACATCTTCCATTTCGGCACGAAGTATTCTGAGCCGATGGGCGCAAAAGTGCAGGGGCCTGATGGCAAGGAACACGCTGTATCGATGGGGTCTTACGGCATTGGTCCTTCGCGTCTGGTTGCAGCGGCAATCGAAGCTTTCCACGACGAAGCTGGTATCATCTGGCCCAAGGCAATTGCGCCTTTCGGTGTTGGCATTGTCAACATGAAGCCCGGTGATGAGGCTTGCGATGGCGTGAGCGAAAAGCTCTATACTGCCTTCACCAATGCCGGTCTTGATCCACTGCTTGACGACACGGATAACCGTGCGGGATCGAAGTTTGCAACGATGGATCTGATCGGTCTGCCTTATCAGGTGATTGTTGGTCCGCGTGGCGTTGCTGCCGGTGAAGTTGAAGTCAAGGATCGCAAGACTGGTGAGCGTCAAAACCTCACCATTGAGGCAGCAATCAACCTTTTGACGGCATAACCATGAGCAATGCGGCGGCAGCAAAATCTGACGGCAAGCAGAAGGTGCCTAACAAGGCGCCTTCTTCAGGTCCTTTCTCCGCTTATGAGCGGATGATCGCATGGCGCTATTTGCGAGCGCGCCGCCGCGAGACGTTTATTTCGGTCATTGCCGGTTTCTCTTTCACGGGCATCATGCTCGGTGTTGCAACGCTCATTATCGTCATGGCGGTGATGAACGGTTTTCGCGCCGAGCTGCTCAATCGAATTCTCGGTATTAATGGCCATCTCATCATGCAGCCGATAGATCGGCCGCTGGATGACTATGCGAGCCTGATTACACGTATTGACGGTATTTCCGGCGTAAAATTTGCCATTCCGGTGGTTGAAGGTCAGGCTTTGGTGCAGGGCAATATTGGCGCAGGCACCGGTGCTCTGGTTCGAGGGCTTCGTGAAGAAGACCTCGACAAGCTCAAGCTTGTTTCGGACAATATCAAACAAGGCACCCTGAAAGGCTTTGATCAAAGCGGAGGCGTGGCCATTGGCACGCGTATGGCTGAAAATCTTGGTCTTTCTGTCGGTGATACGCTCCGCGTTATCTCACCCGATGGTGATGTGACACCGTTTGGCGTCAATCCGCGGGTTAAAGCCTATCCTATCGTTGCAATCTTCGAAATTGGCATGTCGGAATATGACGCGTCGATTGTCATGATGCCGCTTTCAGAAGCCCAGCTTTTCTTTAATCAGGAAGGCAAAGTGCAGTCGCTTGAAATCTTCGTCGATAATCCTGACAAGGTGGATGCGATGCGCGCACCGGTCGAGGAAGTTGCGGCTCGTCAGATTTCCATGGTCGATTGGCGCCAGCGCAACCAGACCTTCTTCTCGGCTTTGCAGGTCGAGCGCAATGTCATGTTCATGATCCTGACGCTGATCGTGCTCGTCGCAGCCCTTAATATCATTTCCGGCCTGATCATGCTGGTGAAGGATAAGGGCCGTGACATCGCGATCCTTCGAACCATGGGCGCCACACGTGGGGCTATCATGCGAATATTCCTTATGACAGGCGCAGCCATTGGTGTCACGGGTACGTTTGCAGGCGTGGTTTTAGGCGTGGTTGTGTGCCTCAACGTCGAACGTCTGCGCGAGTTTTTCTCTTGGCTTTCCGGCACGACCCTGTTTAATCCAGAGCTCTATTTCCTGAGCACGCTTCCGGCCAAGATGGATGTCGGCGAAACGGTTTCCGTCATAGCTATGGCTCTGATCCTTTCCTTTATTGCCACCATTTTTCCGGCCTGGCGCGCTGCTAAACTCGATCCGGTCGAAGCATTGAGGTACGAATAATGGCGGCTGAAGTCATTCTGCGTCTGGAAAATGTCAGCCGCGCCTATAAGGAAGCTGATCGCGAACTGGTCATCCTGAAAGATGCGAGTTTTACACTGCATCGTGGCGAGATGGTTGCACTGGTTGCCCCGTCTGGTGCTGGTAAATCGACATTGCTGCATACGGCCGGTTTGCTGGAGCGCCCGGATGCGGGTGATGTTTTTCTCGATGGCCGCTCCTGCAGTGCCCTTTCAGAGGATGAGCGCACAGCCGTTCGCCGCAACGATGTTGGCTTTGTTTATCAGTTCCATCATCTTCTGCCGGAGTTCACGGCACTTGAAAACGTGATGATGCCACAGATGATCCGTGGCCTGCCACAAAAGGCAGCGTCCGTTCGCGCGCAGCAGTTGCTCGACTATATGAAGATCGGCAAACGTGCTTCGCATCGCCCATCGGAGCTGTCGGGCGGCGAGCAGCAGCGCGTTGCCATTGCGCGCGCAGTTGCCAATGCACCTCTGGTGTTGCTGGCCGATGAGCCAACCGGCAATCTTGACCCGACAACATCCTCTTATGTTTTTGGTGCGCTGGAAGCACTGGTGCGGCAGTCGGGACTGGCTGCGATGATTGCGACGCATAATCACGAGCTGGCGCGTCGGATGGATCGTCGTGTGACGTTAAAAGACGGCAAAGTCGTCGATCTTTGAGAGCGCTTTGACGTCGCTCTAAGCTTTTCGTTCAATCGCCCTATAGAGCGCCGGTGGCCATGCCGCCGGCGTTTGCATGTTTATTATTCATAAACCTTAAATACACGCGATCGCTTACATGGGTGTTGACTTTGGAACAGAAATGGAACAAACAATAAACATACGTGAACAAAGAGGAGTTATTCCAATGACCGATCTCGTCTACGACGTTTTGTCTTTCGTCTCCATCAGCCTTTTCGTTGCGACCTTCGCCATATGGGTGAGTGCAATCTGAAAGCGCAAAGCGGGTTCTTCTGTGAACCTCGCTGATAGTAACGGCGCTCACTCTGGACATCGTTACCGTATTCCCCGAAAGTGTGACGATGGGCGATAAGAGTCGCCCGTTACCCTGTGCAAATCTCATATCGTGAGCAGCACTCGGATGGCGCTGAAAACATGATTTCGCTATCATGGTGTTGCGGCGCAGTCAGCTCTGCAAAGATCGGGGAATGAATATGAATGATACAGCAAGCATGCGTGCGGGCGAGGATATGACGTCACCTCGTTTCGTTCATCTGCGAGTGCATTCTGCTTATTCCTTGCTTGAAGGCGCCTTGCCTGTTGGCAAGATCATCAAACAGGCGATTGCCGATCAGGCACCGGCCATCGCGATAACTGACACCAACAATCTGTTTGGTGCTTTGGAGTTCGCCCAGAAGGCATCTAAGGATGGTTTGCAGCCGATCATCGGTTGCCAGCTCGATGTTGCATTCGGCGATCACAATGATAACAGCCGCAGTGCCAATCGCCGTCTGGTTCTCGACTTGGCACCCTTGGTTTTCCTCGCTTCGACCGAGGAAGGTTATGCGAATATTGTCCGGCTCGTCAGCCGTGCATTTCTCGACACGCCTTCGGGCGACCCTGTGCATGTCGATGCTGGGTGGCTGGCTGGCCTGTCAGAAGATGTGATTGTTCTCTCCGGTGGCCCTCTTGGACCAATCGGACGCGCTTTTGCCGCTGATCGCCCGGATCGTGCAGAAAGCCGTTTGGCTTTTCTGAAAGAAGCATTCGGTGACCGGCTTTATGTCGAGTTGCAGCGGCAGGCAGGTTATGATCGTGCGCTTGAGGCGAAGACCGTTGAACTTGCTTATGCAATGGAATTGCCACTCGTTGCGACCAATGAAGCTTTCTTCCTTAAGGCAGCGGATTTTGAAGCGCATGATGCGCTGCTCGCCATCGCCGAAGGACAAATTATTTCAAATGATGATCGCCGTCGTCTGACGCCGGACCACCACTTGAAAAGCCGCGCAGAAATGGCGGCTCTGTTCGCGGACTTGCCGGAAGCGCTCGAAAACACGATTGAAATTGCGGAACGTTGCAGCTGGTTCACCCAGACACGAGCGCCAATCCTGCCGCGTTTCACGGGTGAATCCGACGATCCCGAAGCCGCAGTTCAGGCGGAGGCCGAAGAACTGGCGCGACAGGCGCGCGAAGGTTTGAAGATGCGGCTGGAAACAGCCGGGCTTGCTGAAGGGTATACGCAAGAACAATATGCCGAGCGTCTCGATTATGAGATCGGCATTATCACGCGTATGAAGTTCCCCGGCTACTTCCTCATTGTTGCGGACTTTATCAAATGGGCCAAGCAGCAGGGGATCCCTGTTGGCCCCGGTCGTGGTTCGGGTGCGGGCTCTCTCGTCGCTTATGCATTGACGATTACTGATGTTGATCCGTTGCGCTTTTCGCTGCTGTTTGAGCGCTTCCTCAATCCTGACCGCGTATCGATGCCAGACTTCGATATCGATTTCTGTCAGGATCGGCGCGAAGAAGTCATTCGCTATGTGCAGGGAAAGTACGGTCGCGATCAGGTCGCACAGATCATAACTTTCGGAACACTTCAGGCGCGCGCTGTGTTGCGTGATGTGGGTCGCGTTCTCGAAATGCCTTACGGGCAGGTCGACCGTCTCTGCAAGCTTGTGCCGCAGAATCCGGCCAATCCGGTGTCTCTGGCGCAGGCCATTGAAACAGAACCCAAGATTAATGAGGAACGTGAGAAAGAGCCGGTTGTCGGCCGTCTTCTCGATATGGCGCTCAAGCTTGAAGGGCTTTATCGCCACGCCTCGACGCACGCAGCCGGTATCGTTATCGGTGATCGCCCATTGTCTGAACTGGTGCCGATGTATCGCGATCCGCGCTCGGATATGCCGGTCACGCAGTTTAATATGAAATGGGTCGAACAGGCCGGTCTGGTCAAGTTCGACTTTCTTGGTCTGAAAACGCTTACGGTTCTTGAGACGGCAGTGAAGCTTGTTGCGCGTAAAGGCATTGAGATTGACCTGTCGCGCTTGCCCTTGGATGACCAACTGACTTATGAAATGCTTTCGCGTGGCGAAACGGTCGGCGTGTTTCAGGTGGAAAGTGCCGGAATGCGAAAGGCGCTGCTCGGTATGCGCCCGGACCGCATTGAGGATATTATTGCGCTCGTGGCGCTGTATCGTCCGGGTCCGATGGAAAACATTCCGACCTATAACGCGCGCAAGAACGGTGAGGAGGAGATTGCCTCCATCCACCCAAAGATTGATGACCTGATCAAAGAAACGCAGGGCGTTATCGTTTATCAGGAACAGGTGATGCAGATCGCGCAGGTTCTTTCGGGCTACTCGCTCGGTGAAGCTGATCTTTTGCGCCGCGCCATGGGTAAGAAAATCCGCGAAGAAATGGACAAGCAGCGCGTCCGCTTCGTGGACGGTGCCATTGAAGGCGGTGTCGACAAGGCGCAGGCGAATATGATTTTCGACCTGTTGGCCAAGTTCGCCGACTATGGCTTCAACAAGTCGCACGCTGCTGCTTATGCGATTGTATCTTATCAGACCGCCTACATGAAGGCGCATTATCCGGTTGAGTTTCTCGCCGCTTCAATGACATATGATATGTCGAACGCCGATAAGCTGAATGATTTTCGCCGCGATGCAAATCGTCTGGGGATCGATGTGGTGACGCCATCGGTCATGACGTCTTTTCGTCCCTTCGAAGTTGGCGAGAAGAAGATCTTCTACTCGCTTGCCGCAATCAAAGGTGTTGGTGAAGCCGCCGTTGATCATATCGTCAGTGTGCGGGCCGAAAAGCCGTTTGAAAGCCTTGAAGATTTCTTTGAGCGGATTGATCCGAAAATTGTCAATCGCCGTGTGACGGAAAGCCTGATCAATGCAGGCGCTCTCGATTGTTTCGGTCGCGACCGTGCGGCGATGAGCGCTGGCATGGACCGCATCATGGGGTTTGCCCAACGCACACAGGAAAATGCGGCCAGCGGTCAGTCGGATATTTTCGGTCTTTCCGGCGCGCCCAAGGAAACCCTGATCCTTCCGCAGGCAGCCCCTTGGTTGCCTTCGGAAAAGCTGCATCGCGAGTTTCAGGCGGTTGGCTTTTATCTTTCTGCGCATCCGCTTGACGAATACCGTCAGGTGCTTGATCGCATGCGTGTACAGAGCTGGGCTGATTTCTCGGCAGCAGTCAAGCGCGGCGCAAATGCCGGGCGTCTGGCGGGTACGGTGACGACACGGCAGGAGCGCAAGACCCGCACAGGCAATAAGATGGGCATTGTGCAGTTGTCCGATGCCACTGGCCAGTTTGAAGCGGTCCTTTTCTCGGAAGGTCTTGCGCAATATCGTGATCTTCTGGAAAGCGGTAAGTCTGTCGTTATTACGGTTGCCGCAGAAAATCGCCCGGAGGGTATCGGGCTTCGCATCCAGACCGTGCAATCGCTGGAGGATCGGGCTTGCGCAATGCAAAAGGCATTGCGGCTTTATCTACGCTCGGCTGAAGCGGTGAAAAGTATCGTTCCGCATTTTAACACGCGCGGCGATGGACAGGTAAGCCTGATCGTAATCAAGGAAGAGGGGCAGCGTGAAGTGGAGATCGAACTTCCACACCGCTATCGCGTCAGTCCACAGATTGCGAGTGCCATGAAAGCTATTCCGGGCGTTGTTGACGTCGAGCTGGTCTAGAGCATTTCCAGCAAAAGTGCGAAGCGGTTTTGCGTAGGACAATGCGTGACAACAAACCGAGCATTTCCAGCAAAAGTGCGAAGCGGTTTTGCGTGGGATAATGCGTGACAACAAATAGAGCATTTCCAGCAAAAGTGCGAAGCGATTTTGCGTGGGATAATGCGTAAAAAATATAGAGCATTTCCAGCGATTCAAACAAAGCAGGAAATGCTCTAAAAACCGGCCAATTAGAATTGGCCGGTTTTTTCCATGTTTTAGTAAGCAGCAGTGAAACGCTTGCCGATATGTTTGCCCTGTTCTGCTTCATCGACAATCGCCACGGCCAGATCTTCAACCGAGATTTTGCTTTCGCCTTTGTCATCAAAGACTGGCTCGTCTGCGCCAAGACGATATTTGCCGGTGCGTTCGCCGGGTTGAAGAATGATTGCGGGCGAAACAAAGGTCCAGTCGAGGTCTTTTTCTTCACGCAGTTCATTGAGTGCCTGGCGTGCGCCAAGCGCGCCTTCTTTCCACTCGGCGGGAAAATCCGGCGAATCCACCAGCTGATGGCCGTTGATTTCCAGACTTCCGGCGCCGCCAACTGCGATGAGACGCTTCACGCCTGCTTTCTTGGCAGCTTCGTTGATGGAACGGCTGCCCTTGATGTGGTTTTCGCGGATATTGCTGTCTGTCCAGCCGGGATTAAAGGCTGAAATAATCACGTCATGGCCTGCAATTTGCTTGGCGAGCGCATCCGTGTCGAATACGTCGGCCTTTACAGCGGTAACATTGTCGAGTTTCGCAACCTTATCTGTATGGCGGACAAGTGCTGTGACGCTGTGACTGCGCGATTGTGCTTCCTTGAGAATTGCAGCGCCGACAAAGCCGGTAGCGCCGATGAGTGCGATTTTAGCCATTTCATGTTCCTTTCAAATCAGTCACTGAAGTGATATTTAATAATCAGGTTCCTTATAGTAACTACGTAGTCGATATGATAAACCTTGTGAAGAACGCACTTTTTCATGATTAGGGTACATGGAGGTAACTGCATGCCCGACAAGGCCACTTAGGGAAGTAAAATGAAAATCACGACCCAACCGGATAACGGAACACCGCT
Source organism: Brucella sp. TWI432 (assembly GCF_039674445.1). NCBI lineage: Bacteria > Pseudomonadati > Pseudomonadota > Alphaproteobacteria > Hyphomicrobiales > Brucellaceae > Brucella > Brucella sp. TWI432. The sequence goes on along the minus strand of NZ_JBDJNL010000009.1, from coordinate 131,975 downwards.
TCTATCATCGACGGCTGCTTTTCAATCGGAGCCCGATGGAAAGGGGCTTTGCCCCATTCGTGAAGTGCTCGACCGGGTGGGCGATACGTGGAGCATCCTCGTTATTTTTAATCTGCAAATGGGATCAATGCGGTTTAATGCATTGCGCCGATCTGTGGAGGGTATTTCACAAAGAATGCTGACCGTGACGCTGCGTTCACTTGAGCGCGATGGCCTTGTGGCGCGTCATGTGCGCCCAACGTCGCCGCCGGAAGTGAATTATTCCCTGACCGAACTTGGACATTCACTTGCTGTGCCGATTGATGTGCTGGGGCAGTGGGCTGTCGAAAACCGGGAACAAATGCGCGATGCCCGTCGGCGTTTTGATGCCGCTGCAGAAGATTAGGCTCAAGCCCCCTTTAATAAATGGGGTCAGAGCCAAACGAACCGGATGCCGGAATGCTCGTTACTCGTTTCAACAAAGGAGAATGAAACATGCCTGCAAAATCAAAAGCACAGCAAAAAGCAGCGGGTGCTGCACTTGCCGCAAAGCGCGGCGAAATCGACAAGAGTGAACTCTTTGGCGCCTCAAAAGAAATGTATGAAACAATGACGGAGAAAGAGCTCGAAGAGTTTGCCGAGACCAAACACAAAGGTCTTCCCGAGCACGTCTCAGACAAAAAAAGCAGCTGACTCCTCATCAGCTGCTCTTCTTCTATGATCTGTTAAGCGCTTACTTCGCGCCGTTTGCGGGCACAAATTCGATGGCTTTGAGCTTGCCGCCGCTAATTCCGCAGCGCAAGGTTATCGTGTCCCATTGCGTGCCGCCAGTTTTGCGCCGTGCTTCTCCGGGTACGGAAATGACGGCAGAAACTTTACGTGCATCTTTTGTGCTGAATTTCGCAGATTTGTCGTTTGTTGTTGCCGCGGAAATATCATCTTTTGTAAAACCAAGACGATCATATTTCTTGCTCTTTTTAACATAATCATAAGCACTTGCAACGCAGTCAGCCACCTGTGGTGACGCCTGCTGATCCTTGACAAGTGTCTGATAATTGGCAGTAAAATCTTTTGAACGCTTCGGAACACTGTCGGCATGGGCGGCGCCGACTACGCCGAAAGCGAAAATTGCGGAAAGTATGATCTTGGTCGATTTCATGATTTGCTTCCTTGGAAAAGCTACCGCACCAATCGGCGGTTAGCAAAATCGATAATGAAGATAATATTAGTGAGGCAGTTTGAATTTTTTATGTTCGCTGTCTGCGTGCAGAATATCTTATTGGCAGATTCGGGCAAGACAGGTTTTTCCATGACATCCCTGATCAAGATGCATGTTTGTTATGTGCGCGGCGTCCCCTTCAGGCCCGATTACCGTCATGAAAAGTTTGCAGCTTGCATCATGAACCGCACGCCAAAAGGCTTTTTCCTTTTCCGATCCGTTCCAGCCACTTTTCAATTCGGTCACAGAACCATCCGAAAACTTAAACGACATGATGTCGAGCGCATTGGCAAATGCATGTTCGGACACGCGCCCCTCTGATGCACCATTGACATTGCGACACTGATAGTCGGACCCCGTGCCAACTTCTGTGACTTTCACATCGTTGCCATAGATCTTGCTTGCGGCTTCACTGACATGCTCCGACCATTTGGCAAGCGTAACAGCCATTGCGCAATTTGTTGTGACAGGATTTGGGAACTTCAGGGGCTGGGCTTTACCAATTGCAGTGAGCGAAAGCGGCGACTGCGCGCTGCATTGAGGACCATCATTGATCGGTGGGGAGAGCTTTCCCTCCACGTCGCCTTGCATGAGGGCTGGGCAGGCAACCTGATAGATGCGCTCGTTTTTCTCTGGCCTTGGTGTTTCAACATTGCTTTTAGCCGGTTCTGCCGATTGGGCCGGCTCTTTTTCGCGTCGTGGCGCATCCGCTTCTCGTCCTGGCGCTGGCGTGGGAACTGGAATCACAGTGACTGGCGCTGACTGCGGCTTTGATCGTTGCTGCCTGGTGCTGCGTTTCTTTTTGGTGCGTTTTTGAGGCGTGGTCTTCTTTGTGTTTCCGCTTAATGCGCGTTCAATAAGATTTTGCGCATTTGCTGTTCCAGTCCTGGGCCAGTTCCCGCCGCAAATCAACGTAATCGAACATGCGAGGAGGAGGGTCGTTATCGCTTTGGGAAAGAAAGAGAAAGAAACGGCCATGTTTGCCTCTTTTGATATGACGCACCCTGGTTTAATGTCGATAAGGCAGTTGTCGTTCCTTCACGCTTCGTGGCGCACGGTTATATATGGCCAAATGGCTTAAAATCCGGGCTCAAGCCTTGACAAGATGACACGCTAATGACTACAAGCCGCCATCGCTGGAGCTTCATCGCTCCGGCGTTTCATTTGACGTGTCCCGTGGATGAAGATCGCAGCTGCGCGCTTCATTCTGTCAGTCTCTGGAAAACAGGGGCAGAGGAGGGCGCGTTTCCTGTCTGCGCCGTAAGGCGCATCAACTTTTTAAAGGAAATGCGATGAGCAAGCGCGAATCCGCTAAGTACAAAATTGATCGCCGCCTTGGCGAAAACATTTGGGGTCGTCCGAAGTCCCCTGTAAACCGTCGTGAATATGGCCCAGGCCAGCACGGTCAGCGCCGTAAGGGCAAGCTTTCCGACTACGGTGTACAGCTCCGTGCAAAGCAGAAGCTCAAGGGCTTCTACGGCGATATTTCGGAAAAACAGTTCCGCAAGACCTATGACGAAGCAGCTCGCCGCAAGGGCGATACTGGTGAAAACCTCATCGGCCTGCTCGAATCGCGTCTGGATGCTGTCGTGTACCGCGCAAAGTTCGTTTCAACGATTTTTGCTGCACGTCAGTTCATCAACCACGGTCACGTTAACGTAAACGGCCGCCGCGTCAACATTCAGTCCTACCGCCTCAAGGCTGGTGACGTTGTTGAAGTTCGCGAAAAGTCGAAGCAGCTCGTCATCGTTCTCGAAGCTGTTGCGCTCGCTGAACGCGATGTTCCTGACTACGTTGAAGTTGATCACAACAAGATGGTTGCGACCTACTCCCGCGTTCCAACCCTGGCTGACGTTCCATACGCAGTTCAGATGGAACCAAACCTCGTCGTCGAATTCTATTCGCGTTAATTCTGAGCCTCTGGCTCAGAGCATTTCCAGCAAAAGTGCGAAGCGGTTTTGCGTGGGGGAATGCGTGAAAGCAAAAATAAATAGCCGCCCTCGGTTTTCCCGAGGGCGGCTTTTCTGTATGTAGACGTTAATCTGTTTCTCTCATGTACAGGAAGCATAATGAACGCTTTCGATCCCAATAGTGCGGAGGATTCCGGCACTGATGGCTGTCATCCGCTTTTCCGCGATGTCCCTGCCTCCGTTGAATTCAACAAGCTGCGCAAGCGTTTGCTGCGGCTGACACGTCAGGCCATTGAAGATTTTGCAATGGTTAAACCCGGCGAGCGCTGGATGGTTTGTCTGTCTGGTGGCAAGGATTCCTATGGTCTTTTGGCACTGCTGCTTGATCTCAAATGGCGTGGTCTGTTGCCAGTGGAGCTGCTGGCAGTCAACCTCGATCAGGGGCAGCCCAATTTCCCAAAGCATATTCTGCCGGACTTCCTGAACCGGTACGGCATCGAACATCGCATCGAATATCAGGACACCTATTCGATCGTCACGCAAAAGCTGCCTGAAAACAGCACCTATTGCTCGCTTTGCTCGCGTTTGCGCCGCGGCAATCTTTATCGCATTGCGCGTGAAGAAGGTTGTTCGGCGATTGTGCTCGGCCATCACCGCGAAGACATCCTCGAAACCTTCTTTATGAATCTGTTTCATGGCGGGCGACTTGCCGCCATGCCGCCAAAGCTTCTTAATGATGAAGGCGACTTGATGCTGTTCCGTCCGCTTGCTTATGCGGCGGAAGAAGATATGGAAAAATTTGCGACAGCCATGCAGTTCCCGATCATTCCGTGCGATCTTTGTGGCAGTCAGGAAGGGCTTCAGCGCAATGCAATGAAGGCAATGTTGATCGATATTGAAAAGCGGATGCCGGGCCGCAAGGACACGATGATCCGCGCCCTGACCAACGTTCGGCCAAGCCATCTGCTGGATCGCAAATTGTTTGATTTCGCAAGTCTCATGACCAGTTCTGACGTGGAGAATACCAGTGCAGTTTAACGAAAAGCAGGTTGATTGGTTGGCAGACCTTCTGGCCGAAGCCGCAAATGCTGAGATTATGCCACGCTTCCGCCAACTGGGGCAGGGTGATATTCGCCAGAAAACGTCTGCTGCCGATCTCGTTACCGAAGCTGACGTGAATGCAGAACGCTTTATCACTGCACGTCTCAAGGAGCGCTTTCCCAATGCGCTGATTGTTGGCGAAGAAGCCTGTTCTGATGATGAAACATTGCTCAATGGTCTTGGTGATGCAGAGCTCGCATTCACTATTGATCCGGTGGACGGTACGTTTAATTTCGCTTCAGGCGTTCCGCTGTTTGGCGTGATGCTGGCCGTTGTTGTCAAAGGCGAGACGGTTGCCGGTATTATCTATGATCCTGTCGGTAAAGACTGGATTCTCGCTTCAAAGGGCAGCGGTAGCCATATCCGCTATGCCAATGGCTCAATGAGCCCTGTGAAGGTCGCAGCATCAGCGGATATTTCGCAGATGACGGGATCGGTTTCCTGGCAATATACGGCTGAACCAGTTCGGTCGCGCCTTGCGCGTAATCATACGAAATTTTTGTCGCAGATTGGCTATCGTTGCGCGGCCCACGAATATCGTATCATCGCGACGGGTGGCGCGCATTTCGCTTGCTACAACAAGTTGATGCCGTGGGATCATTTGCCCGGCGCACTCATCCATCAGGAAGCAGGCGGTTATCTTGCGCGCTGGGATGAGAGCGATTACCTGCCATCGCATACAGGCGGCGGCCTTCTGGTGGCGCCAGACAAGGAAAGCTGGAAAGCAATTCAGTCGGCCCTTTTTGCAGAATGAAAAAAGCCCGCCAAATGGCGGGCTTTTCCAACGGTTCGTCAGAGTGGCTTGTTATGCTGCCTGAACATCTTGCCGCGTTCGGCAATCAACACACAGATGAATGCGATAAAACCCAGCACACAATAGCCTGCCGCAACGGGTGTTGTCGTTCCGTCAAATGCCTGACCGATGATCGCTCCAAGCGCTGCACCAATCACGGTCTGTGTAAAGCCGAGAACAGAAGACGCTGTACCAGCGACTTCGCCGAGTGGCTCCATTGCCAGCGCGTTGAAATTCGACGTTACCAAACTGAACGAGAACATGATTGTCATATAGATCATCATCAGCATCCAGAATGGTACCGGTCCGCTCAGGCTAAGGGAAAGCACGACCCAAAGCAGGCTGAAGCCAACAAAAACCAGCAGCATCGTCTGCGAAATGCGGCGCATCCCATAACGTCCGACCAGACGTGAATTAAGAAAGGATGCAAGAGCGAGCGTCATGGCCACCGCTGCAAAGGCCAGCGGAAACATTGTGCCGAGATTGTAAATATCGACAAAGATCTGCTGCGCCGAGTTGATGTAGCCAAACAGCGCACCAAGGATGAATGACGTTCCCAACATGTAAAAAAGCGCTATGCGGTTAGACAAAACAATGCCGAAGCCACCGATGATGCTTTTCAGCGTCAATGGGCGACGGTGGTTGACGGGCAAAGTTTCCGGCAGGCGGATATAGGCCCAGATAGCAACGATCGCAGCCATCACCGCCATGGATAGGAATATCAGATGCCATTCACCAAACAGCATGATCAGCTGGCCGGTTGCAGGCGCAATCACCGGCAGGATCATGAACACCATCATCACGAGTGACATGACCTCAGCCATCTGACGGCCTGCAAAACGATCACGCACAACCGAAACGGCAATGACACGCGTTGCTGCCGCGCCGAAGCCTTGCAAAACACGCAGCACGATCAGCGTCGTGAAATCGGTGGCAAAAGCCGCGCCGAGTGCTGCCAGAATGTAAATCAGCAGGCCGCCAAAAAGTGGAAGTCTTCTGCCATAGCGATCGCTGAGCGGACCGTAAAACAGCTGTGATACGCCAAAGCCCAGCAGATAAGCGGTGATGACATATTGAGCATGATTTTCCGATAGAATACCGAGACTCGTGCCGATTTGTGGTAGACCGGGCAACATGATGTCCACTGCCAGCGCATTGATCGCCATGATTGCAGCAATAAGCGCAATAAATTCACCACGTGCACCCGCGGGCGTCTGTTGGTCCAATGAGCTTTTCTGAATATCGGTTGGCATTAGGGTAGTCCTCGATAAGCGGCACACCGGTCAGAGGATCGCCGGTGGAGCAGTCGGAATTTATAAAACAGATGCCTGTCATGACGATGCGTCAGGCAATAGAAAAGGCGCCGTTTCATGGCGCCTTTTAGAAAAGGTGAGCTTTAAAAGCCGTATGAGGGGATAATTAATCCTTAAGCGGCTTTGGTAGCAATACCCTTATCGGCAAAAAGTGTCTGCAATTCGTTGGACTGGAACATTTCGCGGATGATGTCGCAACCGCCAACAAACTCGCCCTTTACATAGAGCTGAGGAATGGTTGGCCAGCTGGAATAGTCCTTGATGCCCTGACGGATTTCGTCGGATGCAAGAACGTTTACACCCTTATAATCGACGCCAAGATAGTCGAGGATCTGCACGACCTGACCGGAAAAACCACATTGCGGGAAACCTGGTGTGCCCTTCATGAACAGCACAACATCGTTGGTCTTCACTTCATTGTCGATGAAATCGTTGATTCCGGTCATTTTAATTCCTTTCAGGATGCCGGTTCAAGTCCCGGCCCGCGTAGGGAGAGGTTCTGCCCCAATATAGTAAGTTGAGCTTTGGTAATCACCCTCTAAAGGTGAAAGCAAGTCAAATTAGCGCGAAAACAGGCTGTTCTGGGGGCAACATCTTGCCGCAGTAACATAGCGCCGCCACATATTGCCTTCTGAAAGCGCATCAAGGGCGGCGCTGATGTGTTATTCTGGTATGCTGGTCTGGAGCGCGAGCGCATGAAGAACGCCGCCCATATTGCCTTTAAGTGCGTCATAGACCATCTGGTGCTGCTGCACGCGTGACTTGCCACGGAAACTTTCCGCAACAACTTCAGCAGCGTAGTGGTCTCCATCTCCGGCAAGGTCGCGGATCGTCACCTTTGCGCCGGGAATACCTTCGCGTATCAGTTTTTCGATCTCATGTGCGTCCATAGCCATGCAAAATCTCCTGCCTTTCAGGGCTTCTTCTTGTTCGTTTCGAATCGTAACGCATCATCGTGATACGTCAATCTTCAACTGTCTAACGTTTAAATGAGCGACAAGCAAACGCCCGGCACAGAGTTCCCGGCCGGGCGTCAATTGGTAACAGTGCCGACCAATAACGCTTAGTTATCGACCGAAGCTTCGCCGCTCATAAAGCTTGGGAACCAGCCTTCAAAGGCAGCAGTTAGGTCTGCGACCGAAACATCGATGATCGTGCCGAATTTCAGACGATCACCGCCAACTGTTCCAAGTATGCGGAATGCCAGGCCCGCACCTTCAGCATTGAGCGCAATCAGCTTTGCCATTTCAGGCGTAGCTGCGACGACATAACGTGCCTGATCTTCACCAAAGAGCGTTGCATGTGGCAGGCCGTCACCGGCATCAAGTACAGCGCCCTTGCCAGATTTGATTGCCATTTCAGCTACACCAACAGCAAGGCCGCCGTCGGATAGATCGTGACAGGCTGTCACCTGACCATTGCGGATCGCCGAGCGAACAAATTCGCCGGTACGCTTTTCAAGCCCAAGATCAACGGCTGGTGCCGGACCATCCGCGCGGTCAAACAGATCACGCAGATAGATCGACTGACCGAGATGTGAGCCGTCGCTACCCAGCAGAACCAGCGTGTCGCCATCCTGCATGCCGCCGATCTTGGCCATCTGAGACCAGTCAGGAATAAGGCCGACACCTGCAATGGTTGGAGTTGGCAGGATCGCCTCACCATTGGTTTCATTGTAGAGCGAGACGTTGCCCGAAACGATTGGGAAATCGAGCGCGCGGCAAGCTTCGCCGATACCTTCGATTGCCTTGACCAGCTGACCCATGATTTCCGGCTTTTCAGGATTGCCGAAGTTCAGGTTGTCGGTCGAAGCGAGCGGCTCAGCACCGGTTGCGGTAATGTTGCGCCAGCATTCAGCAACCGCCTGCTTGCCACCTTCGAACGGATCAGCTTCGCAATAGCGTGGCGTTACGTCAGACGAGAAAGCGAGTGCCTTGGTGGGATGACCTTCAACGCGGATCACACCGGCGTCACCACCCGGAAGCTGCAATGAATTGCCCTGAATGAGCGTGTCATACTGCTCATAAACCCAGCGGCGCGACGAACCATCCGGCGAACCGACGAGCTTGAGCAGCGCATCGGAATAGTCTTCAACCTGCGGCACATTGGCTGCTGGTAGCGGAGCGTGCTTGCCCGGCTCCATCCACGGACGATCATATTCAGGAGCTTCGTCGCCGAGTTCCTTGATCGGCAGATTGGCAACTTCTTCACCCTGATGAATGACGCGGAAGCGCAGATCATCAGTGGTCTTGCCGACGATTGCAAAATCAAGGCCCCACTTGCGGAAGATCGCTTGTGCTTCTTCTTCCATGTCTGGCTTGAGCACCATGAGCATACGCTCTTGGCTTTCTGACAGCATCATTTCATAAGCCGTCATGTTCACTTCACGAACTGGAACATGATCGAGAATGAGTTCGATACCGAGGTCGCCCTTGGCGCCCATTTCAACGGCAGAACAGGTGAGTCCAGCTGCGCCCATATCCTGAATAGCGATAACCGCACCCGAAGCCATCAGCTCAAGACAGGCTTCGAGCAGGCACTTCTCGGTGAATGGGTCACCAACCTGAACGGTCGGGCGTTTTTCTTCAATCGATTCGTCAAACTCGGCCGATGCCATGGTGGCACCGCCCACGCCATCACGGCCCGTCTTGGCACCGAGATAGACAACCGGGAGGCCAACGCCCTTGGCTTCTGACAGGAAGATGCCGTCATGCTTGGCAAGACCGGCAGCAAAAGCATTGACGAGGATATTGCCGTTATAGCGCTTGTCGAAATTCACTTCGCCGCCGACGGTCGGAACGCCGAAGGCATTGCCATACCCGCCAACGCCGGAAACAACACCGGAAACGAGGTGGCGGGTCTTCGGATGATCAGGCTCGCCGAACCGCAGCGCATTCATGGCTGCAATCGGACGTGCGCCCATGGTGAAAACATCGCGCAGAATGCCGCCAACGCCTGTCGCAGCCCCTTGATAAGGCTCAATGTAAGATGGGTGGTTGTGGCTTTCCATCTTGAAGACGACACAGTCGCCATCGCCAATATCCACAACGCCGGCATTCTCGCCGGGGCCCTGAAGTACGCGGGGACCAGTCGTTGGCAGCGTCCGCAGCCACTTCTTCGACGACTTGTAGGAACAATGCTCATTCCACATTGCCGAGAAGATTCCGAGCTCCGTGAAGCTTGGTTCGCGTCCGATCAGATCAAGAATACGCTGGTATTCGTCCGGCTTGAGGCCGTGGGCAGAGATAAGTTCCGGCGTGATATCGCGCTTATTGGAAATAGTCATGGAGATGAGGGACCCCGTCGCAGGCTGCGGTACCCGGAAACTTCTGCCGAAGGGCGGACACCTAAGGTTTCAAGGGGCCTCTTTAACCTAACTCTGTTGGAAGCGCGACAGGAAAATGCCGATTTCCCGGCTCAAATGCTGCCTTCATAGCCTGCTTGTTCGTTTTCCAGCAGCTGACGTAGGGCTGTGAAGCCATTTTCGACATCACTGCGGTCGGCCGGCGAGGAAAAAGCGATGCGAACCCGATGATATGTCCGATCGATACGCCCGGCTTTGAACTCGTCTTCATCATCGATCAGCAATCCGTTTTCATAGGCCGCGGCTTTAAACGTGCTGGCAAGCCAGGGCTCGGGCAGTTTCAACCAGAGGATAGGCACATGCGGTGAAGAAACGAAGTCGTAACCGGCAAAGATTTCGCGGGCCAGCCGCTCGCGCCATTCGATTTCCGCAGAGCACTTGTCCAGCAGGGCATTCGCCTGACCGGAAAGCACGGTTTGAGCAGCCGTTTCAGCGAGCAGAAAGGACACGCCGCCAGTCATCAGTTTATGGGTCACCCTCAAACGCTGCGCACAATGCGGAGGGCAGGCCACCCAGCCACAACGCAAACCAGCCGTTACCGCTTTTGAAAGACTGCCTAAGAGAAAGGTGCGCTCTGGCGCAATGTCTGCAATTTTCGGGATATTTGATCGAGTCATGACCCCGTAAGTGTCGTCTTCGATCAGCCAGACATTGTGCCGCGCTGCGATATTGGCAATTGCAACCCGGCGCTCATAGGGCATGGTTGCAAGTGTGGGGTTGTGGATGCTTGGCATCAGAAATGCCATTGTCGGATGCTGTTGATTGCAGACCCGCTCAAATTCTTCCGGGATCATTCCGTATTCATCGCTTGCGGCAATCGCAATGCGTCGCCCGGTAATTCGGACGGAGCGGCTCACCTGTGTATAAGTGAGATCTTCAAAAACGATCCTGTCACCGGGTGCGGTAAAGGCCGTAATTGCCGCAACTGCACCCGCATGCGCGCCGTTGGTGACCACAATGTTGCTCGCATCGGCGGGCGCATTTTCCTGATTGAGCCATTGGCGACCGGCCTCTAGCCAGTGTTGCGGAAAATACCGCGTGTAATTAACGATTTCATGCGGGAAATTGCGGATAACAGACGTGATAAGTGGCTCAAGCGCCGCGTTCTGTCCAATATCCGGTGCCGCTGTCGTGTCAAAGCGCCCTTTGTCGAGCGGGGCATCCTGAATTCGCGTGCCCGCTATGCCATCGCTGGAATAGGCGAGGGGCGCATCTTTTCGATCAGCCTTGCCGAGCACATAGGTTCCGCGGCCAACTTCGCCGGTTACAAGCCCACGTTCGTGCGCAAGCGCATAAGCGCGCCCAATTGTACCGATTGTCACCTTTAGATCGAAGGCCAGGTTGCGCTGGGGTGGCAGTTTCTGCCCCGCTGGCAAAGAGTTGTTAGCAATTGCCTCTTCAATCGCATCAGCGAGTTGCAGATAAAGCGGACCGGACTTGCCGGTGAGATCGGGGAGCCAATTTGTCATGGTCACAATATAAGCATTGTGTCGGTTCTTGAGTCAATTGTATTTGAGCATTCAAGCGTCACACGAACTTGAAATAGCGGTTTTGCCCATATAAAAGGCTTTTTGCTATGACATATACGTCAATTAAGCATGATGAAATAGATACAATTGATACAATCATCGCGCGGGAAAGCGAATTTTGTTATGCTTCCCGCTCTGTCTGGCAGCGCTTTGTTGAATGGTGGAAATTGCGTGCCATGCTGCGCCGCAGCCGCATTCAATTGATGAACCTCACGGACGATCAGTTGCGCGATATTGGTATTACGCGGGTGGACGCTGACATGGAAGCGCGCAAGGTACGCTTCCATATCCGCTAATTATTTATCCGGTCAGCAGCCCTTTTCGCCTGATGCCCAGCGATTGATATCCGTGGCGATCCGGCTGCCATGGCTCTGCTGCATCATAGGACCAAAGGCCTCGATCCGGGCTGGATTGCCCTGGGCCTGAACAACGAGCAAGGGACGCCCTGCAAGATTGCGCGACGGAACCACCAGAATACGCGGACGGCCAGTAAATGAATTCAACTCCGGCGCTAATGCATAACCGCGGAAGCCTTTGTCCTTTGATTTAAACCAGCAACTGTTGGCGCCGAGCGCAATGCGCTCCATGGTTGGCAGCGCTGCCTTATTCGAATCAAGGGCAACAGGGCCGGGGGCAGGCGTTGGCGAGCAGGCTGAAAAAAGCGCAAGAGCAGGCAGAGCGACAAGCGCAATGGTCTTATTCTTCAAGGAAGACTCCATCAAAACGCGTTCGGCAGAGCGCAGAAAATTGGCCAGCCGATAAGCGTGTAGAAACAAGGTGTTAACGCGAACCCTAAAAGCTCACATTGTGTCAGGTGAGATCATTCAAGCAAGTTGCGGCATGAAAGCCTTTAATCCGTCACTCATTTCATTCCATATGAGTTCGAATGCAGGGTCGCGCGTTGCTTTCACGGCATATGTGTCGAATTTTGGGTAAGTCGCCAGCAAATCATCTTTTCCAGAAAGCTTCTTGAGTGGCTCCATGAGAAAACGCACGGGCAGCAGCCATGCATCGGCAAGTGTCGGCGCATCATTGAGTGCGAAATCATGATCGGTCAGGCGCGATTCAACAACACTCAGGCCCTTATGCAGCTTCGTGAAAAGCCGCTCGATCGTTGCCGCGTCTCGTTCTGGTTTGCTTTGAAGAATAAAGAGCTTCATTGCCGGTTCGAGTATATCGATTTCAGCAATACGTGCCAGAAGCCGGATCAGAGCGCGCTCGCGCGGGCTTCCGGGCAGGACAGGCGTGTCCGGATAATGATCTTCAAGATATTCAGCAATGACGATTGCTTCAAACAGCGTTTCGCCCGAGCCGGTAATCAGCACAGGAACACGCTTGAGCGGTGTCACATCGCCAAAATCAGCAGGAAATGGGTAAAACAGATTGAGCGGTTTGAATGGCAGCTCTTTGAGATAAAGAACGCCGCGCACAAAAGCGGAATAAGGGGAGAGAGGGCGTGAATATAATTGCATCGGTATCGTTCCCCGATTCGGTTGCCGCAGGAAGTATCCACCGCATAAGCTGGCATGAATTTTCAAAGAGTGCCAGAGGATTGAGTATCGGTTTAAACGGGAAATAAAAAAACGGCCTCCGGGTTTAACCGAAGGCCGTTTTGCGATGAGTGTAATTATTTTCAGGCTCAGGCGGCAATACCAAGAGCGCCTGCAAAAAGCGCGCGGCCATCGCTGCCGCCATGGGCCGCTTCAATCAGGTTCTCGGGATGTGGCATCATGCCAAGAACATTACCGCGTGCATTGACGATACCAGCAATATCATTGACCGAACCATTCGGGTTGGTGTCTTCGGCATAACGGAACACAACCTGACCTTCACCTTCGAGGCGCTTCAGCGTTTCAGCATCGGCGAAATAGTTGCCGTCATGATGCGCAACCGGGCAGCGGATGATCTGGCCCGGCTGATAGCCGCGCGTGAATGCGGTGTTTGCATTGCTGACTTCGAGCTTCACTTCGCGGCAGACGAACTTCAGTGATGTGTTGCGCATCAGCGCACCCGGCAGCATTCCGGCTTCAACCAGAATCTGGAAGCCATTGCAGACGCCGATAACCATGACACCCTTGTCGGCTTTCTCACGAATAGCCTGCATCACCGGCATACGTGCTGCAATTGCACCGCAACGCAGGTAATCGCCATAGGAGAAACCACCCGGAATGAGGATCAGATCAACATCGTCAGGGATGGAAGTATCTGTCTGCCATACGGTGATTGGTGCCTGACCGGAAATCTTGGTGATGGCCGCAATCATGTCGCGGTCACGGTTGAGGCCCGGAAGAAGAACGACTGCTGCTTTCATGGCGTTTTACGTCTCTTTGATTTGAGTGCCCTTCAAAATCGTTGCTTAAGCGAGTTGAAGGCGCGCAAAAAACTTGGTTTCAGCCGCAGTGCGTCAGGCGATGACGATTGCGTAATCTTCAATGACCGTGTTGGCGAGCAGCTTCTCACACATGGCCTTGATTTCGGCTTCAGCTTTCGCCTTGTCCGTGCCTTCGAGTTCAAGATCAAAGACCTTGCCCTGACGGACTGAGTTGATTCCTTCGAAGCCCAGACTGCCGAGCGCGCCGACAATAGCTTTGCCCTGCGGGTCGAGAACGCCGTTTTTCAGTGTAACGGTGACGCGTGCCTTGATCACTTGGTAGTTCCTGCTGATCTGTAACAAAGACAATGAAAACAGCCCGGAACGCGAGTTGCCGGGCTGTGCGGATTTTTACTTCACAAGCGTAGGGCCGGAAGGACGGGGCGATTCGTTCTCGTTCATGATGCCGAGACGACGCGCCACTTCCTGATAAGCCTCAACCAGTCCGCCCATATCGCGGCGGAAGCGGTCCTTATCAAGCTTGTCATTGGTGTTGATGTCCCAAAGACGTGCTGAGTCTGGTGAAATTTCGTCAGCAACGACGATGCGCATCATATCGCCTTCAAACAGACGTCCGCATTCCATCTTGAAGTCAACAAGCTGAATGCCGATGCCGAGGAACAGGCCGGTCAGGAAATCGTTGACGCGAATGGCAAGAGCCATAATGTCATCGATTTCCGCAGGGCTTGCCCAGCCGAAAGCGGTGATGTGCTCTTCGGTGACCATAGGGTCATCAAGCGCATCTGCCTTGTAATAAAACTCGATGATCGAGCGCGGCAGAACCGTGCCTTCTTCCAGACCAAGGCGCTTGGATAACGAACCAGCCGCAACGTTGCGCACAACGACTTCAAGCGGGATGATTTCCACTTCCTTGATCAGCTGCTCACGCATGTTGAGACGGCGGATAAAGTGGGTTGGAATACCAATGCGATTAAGCTGGGTAAAGATGTGCTCGGAGATGCGGTTGTTTAACACGCCTTTTCCGTCAACAACTTCATGCTTCTTCGCGTTGAACGCGGTTGCGTCATCTTTGAAGAACTGGACAAGAGTACCGGGTTCAGGGCCTTCATAAAGAATCTTGGCCTTGCCCTCGTAAATACGGCGGCGACGGTTCATGGCTTTTCTCGGATTTCCAAAAATGTGATGATCGGCTTGTGCCGCTATTCTCGCGGGCTACGTATAGCAATTGTGGGCTTTTAACAATCCTGCTTTACACCCGTTCCCCCGTTTTAAGCGTTTAACGGTCATATTAATCAAGAAAGTGATGTTTGGCACTTGTATAATCTTGCTCTCCTTGCCAGCTTTAGGCAAGAGAACAGATAACGATCTTATATAAGTTAACAGCTTGGGAGTTGTATGAATGGCCACTGGCATGGATGAACGCCGCAACGCTTTCGAAAGCAAGTTTGCACATGATGCCGAGCTTCGCTTCAAGGCAGAAGCGCGCCGTAACAAGATTCTTGGTCTTTGGGCCGCAGAACTGTTGGGCAAGCACGACGCAGATGCAGAAGCCTATGCTCGTGACGTTGTCGCAGCCGACTTTGAAGAAGCAGGTGATGAAGACGTATTCCGCAAGCTGCGTGCTGATTTTGATGCGGCTGGGGTGAAGGTGGAAGACGAAACCATTCGTGAAAAAATGTTCGCTTTCCTTGAGGAAGCAGTTCAGCAAGTGCAGAAAGACTAATCAGTATGTCGGGGCGGAAATGTAGATAGCATTTCCGCCCTGAATATTTGTAATGGGGAATAAGCATGTCTTTGTCTTCGCGTCTTCGTGCCGGAGAAACAGTTCTTTCTGCATGGTCATCCTTGCCGGAAGCACTCACTGTAGAAGTTCTGGCGCATAGCGCCTTTGAAGCGGTCACGCTTGATATGCAGCATGGTGGCCATGATGAGCAGAGCGTTCTGCGCAGTCTTGGCTTGATTCTGAATGCGGGCAAGCCGCCGGTTGTTCGTATTCCTGTTGGACGCTTCGATATGGCAAGCCGTGCGCTCGATTTTGGCGCGCAAGCCATTATCGCGCCAATGATTAACTCGGTTGAAGATGCGCGCAAATTTGCCGCTTCAATGAAATATCCGCCAATAGGTGAGCGTTCTTGGGGCGTGTTCCGCGCCAATGCCGATTACGGCGCACCGGGCTCGAATGACTATCTTGTCACGGCCAATCAGGACACACTTGCTTTTGCGATGATTGAAACACGCGATGCTTATGATGCACTGGATGCCATTCTTGATGTGCGTGGCATTGATGGTGTTTTTGTTGGCCCTGCGGATTTCTCGATTGCCTGGAGCAATGGCCGCGAAGCCAATCCGAATTCCGAAGCCATCATTGAACCAATCAGCACAATTGCCCGCAAGGCGGCTGCCGCTGGAAAATTCGCCGGTATCTATTCGCCTTCGGCAGAATTCGCGCGGCGTTATATCCCGCTTGGCTTCCAGTTTCTGACACTTGGAAATGACGGTGGCTATCTGCGTCTTGGCGCAAAAACACTGATAGATGCTGTTCGTTCATAAAGAAAAGCGGCAGATTTTTCATCTGCCGTTTTCAAAAGTTAAATTGAATCTTTTTGTTTAGAAAAGCATACAACATATTGATTTAATGTGATTTTGGTGGTTGCAGATTGGTCATGAACTCTGCAAAAACCATCGTGCCTTCGGGCCATGGTCCGTGACCTGAGTCCGCGTTGATGTGGCCGGAATCACCGGCATCAATCAACATTGCACCCCAATCCTTCACCACGTCTTCTGCGGCTTCAAAGCTGGAGAAGGGGTCGTTGCGGCTGACAACGGCAATCGTTGGAAACGGCAAACGCACACGTGGATAAGGGCCGAATGTCATGAGGTGCTTCGGTCGGATTTTTTCATTCGCCACATCGGGAGGTGCAACAAAAAATGCACCAGCAACCTTGTGCTGAATTTGCGGAATGGCATGAACAGCTGTGGCAACGCCAAGTGAATGAGCAACGAGCACAACTGGCTTCGTTGCTTCATTGGCGGCTTTGACCACCTGTGCAACCCAATCGTCTTTGACTGGCTTCGACCATTCCGCCTGTTCAACCCGCCTTGCCGTGGAGAGTTTTTTCTCCCAACGGGTTTGCCAGTGATCGGGGCCTGAGTTGGTGTAGCCGGGAATAATGAGAATATCTGCGTCTTTGACTTTCATGACCCCTATTTAGAGCTGTTTCAATGCATCTTCAAGCTGGGCTATAGCGCTGTTTTACGAGCGTAGGTGATGCAAATGATGAACAGCTTGTTCGCTGATCGCTATCTTGTGAAACGCTCGCTAAATTGTGATCTTTGGAGGGAAGATAATTACGGAGAGGGTTCCACGGCTATGACCATAAGCAGAAGAACGATACTTGGTTCTGCAGGCGCTGCTGTGATGAGCAATATTCTTTCCGTGCGTGCGGACATGCCGCCGAAGGAGAATAAAATGACAGATACACTGAATATGGCGACTGCTGAAAAGAGCGCTCCTTTGCCTTTCGCAATGACAACACCGGTGCGTGTCGCACGCGTGGGCCTTAAGGCACGTGATGCGGAGGCGCTGGCCGAGTATTACCGCGATGTCGTGGGCTTACGTGAAATGACACGCCGTGGCGCTTCTATTGTACTGGGCGCAGGCGACCGTGAGTTGATGGAAATCGAGCAGTTCTCGGCTGCAAAGCCTGATGATCCACGCAGCGCTGGTCTCTACCATACGGCTTTCCTGCTGCCGACCCGTGGCGATCTCGCACGCTGGTCACGCCGCGCTATCGATAAGCAGCTGCCTGTCGCCGGTGCTTCGGATCATAATGTCAGCGAGGCCTTTTACCTGACCGATCCCGAAGGCAACGGCATTGAGATCTATTCCGACCGTCCACACGATACCTGGCAGTGGAATGGTGATCGCGTGAAGATGGGCACCGAAGCGCTCGACGTCAAAAACCTTCTCGACGTTGTTGATCGCGAAGGCGGTGAGTGGATCGGCGCGCCACAGAATACAGTGGTCGGTCACGTTCATCTGCGCGTCGGCAACGCGCAGGATGCGGAAACCTTCTGGCATCAGCAGCTTGGCTTTGACACTGTTCAAACCTATGGCGACAAGGCCGTGTTCCTGTCCACTGGCGGCTATCACCACCACATTGGTGCCAATGCCTGGCAGAGTTCAGGTGCTGGCTTGCGCGATAAAGATCGTACTGGTTTGGCATGGGTCGAATTGGAAGATACGCGTGGTGGTAATAACCACGTCTTTGAAGACCCATGGGGCAATGTGATCAATACGATCAAAAAGAGCGCCTGATTTGAATGTCAAAAAGCCCCATGTTTACAGAAACATGGGGCTTTTTTCGGATTCGTTTTATGAAGGCTTATGCTTCACCAAAAACCCGTTTGAAAATCGTATCGACGTGTTTCGTGTGATAGCCAAGATCGAACTTTTCGCGGATCTGTTCTTCGGAAAGCGCTGCACGAACTTCTTGATCAGCAAGCAGTTCTTCGAGGAAGTCTGCACCCTGTTCCCAGACCTTCATGGCATTGCGCTGCACGAGGCGGTAGGAATCTTCACGCGATACGCCAGCCTGCGTGAGTGCCAGCAGAACGCGCTGCGAATGCACAAGACCACGGAACTTGTTCATGTTTTTGAGCATGTTTTCCGGATAGATCACCAGCTTTTCGACAACGCCAGCCAGACGGTTGAGCGCAAAGTCGAGGGTGATCGTGGTATCCGGGCCAATCGCACGCTCAACGCTTGAATGCGAAATATCGCGTTCATGCCAGAGAGCAACGTTTTCCATGGCAGGCACAACCGACATACGAACCAGACGGGCAAGGCCGGTCAGGTTTTCTGTCAGAACAGGGTTGCGCTTGTGCGGCATTGCGGAAGAGCCTTTCTGGCCGGGCGAGAAGAATTCTTCCGCTTCCAGAACTTCCGTGCGCTGCATGTGGCGGATTTCGATGGCGACGTTCTCAATCGACGAGGCAATAACGCCGAGTGTTGCAAAGAACATGGCGTGACGGTCGCGCGGGATAACCTGCGTTGAAACTGGCTCTGCTTCAAGACCAAGCTTTTCACAGACATATTCTTCAACGCGCGGGTCGATATTGGCGAAGGTGCCAACAGCGCCCGATACAGCACCGGTCGCGATTTCCGCGCGTGCTGCAACGAGGCGTGCACGGTTGCGCACCATTTCGGCGTAGAACCGGGCGAAAGTCAGTCCCATTGTGGTCGGCTCGGCATGAATGCCATGGCTGCGGCCAATACGAACGGTATCCTTATGCTCGAATGCGCGCTTTTTAAGCGCTGCCAGCACACGGTCCATGTCTGCGAGAAGCAGGTCAGCGGCACGAACGAGCTGCACATTAAGCGTTGTGTCGAGCACGTCCGACGAGGTCATACCCTGATGCACAAAACGGCTGTCTGGACCGATGAATTCAGCGAGATGCGTGAGGAACGCGATGACGTCGTGCTTGGTGACGGCTTCGATCTCGTCGATGCGCGCAACGTCGAACTTGGCGGCATCACCCTTTTCCCAGATGGTCTTTGCAGCTTCCTTCGGGATGACGCCCAGTTCAGCAAGCGCTTCGCAGGCATAGGCTTCGATCTCGAACCAGATGCGAAACTTTGTTTCGGGAGACCAGATGGCGACCATTTCTGGTCGGGAATAGCGCGGGATCATGGGCATATCCTGTTTTGGCGGCCCGTCTGCCGGGCTGCAGGTATTTAGAGGGAATACGCGGTGTTTAGCAGAGCGTAAGGCTCTGCTCAACGCATTCCACCGGAAAAGTGGCTTGTTTAGCGTGCTGCTTCTGCGGCTGCGCGAATAGCTTTGATGTTGGTGGCATAGCTCTCGACTGAGTTGCCTTTATAAACAGCAGAACCCGCAACGAGAATATTGGCGCCGGCCGCAACAACCAAACCGGCAGTGTCAGGCGTAATCCCACCATCCACTTCAATATCAATCGGGCGGTCGCCAATCATCTCGCGCACGCGTTTGATCTTATCGAGCATCGGCGCAATGAATTTCTGGCCGCCAAAGCCCGGATTAACAGTCATGACAAGTACGAGATCAACATCATCAATGACGTTGGTCAATGCTTCGACAGGGGTAGCTGGATTGAGCGCCAGACCGGATTTCTTGCCCAAAGCGCGGATGTTCTGGAGTGAGCGGTGCGTATGCGCGCCAGCTTCGGCATGAACCGTGATCAGGTCACAGCCTGCATCGGCAAAGGCTTCAAGATATGGATCGCAAGGCGCGATCATCAGATGCGTGTCGAAGAAAGCCGGCGTGCGCGGGCGAATTGCTTTCACCACCTGTGGGCCAAACGTAATATTCGGTACAAAATGCCCATCCATGACGTCGATATGAATCCAGTCGGCACCGGCTTCAAGCACGGCATCGACTTCTTCTCCCAGACGCGCAAAGTCGGCGGATAAAATGGATGGGGCGATAGCGATAGGACGCATGGTTGTCTCCCTTGGCAAACACTTGCCTTATTCAAACAAAAAGCGTCCGACCTTTGCTGGCCGAACGCAGATATTGATTTCTAGCCCCAGCGCTTGTGGAACCACATCCACTGGCCAGGATATTCACGCACCCAGCCTTCAACCGTATCGTTGAGAAGTTGCGCGGTCGCGGCGATATCGATCTCACCCTTTTCATCGCGCGGCAGATCCATGCGCTCTTTCAGCTCAAGCCGGTATCGCCCGCCGGGCAGGCGAATGCAGCGCGCCGGATAGACGTCGCAATCATACTGGCGCGCGAGCTTTGCGAGCAACGGATTGGTCTTAACCGGACGGTTGAAGAAGGTCGAGGGAACTCCACGCTGGAACTTCTGATCCACCAGCATACCGACATTGCCATCAGCATCCAGAACGCGCGCCAGCGACCACGCGGCGCCGGCTTTTGATGGCACCAGATGCCCCATATTGGTCTTACGTGCTTTGAGAACGGTCTTGGCAATATAGGGATTGTTCGGCGGGCGGAAGAGGGCGGTTACATCCAGACCGAACGTACCGGCGCAGATTGGCAGAAGCTCGAAATTGCCGGTATGTGCGGTGAAGAAGATGTGCGGCTTTGTCTCGTCACGCAGACGTTCGAAAATCGGAATGCCGTCAACTTCAATTAGGCCGGGTTCTGTAGCGTTCGGATCAAAATCGAAGATCGCATCGAGAAAGATATATTCCGCGAAAAGACGCGCCATCGAATCCCACATTTCGACGGCTATCTTTTCGATTTCAGCATCGCTCTTCTCAGGATAGGCATGACGCAGATTGTTGGTCGCGACCTTATGCCGTGGCGTGAGTGGGCCTACTTTGCGCGCAAACCATGCAGAAAAGCGGATTGCGCTTTTCGCAGGCAGGAGACGCAGCAGAGCCAGCGCGATAAAGACGGCCTGCGCCCAAAGCCAGTAGTTAAACTGCTTGAGCTTGCGTGACCACTTGAAGAGAAGAAGCTTAATCTTGAACATTCAGGCTTAGTCGATCTGCAACACGATCTTGCCAAACACGTCACGGCCTTCCATGCGCTTCAGAGCGGTGCCAATGTCATCAAAGCCGACAATGGTGTCGATGACCGGATGAACAACGCCCTGCGCCATTTTCTGCATCGCATCAGCCATGTTTTCCATGCGGCAGCCAAATGAGCCGAGGATTTTAAGCTGCTGCTGGAAAAGCTGCATCAGGTTCATGTTGGTTGAAACGCCAGAGGTCGAACCACAGGTGACGAGACGTGCGCCGCGCTTCATGCAAAGCATTGAGCCTGCCCATGTGTCTGCACCGACATGTTCGAACACAACATCAACGCCCTTTTTCTTGGTGAGCTTGCGCACAACACCTTCAAAGCGATCCACGCGATAATTGATGACATGATCGGCACCGAGTGCCTTGGCCTTCTCGATCTTGTCGTCCGAGCCAACGGTGGTAATGACCGTGCAGCCCATCTTCTTGGCAAGCTGAATGGCAGCCGTACCGATACCGGAACCACCGGCCTGAACCAGAACGGTTTCACCCGGCTGGAGCTTCGCATTGTCAAACAGCATATGCTCGACCGTACCAAAGGTAACAGGAGCAACAGCCGCACCAATGGCATCAACGCCGGGAGGCGCCGCAACCAGCAAACGTGCTGGCAGATTGACAGCTTCACAGGCAAAGCCATCAAGATGGAAGCCATGAACGCCGCCCACATGTTCACAAAGATTGTCGCGACCTTCGCGGCAGGCCTTGCAAAGACCACAGGTGCGCGCACCATAGATCGAAACAAGCTGACCCGGCAGAACATTGGATACGCCGGGGCCGATTGCATCGACGACGCCGGAAGCTTCCGCACCGATCACCAGAGGCATCTTGCGCTTGGCAAATGCCATGCCGCGCCAGCCCCATACGTCAATATGGTTGAGTGCGACGGCCTTGATACGGACTGTCACTTCACCATTGCCGGGGGCAGGTGGCGGAGCAATATCGGTCATTTCAAGACGACGATCGTCGAGAAGCTGCAAGGCGCGCATGAATTTATCCTTTTCAAGACATAATCCCGGAAAGCGATCTGCTGACCGGGATTACCGAGAATACATAACTTTGGACCCGATTAATTCGGATTTGCTGTCAATACAAGGCTAGTATTCTGTCCGCCAAAGCCAAATGAGTTGGAAAGCACGGTAGAAACCTGTGCGTCGCGCTTCACATTTGGCACCACATCCAGCGGAATTGCCGGATCTGGGTTGTCGTAATTGATGGTTGGAGGCAAGGTGCCTGTCTGAATTGTCAGCAATGAGAATACCGCTTCAATCGCACCGGCAGCGGTCAGCGTGTGGCCGATCATCGACTTGTTCGATGAAACAGGGATCGAAGAGAGCCGGTCGCCAAACACAGTTGAAAGCGCAAGATATTCCATCTTGTCGTTCTCAGGTGTGGAAGTGCCATGTGCATTGACATAGGAAAGCTGATCTTCGGTAAGGCCTGCATCACTAAGTGCGGCACGAACTGTACCAATTGCAGGTGAAGCGTCCGGCTTTGAGCGGGTGCGGTGGAAATCATCAGCCTTTTCGCCACAACCGGCAAGAATGCCAAGCACCTTCGCGCCACGCGCAAGCGCGCTTTCAAGCGATTCCATGACCAGCGCACCAGAGCCTTCGGCCATGGCAAAACCATCACGGTCTTTGGAGAAAGGCTTGGATGCCTTTTCCGGCTTGTCGTTCTGTGTGGACAATGCCGAGAGCAGCGAAAAGCGAATGAGCGATTCAGCCGATACCGAACCATCTGTGCCAATCGAAAGAACACGGTCACTTTCGCCACGACGAATGGCCTCAACGCCGAGCTGAATTGCGGTTGCACCTGAAGCGCAGGCGGTCGAGAGTGTTACCGGCAGACCGCGTGTGCCAAAAGCTTCCGACAGGCGTTCTGCTATATAGCCGAACTGTGTTGTATTGAAGAGCTCATCCTGACGTGTACGACGGCAGGCTTCCAGTAGAAGCTGATAGCTTGCCGGGCCTTCATCCTTGATGCTGGCATCCAGTGCAAAGCGGCTTTTCCAGTCGAGCTCAACGGGAGGGGCTGCAAGGAAAAGCGGGCCGCCAAAATTGGTAACTGAAAGACCTGACTGGGCGAGGGCTTCTTCACCGGCAAGACGCGCCAGCGCCTCAGACAGCGCGGACGAGCCAATATTGCTTTCAGGAAGAAAATCCACCGTGCCGGAAAAGCGCGTTTTCAGGCTTTCTGTCGGAAAACGGCTGATTTCATGAATGCCCGAGCGTCCACCGGTAAGAGAGGCCCAGTTGTCTTCCTTGCCCTGTCCGAGCGAAGAAACAACGCCTGCACCCGTGATGGCAACAATGGGGCGGCCGAGATGGTCTGTATATTTGGTCATCTTATGCTCTCACCAGCTTTGCGGCACCTTCAGCGCGTGTTGCACCGATGGTGGTGACAATGGCTTCACTGATTGTTCCATCAATGGCTTTTTCAGCCGCGCTTGATGGTGTGAAAGCCTCACCTTTCCAGACAGAAATCGCTCCAAGCGCCAGCGCCAGCGGAAACTGTGCTTCACGCAAATGACCGGTCAGACCGGCAATCCCGCGATAGGCGGCATTGATGCCTTCAAGTGCTGCCTTTTCACCAGTTGTTGCAGCATGCGCGCCGGAAGCACCCGAAACCACATATTGAGGCTCTTTGCCGCCATTGGCCGCAATCACAAGATCGCGAATTGCGTTTGTAAGATCAGCAGTATCGCGGCGGATTTGCTCGCTTTCAATGCTTGCAATCTCGGCATAGGCACGTGCACCGCGCTTTTGCGCGTGTTCAGCGCTTTCGAGCACCAGAAACACGCCGCCAGAACCGGAAATCATGCCGCCACCGGCTGAACCTTCACGCTCCCAGAGCGGTGCCCAACCATCATGCTTGAGCAAACCGCCAAGCTCGTGGCCGAGAATCATATCGAAATGTTCAGCATTATAAGAGCCGCCGACCAACGCATGCGTGCTCTGTCCTGAACGAATGCGGGCAGCCGCTGTTTCAATAGCCGAAATACCCGAACCTTCCTCGCCCATGAAGGTGCGCGAAGAACCGGTGACTTTGTGAACGATGGAGATATTGCCCGCCAGCAGGTTGGAAAGCTGGGCAAGAAACAGGGTAGGGCGCAACTCTGTCGAGAGCTTCTCGTTGAGCATCTCGCCGCGATTATTGCTGATGCGTCCTTCTTCGAGAATTTGCATATCGACAGTAATGTCGCGTTCACCACCACCGGCTCCCACGATCATGTCCATGCTGGCGCAAAGGGTTTCGTTGTCCTTGATACCGGCATCTTCGAGCGCAAGGCCTGCCGCATAGGTGCCGAGCCGCTGCCATGTTTCCATCTGGCGCTGGTCGCCACGCTTGGGTATCTGTAACCCCCAATCGACTTCACCAAGCGGATGAACTGTATAGGGCGCAAAGGCTTGCTTTTCGAGGCGCGGTTGAGAACCTGACGTTGAAAAAGCGTTCCAATGCGCATCCAGCCCTTCGCCGAGCGAGGAGATGATGCCAATACCGGTAATGACGACTTTATTGCTTTGCATGGTTCGGCCTGCCCGTAAATGCTGCGCTTGATCCTGAAACGGAATCAGGGCGAACAGGGATGTTCACCCTTTTTAACGCATCCCGAAAAGTGTGAAACGGTTTTCGGATAAGATGCGCGTTAAAAATAAGTTAGAGCGCCAATCTGATTTTATCAGATCGAAGGCGCTCTAATACCGTCAGCTTGCGTGGCTGTTCAGCCCTTCTTGGCTGCAACCAGCTCGTCAATCTTGGCGCAGAGGTTTTTCAGAACGAAGTATTCTTCGGTCGGAGCCTTACCTTCGTTAACTTCCTGCGTCCACTGTTCAAGCGGAATCTTGATGCCGAATTCTTTGTCGATAGCGAATACGATGTCGAGGAAGTCGAGGCTGTCGATGCCAAGATCATCAATGGTATGGCTATCGGGCGTGATGGTGTCACGGTCGATTTCGCTTGTTTCGGCAATGATGTCGGCGACTTTGTCAAAAGTAGAGGACAAGTTTCGATTCCTTTATTCTTGGCGATGCCACAACAGGCATGCGTCTGAGTATCTGCGCGTATCTAGCGTTTTTCCGATGATAGGGAAAGTCATAATAGTTCCACGATCACCGGCATTTCGCTGGACTTTGATTGCGCATATAAGGTGCACAATGCGCCAAGCGCAACATAAAGCCCATTACAAAAAATTGAAATGTCCTTCGGAAGGGGCTTGTTCAGGGTTCATTCCTGATCCGCTTGATGAAGTACCAAAGGCCAATGGCGGTGCATGCAAGCATGATGATTGCGAGCGCATATTGCACCGGTCCATTGCCGGATGCGATTGCCGCAAGGCCTGATATTGCGCTGCCCAAAGTGCCGAGCGCTTCTGGATGTTTGAGCGCGGTACTGATGGCTGTATCGCTTTGACGGGCTTTCGGTAGCGGGTCAGCATTTGGCTGGGCGGGTTCGGTGGCAGGGGGCGTTGCGGCCAATGCAAGCGCGCGTGAGCGCACCCGCTCCACCCGCGCCAGCCAGCCATTGCCAAAGGTTGCAGCCGTGGAAAGTCCCTTGAGCCACGCTGCGCGTGCATCGCAGAGTGCATTGATAATGACTTCTGGAGGATAATTGGAAACTGCTGCAATGGTTTGTGCGCCGATTACAGCATCTTCTGGTTGATTGACGATTCCTTGCAGTGTTTTTGCAGCCCGCCCCGGACCGGAGTTCACCGCAAAATCAAACACGGCATAGTCGACCCCCGATGGCAGCTTGTCGCCGTCAACCTTGTTCCAGAATTGCTGTTGATAGATTTTTGTTGCTTCTGCCGGAGAAAGTTTCTCAACATCCAGTTTAGAAACAGGGTGCCCCTTCCATGCAGACAGTGTTGCTATGGTAATTCCCATGTTGGTCGCCCCGCCGGGATCGCGGGGATCATCTGCATATCCGCCTTCTTCACTGAAAATATAGGGCATAATATTTTTGAAATTTTCTTTCATCGCTAAAACCCCTAATTTAGTTGATAATATTAAATCAATACTTGTTATATATTTATATTACGCTGAAATTTGACAAAATAATATTAACTTATGTTTTCCGGGTCTTGCTGGGCGGTTTTAATGAGCGGTGTTCCCTCTTGCGTCATCTTCACGATGCGGATTTGATGCAGCTTTCGAAAACACATCAAAATGGGCGAGCACAGTGACATCGGAAATTTTTGGATATGCACCCGACGGGCAGGCGGTTTATCGGATGACCATTGCCAATGGTCCGCTTGAGGCAAAGATTATCACATGGGGCGCAGCCATTCAGGACCTGCGCATGGAAGGGCACGATGCGCCGTTGGTTATAGGCTATCGTGACTTTGCCGATTATCCTGCACATTCGCCGCATCTGGGCGCAATTGCGGGTCGCTTTTCCAATCGCATTCGCAATGCTCATTTTGAGATTGATGGTAAAGGCTACGATGTCGAGCCGAATTTTCAGGGCATTCATAATCTCCACGGCGGAAGTCATGGTCTTGGCAACCGGGTCTGGAAGGTTACAGGCTCTGGCTCAGATTTCGTGACGCTTGCAACGATCGCAGCCGATGGTGAGATGGGTTTTCCGGGCAATCTGAAGGTAAGTTGCACTTATATGCTCAATGCACACGGCACGCTGATTGTCCGCCTTGAAGCCGTCACTGACCAGCCAACACCCTGTAGCCTTCTCCATCACAGTTATTTCAATCTCGATGATGGTGGCGAGGGTGATATTCTTGATCATCAGCTTAAGATCGAAGCCGAGGCCTATATGCCCGTTGATGAAGCGCTGATACCGGATGGCCGCATTCTGCCGGTCAAAGACACGCCCTATGATTTCCGGGCATTTCGTCCGATTCGGTTTAATGAAAACGGCAAGCAACTCGAATATGACAACAATTTCTGCTTAACAGCTGCGCGCGGACCGTTGCGCCCTTGCGCTTCCGTCAAGGGCGCGCGTTCTGGCATCCGTCTTGATATTGCGACCACAGAACCTGGTGTTCAGTTCTATGCGGGCAATACGATGGCCAATGACTGCATTGGCCTGACAGGTAAGCCCTACGGCAAACATGCGGGCTTCTGCCTTGAGCCACAGCTGTGGCCTGGCTCGCTGGAATATTCTTATGTGCCGCAGTCGATCCTGCATCCGGGCGAGGTATACGCCCAGATGAGCCATTTCACATTTACGCGTGACTGATTTCGCTAAGATACGCGGCGCGCGCTGCTTCCATTGGAGCGAGTGCGCCGCGAATTTCAACAACACGGGCAGCAACCGCATGGGCTTTTCGCGCAGCCTCAACGGGTGACAGGCCCTCAAGACGGGCGGCAAGATAGCCGCCGTTAAAACTGTCGCCGGCCCCTGTCGTATCAACTGCATTGGCCTTGACGGCAGGCACAAGGGCCTGTTTGCCGTCAGCGATAATAAGCGCAGGCTCGGTGCCGTCTTTCACAACGATTTCCTTCACACCCAGGCCGATAAGCCGATCTGCACAGGCTTGCGCAGTTTCGTCGCCAAACAACGCCTGCTCATCCGGAAAGGTCGGCAGCGCAATATCGGCGATCTGCATCGCCGCGCTGATAATCTTTTTGGCGGCTTCGCGGTCTGGCCAAAGCTGATGACGGAAATTGGGATCAAAAGCGATAAGCGCGCCATTTGCACGGCACTCGCGCAAAATATCGAACAATGTTTCGCGGTGCTCAGGAAACACAATGCCAACCGAAATACCGGAAAAATAGATCATATCACGATTGGCGAGGCTTAATCTCAGCGCATTCTCATCGCTTGCGAGGCGCTTTGCTGCGGCGTCACTGCGCCAATAGGTGAAGGAGCGTTCGGCACCGTTCAGGGTAATTGCGTAAAGACCCGGATGAACGCCCTTGATGACAGGGCTGTGGGCAATACCAATGCCATTGGAGGTGAGAAAGTCGCGCTGCTTTTTTGAGAACTCGTCTTCGCCAAACGCAGTAACATAATCTACAGGAAAGGCCTGATCCGTGAGTGCGCGCGCATACCAGGCCGTATTGAGCGTATCACCCGCATATCCCATGCGCCATTGATCGTCACCATTGCCTGAAAGCTCGATCATGCACTCACCGATCGACGCAAAACCACCCATAGTCATCTCCTAATTTTATCCGGGAATACGCCTATACGAATTTGTCAGGATGTAAAATATTGATGTGATCTTCCTTTATCGACTTGCCACATTCGGCGTGTAACGATCCCGGCAAAAGAGGAATCACGATGCGTTACGCAATCTATTTTACGCCGCCGTCGGGTGATGCGCTTCTGAAAGTCGCGGCAAACTGGCTGGGGCGCAGCGCATTTAGTGGAGAGGCGGTTAAGGTTCCGGCGATTCGCACACTCGCAGCCGAAGATATCGCCGCGTTGACCGAAGAGCCGCGCCGTTATGGCTTTCACGCAACGCTCAAGGCACCGTTCAGGCTGGATACAGCTTATAATGAAAGCGATTTGCTTTCGGCCCTGATGTATTTTGCATCGTCGAGCCGGCCATTCATGATTCCACGCCTGCGAGTACAGGGTATAGGTCCATTCTTTGCGCTGGTGCCGGGAGAGCCGGTTGCGGAGCTTAATCAGCTTGCCAATGATGTTGTTGTCTCGTTTGACCGTTTTCGTGCGCCTCTGCGTGATTCCGAAATTGCAAAGCGCCGTCCCGAGCGCTTGAGCGAAGCGCAGCGTCAAAATCTTGATCGCTGGGGGTACCCATATGTTTTCGATGAGTTTCGTTTTCATATGACGCTCACCGGATCGGTGGAAGAAAAACAGCGCCCACATGTCGAGCGCGTGCTTGATGATTTTTTCGCACCTGTTCTGGACGATGCGGTGGAGGTTGCCAATCTTGCTTTGTTTGTTGAAACGGAAAAAGGTGCACCTTTTGAGATTCATTCGCTACATCCGATGACCGGTGGTAATAAGATTCCCAAACGGTCCTCGCGGGCTGTGGGGAGGCCTTAAGGGATGACGACGGAATTAATTCTGAAAAATGCAAGCATCGTGCTGCCGGATGAGGTTATCCGCGGCACGGTGAAAATCGTTGATGGAATCATTGCTGATGTTGCGTCTGGCTCGTCTGTGTCTGGTAAAGACATGGAGGGAGATTATCTGACGCCGGGGTTGGTGGAATTACACACCGACCATCTTGAAGGGCATTATGCGCCGCGTCCGAAAGTGCGCTGGAATCCGATTGCGGCCGTTCAGGCCCATGATGCGCAGATTGCGGCGTCGGGTATTACCACGGTTTTTGACGCTCTTCGTATTGGCTTTGATGAAGAAGCGCAGACCGGTATTGATGATATGCGCAAGCTATCATCAGCCATCGCCGAAGGGCGCGAGGCAGGACGGCTGCGCGCAGACCATTTTCTGCATTTGCGTTGTGAGGTTTCGGCTCCTGATTGCCGTAGCGCTTTTGAACGGTTTGGTGAGCATCCGCTGGTCAGACTGGTGTCATTGATGGATCACGCGCCGGGACAGCGCCAGTTTACGGATTTAGAGACCTATAAGCTTTACTATATGAGCAAGCTTAGGGTCTCGGAAGAAGAATTTATCCGCTATTGCGAAAAGCGTATGGGGCAGTCACAACAGCATTCGGTATCAAACCGAACGGCCATTGCGAGTGCTTGTAATGCACGTGGAATTGTTCTTGCCAGCCATGATGATGCAACAGTGGATCATGTTATGGAAGCAAAGACACAGGGCATTCGCGTTGCAGAATTTCCGACCACGCATATGGCTGCGCAAGCCTCGAAAGAGGCGGGGATGTCGGTTCTGATGGGCGCGCCCAATGTCGTGCGTGGTGGCTCGCATTCTGGCAATGTTTCGGCCCGTGAACTTGCGAAAGCAGGGCATCTTGACATTATTTCGTCAGATTACATTCCGGCAAGCATGATGCAGGCGGCATTTTTTATGGCTGAGGTGATGGATGAAATCACCCTGCCGCAGGCGATTAAACTTGTCTCAGCCAATCCGGCAAAGGCCGCAGGTCTTGATGATCGCGGAGAAATCGCGATTGGCAAGCGTGGCGATCTGGTTCGTGTGCAGATTGCCGAACATGTGCCGATTATCCGCACCGTCTGGCGTGAAGGACGGCGCGTGATTTAACGCGCGCCGTTTTTAATATTAAGCAGCAGCATCAGCAAGAGAGAGAAGGCCGGTATCGCCGTCTACCGAAAGCTTCAACTCGTGATAGCTGTTGATGCTTCTATGTGACGTCTTTGGTGAATGCGGATGTGTTGCTGTCACCACCACAACGCTTGCCCCTGCCGTTTCGCCTGCAACAATACCGGCGGGCGCATCCTCGAAGACCAGACAATTATGCGGGTCAAAACCAAGGCGCTTTGCACCAAGCTGGAAACATTCCGGGCTTGGTTTCCCCCGTTCGACGTCTTCCGCAGACACAATTGTCTTGGGCATCGGCAATCCGGCAGCTTGAAGGCGACGACGTGCAAGCTCGATCGGTGCGGATGTCACAATTGCCCAGCGGTCTTCGGGAAGCGAGTTAACAAAATCCAGCGCACCTTCAATGGCGACAATCCCATCGAGATCAGCCATTTCGGCATCAAGCAGAATTTTGGCTTCTGTATCGGGATCAAGATTCGGCAAACCAAGCCTGCGCACCGTATCGACCGCACGAACACCATGAATGGTTGGAACAAAAGTGACCGGATCAATGCCATGGCGGATAGCCCATTGTCCCCAGACGCGTTCTGTTGCCGCTATTGAACTTAGAACAGTACCATCCATATCAAACAGAAAAGCATCGAAGGTTTTATTGAAGGGGGACAGGTCGGTCAAAACGGGGCCTCGAACTTTCATGGTCAGAATCGTGTATGATGATCTTAGAGCGCATCCCTAAAAGTGTGAAACGCTTTTCGGATAAGATGGCCGCCCCGGCAACTTGATCATTGGCAGCATTTGTGGCTTTTTGCGCCACTTGAAGCGGGGCATTTTATATGAAGCCAGCAAGCTTGCATGAATCGCATTCTCAGGATTATTGTTTAAATGACTGATATTAAAAATAAAAATCACAATTATCCTGATCACCGGTTCTCCGTAGCACCTATGCTCGACTGGTCCGACAGGCATTGTCGTTATTTTCATCGGCTGTTTTCAAAGCGCGCGCTGCTCTATACTGAGATGGTTGTGGCCGATGCGGCCATTCATGGACCGCGCGAGCGTCTTATGGGTTTTGATAACACGGAGCACCCGATTGCGCTCCAGCTTGGCGGCTCCGATCCGGTCAAGTTGCAGGAAGCAGCACGGATTGGTGCGGGCTTTGGCTATGATGAAATCAATCTGAATGTCGGTTGCCCGTCTGATCGCGTTCAATCAGGAACTTTTGGCGCCTGTCTCATGCAAACACCGGATGTGGTTGCGCGCTGCGTCGCGGCCATGAAAGAAGCCGTTTCCGTGCCGGTGACTGTTAAATGCCGGATCGGGGTCGATGATCAGGACCCGGAAGAAGCCCTTGATGCATTGGCCGACCAGGCTCTTGAAGCTGGTGCTGACGCGCTCTGGGTTCATGCGCGCAAAGCCTGGTTGAAAGGTTTGTCACCGAAGGAAAACCGCGATATTCCACCGCTTGATTATGATCGCGTCTATCGTTTGAAGCAACGCCTTGCTACGTCCTTCATTGGTATCAATGGGGGGGTCGGCTCTCTGCAGGAGGCCGTTGAGCATCGTGATCATGTCGATGGCATTATGCTCGGACGTGCCGCCTATCACAATCCGGCCATTCTCGCTGATGTTGATCATCTCATGTATGGCGATGACGAAAAGCCAACCGATATGGCTGAAATCATCGAAGCAATGTGCGCCTATATCGACAGGCATATTGCGGATGGCGGCAGGCTTTCCCATATCAGCCGCCACATGGTCGGCCTGTTTATGGGGCAACCTGGTGCACGCCGTTGGCGCCAGATATTGTCAACGGACGCGTCCAAGCCCGGTGCAAACAGTGATGTGCTGCGTCAGGCCTATGCCTCCGTCATGGAAGCCAGTGCGGAAGCGGCCTGACTTAATCCATCATGATCAACTGATCGCCGCGAACGCTGAATCCGCCCAGTGTTTGAAGGAAGTTCATACCGAGCAAGCTGCCGGTCATCAGGCCTTCCTGCGTGACCATGGCGCGAATATTGTGCCGCTCAATATCGCCAATCTGCAATGTCGCAATGGTTATGCTGGCGGCTGTCGCTCTGCCATTGGCCGTATTAATCGGTACGTTATAGGAAAGCGATGAGGTGTCTATGCCCGCGCGCTCGGCGTCTTGTTTTGAAAGCACGACGGACGATGCGCCGGTATCGACGAGGAAATGCACACGCGCATCATTGACGCGACCATTCACCTCAAAATGACCGTTGGACGATTTTGCGAGCGTGACTGTGAGCGAGCCATCGGCCGCGCGCCCTGAAATCGGGCTGCCGGGAATAAGCCCGGCGGTGATGCGGCTTCCGACATCCTGAAGCTCGTAGCGATATTGATAGGCGGCAACCAGAGCAAGAATGATGACGGCCCAAACGGCCATATTGCGCGCGAAATCGCTGAGTTTGATACCGGAGCCCAATATGCCTGCCGCAAGCACGACGCCCCAAATACCCATATAGGCAGCCTGACCAAATGCATCATTGGCAAGGCCGAGCGTTGTGCCGCTATCATTGTTTGCCATCAGCAGCAGAATAACAACTGCAATGGCTGCAATCACGATCCAGAACAAACGCCCCATCAGTCTTCTTTCTTTTCCAGTTTTTCATGCCGTGCCGGTAACAGCGCCATGATCGCCTTTCGTTCGTCCTGCTTCATAGCGGACCAACCGGCAATTTCATCAAGGGCGCGTGCGCAACCGAGGCACAAACCGCTTTCGCTGTCTATCACGCAGACGAGCACACATGGAGATTCGATCGCTTCTGCACTCATGGGATCAATGTGGTTTCATCAAAGCGAGATAACAAGGCCAAGCAATATGGTGAGCACACATATCTGCTGTGCTGCGCCCAGCGTATCGCCGGTTTGTCCGCCAATCCTGGCAACGCAGAGTCTTGCAAAGCCAAAAAGCACCACACCGCTGATAACCAGTGCTTTGATAAAGCCGGAAACGCCGACGGAAGCAACGACAGTCACCAATAATAATACCAGACCAATCAAGCAGGCGCAGACAAGTGTTTCCCAGTTTGGTCGCCCCAGATTGTCGGCAAGGCCTCCGGGACGGGCAGAGGGAAGGCCGTGCCAAAGTGTGAGCATTGCAGCACGACTTGCAGCTTCCGCACCAATTAAGGCCAGCGCCGCAGAACACGCACCCGCGCGATCGATGATTGCAGCCAGCAGCGCGACCTTGATACCCGTTGAGATAATGAGAGCAAGTGCTGCAAACGTGCCAATGCGGGAATCTTTCATAATTGCCAAGCGCCGCTCTGGCGTGGATGCGACAAAAAATCCGTCGGCAGTGTCTCCGAGACCATCTTCATGCAGTGCGCCGGTCATGGTGGCGAGTATACCGACTGCGATAAAACCCGAAACAATTGATGGCAGGGTGAGATAATCGGATATGAGCAGCCCTATGCCAGCCAGAACTCCAAGAACAGCACCGGCAAGTGGAAAAGCGCGCGCACTTGTTTTTAGCGAATCGCTTCCATCTTCAAACCAGCCATCGGGCAGCGGCAAGCGGCTCAGAAACCCGAGAGACCGAATTGTGTCGCTTAACAAGCTTTTCTTGTGCAACTGCTTGCTCCCGAAAGGAATAATTGCAGCCATTGAGGCATGGCGCAAAGAGGTGATTTGAAAAATTGCGTAAGTGCTTATAGGACGAGCACGACGATATTGCATCCTCCATTGATTGATTGGACCAGACGATATGAGCGCCAGTGGCCTTCCTTTTGACGATTTCCGAGAACTTATCCGCAATCTTCCGGGACCTGATCTTGATGCGGAAGCGGCTGTACGTGCGCGAGAAGTGACATTGACCAAGCCAGCAGGCTCGCTCGGACAGCTTGAAGAGATCGTCGCATGGCTTGCAGCATGGACCGGCAAGTCAACGCCGCAAATCAACCGGCCGCTGGTTGCTGTTTTTGCAGGCAATCATGGTGTGACGGAAAAGAATATCACGCCTTTTCCATCAAGCGTGACCGCGCAGATGGTTGAGAATTTCGCCGCCGGTGGCGCTGCAATCAATCAGATATGCATTGCTTATGATCTGGGCCTTAAGGTTTTCGATCTTGCGCTGGAACATCCCACTGCTGACATCACTGAAGAGGCAGCCATGGACGAGCGCACCTGCGCGGCCACCATGGCGTTCGGTATGGAAGGCATTGCGGGCGGCACCGATCTTCTGTGCATCGGCGAAATGGGAATCGGAAACACGACCATTGCCGCAGCCATTGCGCTGGCGTTGTTTGGTGGCGAAGCTGAAGACTGGGTTGGTCCGGGCACAGGATCAACAGGCGAGCTTCTTGAGCGCAAGCTTGCCGCCGTGCGTAAAGCGGTCGCACTGCACGAGGCCCATATAAAAGATCCGCTGGAAGTCCTGCGCCGTCTGGGTGGCCGTGAACTTGCGGCTATGGCCGGTGCAATTCTTGCGGCGCGCATGGAGAAAATTCCTGTCATCGTCGATGGTTTTGTGGCAAGTGCTGCTGCAGCAGTCCTTTATGCGGCCAACCCTGTTGCCTTGGATCATTGCCTTTTCGGCCACGTATCGGCAGAGCCGGGCCACCGCCTGCTTCTCGAAAAAATGGGCAAAAAGCCGCTGCTCGATCTTGGCATGAGGTTGGGAGAGGGCACAGGTGCCGCATTGGCAGCCGGCATTGTAAAGGCCGCAGCGCTTTGCCATAGCGGCATGGCAACGTTTGAACAGGCAGGCGTTACCGCTGGTAAATAATACAAAAAAGCAACGGTGCTTGGCATGCAGCACCGTTGCTTTTTGTTTGATTTTCAATCGCTTAATTGCTCTCTTTATCCAGAAGCATGTAATCAAGCGGCAATTCGGTTGTGTACTTGATCTGCTCCATTGCAAAAGACGAAGACACATCGCGAATTTCGATCTTGCTGATCAGCCGTTTGTAGAAAGCGTCATAGGCCGCAATATCCGGCACTGCCACACGCAGCAGATAATCGACATCACCGCTCATGCGATAGAACTCGATGACCTCCGGAAACTCCTGAACCACTTCCGAGAAGCGCTTGAGCCATTCATTGCTGTGCGAGCTGGTGCGAACGGAAACAAACACGGTGACCCGCGTATTGACCCGTATCGGGTCAAGAATGGCGACGCGGCGTTTGATAACACCATCTTCCTCAAGTTTTTGAATACGGCGCCAGCAAGGAGTCGTGGATAGGCCAACCTTCTTTGCGACATCAGCGACTGCCAGTGTTGCGTCTTCCTGCAATAAGCGCAGTATTTTTCTGTCTAGCCTGTCCATGCGTTTTTTGTCCCGGTATTAGAAATTGTTTCCCGAACTGTCCGTGTAGGTAAAACTAATTACCTTATCGATTGTATTTGTCTAAACTTACAGGAAAGATATTCTATTGAGAATGCGGGTTATAAAAATTATTTTCCGGGATGAATGAGTTTGCGTATTTTTTGCTGAAGTACTGGTACGACATCGGTATCAAACCATGGATTGCGCTTGAGCCAGCCGCTGTTGCGCCATGAAGGATGTGGCAGTGGAAGCACGGTGCGCCCGGCAGCATTTGGCGTTTCCATAAAGTTGCGCCAGTTCTCCACGGTTTCGGTCAGGCTGGTTTTTCTCCATTCAGGCAAATGATAGGCAAGCGCGTATTGTCCGACAACGAGAATGAATTCGAGCTGCGGCATCGCAGCAAAAACGCGATCATGCCACGTCTGCCGACATTCGCGACGCGGCGGAAGATCGCCGCCATGCTTGTCATAGCCGGGAAAACAGAAGCCCATAGGCACGATTGCAAAAAGCGCAGGATCATAAAACTCCTCGCGCGTTGTGCCCAGCCATTGACGCAGGCGATCACCGGACGGATCATTGAAGGGCAGGGACGTGTTATGCACGCGAATGCCCGGAGCCTGCCCGCAGATCGCAATGCGCGCGGTATCCGAGATGATGCAGACCGGATTGGGCTCGTGTGGCAAAGGCGGCAGAAACAGAGGCGTGTCGCGGCAAATCCGGCAGTTTTTTATGGAATGGCTGAGTTGTTGCAACTGGTCCATGCAGACCATTCTACTCCCCTGGATCAGATGTTTAAAAAGCGGAAGATGATCTTCCTTATATAGTCAATCAATCCGCGTGTTCCATCAAACGCTGGCACATCATGGCTGGTTTCCGCTCCCGCATGTGGCTTTTGATGCGCCTTGCGCCATTGATCAGGCATTTCAAAACGACCAGCCCATATTCCGCGTTTGTGGCGCCGGGCTTCGGCTTCTTCAGTTCTGTAGTCGCCATAAGAAATAGCCCAGCCTTGTTCCACCATCCACTGGTTGAGATTGGCCTCACCGCGATAGCATCGGCCAAGAGTACGCCCAAATTTATCGAAGCCATGTTTCTCGCACCGAATCGCTGCTCCATCGGTTTTTGTGCGCAGCGCATTACGGGCGTCTCTGCCGCAAAGGTAGTCATGACCAGCAATCTGACAGCTTTGCTCCATCTCCGGTGCATCGATGCCCAGAAGGCGAATATGAGCCTTATTGAGAACGAGTGTATCGCCATCAATCACATAGACGCTGCCCGAGAGCGATTCCTGTGGCTGACGGTTGGCCGGAAGATATACAATGATTGCAATAAGCGTAAAAAAGATGAGCAAAGTTAAGAGGATACTGCGTATAGCGCGCCCTCTCACTGGCTTCCTTCGCTGGTAGGGTCGCCTGTAGCTGCGCCATTTGCCGGTCATTTTTGATGCCCCCCGTCTCGTGCGGGATCATAACCCAAGTCCAGCGCCGGGCGAAATCGATCTAAATTTGCTCAAACAAAACATCGCAATTTATTGGGGATGAGAAGAGTCCGTTTGTGTTGATTCAGCAACAGTCTTTACCATTGCTTTAGGTTAGAAAGCAGGAAGGTGCTTTCTGCCCATTTCCCGCCACAAAGGCGCGTCACCGCTAAGGAAAGGCGAAAGTGAATAACGACTTCGGAAAGCTTTGGTTTCATCAGGACAGGAAGAAATGAGGAAAGACGCATTGTTTAACAACGATCCGTTTTCGGGCAGCGAAAAGACTGCACGGTCTTCCTATCGTTTTTTTGGTAAAGTTCGAGCTTTTTTCGGTCAAGATCAGGTCGCACTGTTGACGAAAAGACAGTGCAATTTGTCACTTATGTTTTCCACGTCCAACCATTGTGAAAGACCCGCGTTGTGATGCGTATTCGCAGTTTTTCATATCCCCTTATTGCCGCGGCACTTGGACTGGCGATTGCCTGTAACAGCGCACTGGCTTTTGACCTGAACGATGACTCTGAAAAGTCGCGGAGTCCGTTCGAACTCTTCAAGTTCGGTTTCTCTGCTTATAAGAGCGGTCACAAGGACGAAGCTATCAAAGCGCTGCGTTATGCTGCTGAACGCGGCCATCAGGGCGCGAAATGGAAGCTTGCGCGGATGTATGCCGATGGCGACGGCGTGGCTGAAAACGACTATGAAGCGTATCAGATTTTCGAAAAAATCGTCCGTGATGGCGCGGAGCCGGGTTCGGAGAACGAACCCTATGTCGCGGATGCGCTTGTTGCGCTTGCAGGCTATGTGAAGCGCGGCATTCCAGGTTCTCCAGTCAATGCCAACCCCAAGTTTGCACGTAATCTCTATGTGCAGGCTGCATCGAATTTCGGTGATCCGGCTGCGCAGTATGAACTGGGCAAGATGCTTCTTGATGGTGAGGGTGGAGAACCCAACCCAATGCAGGCCGCCCGCTGGTTCCAGCTTGCAGCCAAGAAGGGCAATGCAAGTGCGCAGGCAATGCTTGGCAATATGCTGTTTCAGGCTGGCAAGACCGTTCGTGGCCTTGCCCTGCTGACGGCTGCCTTTGAGCGCTGTTCGTCAGAAGATTGCTCGTGGATTCGCGATATGCAGGAGCAGGCTTTCTCGATCGCTGGTGAAGCGGATCGTCGCAATGCAATTGCGTTGTCCAGCAATATGACGGCCAAGGGCGATTTCTGATAAATTTAAATCGGCCTCATGATCAGAGTGCTAATGTAACCGTGACCGGAACATGATCTGACGGCTTTTCCCACGCGCGGACATGTTTTTCGATGTCAGTTGCAACGAAATGGTTCGCCGCTTCTGGCGACAGCATCAGATGATCGATGCGAATGCCGTTGTTTTTCTGCCATGCACCAGCCTGATAGTCCCAGAATGTATAGAGCCCCACATCATCGGTTGCCGCACGCACGGCTTCAGTAAAGCCCAGATTTTCAAGTCTGCGCAAAGCCTGGCGTGATTGCGGCTGAAACAGCGCGTCGCCTAACCATTGTTGCGGGTTTTGGGCGTCATAGGGTTCAGGGATCACGTTATAGTCGCCTGCAAGAATCAGCGGCTCTTCCAGCTCAAGCCTGCTCTTCGCCCAGTTTTCGAGGCGCTCCATCCATGAAAGCTTATAGGAAAATTTTTCCGTATCGATCGGATTGCCGTTGGGTAGATACAGCGAAACGACACGAAGAACGCCTTTATCAGTCGAAAAGACGGCTTCGATAAAGCGGGCCTGTTCGTCGCTTTCATCGCCGGGAAGGCCGCGATTGACCTCGTCAGGTGATTTTTTGGAAAGAATGGCAACGCCATTAAAGCCTTTCTGGCCATGCGTCTCGACATGATAGCCAAGCGCTTCAATCTCCAGTCGGGGAAACAGATCGTCCACCGACTTGATCTCCTGAAGACAGGCAATGTCAGGTGATGATTCCTTCAGCCAATGCTGGAGGTTTTCGATGCGCGCTTTGACGCCGTTAATGTTCCATGTCGCGATTTTCATGATCAAATGATTAGGCGCAAGAGACGGCGAGGGCAAGCGCTGCTCCCTCTCCATCACAGAATTTCGCCTTGGCTCGATAATTATTCAAATGCCATTTGTATTGCTGCTTTCGCGTTCCTATCTCCATAAAACCGTAGCTAAACAGGAGATTTGAATGTTCGACGCCAAAAAGCTTCTTGACCAATTTCTGGGGTCGCAAATACCGGGTACGTCAGGAAGTGTTCGTGACAAGGCAGGGCAGGTCACTGATCTCGCAAAGAAAAACCCATTGGCTACGGGGGCGATTGCCGCGGCAATTTTGGGCACAAAAACCGGGCGCAAGCTTGCCGGTAATGTAGCGACTGCTGGCGGCATTGCAGCGATCGCCGGTCTTGGCTATCTCGCTTACAAAAATTATAAGTCAGGTCAGCAGCCGCAGGCAGCCGGGCAACCAGTGGCAAAAGAACCGGAATTACTTCCGCCACCGCCAGCCGATTCTCCGTTTCATCCGCAATCTCCCACAATGAGCAATAGTTTTGCACTCACACTCATTCAGGCGATGATTGCAGCCGCAAAGGCTGACGGTCATATCAATGATGCAGAGCGTGTCCGCATTATGGAAAAGGTGCAGATTTCTGGGCTCGACAATGAAGCGGAAGCTTTCTTTGAGAAAGAACTTGCCCAACCAGTCGATATTGATGCGCTGGTTGCAGCCGCGCAGACCGAAGAACAGAAGGTCGAGCTTTACACCGCTTCCCGCTTGACCATTGATCCCGATAGCCGTGCAGAACGGGGATATCTGGACATGCTTGCCGGGCGCCTTGGTCTGCCGGATGCGCTGGTCGATCACATCGATGCGACAGTTTCATCCGTCAAAGCCTGATAAAGAAAAACCGGCTGCACAGAGCGGCCGGTTTCCCTTTTCAAGTTATAGACCTGATCAGATCGCAAAGCTTGTTCCGCAGCCGCAGGATGCGGTGGCATTCGGATTGCGGATCTGAAACGATTGTCCCATCAGATCATCAACAAAGTCGATTTCCGATCCATCCATGTAAGGCACGGAAATGGAATCGATGAGCACCTTGGCACCAAGCTTTTCAATAACGATGTCATCGTCGGATTGATCATCTACAAGATCATATTTGTACGAGAAGCCGGAGCAGCCGCCGCCTTCGACCGAAACGCGAAGCGCAGTCTTGCCCGGTTCAGAACCGATAATTTTTGCGATCCGCTTGGCTGCGGATTCAGAAACGGTAATATCTGTCATCTGCCTTGTTCCGCTTGCAATTGCACTTGCCCAGTTGGAATTTTCGAAATTCACGACCAACGCATACTTGCCTTCATGTTTAGCTGATAGCTATGAACGCGAGGTGTGGAAGTCAATGTCTACCTGAATTTAGCGTAATCATATTACAGTGAGGAATGCATCGCAATGTCCCCGGAAGGAATTGGGTCACTTGACGGAATAGGCTTCGGTTATCGTGAACGAGCACCCTATGCCAGCAATCCGATTTTGAGCCGTGGACGGCTGGTGCCGGAGCCGGAAAGCGCCACACGAACGCCGTTTCAGCGCGATCGTGACCGAATCATACACTCAACCGCATTTCGCCGTCTCAAGCATAAAACGCAGGTCTTTATCGCGCATGAAGGCGATCATTACCGAACCCGCCTGACCCACACAATTGAAGTGGCGCAGATCGCGCGCGCGCTGGCACGTGCTTTGCGGCTGGATGAAGATCTCGCCGAAGCCGTAGCGCTCGTGCATGATTTTGGCCACACGCCTTTTGGACATACCGGCGAAGATGCCCTGAATGAGCGCATGAAGCCCTATGGCGGCTTTGATCACAATGCGCAGTCTTTGCGTATCGTAACCAAGCTTGAGCACCGTTATGCGGATTTTGACGGTTTGAACCTCTCATGGGAAACGCTGGAAGGGCTTGTCAAACACAATGGTCCGCTGATTGGTCCTTTTGCGAGTCATTCGGATGAACCGGTTCCGCTGCCAATTCTTGATTTCAATGCACGCTATGATCTTGAATTGTCGCGCTTTGCGAGCCTTGAAGCACAATGCGCGGCAATCGCCGATGATATAGCCTATAATGCGCATGATATTGACGACGGTCTCCGCTCCGGTTTGCTGACGCTTTCAGGTTTAGACGAGGTGCCCCTGACCAGAAGGCTTCTGGATATCGTCAGAACCCGCTATCCGGGGCTTGATCCGGTACGCACAGGCCATGAGCTTGTGCGTCGGCAAATCACCGTCATGGTTGAGGATGTGATTGCTGAGTCGCAGCGCCGCATCGCAGGCGCCAATCCGCAGACGCTTGAAGATGTGCATGCCCAGCCATGTGCCCTTGTTGGCTTCTCGGAGACGATGCGGGATGAAGAAAAAGTCCTCAAGCGCTTCCTGTTCAAAAATCTGTATTTTCATGAAAGCGTCGTGGTGCGCAGACATGCAGCAGATAAAATCGTGCAGGATCTGTTTGATATTTGCTTCAATGATCCATCCATCATGCCTGCCGAGTGGCAATCGGGCTGTGAAACGCTTGAT
The DNA here is from genome assembly GCF_039674445.1 of Brucella sp. TWI432. Lineage (NCBI taxonomy): Bacteria > Pseudomonadati > Pseudomonadota > Alphaproteobacteria > Hyphomicrobiales > Brucellaceae > Brucella > Brucella sp. TWI432. The sequence continues at coordinate 90,451 of NZ_JBDJNL010000009.1, read as the reverse complement.
GAGGCGGGCAGGGCACGCCGTATTGCCGACTATCTCGCCGGCATGACTGACAATTATGCCGTGCGCGAACACCGACGATTGTTTGACCATACACCCGATTTAGCTTAATCGGGTCCTCACGAAGTGGGTTGTGGCGCTTAGATGCGTCAAAGTCTCCGCTATTTTTATGACGAGCCAACGCCGGAAACCGCAACAATTGCCGGACGGAAGCCTGACAGGACGAACCATGAATATCTTTGCAGATTTCGACGCACGTATCAAAAAAACGTTGCAAGATATTGATCTGAAAGCGAAAGATGGCGGCGAGCTTGATTTGTCGCGTATCAGCGTTGAACCTCCACGAGACGCGACGCATGGTGACATTGCAACCAATGCGGCCATGGTGCTTTCCAAGGCTGTCGGCCAGAATCCGCGCGAGCTTGCAACTGCAATCGCCGAAGCGCTGAAAGGTGACCCGGACGTTGCGACCGTCGATGTGGCGGGTCCAGGCTTTATCAATCTCCGCCTGAAAGATGTCTATTGGCAGCGCGAATTGGCCGCGATGCTGAATGAAGGGACAGACTTTGGACGTTCGAAGCTCGGCAATGGCACCAAGGTCAATGTCGAATATGTTTCGGCCAACCCCACAGGTCCGATGCATGTTGGCCATTGCCGTGGCGCGGTCGTCGGTGATGTGCTTGCAAATCTGCTTAAATTTGCAGGCTTCGACGTCACCAAGGAATACTACATCAACGATGCGGGCGCGCAGATCGATGTGTTGGCCAATTCTGCAATGCTGCGTTACCGCGAAGCGCTCGGTGAGACGATTGGCGAGATTCCAGCCGGTCTTTATCCGGGTGACTATCTGGTGCCGGTTGGCGAGGCGCTTGCCAAGGAATTTGGCAAGAAACTTCTGGAGATGCCCGAAGAAGAAGCGCTTGTGCTGGTGAAAGAGCGCACGATCAACGCGATGATGGCGATGATCCGTGCCGATCTTGAGGCGCTCAATGTTCATCACGATGTTTTCTATTCGGAACGCAAGCTTCACGCCGATCATGCACGTATTATTCGCGCCGCGATCAATGATCTGACGTTGAAGGGCCATGTCTATAAGGGCAAACTGCCGCCGCCAAAAGGCCAGCTGCCGGAAGAATGGGAAGATCGCGAACAAACCTTGTTCCGCTCGACGGAAGTCGGCGATGATATTGACCGTCCGCTGATGAAGTCCGACGGCTCCTTCACGTATTTTGCGGCTGACGTTGCTTACTTTAAAGACAAATATGATCGTGGTTTTAATGAGATGATCTATGTGCTGGGCGCCGATCATGGCGGCTATGTCAAGCGTCTCGAAGCCGTTGCTCGTGCTGTTTCCGATGGCAAGGCGAAGCTCACCGTGCTGCTTTGTCAGCTTGTAAAGCTGTTCCGCGACGGTGAGCCGGTCCGCATGTCGAAGCGTTCGGGTGAATTCATCACACTGCGCGAGGTGGTGGATGAGGTGGGGCGCGATCCTGTGCGCTTCATGATGCTTTATCGGAAGAACGATGCGCCGCTGGATTTTGATTTTGCGAAGGTGACTGAGCAGTCCAAGGACAACCCGGTCTTTTATGTGCAGTATGCTTCGGCGCGTTGCTATTCGGTTTTCCGGCAGGCCATTGACCAGCTCGGGCTCGCGGATCTGGATCGCGTTTCGCTTGGTGCACATCTTCACAAGCTGACCGATGAGAGCGAAATTGCACTTATCCGCAAGCTTGCAGAATATCCGCGTCTGATCGAATCTGCCGCGACCCATCAAGAGCCGCATCGTCTGGCTTTTTACCTTTATGATCTTGCGAGCGCACTTCATTCGCAATGGAATAAAGGCACAGAAAACTCAGACTTACGTTTTATTAAGGTTAACGATCCAGAATTGTCTCTAGCAAGGCTAGGGTTGGTACAGGTGGTTTCCGATGTGCTGACGTCCGGTTTGACAATAATCGGTGCAGATGCTCCGACGGAAATGCGCTAAGACGGTTTCGTTACCCGCAAGATCAACAAAGGTTTTGTGCGGGGGTGGATAAGTCAAAAAGATGGAAGATCAGCGAATGTACAAGTCGTCGATCTTCCTTCAGGTGCAGAAAACTTCCGTCAACTTTTGCCCACATTGCCTCGCTACAATTTAGTGTATCGAGACGTCTTGTGACGTCCAGGGTTTGAGTTAGGAACACACCATGACGGACAGCAGTGCTAATTCCCGTAATTACGGCGAGCGTCCGCTGCACGAAGACGATCCGCTAATGGAGCTTTCGCGGATCATGGATTTCGGCGCGCCTGCTGATAACAACATTGCGCGAAACAACGATGCGCGCGAGCCGAATTTTGATTCTGCTGATGATGCGCTTTCCTTTGATCTCGAACGCGAGTTGTTGGGGGATTTCGGCGACGTTTCAGAGCCCGAAGAATACGCAATACCATTTTCGCAATCGCCATCTTACGACACGCCTCCCTATCAGAGTGCCGAGCCTCAGCGTGCCGAAGACGATCTCGCATTGGCGCTGGATGAAGAGCTTGATCTTGGTCTCGATGCAAACGAGCAGCTTTCACCTGGCGAATCTTATGAGTTCGTGGAGTCCGTTCGTTCAGACGCCAGCGCGGCTTACGTTTCGCAACATGTGGCGCAGGACGATGTGGATTATCGCCCCGCTGCCGATCAACAGTCCGAAGCACCTTATGGCGATGCATATTTGAACGAACCGGAATTGAATGCAGCGTTTGGCGATAATTGGGAAATCCCGTCAGCCGAACCGTTTGAACGCAGTGCTGCTGGCGAGCCTGTTCATCAGTCTTTGTCGCTTGAGGACGAGCTTGAAAATTTGCTTTTCAGTGACGAACCACGTTCTACCTTCGAAAACCAGTCAACCTATGGGAATCAGCCAGAGCAGGCTGCATCTTTTGCGCCGCGCTATGAAGACAGCGTTGCAGAAGCACCGTCTTATGCAGAGCCTGCCCGATATACAGAGGCTGAGCCTGTTTTCGATAACTCTCAGCTTGAAGACCCGCAAGCCTATGAGCCTGTAGAACAGGCAACAAGCTTCGCGCCTGAATCTTATGATGCACCGCAAAGCACATCGCAGGAACCTGTCTATCCGCATTACACCCTGAGCAATTTCGCACCGGGTGGCGCAACGGCAGGCGTGCTTTCAGCCGAACCTGTTCGCGCAGCTCATGCTGGCTATGAAGATGAGCCAATTGAACTGGCTGATGACTTCTCATTCGACGAAGATTTCTCACTGGAAAGCGAACAAGGTTTCACGTCTGTTGCTGCCGAAGCAACTGAGGATGAACTGTCTGGCCTTGATGACATTTCGTTCAATGAAGATGATTTTGGATTTGAAGCTTCCGGTGATGTTTCGTCACCGCCTGTGGTCGAAGACGAGAATATCTTCACTGAAGAAGATTTTTTCATCGAAGACGACCTCGATTTGGCGCCGGAAATTGCCGACGAGCCTGTTTACGCGCATGCGACCTATAATGAACAGGAACAGACGACAGCGCCTTCCTTTACCAATTATGCCGATCCGCGTTCCACTTTTGCCGCACCTGCTCCTGAAATCGAAACTTTGAGCGTGGCTGACAGCAAGGTTGAGCAAACCCATTCGCTTGATTTGCCTGACGTGAATTACGGCGAAGAAGATCCAGCCGCTTCACTGACCGATCTTGAAGCCGAGTTCGCCGAAGTGTTCAGCACAATCGATGTTGATGACACTGCGGCAAAAACAGAAGTCCAAAGCGAAGCTGATCGGGCTTTTGAAGATATTTTCCGTGAAAGCGCTTCGTCCTACCTGCCAAATGCCGGCGTAGCGGCAGGGGCCGCCTTGGGTGCCGGAGCAGCGGCCGCGGCTTACGGCCGTTATTCCGCGCCACAGGACACTGTATCTGGAACAAGCGCAAGCCAGGATGATTTCTATAATCATTGGGCCGCACAGGGCGCGCAGACAATCAAAAGTGAGGATTTGGGCACGCGTGCATCCATGCAGCCTGAAGATGATCTGGGCCGGGCATCTGAAGCTTATCTCAACCGTCCGGTGCGTGGGCGTCGTGGCCTCATTCTTGCAAGTGTTGCGGGCATTGCCGTGCTCATTGGCGGTATTGGCTATCATTTCATTGGTGGCAGCGGATCGGGTGAGCCTGTTGTGATTCGCGCCGATAACCAGCCGATCAAGGTTCAGCCGGAAAATCCGGGCGGTGCGACGGTGCCTAATCAGGATAAGGCCGTTTATGATCGCGTTGCAGGCACATTGCCGAATAGTCCTGAACAGCAGACTTTGATTTCTTCGGGCGAGGAGCCCGTTGATCTCGGCGCGCAGGATAATGATGTTGGCACGAACGATTCTCCAGAGCCAAATCAAAGCGCTGAGGCGCCTGCCAGTTCCGGTCAGGATGCGCCGCTGATCAAGACGCGTGAAGTTCAAACCATGATCGTTCGTCCAGATGGCACGATTGTCCAGCCACAGGAACAAGAACCCGCACCGAAACAGGCTACAGCAACAAATGATTCGTCGCCGATTGCGCCGCCTGCTGAAACGGATGAGATCGCTGCAATTGCAGCAGGCAGCCAGCCACCGCAATCAACGGTGAACACGCCAGCAGCCCAACCGGCACCGACTGTGCAAACACAAGCTGCCCCAGCAGTACGTGCACCCGTTGTGCCGTCCCGTCCGGCTGCACAACCAACGACGATTGTCGGCAATGTTCCTCAGCGCACACCGGCTGCAGCACCTGCTGCGGCGCAGGTCGCGTCTGCCGCGGGCGGGGGCTATTTCATCCAGATCGCCTCACAACCTTCTGCGGAACTTGCACAGAAGTCTTATGCCAATATGGCGCAGCGTTATGGCAGCGTCATCGGTGGTCGTGCAGTGGACATCAAGCGTGCCGACATTCCGAACAAAGGGACGTATTACCGCGTGCGCGTTCAGGCTGGCTCCAAAGAAGAAGCAAATGCACTGTGCGCCCGTTTCAAGAGTGCGGGCGGTAGCTGCTTTGTGACGCAATAAGTGTTGCAAAACATGATTTTTGAAGAGGGCGGCATTGGCCGCCCTTTTTCATATGCTACCATAGAGTAGTTTTTTGGTCTAAATCTCCCCAGACCCCAAGCGCAAACAGATCGAAGGAATGTTGCATGAAAGAGTGCAAGGCGTGGATCGCCGGTGTAGCGGGAACGAAGCTTACGCCCGACGAGGTGGCCTTTTTCCGCAATGAAAGGCCGTGGGGTTTTATTCTCTTTGCACGCAATGTGGAAAGTCTGGAGCAAGTCGCGGACTTAACTGCGCAATTGCGCGATGTGACAGACCGCCCGCAAACACCGATATTTGTCGATCAGGAAGGTGGCCGCGTCCAGCGCCTTCGACCACCGCTTGTTCCGAATTATCCTGCGGCAGCAGAAATTGGTGCGATTTATGATCGCGATGCCGATGCTGGCCTTCGCGCCGCATGGCTGCATGCGCGCCTTCATGCCTTCGATCTTTTGAAAGTCGGCATCAATGCTGATTGTTTGCCGGTTCTCGATGTTCCGATTGAAGGCGCACATGATGTCATTGGGGCACGGGCCTATTCCAAAAACCCGTATAATGTTGCTGCGATGGGCCGCGCTGCTGCCGAAGGATTGCTGGCTGGCGGTGTCTTGCCGGTCATCAAACATATGCCGGGCCATGGCCGCGCCTTCAGCGATACCCATAAGGAACTGGCGCGCGTGGGGGCGCCGCTTTCCGAATTGGTCGCACATGATTTTGTACCGTTCAAGGCGCTGAATGATCTGCCAATGGCTATGACAGCGCATGTGATCTTCGATTGCATCGATCCAAAGTGGCCATCCACTTTGTCGCCAACGGTGATCAATACGATCATTCGCGATGTCATTCAGTTCGACGGACTGGTCATCAGCGACGACATTTCCATGAAAGCTCTGTCGGGCGATCTGGGCGATATTGCCGAAGGTATTACCAATGCGGGCTGTGACATTGTTCTTTATTGTGCGGGTGTGATGGAAGAGCTGGTGAAAGTTGCAGCGCGCGTGCCGGTGCTTGAAGGCAAATCCCGCAATCGTGCCGACCTCGCAGAGGTTTATGCTGGCGACCCCGATCTTTCGGATGAGGAAGAATTGCGCGAAGAGTTTGGGCAAATGTTCGGCGTGGTCGCTTAAACAATGAAGCTTGGTCGATCAGCCTACGAACAATAGCAGTCAGGAAAAACGGGTGGCTCAATCGGTAACCAACACAAGTGGCAAAGACGGTACCAACGTGCCGATGGATACACTGTGGCAGGGCGAAACCGACCGCGCTGAGAACGAGCCTTCACTGCTGATTGATGTGCAGGGCTTTGAAGGCCCGCTTGACCTGCTGTTGCATCTTGCGCGCAATCAACGAGTTGATCTGTCACGCATTTCCATCTTGGCGCTTGCTGAACAATATCTGCACTTTGTTGAGCAGGCGCAGGCGCTTCAGCTTGAGCTTGCCGCCGATTATCTCGTAATGGCGGCGTGGCTTGCTTATTTGAAATCCAAGTTGCTGATCCCGAAGCAACACGATGACGATGAAGCGACTGGAGAGGAACTGATTGCGTCGCTGCAATTCCGCCTCAAGCGGCTTGAAGCCATGCGGGATGCTGCCGCAAAGCTCGTAAACCGCAATCGTCTGGGCCGCGATGTGTTTGCCCGTGGCATGCCCGAATTGGTCGTGGTTGATCGCTCCAGCCAGTTTTCGGCTTCACTATATGAATTGTTGACAGCCTATGCCTCGCAACGGCAGCGGCAGGCCGTCTCCCATGTCCAGATTGAAAAGCGTACTGTATGGTCTTTGAAGGAAGCGCGGGGTGCGCTCGTGCGTCTGATGGGGGCAAGTGCAGACTGGGTCGCTCTTGATCATTTTCTGATCCATTATGCGCTGACGCCGCAGGAGAGGGCTTCCGCTCTCGCGAGTTCTTTTGCCGCAAGCCTGGAACTGGTGCGTGAAGGCAAACTGGAAGTACGGCAGAATGCACCTTTTGAGCCAATCTATATGCGCGCAGCACATGGATTGCGCGAACTGGATGAGGACGACAATGTCTGAAGCGGAAATCTCAAGGGATGGTGATGACGATAGTCAACATCCGGCTGATTCTACAGCGCTTGCGGAAAATGCCCGTGTGGTGGAAGCCATAATCTTTGCATCAGCAGAGCCTGTTTCCGAACGGGCTCTTGCGGAGCGCCTGCCTGCCAATGCCGATATTCCCGCGATCGTGTTGCATCTTCAGAAAATCTATGAAGGGCGTGGTGTTCATCTGGTTCAGGTGGGGGCAGCATGGGCTTTTCGCACGGCACCCGATCTTCGATTTCTTCTGAGCCGGGAGACTGTGCAGCAGCGCAAGCTTTCGCGTGCGGCAATGGAAGTGCTTGCAATCATTGCCTATCATCAGCCGGTAACACGCGCAGAACTTGAAGATATTCGCGGTGTTGAAACCTCCAAGGGCACGCTTGATGTGCTAATGGAAACAGGCTGGATCAAACTCCGTGGTCGTCGCCGGACGCCGGGACGCCCGGTGACTTATGGCACGACCGACGCCTTTCTCGACCAGTTCGGCTTGCCGGAGATTCGGGATTTGCCGGGTTTGGAAGAATTGCGTGGCGCGGGGCTTTTGTCAGCGCGCATACCATCAGGATTTAGTGTTTCCGTTCCCAATATTGACCCGGATGAACTAACCGATGATGAAGAGCCACTCGAAGATATTGATCTTGAAGGGCTGGGATTGCTTGCGCCGCGTGCAGAGTGAAAAGCGCGTTTCCCGAAAGTGGGAACAGGGCATGCATAAAACAAAGATGAAGGCGGTTTGCTTGATTTGAATAAGATACGGCACACTTTCGAAAGTCGAGATTGAGCAAATAAAATCAATCTAACAGCGCTCACCGCCATACTTCCGTTTGAAAGATTTGTTGAAAGCGCTTAAATCATAGTCAGCAATACAGGAATAAGCCGTGATTTCACGGCAATGAGAGGAATAAAATGGGTAGCTTTTCTATCTGGCACTGGCTGATCGTTCTTGCAGTTGTGCTGCTTCTGTTTGGCCGTGGCAAGATTCCTGAACTGATGGGCGACGTTGCCAAGGGTATCAAGAATTTTAAGCAGGGCATGTCTGAAGAAGACGCTGCTAAGGAAGACGCCAAGACCGATACACGTACAATTGATGCCAAGGCGGAAGAAACCGTCAGCGACGTCAAAAAGACGACAAAGTCCTGATCTGTCGTGAAATTGTGCTGTGATTGTTCAAATCGCGGCATATTTTCCATAATAATGTGCGGTTTTCCGCCGAAAGACGGGACGCGCGCGATCAAAGCGCGGAGTAGCAAAATATGTTGGATATCGGTTGGTCTGAACTGCTGATTATCGCGATCGTCATGATCGTGGTGGTTGGGCCAAAAGATTTGCCGAAGATGCTCAGAGCTTTTGGCAAAGCGACGGCGCGTATGCGTTCGACAGCGAATGAATTCAAACATCAATTCAATGAGGCTTTGAAAGAAGCTGAACTGGAGGATGTGAAGACTATCGTTGATGAGGCGCGTAAGCTCAATCCACGTTCCAAGCTGACGGAAGTGTTTGACCCGATTCGCAGTGCTGGCGAAGATATTCGCGCTGGCCTTCAGTCCACAACATCCATGTCTCCGCCTGAACCTGCAAAAGTGGCCGAGGTTGCAATGCCGGTCGAAGCTACTGGTGCTACGGTTCCCGTTGATGCGCCTGTTGAGGCGGCTGTGATCAAGCCAAAGGCAACGCGCAAGAAGGCTTCGCCTGCAGGTTTGGCTGAAAAGCCAGCTAAGACGAAAGCGACAGCGGCAAAGCCTAAGACCAGCACCAAAGCAGAACCCGTTGCAAAGCCTGCTGCGCCGAAGAAGGTATCTGCGGCCAAGCCTGCAGCAAGCAAGCCCACGAAAAAGACGACTGAAAAGACAGGAACCAAAGCGTGAAACGGGATGAGGCCGAAATTGAACAGAGCGCCGCACCTCTGCTCGAACACCTGATTGAACTGCGTCGTCGCCTGATCTGGGCGATTTTGGCGTTCTTTATTGCTTTTGTTTTCTGTTTTGCTTTTGCAAAACATCTCTTCAATCTGCTCGTCGTGCCGTATCAGTGGGCAATTGACTGGGCGGGTATGGATCGTTCAAAGGCTGAACTGATCTACACCGCTCCGCAGGAATTCTTCTTTACGCAGGTCAAGGTTGCCATGTTTGGCGGCGTTGTTCTGGCATTCCCGATTATTGCTGCGCAGATTTACAAATTCGTTGCGCCTGGCCTCTACAAGCATGAGCGTATGGCGTTCCTGCCTTTCCTGATTGCTTCGCCGATTCTGTTCCTCATTGGCGGCGCGCTTGTTTATTTCTTCTTCACTCCGATGGTGATGTGGTTCTTCCTGGCGATGCAGCAGACCGGCGGTAACGGGGAAGTGCAAATTTCGCTTCTGCCGAAAGTGTCTGAATATTTGAGCCTCATCATGACGCTCATTTTTGCTTTTGGTCTCGTGTTCCAGTTGCCTGTTATAACCAGCCTTCTGACACGTGCGGGTTTGCTGACTTCGGAAGGGCTAAAAGACAAACGAAAATACGCAATTGTTATCGCGTTTGTGGTTGCTGCGGTACTCACACCTCCCGATCCTGCCAGCCAGATCGGTCTTGCCATTCCGACGATCCTTCTCTACGAGATTTCCATCATATTGGCCCGGATGATTGAGAAGCAGCGGAGTGAGGCGAAAGAAGACGCTGAGGACAGCGCTTCCTGATCCGGACATATGCTAAACAGAGGCTGCAACCCGGCAGCCTCTCTTGTTGTTAAATTTCAAGAAACGGCTTTTCCCATGCTCGATATCAAATGGATTCGCGAAAACCCTGAAGCTTTCGATACAGCGCTTGCAAAGCGCGGAGCAGGGGCCGTCTCGTCCGAACTGATCGCGCTGGATGAAAAGCGTCGTGAGCATGTTGGCAAGGTTCAGGCCGCTCAGGAGCGCCGCAATGCTGCTTCCAAGGAAATCGGCAAGGCTATGGCCGAGAAGGATGCAGAAACGGCTGATAAGCTCAAGGCCGAGGTGGGTGAGCTGAAGGCGTTCCTCACGGAAGCTGAGGAAACAGAACGTCGTTTGGTGAAAGAACTCAATGACGCGCTCTCAAGCCTTCCAAATGTGCCGGCAGATGATGTGCCACTCGGCAAGGATGAGGCGGATAATGTTGAAATCCGCCGTATTGGCAATCAACGCAATTTCTCGTTCACACCAAAAGAGCATTATGAGTTGGGCGAGGCGCTCGGTTACATGGATTTTGAGCGCGCGGCCAAAATTGCCGGTGCCCGTTTTACCGTTTTGAAAGGTCCACTTGCGCGTCTTGAACGTGCTTTGGGCCAGTTTATGCTTGATCTGCACACCACAGAGCACGGCTATCTGGAAACCATGCCGCCACTGATGGTGCGCGACGAGGCTGTTTATGGAACGGGTCAGTTGCCGAAGTTTTCGGAAGACCTGTTTCGCACGACCGATGGCCGCTGGCTTATTCCAACCGCCGAAGTGCCGCTGACCAATCTGGTTGCGGACGAAATCGTTGATCTCAAGTCGCTGCCACAGCGCTATACAGCCTTAACGCCTTGCTTCCGTTCGGAAGCCGGTTCTGCCGGTCGTGATACGCGCGGTATGTTGCGTCAACACCAGTTTCTTAAAGTGGAAATGGTGTCGATCACCGATGCAGAAAGTTCGGCCGCCGAACATGAACGCATGACAGCTTGTGCGGAAGAAGTGTTAAAACGCCTCGGTCTGCCATTCCGCACCGTGGTTCTGTGCACGGGCGACATGGGCTTTGGTGCGCAGAAGACTTACGACATTGAAGTCTGGATGCCGGGCCAGAATGCCTATCGCGAAATCTCCAGCTGCTCGGTATGCGGCGATTTTCAGGGCCGTCGCATGAATGCGCGCTATCGGCCGGAAGGGGAGAAGACCACGCGCTTTGTTCATACGCTTAATGGTTCGGGTGTCGCTGTTGGCCGTGCACTGATTGCTGTTATGGAAAATTATCAGCAGGAAGATGGCAGCGTTCATATTCCTGAAGCATTGCAGCCCTATATGGGCGGCCTCACGCGCATCGAAAAAGCCGCGTGAATTTAAACAGTTAATGACCTGAATGAAGGAGAGACGACGTGCGAATTCTGCTGACGAACGATGATGGTATCCATGCTGAAGGCCTCGCAGTTCTGGAGCGTATCGCACGCCAGCTCTCTGATGATGTCTGGGTTGTGGCACCGGAGACTGACCAGAGCGGTCTTGCACACTCGTTGACGCTTTCGGAGCCGCTTCGCCTGCGCCAGATCGATGACCGCCATTTCGCACTGCGTGGCACGCCCACTGATTGCGTGATCATGGGTGTGCGTCATGTTCTCCCGGAAGCACCGGACCTCATCCTGTCCGGTGTCAATTCGGGTGCCAACATGGCCGACGATGTGACTTATTCGGGCACGGTCGCGGGAGCCATGGAAGGCACGCTTCTTGGCGTTAAATCGATAGCACTCTCGCAGGAGTATGAATACGAAGCCGACCGCCGGATTGTTCCGTGGGAAACAGCAGAGGCTCATGCGCCTGCTCTTATCAAAAAGTTGATTGAGGCCGGCTGGCCGGAGGGCGTGCTGCTCAATATTAACTTCCCGAATTGCGATCCCGACGACGTGAAAGGCACATGCGTGACCGGGCAGGGCAAACTCAGCCATGATGCCCGTCTTGATGAGCGCCGAGACGGTCGTGGCTTTCCCTATTTCTGGTTGCAGTTTCGCCGCGCCAAATCTGAAGTTGCTGTCGACAGCGATATAGCTGCTATTCGCAATGATCATATATCTGTAACACCGCTTCAGCTTGATCTGACAGCGCATAAGGTTCGGGCTGATCTGAGCAAGGCACTTGGGGTTGAAGCATGAATCAGGCTGTGTCTGAACGCCCGCAGCTTTCGGACAGGGAAGGATTTGCATCCTTCGTCATGCGTATGCGAGCGCGGGGAATCAATGATCCCCGCCTCTTTGCAGCCATTGAATTAACGCCGCGACAGAGCTTTATGGGGTCGGCGTGGGGACATATGGCATTCAGCCAGCGGACTGTGCCGCTTGATTGCGGAGAGTATATCGAAGGCATCGATGATCAGGCTCGCGTGATTGCGGCTTTGCAACTCGAGTCGGGCCATCGTGTTTTGGAAATCGGCACCGGCTCCGGTTTTACAGCGGCAGTCATGGCGACGCTTTCGGGCCGTGTCACGACTGTTGAGCGTTATCGCAAATTATGTGACCGCGCCTTGCAGCAATTTGTAACGCTCAAGCGTGAAAATATCATGGTTAAACACGCCGATGGACGCCATGGCATGCCCGGCGGGCCGTTTGATCGCATCGTGATATGGCTTGCCTGCGAAGATATTCCGCGTCATTTCGTTGAGCTTCTGGCAACGCACGGTGTGCTTATCGCACCGATCGGGCCCGGCGACGGCCAGCAGGTTATGACGCGCATCGCAAAGGTTGGGAGCCGCTTTGAGCAGGAAAATATTATGCCTGTGCGCTATCAGCCATTTATTGAAGGCCTTTCCTCGGTTTTATGACGACTGCGAAGCTCTGGCGATTTCGCGTCGGAATGGCTTTTCGTGCTTATGGTATTTAATTGGTGAATATTTTTTCGAAGAAAGAGGCCTTCTTAACCAGCGAGTAACATTAACGCGTTTTAATGAGTCCAAGTGAGTTTTAGAGTATGGGCGAGTTGAACATGCGTTTTCCGATATTGCAGCATACGTCCGAACGTCTTCTGCGGAATGCAGCGATCGTTCTGATTGCCGGTTTTGGTGCAGGGTGCAGCGCCGATACAATGCGCTTCACGGATGGTCTTTATACCGGCTCCACGCCTAACCAGCGCGTCGTGCAACAGTCAGCCAGCGATAATTATGCGCCGGTGGCGGCTGCGCAACCTGTTTCAAGCGGGTCGGTTCAGCGCAACAGTTTGCCGCCGGTTTCTTCTGCACCTGTTGCCGCGGCGACAGCACAGACAAAGAATCAGATTAATCAGGCGCAAAATGTTGCTGCCAATAAGGTAAACAGTGCTGGAACGCAGATGGCGAGTGCCGCGGGCACTGCAGTCAACGCAAATTCCAAAGTTCTTGGGCAGTTACCGGCCACAGCAAACGGTGTTCCGCTTCCGGCTGCTAACCATGTCACGACGCCTACGGCGCAAGCTCCGGTCGCAGCTGCGAAGACTGTTGCAGCGGGTGGCTATACGGTCAAGTCAGGCGATTCGCTTTATTCGATTGCGCAAAAGCACAATGTTCCGGTCGAGACGCTCAAGCAGGCGAATGGTCTTACCAATGGTGCAATCCGTGTCGGTCAGTCTCTGACAATTCCATCGGCAGCGGGTGGCACAACACAGGTTGCAGCAGTTGCACCCCAGCCGGTAAAACCAGCTACAGAAGCACCTGTGAAAACAGCTTCGATTGCACCGAATGAAGCATCCAATGTGAAGCCTTATACGCCGCCGCAAGCGAGCAATAAGGTGATCGAAGACGCTGAAAAGGATCAGTCAGCAGCACCATCTTCGACGGGCATCTCTCAGATGCGTTGGCCAGTTCGCGGTCGCGTTCTTGCAAGCTTTGGCCAGCGTGAAGGGACGTCTGTCAATGACGGCATCGACATTATGGTGCCGGAAGGCACTGCCGTTAAGGCCGCCGAAAATGGCGTCGTTATCTATGCGGGCGATGGCTTGAAGGAGTTTGGTCAGACGGTTCTGATTCGCCACGACAATGGTCTGGTGACGGTTTATGGCCACAACAGCCAGATCCTCGTGCAGCGCGGACAGAAGGTTCGCCGCGGTGAAGACATTGCAAAATCCGGCATGAGCGGCAACGCGAAATCGCCAAAGCTGCACTTTGAAGTGCGCAAGAATTCTTCGCCGGTCAATCCATCCAAGTATCTGGAATCCTGATAGGAATTTCATTAAAAAGCAACAAAGGCGGGTTTCAAACCCGCCTTTTTTGGGTGTTTAAATTGCTTGACCCAGGCGGCCAGCGAGATCCTGAATATATTGCCACGCAACACGGCCAGATCGGTTGCCGCGTGTGGTTGACCAGGTCAGTGCTTCTGCATGCATCGCCTGCGGATCGTAATCCAGCTTGTAATGTGCGGCATAACCGTCGACCATCGCCAGATAGTCATCCTGACTGCACTTATGGAAACCGAGCCACAGACCAAATCGGTCCGACAGCGAAACCTTTTCTTCGATCGCTTCCGATGGATTAACGGCAGTCGAGCGCTCATTATCAATCATATCGCGCGGCATCAGATGGCGGCGATTGGACGTTGCATAGAAAATTACATTGTCCGGGCGGCCTTCAACGCCGCCTTCAAGCGCTGCTTTCAACGACTTATAGGACGTGTCGTCGTGATCGAACGACAGATCATCGCAAAACAGAATGAAGCGATAGGGCGCTTCCTTGATGATGTTCATCAGGGCAGGGAGACTGTCGATATCTTCGCGGTGAATTTCAACGAGCTTGAGTGGTGGTTTGTCAACCATTTCCGTATTGACGCTGGCTTGCGCTGCTTTGACGAGCGATGACTTGCCCATCCCGCGTGCGCCCCAAAGCAGAACATTGTTCGCAGGATAACCTTTGGCAAAGCGGCGGGTATTATCGACAAGCTGATCGCGGACAAGATCAACGCCGCGAATGAGCGCGATATCAACGCGGTTGACGCGCTTGACCGGATCAAGGGTCAGCCGCTCCGGTGCCCAGACGAAACAGTCGGCGACTTCAAGGTCCGGGACGCCCGGCTGTGGCGGTGCTATGCGTTCCAGAGCAGCGATCAGGCGATCGAGTTTCTGGCTGAGTATATTTTCCGTCGTCATTCCATACCCTCAGATGATGAGGCTCAGGGCTTAACATGCCACAGCATGCAGGAAAAGTGTTAGACCTTGACTGAGTAAAGTCATCGTCGGTTGCAATTGGCGCACTAACCATTGTAATGCCATTAAGAATTTGTCTTCGAGACTTCAGAGGAGTTCCTAATGTTCGTAACCCCGGCTTTTGCACAAGCCTCCGGCGGCGCCGCTGGACCAGATATGCTCATGAGCATTCTGCCATTCGTTTTGATCTTCGTGATCATGTATTTCCTCATCATCCGCCCACAGCGTACGCAGATGAAAAAGCGTCAGGAAATGCTGGCTGCTGTTCGTCGCGGTGATACGGTTGTCACCGGTGGTGGTATCGTCGGTAAGGTCCTGAAGGTTCATGACGACGGCGAACTCGACGTTGAAATCGCTGAAGGCGTTAAGATCCGCGTTCTGCGCAGCGCTCTTTCGGAAGTGCGCGTTAAGGGCGAACCAGTCGCCGACAACAAAAACAAATAATTTTATTAGACTGATGGAGTCCCGGTAAGGTTTCCATAACCGGGGCTCTATCATTATCGTGCATGTCCCGGCAGCTGCCGTGGTGCTTTCACATGGCTGGAGAGCAGTTCGCGAAATGCGCTCTGGCACGATCTATACAAGCCGAAACGGATTTGTTGCCCGATGCTTTATTTTTCACGTTGGAAATCGGCTTTGATCTGGCTGGCAATCATTGCCAGCTTCATCATAGCGTCGCCTAATTTTTTCTCGCGTGAAACACTGGCCAATCTGCCCGGATTTTTGCCGACAAAGCAGGTGGCGCTTGGGCTCGACCTTTCTGGTGGTTCTCGCCTCATTCTTCAGGTGCAGAATCCTGGCAGCGGCGATCTTGATCGCACCAAAAACATTATGCGGCAGCGCCTTGAAGAATTGGGCTACGGGAGCCCGGTCGTTGAGGAAGAGGGCCGCAACCGTATTCGCGTAGAAGTTCCGGGCCTTTATGACGCTCAGCTTCTAAAAGATATTCTTAGTATCCGGGGTAATCTTTCGTTTCGTGCGGTTGATGACAGCATGTCACCCGACGATGCGATCCGCGGAGCCCCCCCAGCCGACAGCAAGATTATTTATTCCTATGATGATCCGCCGGTTGGTTATCTTGTAAAAAATGATCCTGTTTTTACCGGTGAAGATGTCATCGATGCAAAAGCCACGCTTTCCGAAGATGATAATGAACCCGTCATCACGCTGACGCTTGATGAGAAGGGGCGCCGCAATCTCGCAGCTGCGACCGCTCATGCTATCGGCAAAAGCTTCGCAATCGTTGTCGACAATCAGGTTGTTTCTGCACCTGTTGTCAGCGAGCCGCTTGATACGGATGAATTGCAGATATCAGGCGCATTCGATCTGCAATCTGCCAATAATATGTCGGTGGTTTTGCGCTCCGGTGCGTTGCCTAAGGCTGTAACGGTTCTCGAAGAACGCACAATTGCATCTGCGCTTGGCGATGATTATGCGAGCGCCGCTGTTTCCGCAGCGCTTCTTGCAGCATTTCTTGTCGGCCTGTTCATGATCCTGTCCTATGGCGTGCTTGGCGTGATCGCCATGGTCGCGCTCGCCGTCAACGTGATTATCCTTGTGGCAATCATGTCCTTGATCGGCGCATCGATTTCACTGGCCAGTGTGGCCGGTATCGTGCTGATCATTGGCATGGCGGTTGATGCCAATATTCTGATTTATGAGCGTGTGCGCGAAGATCGCCGCAAAGGCTATTCAGTCGTTCAGGCAATGGAATCGGGCTTTTATCGCGCGCTTTCAACCATTGTTGACGCCAATCTTACGACCATGATTGCGGCTCTGGTGCTGTTCTTGATGGGCTCTGGACCGGTTCATGGCTTTGCACTCACCGTCACAATCGGTATTCTCACGACGCTGTTTACGACGCTGACCTTTACGCGTTTGCTGATCGCCCAGTGGGTTCGGACCGCAAAGCCGAAAGAAATTCCGAAGCGCCGCTTGAAGCTCGTTCCAACCGTTACGCATATTCCGTTTATGCGTCTTCAGTTCGTGACGCTTGGCATCTCGGTTCTTGCATGCGCAATCGTTGTCGCGCTGTTCGTCAATATCGGCATCAACTACGGTATTGATTTCCGTGGTGGCTCGATGGTGGAGTTGCAGGCGCGCAGCGGGGATGCAAATCTGCCTGATATTGAAGAACGCATGAGCGAGCTTAATATTGACAGTGCACGTGTTCTTCCCGCCAAATCGCCACGCTCGGCTCTTGTGATCATCGGCAGTCAGGAAGTTGGCGACGATGCGGAACAGACAGTTGCAGTCAAACTGCGCGGCGAATTTGAGCCGGATTATTCGTTCCAGCGTGTTGAAGTTGTCGGGCCTACTGTTTCCGAGCAACTCTCCCAGGCAGGTCTTTTGGCGCTGTTTTTGTCGTTGGCTGGTATCTTTGTCTATGTCTGGATCCGATTCCGCTGGCAGCTGGCGCTCGGTGCCGTTCTTTCGACGCTCCATGACGTTATCATTCTTGCGGGTGTGTTCATTGTCTTCCGTATGGAATTCAATCTCTGGAGCGTAGCAGCGGTTCTGACGATTATTGGTTATTCGCTCAACGACACGATCGTGATCTATGACCGCGTGCGTGAAAATTTGAAGCGCTACAGCAGTGCGCCACTGCCTGCGATTATTGACGCTTCCATCAATCAAACCCTCTCGCGAACATTACCAACAGCCTTTGTGACTTTCATTGCGCATGTTCCGCTCTATATGTTCGGTGGTGCTGATATTCGCATGTTCGCATTGGCTTTGAGTGTAGGGATTATCGTAGCGACTTATTCTTCGATCTTTATTGCAGCGCCTCTGCTCGTGCAGTTCGGTCTCAAGCCGCGTGCAGCCGATGGTGATGATGCAATGGGCGACGATCTTGCGAAGTCGCTCAATCTGGATAACTAAAATGGTAAAAGGCATAGAAATTCGAGAGGCTCACTTTCCGGGCCGTGCACCCATTGATGCATATGGCAATGGCGGTTTCCGCTTTGCAGAGATGTCTCATATTGGCTCGATCCTGTGCTTGCCGTCAGGCATTCATGGCTGGCAACCACACACGCCGCCGGTCCTGTCGTGTGATGATCTCGGCGCTATTCTCGAACAGGCAAATGACATCGAAATTCTTCTGGTAGGCACCGGAATGGATCTGCGCCGTATTCCGGAGGATGTGCGCGCTTTGCTGCGCGAGCATCGTATTTCGTCTGATCCAATGAGCACGGGCGCTGCTGTGCGCACCTATAATGTGCTGCTTGCGGAAGATCGTGCCGTTGCGGCCGCACTCATTGCGGTAGACTGATTTCCATGAACCAGAATGAAGACCATTGCCTGACGCTTCTGCGCGAAGCCGACCGGGATCGTTATCTTTCAGTGCTTTATGCGCCAGAAGACAAACGTGGCGGGTTGGCAGCGCTTTATGCTTTTAACGCAGAAATTGCCCGCATTCGAGATCTGGTGCATGAGCCACTACCCGGTGAAGTGCGTCTGCAATGGTGGCGTGATCTCATCAATGGTGAAGAACGCGGAAGCGCGGATGCGCATCCGGTTGCAGCAGCCCTGATCGACACGATCAATAAATATGATCTGCCGCGCGTGGCTTTCGATAATTATTGCGAAGCGCGCATTTTCGATCTCTACGATGACCCGATGCCAAGCCGGAATGATCTGGAAGGCTATTGCGGCGAAACCGCTTCGGCACTGATCCAGCTTGCTGGGTTTATTCTTGATCGTGATGCTGCTCAACAGCATACCGAAACGATTGGCCATGCGGGTGTTGCACAGGCGGTGTCAGGGCTCTTGCGTCTAATGCCTGTTCATCGTCGTCGTGGGCAGCTTTATGTGCCTGGGGATATGTTGCAGGCGGTTGGCGTGACGCGTGACGCCTTCCTCGGTAATGAAGATAAATCTGCGCATGAGCGCGTGATCACTGTTATGACGGCGCTTGCACGCGAGCACCTGGCAATTTTTGACAAGGCCAAAAAGAACCTGCCTAAAAGTCTCGGCCTGGCATTTCTGCCGATGGCACTTGTTCCTGCTTATCTCAAGTCCGTTGAACGGCTTGGTGGTAAAGCTGCCGATCAGGTCGCCGATCTCTCAGCCATACGCAAACAATGGCTGATGTTTCGCGCTAATTTTTAAAAAGAGGCGGTTTTCTGCGTAAGAAAACCGCCTTATCACTTTGATTTATAATCTCTTTCGAAATTATGCGTCGCTATCGAGCCATTGCTTGAAATCGCTGAGTGCGCGTTGAGACAAGGCGCGCTTTTTCGCAATCGTCTTTTCCTTGCCGCGCAGCCGCGTGCCATCCGGCTTTGGTACGTCGATTGGTGGAAACAGGCCGAAATTCACATTCATTGGCTGGAATGAGCGTTTGCCGGGTTCATCGTCGTCAGCAACGATGTGGCCTCCCGTAATGTGGCCGAGCAGGGCACCAAAAGCGGTGGTCTGCGGTGGCGCAACAGGCGTCTTGCCGAGCTTTTCAGCAGCGGTAAAACGTCCGGCCAGGAGACCAATAGCCGATGATTCGACATAACCTTCACAGCCGGTAATCTGGCCAGCGAAACGCAGATTTTCGCGAGACTTCAACCGCAGCACATTATCAAGCAGCACTGGCGAGTTAAGGTACGTGTTGCGATGCAGACCACCCAGACGCGCAAACTCGGCATTCTCAAGACCGGGAATCATTTTGAAGATGCCGGTCTGGGTGCCGTACTTAAGCTTCGTCTGAAAGCCGACCATATTATAGAGCGTGCCCAGCGCATTATCCTGGCGCAACTGCACAACCGCATAGGCCTTGACCGTCGGATTATGCGCGTTGGTCAGGCCCATTGGCTTCATCGGGCCGTGACGCAGTGTTTCAGCACCACGCTCGGCCATAACTTCGATTGGCAGGCAGCCATCGAAATAGGGCGTGCCTTCCCATTCCTTGAAATCAGTCGTATCGCCTTCAATGAGGGCTGCAACGAAAGCCTCATACTGCTCCTTATCCATGGGGCAGTTGATATAATCCTTGCCGGTGCCGCCGGGACCGACCTTGTCATAGCGCGACTGGAACCAGCACACATCCATATTGATCGAATCAAAGTGAATGATCGGCGCAATGGCATCGAAGAAGGCGAGCGCATCAGCACCTGTTTGTTCCTGAATGGCTTTCGCAAGTGCTGGTGCCGTTAACGGACCGGTTGCTACAATCGTTGTGCCCCATTCTTCCGGGGGCAGGCCGGTGATTTCTTCGCGCTCTATGCTAATCAGCGGGTGCGCTTCGAGTTTCGCTGTCACTGCCTGCGAAAAGCCCTCGCGATCAACTGCGAGTGCGCCACCAGCCGGAACCTGATGCGCGTCGGCGCACGCCATGATCAGCGAACCGGCAAGACGCATTTCGGCGTGAAGCACGCCGACCGCATTGGTTTCAGCATCATCAGAGCGGAAGGAGTTCGAACAGACAAGTTCTGCAAGCTGCTCCGTCTTATGCGCATCTGTGCCGCGAACCGGCCGCATTTCATGCAGAACCACGGGCACGCCGGCCTGCGCAATTTGCCACGCGGCTTCGGAGCCTGCGAGACCGCCACCAACGACATGTACGGGGGAGAGATTGGTATCTTTTGACATGGCAAATCCCTTACCTTCTTTGCCTGTCGCCTTCAATGGGAGAAGAGCCCAGCAGTTCCGAAAGAGTACCACAAAAACAAATGGCATCCGGCGCGGGAGGAGGTGCGACGGATGCCATTATTGTCAGACCGGAATTGGGAGGAGGAGAGACCGGTCTTAGTATCGCAAAGCATGGGAGGAGGAGCGCTTTGCGACAAACCAGGCCTGATGGGAGGAGGATTCAGGCCCAGCAAAATGAATTCTGTTTAGCGAGCCTTTGACTGACGCGCTACATAAGGAATGTCTGCGCGGGAAATGCCAAGGTCGTTGAGTTCGCGAGTCGAAAGCTGGTTGAGCTCATTGACAGTATCGCGGTAACGGCGCCAGTTGTTGTAAGAGCGTACGAGGTTCATGGTATTATTCCTTCATCGTTGAGGAACTGTGGTTCAATTCATCTTTTCTGTGCTCATGATATAACGCATTGTTTTCGTTAGTTGCAGGCCCGAGTTTGCATAGCTGCCTTGCGGGTTCTGCAACACACGCTAAATCGATTAGACTGGTCGGGCACAAATTTGCCTCAAACTGATTTGCGTTGCCTCTTTGCCAGCTGGCGAGTTTCCTATATGTTCCCAATCACTTGAATTAAATTTAGCATCAACAGATAGATCGTTCAGGAGTTGTTTTGTCGTTTTCAGTTTCCGTAGAGCGCCTGATCGAGCGTTGGCAGGATGACGGCCTTATCGACGCCGAAACCGCCTCGCGTCTCAATGTTGATCTTAAAAAACGGGGGCCACGCTTCAGTCTTGGCTCGGTGCTGGCCACACTGGGGGGGCTGCTGCTCGGTGCCGCTGTCATCATGCTGATTGCCGCCAACTGGCAGGACATGCCGCGCATCATGCGGATCGGTCTTGTCTTCGCGCTTATCTGGGCCTGTTATCTCGGTGGAGCATGGCGGCAATTGCGTGGCGACAAAGTGCTTCCGCAGGCCCTTTATATCGTTGGCGCTGCATCATTTGGTGCAGGTATCGCGCTTGTCGGTCAGATGTATCATCTGTCGGGCGATGTGCATTTGGCAGCACTTGTCTGGACCGGTGGCGTCTTAGCCGCTGCCTTGCTGTTGCGCTCGTCCGTTCTGACAGCGTTTGGTGCGGGCGTGGCCTGCTTCTATCTCTCCACCTATGTATATGACAATAATTATGGTGATCTCAGTTACCGCCTGATCGGACCGGTGCTCGTGCTGATTGGCGCTGCTGTGGCGCGCTATACCCGATCCCGGCATGCGGCGCATTTGTGGTGCCTGTTTGTACTTGGCTGGGCGTTACTTCTTTATGTCGAGAATGAAAACCGTATGATTCTCGGCTTGATGCTTCTGTTCGGCATGGCATTCATGCTGGCCGATGCTTTCGCACATGATGCACTTCAGAAGCTGACGCGCTTTGCGCATCCTCTTGCGTCTTACGGTCTGCTGCTCGCATTGCTGGCGCTTGGCATCTTGCAGGTTGACAGAATGTTCTCTTATTCCACGCCCGAGGGCATAGCGCATGATGTTATTTACGGCATCTTCGTTCTCGCACTTTCTATTGGAGCGCTTGCAATATGCGGGCGCGACAATGGCAGTTTGCGTTCTATTGCTTATGCGGCCTTCTCGTTTGAAGTGCTGTATCTGGCCTTTGCGACGGTTGGTTCGATGATCGGCACGTCAGGATTTTTCCTTACAGCCGGTATTCTGGTGCTTCTTCTCGCTGCTTTTGTGCGCCGTATGGAAAACAGGTTCGGACGAAAGCGCGGGCCGGAGGTGCAGCAATGAGTGTTATGAAAAGCAAATGGCTTTATGCAGGTGCGGTTGCGGCCGCATTGCTTCAAACAGGCATTTTATATTCGAGTATTGAAAAGCGCGCCTCTGTGCTGCGGTCTGGCCATGAAGTGGTGTTGCAAACCCAGCCAGTCGATCCTCGCGATTTGATGCGTGGCGATTATGTCATCCTCGGCTATGATATTTCGACGATTGCGCTGACGCGTATTCAAGGAAAACCTCCCCGCGATGCTCGCGATGTCTATGTGGCGCTGAAACCGGATGCTAACGGCATATGGCATTTTTCACGCGCGGCTTTCGTGCCTTTCACGGACCTCGCTTCTGATGAAGTGCAGATTCATGGGGAATCAAATTATGTGATCCCTGATTATTCCGATGCCACCATCAACCTGCGTTACGGCATAGAACGCTATTATGTGCCCGAAGGTGAGGGGCGTGAGATCGAAGACAGCCAGCGAGATTTAAGCATTACAGCGGTGGTTGCCATCGACGATAACGGCACAGCGGTCATGAAGGCTTTGCGTGATAATGGTGTGCCGCTTTACGAAGAGCCGCTTTATTAATATCGCTGCTTTCGAAAAGGGGCTTGGCTCTTGCGACAGGATCGCTATATAGGGGCAGAAAGCACGAAAGCGCTTCGGCTTGAAAGAGCTGGCAAATCAATGCCGGTAAAAAGGCTTTTTTCCTTTGAACCGGGAAAATTGAATGATATAGAGACGCGCGCTTTCGAGGGCAGTTCAATATCTGAGACGAATTCAGTGCGTTCGGTTGAATGCACTTCGGCTTAGAAGCGGATATGGCGAAATTGGTAGACGCACCAGATTTAGGTTCTGGCGGGAGACCGTGGGGGTTCGAGTCCCTCTATCCGCACCAACTGCTGCAAGGCAACAGAATTTCTCTCCCGCGACAAGGCACATAGGCCGGCAACGGCGGGACAATGACAAGAAGTGAAGGTTTGAACATGCAGGTTACCGAAACGCTCAATGAAGGGCTGAAGCGCGAGATTAAAGTCGTGGTTCCGGCCGGAGATCTCGAAGCCAAGCTCTCTGAGCGGCTCGAAACTGCGCGTGGTCGCGCCAAGATTAACGGTTTCCGTCCAGGCAAGGTGCCAACGGCACACCTGCGCAAGACCTACGGCAAGTCCTTCATGGCTGAGATCGTGAACGAAATCCTCAACGATTCGTCGCGTTCGATTCTTGCGGACCGCAACGAAAAGTCGGCAACGCAGCCCGTCGTTTCGATGTCGGAAGACGAAAAAGAAGCTGAAAAGGTTCTCGACGGCAAGGCCGATTTCGTTTTCTCGCTGACCTACGAAGTTCTGCCAACGATCGAAGTCAAGGACTTCACGAAGATCGCTGTCACCCGTGAAGTCGTAGATATTTCGGAAGAAGAAGTTGACGAACAGGTCAAGCGCGTTGCTGCTTCGACCCGTACCTTTGAAGCAAAGAAGGGTAAGGCCGAAAACGAAGATCGCGTAACGATCGACTATCTCGGCAAGCTCGACGGTGAACCATTTGAAGGCGGCGCAGACACCGATGCGCAGCTCGTTCTTGGTTCGGGACAGTTCATTCCTGGTTTTGAAGAGCAGCTTATTGGCCTCAAGGCCGGCGACGAGAAGGTTATCAACGTAACTTTCCCTGCTGAATACGGTGCAGCGCACCTCGCAGGTAAGGAAGCAACCTTCGACATCACCGTAAAGGGCGTTGAAAAGGCTGGCGAACTCGTTCTCGACGATGAAACCGCTAAGAAGCTCGGTATTGAGTCGCTTGAGCGTCTGCGTCAGGTTGTTCGCGAACAGATCGAAAGCCAGTACGGCCAGATCACCCGTCAGAAGGTAAAGCGTCAGATTCTTGACGCGCTTGATGGCGATTACCAGTTTGAAACCCCTGAAAAGCTTGTTGAAGCCGAATTCAACAACATCTGGCAGCAGATCAACTTCGACCTGCAGCAGGCTGGCCGCACCTTCGAAGACGAAGAAACCACGGAAGAAGCTGCTCGCGAAGAGTATCGCAAGCTTGCTGAGCGTCGCGTTCGTCTCGGTCTGGTTCTCTCCGAAATCGGCGAAAAGGCTGGCGTAGAAGTTTCTGAAGAAGAACTGCAGCGCGCTGTCTTTGATCAGGTACGCCGCTACCCAGGTCAGGAAAAGGAAATCTACGAATTCCTGCGCAAGACGCCGGATGCCGTTGCGAACCTCCGCGCGCCAATCTTCGAAGAAAAGGTCGTTGACCATCTGCTCGCAAACATCAACGTGACCGACAAGAAGGTCTCGAAGGAAGAGCTGACCGCAGAAGACGAAGATGCAGCTTCGGAAGCAAAGCCAGCCAAGAAGGCTGCGCCTAAGAAGAAGGCCGCTCCTAAGAAGAAGGCAGAAGAAAAGTCCGACGAGGCTTAATTCTTTTCACGCCCACTTTATGAGAAGGCCGCGCAATGCGCGGCCTTTTTCGTTTCATCTCCTGCAATTGATTGGCCGAAAAGCTTGCATCGTTGAGGGCTTTGTTCTAGCCAGTATGCAATCCGTTTTTAGCTCAATCCGAATATTTGCGAGCCAGCATGTCCCTTATCGATACGCGTATACCTGAACCAAAACGTTTCATTTCTGGCGCAACTGGCGACTGGGAAGTGGTCATCGGCATGGAAGTCCATGCGCAGGTTACGTCCGAGTCGAAGCTGTTCTCCGGTGCCTCCACATCCTTTGGTGCTGATCCGAATGCCAACGTATCTCTGGTTGATGCTGCCATGCCAGGCATGTTGCCGGTGATTAATCTTGAATGCGTCAAACAGGCTGTCCGTACAGGCATTGGTCTGAATGCGCAGATCAATCTCAAGTCGGTTTTTGATCGCAAAAACTATTTCTATCCCGATCTGCCGCAAGGCTATCAGATTTCGCAGTTCAAGCAGCCGATTGTTGGCGAAGGCAAGATCATGATCTCCGTTGGTCCTGACAACAAGGGCCAGTTCGAAGATGTTGAGATCGGCATTGAGCGTCTGCATCTCGAACAGGATGCGGGCAAGTCGCTGCACGATCAGCATCCAACCATGTCCTATGTCGATCTGAACCGTTCCGGTGTGGCGCTGATGGAAATCGTTTCCAAGCCAGACCTGCGTTCGTCTGACGAAGCACGTGCTTATCTGACCAAGCTGCGCACGATTGTCCGTTATCTCGGCACCTGTGACGGCAATATGGACGAAGGCTCGATGCGCGCCGATGTGAACGTCTCCGTTCGTCGTCCGGGCGGTGAATTCGGCACGCGTTGCGAAATCAAGAACGTCAATTCGATCCGCTTTGTTGGTCAGGCGATTGAAGTTGAAGCACGTCGACAGATTGCTATTCTGGAAGACGGTGGTTCAATCGATCAGGAAACCCGCCTGTTTGATCCTGTAAAGGGCGAAACCCGTTCGATGCGCTCAAAAGAAGAAGCGCATGACTATCGCTATTTCCCGGACCCCGACCTTCTACCGCTCGAATTCGATCAGGCTTTCGTTGATGCGCTTGCCGCTGATTTGCCTGAGTTACCCGATGTCAAAAAAGACCGCTTGGTCGAAACGCTCGGCATTTCGGTTTATGACGCTTCGATTCTCGTCTCGGAAAAGGCAATTGCTGACTATTACGAAGCGGTGAGTGAGGGTCGTGACGGCAAGCTGGCTGCAAACTGGGTCATCAATGATCTTCTTGGCGCATTGAACAAGGCTGGCAAGGACATTGAAGAATCGCCTGTTTCGCCAGCGCAGTTGGGCAGCATTATCGATCTGATCAAGGACGGAACAATTTCCGGCAAGATCGCCAAGGAACTCTTTGAGATCGTCTGGAATGAAGGTGGCGACCCGAAGAGCCTCGTTGAAGAACGCGGTATGAAACAGGTCACGGATACCGGTGCGATTGAGAAAGCCGTTGACGATATTATTAGCGCCAACCCGGACAAGGTTGAGCAGGCCAAGGCCAAGCCAAGCATGGCGGGTTGGTTCGTTGGTCAGGTGATGAAGGCGACAGGCGGCAAGGCCAACCCACAGGCCGTCAATGATCTGGTTAAGTCCAAGCTTGGGATTGAAGAATAATGTGGGTGCGCAGCGCCAGTGAGGCCGATCTGAAGGCTGTGCACGAGTTGCTGGTTTCGACTTGGCATGCGACCTTCGATGACGTTCTTGGCCGGGAGGCGGTCGACGCCGTTACCGGAAAATGGCACTCGGTTGCAGCACTCAAAGCCAATCTCAAGAAGCCATATTCGGAATTTATCGTTGCAGATAACGGCGAGGGCGGTATCGATGGAATGGCTTTTGCAAGCCAGACCGGAGAAGGCAAAGCCTCGCTGCACCAGCTTTATGTGCGCCCCGAAGCGCAGGTGCAGGGCATCGGCACCATGCTTCTGGCAGAAGTCGAAATGGCTTTCCCGGGTGTGAACACGATGCGCCTTGAAGTGATTGAGCGCAATGAAAAGTCGGTTCGTTTCTATGAGCGCAAAGGCTATGTGCGGGTTGGGCGCAGTGAAGATTGGGGTGATCCCAATTGCAAGGAACCGGTGCTGATTATGGAAAAGTCTCTTGAAGGCTGGAGCATGTAGGAACGCGTTGCTGCCGCTTCATACTCTTGTGACAGCGGCAACTTGCCCCTTGCGTTGCGCGTTTGATAGGGCCATAAGCGTTGAAAACCCGGTAGTTTTACTGCCTGTGGCAATAACGGATCTGGATAGGTCATGAAGAAATTTCTTACGCAAGTCTTCACATGGTGGAATGGCCAGACACTTGGCACCCGCTTTCATACCTGGCGCAAAGGCGAACGGGTTGGTGAAGACGAGTTCGGCAATATTTACTATCAGGGTGGTAAAGACTCTGAAGGTCGTACACGCCGCTGGGTCATTTTCAATGGCTATGCGGAAGCAAGTGCTATTCCTCCGGGCTGGCATGGCTGGATGCATCACCGTGTTGATACACCGCCAAGCAAGGAAGATTACAAGCCGCGCGACTGGCAGAAGCCACATTTGCAGAACCTGACAGGTTCACCGCTGGCTTATCGTCCAAAAGGTGCTATCGCGATTCCGGGAACGCAGCCTGCGGAACGCCCGCGCGTGACCGGCGAATACGATGCCTGGACACCGGGCAGCTAAGTTTTATGAAAAGATCGGCGTGTGGTTTACCGCCGGTCTTTTTCTTTAGCGTCACACTGCAAAAGCCCTGAGGATAGATGCTTGCGAAGCATTGTTGCTTGCAGCTGGGCTACGAATCGTCACAATTGACGATTAGAAACGATTGCGGCTCTATATTTAACCAGATTGTACGGATATCCGTTTTGACGAAGCATTCTCCCGGCACGGCTGTTAACGGAAAGAACTGGATAATGAGTGCTGTGAAACTCGCTTTGCTCACAGCTCTCGCTGGTACATTGAGCTTTAATACAGCCTATGCAGAGCGCATTTCCAATCCTGTTGCCGAATTTTCGGGGTTGGACAAGATCACTGGGCGCATCACAACCTTTGATGTTTATATCAATGAGACAGTGCAATTTGGTGCGCTGCAGGTAACGCCCAAGGTTTGCTATTCTCGCACTGAGAATGAGGCACCGCGCACAGATGCCTTTGTCGAAGTTGATGAAATCACACTTGACCGAAAAATCCGCCGGATTTTTACAGGCTGGATGTTTGCGGATAGTCCGGGCTTGAACGCCGTTGAACACCCGATTTATGACGTATGGCTGAAGAACTGCAAGCAGTCTTCTGACGTCCCGCCGCCTGATCAGCGCAAATAATCTTGAGATTCAGAATAAAGCTGTGCCCTGAAGCGCGTCTTCGAGCAGCTTTTCATATTTCTTGCGCCGGACTTCGATCGCACCGAAGCGCTCAAGATGCGCGGTCGTGAACTGGGTATCGAGCAGCACAAAGCCCTGCCGCTTCAGATGTTCCACCAGAAAAGCGAGGCAGACCTTTGATGCGTCACGCTTGCGCGTAAACATGCTTTCGCCAAAGAAAGCGCGTCCCAGCGTAACGCCATAAAGTCCACCCACGAGCTTACCCTCATGCCACGCTTCAACGGTGTGGCAATGACCGGCATCAAAAAGCTGACCATAAGCTTCGCGAATTGGCCCGTTAATCCATGTGCGTGCTCGTTCGCCGGTGCCGCTTGCGCAGCCGTCGATAACTCCCTCGAAATCGCTGTCGAGACGGATTTCAAAAACTGCTTGCCGGATGGTTTTTTGCAGGCTTTTCGGAACGTGAAAGCCATCAAGCGGGATGATGCCGCGCTTTTCAGGACGAACCCAGAAAATCTCCGGGTCATCCGCATCTTCTGCCATCGGAAAAACTCCGGTGGCGTAGGCCCGCAGGAGCAACTCCGGGTCGATTGAATAGTCGTCCGGGGAGGCTCCTGCGGTCACTTTACTTATGCACCTGGTGTTTCAGACTGCTTGGCCAGATATTTTTCCAGCCAATGAATGTCGTAGTCGCCATTGGCGATGTCCTGATTGGAAATCAGGTCCTGGAACAGGGGCAGGGTCGTCTTGACACCATCGACCACGAACTCATCAAGTGCGCGACGCAGACGCATCATGCATTCAACGCGGTTGCGGCCATGAACGATGAGCTTGCCGATGAGGCTGTCATAGTAAGGCGGGATGCGGTAGCCGGAATAGACGCCCGAATCCACACGAATGCCAAGGCCACCCGGCGTATGGTAATGCGTGATCAGACCCGGTGAAGGCGTAAAGTTACGCGGATCTTCCGCATTGATACGGCATTCAATGGCATGACCGGAGAAGCGGACTTCATCCTGCTTGACCGAAAGACCGAGACCTGCTGCCACACGGATCTGCTCGTGTACGAGATCAATGCCGGTGATGGCTTCGGTAACCGGATGCTCCACCTGCAAACGGGTGTTCATTTCGATGAAATAGAACTCGCCGTTTTCATATAGGAACTCAATCGTGCCAGCACCGCGATAGCCCATGTCGGCAACAGCATTGGCGCAGACCATGCCAATCTTGTCACGTGCTTCAGCGTTCAACGCTGGGGAATTGGCTTCTTCCCAAACCTTCTGGTGGCGGCGCTGCAACGAGCAGTCGCGTTCGCCCAGATGGATTGCATTGCCTGCACCATCGCCCATCACCTGAACTTCGATGTGACGCGGCTTTTCGAGGTATTTCTCGATATAGACTGCATCGTCACCAAATGCCGCACCCGCTTCGGTGCGAGCGGTTGAGAGAGCGACTGAGAGGTCTTCCTCGGTGCGTGCAACCTTCATGCCGCGACCACCACCGCCGGCGGATGCCTTGATGATGACCGGATAGCCGATTTCTTTTGCGATGCGCTTGGCTTCGTTTTCGTCGGTTACGCCGCCATCTGAACCCGGAACGACTGGAATGCCAAGGCGCTTAGCCGTGCGCTTGGCTTCAATCTTGTCGCCCATGATACGGATATGCGAAGAGGTTGGTCCGATGAAGGTAATGCCGTGTGCTTCAAGAATTTCAGCAAACTTAGCATTTTCCGACAGGAAGCCGTAGCCCGGATGGATTGCATCCGCGCCTGTGATTTCGCAAGCGGCAACGATTTGATGAATATTCAGATAGCTGTCGCGTGATGGAGGCGGTCCAATGCACACACTTTCGTCCGCAAGGCGAACATGCATCGCATCAGCGTCTGCCGTGGAATGAACTGCGACCGTCTTGATGCCCAGTTCTTTACAAGCCCTGAGCACGCGAAGAGCGATTTCGCCACGATTGGCTATGAGTATCTTTTGAAACATTGCGCTTTGCTGCCCGTTCATTGAATAAGCCGAAATTCTTCTGACCAAATCGTCGTCTTATTCGATGACGACCAGCGGCTCGCCGAATTCGACGGGCTGTGCATCTTCGATCAGAATAGCCTTGACTGTACCGGCGCGCGGAGCGGCGATCTGGTTCATGGTCTTCATGGCTTCGATGATCAGAAGGGTCTGGCCTTCCTTAACCTGTGTGCCAACTTCGATGAAGTTGCGTGCGCCGGGAGCAGGCGCCAGATAGGCGGTGCCGACCATTGGTGAAGGAACAGCGTTCTTGCTGAGTTCTGCCTTGGTTGGCTCTGCGGCAACAACAGCAGCGACAGGCGCTGGGGCCGCGGCGGGTGCTGCCTGCATCACGGTGGCAGCCGCCTGAACCGTTACCTTGCGCGAAACGCGAATACGCAGATCGCCATGCTCGACTTCAATGTCGGTCAGGTCGGTTTCATTGAGAATGTCCGCGAGATCGCGGATTGTTTCTTTGTCGATGACGGATGATTTGCTGGACATATCAGGCCCCTTTACGCTTGCCCGTTGTTTTCTTCTTCTTTGGCAATTGCCGCGAGTGCGCGCAGGCCGAGCAGGTATCCTTCCGCGCCAAAGCCGCAGATAACGCCTTTGGCGACTGCGGAGACATAGGAGTGATGCCGGAAAGCTTCACGCGCATGAATATTAGAAAGATGCACTTCCACAGCCGTAACCTTGGCCGAGCGGATGGCATCGTGAATAGCAACCGAAGTATGACTGTATGCAGCCGGATTGATCAGGACATAGGCGTTTTTCTCGCCTGCTTCCTGGATCCAGCTCACCAGCTCACCTTCATAATTGGTCTGGCGAAAATCGATAGCAAGGCCCCATTGTTCAGATTCGCGTTTGCAGCTCGCTTCGATATCATCGAGCGTTGCCACACCGTAGATGCCCGGCTCGCGCTTCCCCAGAAGGTTGAGATTGGGACCATTCAGAACAAAAACCGTTTTTACCATGTTCATCCGTTGTGGATTACGGGCCTATTACGAAATTTCGACTACACTTCGCATTTCATATAGAGGGCTTAGACGCAAGCTGAAACCCTCTAAATCAATGCTAATGTTTCACCACCGCGTTTTTCCCGCTATTCTTTGTGGAATGAACGCAATATGTGGCAAAAATAGTCATTTATACGCTCTGATTAAGTGATTGCGCGTCCTCGAAAATCAAGAAGACGCGATCTCAATCAGGCTAGCTTTTGTTTGCCGAGCGTGCGGCTGCGATTCTTTCGATCAAACCTTCGGCACCAATTGCACCCGGAACAAGTTCGTTTCCGATGATGTAAGACGGCGTTCCGGTGATATTGAGCTTTTGGGCAAGCTGATAGGTTGCCTGGAAAGCCTTGGTGATGGCTGGATCTTTCATCTTTTCACGAAGCTGTGTTTCATCCGCTCCGAGCTTGACCGCGTCAGCTATCGCAGACGCTTCCGTTGCGCGTTCCTGTGCACCGAGAAGAAGCTCATGATATTCGACGTATTTTTCGGGCATCAA
This sequence comes from Brucella sp. TWI432, assembly GCF_039674445.1. Taxonomy (NCBI): domain Bacteria; kingdom Pseudomonadati; phylum Pseudomonadota; class Alphaproteobacteria; order Hyphomicrobiales; family Brucellaceae; genus Brucella; species Brucella sp. TWI432. Next base: position 58,890 of record NZ_JBDJNL010000009.1, on the reverse strand, counting down.
AGCTCTGAAAGCTTGTGCCACGACATGTGCACGCATGGAATCCGGGCCGAGAATTGGGAATTCCTTCATCACGAAGCGCACATTCGGATCATTTTTGAGAATGGCTTCCATGTCGGGCAGGGCACGTTTGCAGTAGCCGCAGTTATAATCGAAAAACTCATAAACAGTGACATCACCGTTTGGATTGCCAAACACAGCATCATGCGCTGGATTGAAGAGCTGGTCTTTGCTGGAAGCCAGGATTTGCTTGACCTGTTCCTGCGCTGCCTCTGCCTGCTTGGTTTCAAGCGCGGTCTGCACTTCGACCATGATTTCAGGGTTCTGCAACAGATAGTTGCGAATAATGTTCTCAATGCCCTGTTGGGTCATTGCGGGGTTAGCCGTCGCGACGACAGGGGCTACCGGCGCGGCCTGATTGGCTGTACTGCCTGCATAAAAACCCAGAGCAAGGGCGGCGGCACCAACAACGCCACCAGCGATCGAGCCCAAAATCACGTTCTTCATAACTTTCACTTTCTTACGTGCTGAAAAGCTGTGCAGGACATCGATGCCAAGCCTAGCTGATATAGCGTCTGTGCTGATTATTTTTTAGCCTTTGCGTTGATAATATCCTGCGCACGCAACCAGTCGGGCGTTCCCCGTTTAAGCTGTTTTTGCGCACGGATCGCAAATATCTGCGCCTGTTGTAGGTTCCCGGAATAATAGTTCATGTCCGCGGTCGCAAGGTCTGCGCGTGCCATGTCCCCTGACTGGCCGTAGGCTTGCGCCAGAAACCCATATCCGCCGGGGAATTCCGGGTCCGCAGCGATGCCGGCTTTCAATTCTCTGATGGCCGCAGGCATATTGGTTTTGTTACCCGTGAGCATCAAGGCACGACCATAGCTCATGCGAAGCAATGGCGATTTGCGTGTATCGAGCGAGACTGCGCGCTGGAAAGCCTTGGCAGCAGCTTCTGGATTGTTCGCCTTGATCAGAACTTCTCCCATCATTTCCTGAAAATACGGGTTCTTCGGTTGTTCTTTAATCAGCGCTTCGAATTTTGGTATTGCGGAGCGTGCGGAACCGTTCAGATAAGTTGTAATCGCGTTGCCATATCGGGCGGGTAAGCCGCCGGGATTGGCGCGGAACATGCGCTGCAATGCGCCCATATTATTGGAATAGGCTGCGATCTTGGCGCGCGCCATGTCATGTCGGAGCTGGAGAGCGGGTGAATCGACCTTGTTGAAATTCGGGCTCTTCTTCGCAAGCTCCTCAAGATTGGCAATGCGTTCGCGCGGCAGCGGGTGGCTGATGCGATACTGGTCGATCTGCGTGCCGGAAAGCGAAAGCGCAGATGCAAAACGCTGGAACGTATCCAGCATACCCTTCGTGGATTGGCCTGTTGCATTGAGATAATTCACAGCCAGCCGATCTGCGGTGATTTCTTCGGTGCGCTGATAGCTGAGCAGGCTACGCATTGCCATTTCAGAACTGCCCATAGCAATGCCGCCACCAGCACCAGCAGCAGCACTGCTACCGGTTGCTGCACCTGCAACACCGGCCCCAACACCCAAAAGCATACCGATAACGGCCATGGTGCGTGCGCGGCTTAATTGTTCACGCAGCCGGTCCTGATGACCACCTGCAATGTGGCCCGCTTCATGCGCAATCACGCCGATGATTTCATTGGGCGTTTCCGCCTGCATGATTGCACCGGTATTGATAAAAATACGGCGACCATCAACGAAGGCGTTGAAACTCTGCGAATTGACCAGGATGACGCGGACACCGCGTCCGCCAAGTTTTGCTGCTTTGAGAATGGGGGCTGCGTAATCTGCAACCAGCGCTTCAATTTCAGCATCGCGAACAATCGGAACTCCGCCGCCGCGCGACTGCGCCTCTGCAGGCGATATGCCTGTCACAGCCACAGCGAGGGCTGCAAATGCGGCCACTGAGCGGCGCATCATAGTTTGAAAGGAAATCGCTTTGGCTGAGAAAGTTGCAGTCATACTTTCCATATTGCCCCTCATTCTCCTCAAATCTGGCTTATAATTAATAGGGTTTTGGTGCGAATCTTAGCACTTCCATATGTCTCTAAGTATCTTAAATCAAACTTCATCGCTGTTTTTACTATAGCGCTGTTGCTTTACCAATCCGGCGATTATAGGGCGGGGGAGTTGAATTGCATTCACCGCTTTTCTGGAGGCCAAGTTGAATATTCTTTCCAACCGTAGCGCAGTCGAACCGTTTCACGCCATGGATGTTCTGGCGGAAGCCAATCGTCGTCGTGCTGCGGGCCATCCGATGATTTCGATGGCAGTCGGGCAACCGGCAGACCCGGCTCCGCAAGCCGTCCGGCTGGCTGCGGAGCGTGCACTGAAAGATGGCCGCATCGGTTATACGGATGCGCTTGGCCTGATTGAACTGCGCGAAGCGATTGCCGGGCATTATGCGCACAACTATGGTGTGTCGGTTTCTCCGGAACGCATTGCGATTACCACAGGGTCGTCAGCAGCCTTTAATCTAGCATTTCTCGTCTATTTCGACCCCGGTGATCGCGTTGCGATCACGCGTCCGGGCTATCCAGCTTATCGCAATATCCTGAAGGCTCTTGGTCTTGAAGTGGTGGAAATTGCCAATGAGGGCGGAGCATCCGGCGCGTTGACGGCAAAGGCGCTTGCCGCAGCCCACGCAGAAAAGCCGTTGAAAGGGGTGCTTTTTGCCAGCCCTGCCAACCCAACGGGCGCGGTGATTGACAAGCCCGAACTCAAAGCAATCATTGAGACCGCGCAGGATCTTGGCATCCGCGTTATTTCTGATGAAATCTATCACCGCCTTTCCTATGAGAAGGAAGATGTGACGGCATTGCAGATGTCAGACGATGTAACGATCATCAATTCGTTCTCCAAATATTATTGCATGACCGGCTGGCGCATCGGCTGGATGGTTCTGCCTGATGCCGATGTACGCGCTATCGAATGTCTGGGGCAGAGCCTTTATATTTCCGCACCGGAGCTTTCGCAGCGCGCAGCAATTGAAGCGTTTAACGCGACCGCTGAGCTTGAACGAGTCAAAGACCGCTATCGTCAGAACCGGAAAATCCTGCTTGAGCATTTGCCGCGCATGGGGCTCAATCTCGCGGCACCGATGGATGGCGCATTCTACGCCTATTGTGATGTGTCGCGCTTTACCAATGACAGTATGCAATTTGCGCGTCGCATGATCGCTGAAACCAACATAGCCGCAACACCCGGACGTGATTTTGATCCGATCGATGGGCACCGGACGATGCGTTTTTCTTATGCAGGCAGCCTTGGAGAAATAGAGGAAGCGGTTCGTCGCCTCGAAGAATGGCTTCCACAGCAGAAAGTCTGACCGCTACTAAATCGATATTGTAAAACAAAAACCGGCGTCTCCGCCGGTTTTCTTATATTCTACATCAGAATTTTGTCAGGGCTTAGAAAAAGCCCTTTTTCTGCCACCAGCCACCGCGCTTCGGCTTCTGTTCTTCAGCGTCGCTTGATGTAACAACGGGCTCTGAAACCTTCTGCGGCTCTGCAATGGTTGCCACTTCTGCCTCGGCAACAGTTTCCTTGACCGCAGTCTCTTCAACCTCCGGCTTTGCTGCCGCCTTGCGTGGACGACGCTTTGGTTTTTCCGTTTCAACGGCTTCCGCAGGCGCAGGCGCTTCTGCCGGAGTTTCCTCCTCAACAGCCTTCTTGCGCGAGCGTGTCTTGCGGACAGGCTTGGTTGCTTCATCTGCAACACCATCGTCAGAAGCAACTTCTTCAGACTTCGCAGTCTTGCGACTACGCGGCTTGCGGGCTGGCTTTGCGGGTTTTTCCGTATCTTCAACGCTGGCCGCTTCGGGCGCTTCTACCACATCAACCGTAACGGCTTCTGCAGCAACAGCTTCGCTGGCAACGATGTTCGCCGGTTCTTCTTCAACCTTAGCCGGGATAACCGGTGTGTAGCCGACAAATTCCGGATCAGGTATTTTTTTGACCTGAATATCGTCTTCACGACGGTTCTTGCGTCCACCACGGCGGCCACGACGACGCTTCTTGCGACGATCTTCTTCGCTCTGTGAAGCGCTTTGCTGAGTGCCCGTGTTCTCTTCATCATCTTCGTCAGATGCGTCAGAGTCCGTTTCAGCCTGTCCGTTCTGCTCACCATTTTCGCGATCACGACCACCGCGACGGCGGCGGCGACGGCGACGTTTGCGATCACCTTCTTCGCTGTTTTCTTCGCGCGGCTGCGCTTCGGTCTTGATTTCTTCTTCGCCGTCATCCTCATCAAGCGGGATGTCGGGGTCGTTGAGATCATCTTCGTAGACAATTGGCTGCGCAGGCTGGATTGTCACTGGACGCGTCGACGGCGCACCTTTGTCGATGACAAAATGCTGATGACCAACGCTGTCGTCTGCATCAATGCTGATTTCGGCACCGAAGCGGCCTTCAAGTTCAGCCAACAATTCGCGCTTATGGTTCAGCACATAAAGTGCTGATGCAACCGGGGTGCGGACAGTGATGTCATAGCCCGAGTGACGCAGAAGATAGTCCTCAATGCCACGAATAATATGTAGCGCCATCGACGAGTCGGAGCGAACATGTCCCGTGCCACCACAATGCTGGCAAACCTGCATCGTGCTTTCGAGAACCGATGCGCGGATCCGCTGGCGCGACATTTCCAGAAGGCCGAAATGTGAAATGCGACCGACCTGAATGCGCGCGCGGTCGTCTTTCAGGCAGTCCTTCATCTTCTTTTCGACAGCACGGTTATTGCGCTTTTCTTCCATGTCGATGAAGTCAACAACGATCAGACCGGCAAGGTCGCGCAGACGCAGCTGGCGCGCAACTTCTTCAGCTGCTTCCAGATTTGTCTGGAGGGCAGTGTCTTCAATCGAATGTTCGCGGGTCGAGCGCCCCGAGTTTACGTCGATCGCAACAAGCGCTTCGGTCTGATTGATGATGAGGTAGCCGCCTGATTTCAGCGTCACTTGTGGCAGAAGCATCCGATCAAGCTGTGCTTCCAGACCATAACGTGTGAAAACGGGAACCTGTTCGCGATAAGGTTGAACAACTTTTGCGTGGCTTGGCATAAGCATCCGCATGAAGTCTTTCGCTTCACGATAGCCAGTTTCACCTGCAACGAGGATCTCTGTGATGTCTTTGTTATAAAGGTCACGGATCGAGCGCTTGATCAGACTGCCTTCTTCATAGACGAGGGAAGGTGCCGTCGATTGGAGGGTGAGCGTGCGGACATTTTCCCACATGCGCATCAGATATTCATAGTCGCGCTTCACTTCCGCCTTGGTGCGGTTTGCACCTGCGGTACGCAAAATCACACCCATGCCCTGCGGCACTTCGAGGTCTTTGACGATTTCCTTAAGGCGCTTGCGGTCCTGCGGATTGGTGATCTTGCGCGAAATACCGCCGCCACGCGCGGTGTTCGGCATCAGAACCGAATAACGACCGGCCAGTGAAAGATAAGTCGTGAGAGCTGCGCCTTTATTGCCGCGCTCTTCTTTGACCACCTGAACCAGAATGATCTGGCGACGCTTGATCACTTCCTGAATGTTATATTGACGGCGATTGGTGCGACCATGCGATGGAAGTTCTTCCATTGCATCTTCGGACCCAACCGATTCAACCATGTCTTCTTCATTTTCGACATCGTTGTCGTCATCATCGTCGGCATCAATGGCTTCGGAAATGACATTGCCGTTCTGCTTCATCAGGGCGATGGCAGGTGTTCCGGGAACATAATTTGCAAAGGCCGGCCCGACGGGCTCTGCCGCAGGCAGACCGTTATTGGCGTTGCTGGAATACGAATCACCATTCTGATCATCGCGACGTCCGCGACGGCGATGACGGCGCGAGCGATCATTGGCTTTCGCCTTTGGCTCGTCTTCGTCTTCTTCTGCACGCGCGGCTTTTGCTTCCGCTTCCAGCAGCGCCAGACGATCAGCAACCGGAATCTGATAATAATCAGGATGGATTTCAGAAAATGCCAGGAAGCCATGGCGATTGCCGCCATATTCCACGAATGCAGCCTGAAGCGAGGGTTCGACGCGGGTAACGCGCGCGAGATAGATATTCCCTTTTAACTGCTTCTTATGCTCCGACTCAAAGTCGAATTCTTCAATTTTGTTGCCACGCGTTACGATAACGCGCGTCTCCTCCGGGTGGGAGGCATCTATAAGCATTTTGTTGGACATTAGTGTCTTTCCTGCCGGCGCGAAGACGCAAGCCGCGTGCGCCGGACGAAACCCTGAAGGCTGTCGTCCTGGCTGGGCTGTATCTGCCGGATGATATTGGGTTCGTCGGAATAAAAGCTGCTGTTGCTGCGCGCGATGGCCTCGTGGCGATCACGGTCTTCAGGCTTGCAATGGTCAGTCTTGCTTGACCCATAGCTGTTCCGAACGAAACGACCTCATATATGACCCGAAAAAGCCGGGCCGACCTCTTTGCTCTTCTGGAGCACTGGCGACAGCGCGTACCCATGCGCAGTCGGCCGATTAAAAAACGGAGATGGCAGGGGAGCCGTATTCCGTTGAATTCTGTGCGGGTTAATGGGTGGCGAACTTATTACACCACTGTTTTCGCTGACTTTCCTCGCGCTCCGTTTTGAAAACCGGCAAACGAATCTGGCAGCGATGCCATAACCTAACTTTAGCTTTTATGGCCTCGTTTGAACGATGACAAGTACGAATATCAGTTGACAGCCTCATCGCAATTTTGACGAAAGGTAGTTATAGAGCTGAAATTGGTTGATTGAGTCCCCGAAATGCGGGTTGAAAAGCCTTCATTAACCACAATTTTGTAGGGGTAGATTTGGAAGGCTTCGGGCTCAAAATCATTCCATAAAGTTTGGATAGCGATTACGGATGCAATGTCTGAACCAAAATTTTGATGATCAAAAAAAGTCGGCCATACGAATTGCTTTCATGGCTTTCTCGATCATTTGTGCGGTCTTTTTTCAAATGGCCACAGCGAAAGCGGCGCCGGATGCACCGCTGATGGCGCTGACCTATCGCATGGCGGGCGATGATTTGCGCATGCGGATTGTGATTAATTTTGATCGCCAGCCGAAATTTTCCACATTGTTGCTCGCCAATCCGCATCGTTTGGTTTTTGATTTGCCGGAAACACGTTTCGGTTTTGATGACAAAAGCCTTGAGGCGAGGGGAATTGTTTCACGCGTGCGTTATGGTCTGGTCAGTGAAAACCGGTCCCGGCTCATTCTGACATTGCGCGGTCCTTTCAACGTCGAAAATGTTCAGGTTCTCCCGAATGAGACGACGCCCGGCTATCGCCTGGTTGCTGATATTGTTGCATCGTCGGATCGTGAATTCGCGGAAAAACTTGCGGCCCAGTATGACGCCACCGGTTCCACGGAACGTAAGCACGCCGCCAGTGCCACGGCACTTCCCCTTAGAAATGATAGCAAGCGCCCGTTTGTTGTGATGATTGATCCCGGTCATGGGGGCATCGACAGCGGCGCTGAAAGCCTCAGTGGTATCAAGGAAAAAGATCTGACACTCGCTTTTGCGAAAGAATTACGGGACCGACTGGCCAAAGAGAAGAACATCAAAGCTTTGATGACGCGAGATGACGACAGGTTTCTGCGTCTTTCTGAACGTGTGCGTCTGGCGCGCCAGCATGATGCGGATCTTTTCATTTCGATCCATGCGGATACGATCAATCAGGGCGATATTCGCGGCGCAACGGTCTATACGATCTCCGATAAGGCGTCGGATTTCGTTGCGCGTGCCATGGCCGAGCGAGAAAACAAATCCGATAGCATCGGAGGTGCTACTCCTGAAGCGCAGCCTGAAGTGGCCGATATCCTGCTTGATCTGACGCGGCGCGAAACGCATACATTTTCGCTCAGTTTTGCCGAGAAAGTCATTGGTGCGCTTCAAGGCGAGGTCAACCTTATCAACAATCCGCATCGTTTTGCAGGCTTTCAGGTTCTGCGGGCGCCGGATGTGCCGTCCGTTCTGATTGAAATTGGCTATTTGTCGAATGCAGAAGACGAAAAACTGATCAGCAATCCTGAATGGCGTCGGAAGCTTGCGGACCGCATTGCGGTGGCTATCAGAGCATTTGAAATTCAAAAACGTCCTGATATTTTGTCAAAAGGCTGAAATAGTGTAGTTTTCAGTAGGATTTAATATCTGGCGTTGCTTATAAGATGCATGGTTGCAACAGCTTTACGTATTTTTGTCACCCTTTTCGTATTGTGGGGGTTTAATTGGTAAAAACTTGGAAACGATCTTGCCTTTGACGCATTTGGTGGTCACTAACCCATCTGTTGGTTGAAGCGTTTTTGATCGGCGGGCAGCATTAAAGATGCTCCCTTGTTTTTACTGATAATCTGAAGGCGGGATTCCGGATAAATGGTAAGGCTTATCGGATATTTCTTTGGAATTGGAACGGTTCTGGCTCTGATTGTTGCCGGAGGCGTTGCAGTTTATATTGGAAGTCTCACCAAGGATTTGCCTGATTACGAGGTGCTCGCGAAATACGAGCCGCCAGTAATGACACGCGTCCATGCATCGGACGGTAGCCTTATGGCCGAATATGCGCGTGAGCGCCGCATGTATTTGCCTATTCAGGCTATTCCGAACCGCGTCAAGGCTGCTTTTATCTCAGCTGAAGACAAGACCTTCTATGAGCATCATGGTCTCGATTTTGGTGGTCTTACCCGTGCGGTTCTCACCAACTTGAAGAATATAGGTTCTGGTCGCCGCCCGGTCGGTGCTTCGACCATTACGCAGCAGGTCGCAAAGAACTTCCTTCTTTCGTCAAATCAGACCTATGACCGCAAGATCAAGGAAGCCATTCTTGCGATGCGCATTGAGCAGGCCTATTCCAAGGACCGTATTCTTGAGCTTTACCTTAATGAAATTTTCTTCGGTCTTGGCTCCTATGGTATCGCCAGTGCAGCTCTGACCTATTTCGATAAGTCCGTTGGCGAGTTGAGCATTGCCGATGCCGCTTATCTGGCAGCCCTTCCTAAAGGTCCGAACAATTACCATCCGTTCCGTTACCCTGAACGCGCGATTGAACGCCGCAACTGGGTGATCGACCGTATGGCTGAAAACGGCTACATCACCACCCAGGAAGCTGAGGAAGCCAAAAAAGAACCGCTTGGCGTGAAGACCCGCACAGCAACCCATTACCTGTTTGCGTCTGAATATTTCAGTGAAGAGGTGCGCCGCCAGATCATTCAGAAATATGGCGTTGATGCACTTTATGAAGGCGGACTGTCTGTCCGGACGACGCTCAATCCTACCTTACAGGTCGAAGCCCGGAAGTCGCTTCAGTCAGCATTGCTTCGCTATGATGAAGCGCGTGGATGGCGCGGTCCCGTGAAACATGTCGAAATCGGCAGTGATTGGGCCACAGCCTTCGGTGATATGCAGTCCTATGAAGATGTGCCCGAATGGCAGCTTGCTGTTGTGCTCAATGTTTCTGCGGCCGGTGCCGATATTGGTCTTCAGCCTGCCGTTGAAGGTTCAGGCTCGCGCAGCAAGGAACGCAAACGCGCATTTATTTCAGCCGATGACATGAAATGGGCAATGCGTGTTACCAACATTGATGGCAAGCGCGGAAGTGCAAAATCGCCAGAAGGCGTGTTGAAAGCTGGCGACATTATTTATGTGTCGAAAGTCGGTGAGGGCGATTCCCGTTTCCGTTTGCAGCAGCCTCCGAAGCTGCAAGGGGCATTGGTTGCAATGGACCCGCATACGGGCCGTGTTCTGGCGATGGTGGGCGGATTTTCCTACGGTCAGTCTGAATTCAACCGTGCCACGCAGGCCTATCGCCAGCCTGGTTCGTCCTTTAAGCCATTCGTTTATGCAGCAGCCCTTGATAATGGCTACACACCGGCCTCCGTTGTTCTCGACGGTCCGCTGGAGGTCAATCAGGGTGGCTCCCTTGGCGTATGGGCTCCCAAAAACTATTCCGGCAAGTTCTCCGGTCCCTCGACGCTTCGTTATGGTATCGAACAGTCGCGTAACGTCATGACCGTGCGCCTTGCACAGGACATGGGCATGAAGACGGTAGCCGAATATGCAGAGCGCTTCGGTATTTACGACAAGATGCTGCCCGTCCTTTCTATGGCGCTTGGTGCCGGCGAAACGACAGTTCTGCGCATGGTTACAGCTTATTCTGTCATCGCCAATGGCGGAAAAAGCATCACGCCGTCAATGATCGACCGCATTCAGGATCGCTACGGCAAGACGGTGTTCAAACATGATGCGCGCAAGTGCGAAGGTTGTAATGCTCAACAATGGTCTAATCAGGACGAGCCGACATTGATCGATGATCGCGATCAGGTGCTTGATCCGATGACCGCCTATCAGATTACATCGATGATGGAAGGTGTTGTGCAGCGCGGTACGGCCCAGATTCTTAAGAGCCTTGACCGTCCGCTCGCCGGTAAGACTGGCACGACCAATGACGAAAAAGATGCATGGTTTGTTGGGTTTACGCCTGATCTCGTTGTCGGTGTATTCATGGGATATGACACGCCAACACCGCTTGGCCGGGGTGGTACCGGTGGTGGTTTGGCTGCTCCTGTGTTCAAGGATTTCATGACGCAGGCTTTGGCTGGCACGCCGAAAGTGGATTTCCGTGTACCGGAAGGCATGACGCTGATTGCTATCAATCGGAAGACTGGCATGCGTACAAATCAGGGCGATCCGAATCTGATCATGGAAGCATTCAAGCCGGGTACCGGTCCTTCTGATACCTATTCCGTGATCGGCATGGACCAGTATCGTGAAGGCTCGCCAGTTCAGCCGCAGTCACCTCAGGCAACCCGCGCCATCAATTCTGGATCGGGCGGACTTTACTGACCTCTGCCCCTTTACACTGTGCCGCGTGCTAATTATGGTCCGCGGCGCCTGAACAGCTTTGCATGTTCAGTTCAGGGTGTGAGACTGGCTCTTTAAGAGTTTTGTTTTCTCCACAAATTGCAGAATAATTGAAGGAACGATTTGCCCATGCGCGCGGAAATCGAGACGCTGGTTGACGAAATCCAGCAGGCGATAAGCCTGCTGAGGAGGCATCTTTGACTGGGATCAGGCAATCAAACGTCTGGGCTATCTGAATCAGAGAGCTGAAGATCCAACGCTTTGGAATGATGCACAGGAAGCCCAGAAGTTGATGCGTGAGCGCCAGCAGCTGGAAGATAGCATCAATGGCATTAATGGTCTCAGGCAGACCCTGAACGACAGCATTGAACTCATCGCCATGGGCGAAGAAGAAGATGACAAGTCGATCATCACGGATGCCGAAAATACGATTCGTGAACTGAAACAGGAGGTCGATCGCCGCCAGATCGATATGCTGCTTTCGGGCGAAGCCGATGCAAATGATACCTATCTTGAAGTGCATGCCGGTGCAGGCGGTACGGAAAGTCAGGATTGGGCGTCGATGCTTTTGCGCATGTATACCCGCTGGGCTGAACGCAGCGGACGCAAAGTCGAGGTAATGGAAGTTCATTACGGCGAAGAAGCTGGCATTAAGTCTGCGACGATTCTTATCAAGGGCCATAATTCCTATGGCATGGCGAAGACGGAATCGGGTGTTCATCGTCTGGTTCGCATTTCGCCTTACGATTCGAATGCGCGTCGCCATACGTCATTTGCGAGTATCTGGGTCTATCCGGTCATCGATGACAATATCGATGTTCAAGTGACGGAAGCCGATGTTCGCATTGATACGTATCGCGCGTCGGGTGCGGGCGGTCAGCACGTCAACACAACAGATTCGGCTGTGCGTATTACGCATATTGCGTCGGGTATCGTTGTGCAGTGTCAGGCCGAGCGTTCACAGCATAAGAACCGTGAAAAAGCCTGGTCGATGCTGCGCGCGCGTCTTTACGAGGAAGAGCTGAAGAAGCGTGAAGAAGCCGCAGATGCTGCCAATTCCAGCAAAACGGATATTGGTTGGGGCCATCAGATTCGGTCTTATGTGTTGCAGCCCTATCAGCTCGTCAAGGATCTGCGCACCGGCGTTGAAAGCACCAATCCACAGGAAGTGCTGGATGGTGCCGTCACACCATTTATGGAAGCAGCCCTTGCGCATCGCATCAATGGCGGTGCGGAACTCATCGAGGACATTGATTGAGTTTGGTCGGCTAAAATTTAAAAAAACCGGCCTTGTGCCGGTTTTTTTGTGTCTTTCAGGAATTCTTGGACCCAGCGCGTGGCTTATATGCGCGGGGGCCTGTGATAATAGGATCAATCGTTTTAATCATAAGCGCGTCTTCAGGTGTGAAAAGTTCGGGCCGGGCGGAGACGCCAGGAGGTGCCTCTGAAGGCATTTCGGGCAATGGCTGCATCGTGGTCGGCCTCTTCAAGATCGCTGCAACCTTGCTATTTGGTTTATCAAGGCCCTGTTCATTGTCAGGAGCCTTTTCAAATCCGCTATAGATGCTTGCTCCAATGCCCGCACACACAACCATAAAGCCAAGCAATGCTATATGCGCTCTTTTTATGGAAACAGACGGCGCGATAGGATCACTGTGACCTTTCTCGCGCTTTGCTTTCTCTGTCTTGTTCCACTTTTGCGCCATGCCTGCTGTCTTCGCATCCTCAATTGTTGATTCGACTTCACGCTATCATGGTAAACGAACCTTATGCGAGGCTTTCACACTCAAAGTGCTTGCGCTGCTTCAAGCACAGCCTGAGCATGGCCATCGACTTTTACTTTTTCCCATATTTTGGCGATACGGCCATCGGCATCAATCAAAAACGTCGTCCGTTCAACGCCCATATATTTCCGGCCATACATGCTTTTCTCAAGCCATACGCCGTATGCTTCGAGCGCAGTCTTGCCTTCATCTGCTGCCAGATCGACACGCAGCGCATGCTTTTTGCGAAATTTCGCATGCTTTTCCGCACTGTCTGGCGAGACGCCAATGATACGGACGCCAATTTTGTCGAACTCCGGCGTTAGCTGTGAGAAGGTGATGGCTTCTTTCGTGCAACCCGAAGTGTCATCCTTTGGATAGAAATAAAGAACGACCGGTTTGCCCTTCAGCGATGAAAGAGTGATCGTATCGCTGTTGTCTGAAGGCAATGTGAAATCGGGTGCCTGATCTCCAACTTGGGGACGAGCCATATCTGCGCCTTTCTTTTATGGATAAACGGGGAAACTGCCTGTTACATTTACATTTAAAGCTATCGCATTCAGGGTGAGCTTGTGCAACTGTCCAGACCTGTCGAACCATGCCACGCAACATCTGACACGAGGGTGTTAAACAAAGCGATCAACGGTTTGGCTAATATGCATAAATGGAATAAAAACAGATAGATATGGAGTTTTTATAATCCGCATTGCAGGGGTGAGCATTTGCAGAAATTACGGGTTCGGCTCAAATATTGACAGATAAACCGCGCAAAATTCGCTTTACGAAGCGGGAGATGAAGAGAATCGAACGCCTCGCCATTGAAGGCGATGAGGGCGGCGTGCTTCCGTTATGTCGTCCCCGACGTTCGTTTTTGCGGTGGTGTTCGCACGCCGTTTTATCGTTGTGCATCCTTATGGTTCTGGTTGGTGGTGTGGGGTTTGTGATCCTGCGTGGTGGCGTGAACAGCGACCTTCTGCGCGACGAGGCGCAAAAGAGCCTTAGCCTTCTGCTCGGAAAAGATGCATCTGCAACGATCGGCAGTGCCGGATTATCGCTTGATCAGAACAGTCTCGTTGCAATGGAGGCGAATAACGTCTCGATCAATGATCCGCGACAGGGCATTGAAATCAAAAATATCAAATCGGTGCGACTGGGCTTGGCACCATTGCCGCTGCTGACGGGCAAGATTCGTGTTGCCGAACTTGAGATCGATGGCGCAGCCTTCGATTTACCAGAGCAAGAGGGGGCAGGATTCTGGAAATCGCTCCCCTATGACAAGCGGGGTTATATTGATTTCGACGCCGTTTCGGGCGAGCTTTTTTCCACTATGCGCCGCAATCTTGAATTGCTGCAGAACCAGAACACTCGGGCTATCGGGCTGCTCAACACCACAATCCGTTTTAAAACCGGTGATCAGCAGCAAAGCATTGACGTGAAAAAGCTTCGGCTTGTCGAGGATTCGGGAAAAATCTCGGTGAGCGGCAGTGTCGTATGGCATAATCAGATAATTTCGGTTGATGGCAGCATAGATCGCAAAGGCCATGAGAATGATCTGGATGGCTTTCAGATCAAGATCAGCAATTTGCCGGTTGATCTGGGTTCACCGGAGGAAGTTGCAGCCATTATCGATGGCAACAGAGCCAATCCTGCGCATTTCGATTTAAAAGCCACGGCGAGCCTTGCTTTGTCTGGCAAGGTTGCCAATGGGGATGTGCCTGAGCACGTGACCGCGCAACTCATCGCTGATGACATCAATATAGAGGTTGGTCGCGTTTCGGATGTGCGCGGAAATGCGGTGCTGCTGATAGAGCATTCTGTTGGCAGCGGGAAAATTGAAATCAAGCCGTCGCGCTTGCAGTTGGGTGGTTTAACTGCGGCCTTTAATGGTGCTTTCGGCCCGGAACCGGACGAAACAAATAAAAGCGGCGGTCCTGATTATCGATTTGAAGTGGTGACCAGTTCCGCCACCAGCATGCCAGCAGAATCAAATGATCCGCAATTGGCTTTCGGCGTGAGGATCGCCGGCCATTTTCTGGCTAATCAACAGCGTCTTCAATTCTCTAATCTGGATATTAAGACGAATAATGGCGAACTTTATGGACAGGGCAGCATGGGGTTTGGCGATGGTTCGCCAGAAATGATCTTCATGCTGCGCATCCCTGAAATGCCGGTTGCGGACGCAAAACATCTCTGGCCGATCGATGTTGCCGATGGTGCACGTGAATGGGTTCTCAAAAACCTCTTTGGCGGCACGTTGAAAGACAGCCGCATTGATATTTCGCTTGCAGGGGGGCGCTTTAATGGCCCCGGTTTGCCGCCGCCATTGACAGGCGAAGAGATCAAGGCCGATTTCAATGTGGCCGATACGCGTTTTGATGTGATCGGAGAACTGCCGCCGGTGCGCGATGTTGCAGGAAGCATTTCAGTGCGTGGCGCGCATACAACAATCAAGCTGGCAAAGGGCGTTGCCTATACTCCGGATAATCGCAAAGCGATGGTTTCAGACGGAACGCTGATTATTCCGTGGGGGCCGCAACGGCCAGTAATCGCTACACTTGATTTGCTCGTTTCGGGCGAAGCTGCGGCGATTGCCGAGATTGCCGGTAAAAAGCCCATTGATGTTCTCAAAAACGTTCCTTTTAAGCCGGAAGATGCGACAGGTGATGTGAAAGCCCATGTTAAGGTCGGCTTTGCTGTTTCCAAAGGAGCGCCACCCGGCACGCTGACATGGGATGCTGATATTGGATTTACGAATCTTGCCATTTCCAAGCCGGTCGGAGGCTCTACCGTTACCAATGCAAATGGCAGCATCAAGGTCAATCAATCCGTTGCTCTTATCTCAGCCGATGCCAAGCTTGACGGGGTACCTGCAAAAATATCGATGACCGAGCCTGTGGACCGCTCTGGCCCAGCTAAACGCGAACAGAATATCAGGCTTGAGCTTGACGATAATGCGCGTGGCAAGGTGTTGCCCGGATTGAAAGACCTGTTTACTGGACCGATTTCCGTTGATCTTGGCATGGAAGAAAATGGCAAGCGGCATGTTGCAGCCGATCTGAACAAGACGCAGATCAATTTGCCCTGGCTTGGCTGGCGCAAGGGGAGCGGGGTTCCGGCCAAGGCGACTTTCGATTTGGTTAGAAGCGGTGACGCAGATAGCAAGATCGATATTCGCAATCTGGTTTTGACCGGCCATGCCTTCGGCGCGAAGGGCAATCTGTCAATTGTCGGCGGTGATTTGCAGTCTGCTGATTTCGACGACATACGTCTCACGCGTTCAGATCGCATGAGCGTGAAAGCGACGAAAGGAACGGGCGGCTATCGTGTAACGGTGCGCGGATCGCAGTTTGATGCCCGGTCGATCATCAAGCAAGTGTCGGACCTTCAGAAAAAGACTGAAGCCTCGGGTGGCAAAAGCCCCCGCGTGATTGTGAGTGCGCAGATTGATGAGGTCACTGGCTTCAACGATGAGAAGCTGCGCAATGTCGCCGTTTCTTACGAGAATGCAGGAAGTAAGATTTCCGGCGTTTCGGTCAATGCGATCACCTCTTCTGGCGAAACCTTTGTCGCAACGAATAATGATCAGGGTGACGCACGATCAGTATCGTTACAATCCAATGATGCCGGTGCGGTTTTGCGGTTCTTTGATTTTTATGACAAAATGCGCGGTGGCAAGATCACTGTCGGCCTCGCGGGACAGGGCAATGGACCTCTAAGCGGTCAGATTGACGCTCGTAATTTTGCAATCATCAATGAGCCCCGACTGGCAAAGATTGTTACGAGCTCTCCAAATACGGGCGGCGCCAGTCTTAGCCAGGCTGCTAAACGTGATATTGACGTGTCGCGGGTTGATATTGAGCGCGGTTTTTCTCTGATTGAAAAGGGCGAAGGCTATATGAAGCTTTCGAAAGGCGTCGTCCGTGGTCCGTCAGTCGGAACGACTTTTCAGGGAACGCTGTATGATCCGCGCGGCAATATGTCGATCACCGGCACATTCATGCCTGCTTATGGCGTAAACCGCATTTTTGGTGAAGTGCCGATTTTCGGAGCGCTTTTGGGCAATGGACGGGATCGTGGTCTTTTGGGTATTACTTTTAAGCTTGAAGGCAGTGCCAAGCAGCCGCAGGTGATTGTTAATCCGATCTCAATCATCGCGCCGGGTATTTTCCGTTCCATTTTTGAGTTCTGATCACAACAAGAAAAGCCGGGCAAAACCCGGCTTTTCTTCATCTTTAGTTTGGATTACGCAGGGCGAATAAGCACATGGCGCTTCTTGCCAAGTGACACCTTGATGACGCCTTGCTCGTTGAGCGCTGTTGCATTGATGCTCAAACGTGGATCAGTGACCGTTTCATCATTGATGCGCACGGCACCACCTTCGATGTGACGGCGGGCTTCACCATTGGTGGTGCAAAGTTCTGCAAGCACCATCAAAGCCAGCACGCCGATACCGTCATTGAGTGTCGCCTTATGAACGCCGACGGTTGGAAGATTCTGCGACAGTTCACCATCTTCAAAAGTCTTGCGGGCGGTTTCTGCCGCTTCTTCCGCAGCATCGCGCCCATGCAGGATTGCGGTGATCTCGGTAGCAAGTATCTTCTTCGCTTCGTTGATTTCCGAGCCGCCAAGTGCAGCAAGCTTTGCAATTTCATCCATTGGCAATGTCGTATAGAGCTTCAAGAAGCGTTCTACGTCAGCATCTTCCGTGTTGCGCCAATACTGCCAGAAGTCGTAGGCGCTGAGCATATCGGCGTTCAGCCAGATCGCGCCACCCAACGATTTGCCCATTTTCTGGCCCGATGCCGTGGTGAGCAAAGGCGAGGTGAGGGCATAAAGCTGCGGCGTTCCCATACGGTGACCGAGATCGATCCCGTTGATAATATTGCCCCATTGATCCGAGCCACCCATTTGCAAACGGATGTCGTAGCGCTTGTTGAGCTCTACAAAATCATAGGCTTGCAGGATCATATAATTGAATTCGAGGAACGAAAGCGACTGCTCGCGATCAAGGCGCATCTTGACCGAATCAAACGACAACATGCGATTGACCGAGAAGTGGCGGCCAACATCACGCAGGAATTCAAGGTAGTTGATGTCGCGCAGCCAGTCGGCATTGTTGACCATCAGCGCATCGGTTGGGCCATCGCCGAAGCTCAGGTAATTTGCGAAGACGCGTTTGATACTTGCGATATTCTCAGCAATTGTATCTTCCGTCATCAGTTTGCGCGCTTCATCCTTGAAGGATGGATCGCCCACCATGCCAGTGCCGCCGCCCATCAGAGCTACAGGGCGGTGTCCGGTCTGTTGCAGCCAGTGCAGCATCATGATCTGGATCAGACCGCCAGCGTGAAGGCTTGGCGCTGTCGGATCAAAGCCAATATAAGCCGTCACAGTTTCCTTGGCCAACAATTCGTCTAGGCCTGTTTCATCAGACATTTGATGAATGAAGCCGCGCTCGGAAAGCGTGCGAAGAAAATCGGATTTAAAACCGGACATGCCCTTTTCCTGACTGGTTAGGCGAGAATGGAAATAACAGTAATCAAGTGCTTACCGCCTTATGATATTTTGCCTTTAACATCATTCAAGCGGGAATAACAAGGAAACTCCGGTATGGTCGATTTGAAACGCGCAATAGGGTTGATGAGCGGTACTTCCATGGATGGTATCGACATTGCGCTTTTGACCACCGATGGCGAAAACTGGGTTGAGCGGGGGCCATCCAGTGCGGCGTCTTATTCGGACGGGTTTCGGGCACGTTTGAAGGCCGCGCTTGTTGATGCGCGAGGCATCACGGATCGCCATGCGCGGCCCGGTGTTCTTAAACAGCTTGAACATGACCAGACATTACTTCATGCGGTCGCAATACAGGATTTTTTATACGCACATTCGTTCAGTCCAGAAGACATTGACGTGATCGGATTTCATGGCCAAACCGTGTTGCATCGTCCGCGTGAGGCGCTGACTGTCCAGATCGGAGATGGACCGCTTCTGGCGGCAGAAACCGGCATTCCTGTTGTCTATGACATGCGTGCCGAAGATATGCAGCACGGCGGCGAAGGTGCACCGCTTATTCCTGCCTATCATGCAGCGCTTGCCACCAATCTTCCGTTTGGTCTCGAAGGCCCGGTTGTTTTCGTCAATATTGGTGGCATATCCAACCTCACCTATGTTGGCGAAGATGGTTCACTGATGGCCTATGACAGTGGACCGGGCAATATGCTGATTGACCAATGGATGGAGTTGCACCAACAGGGTAGCTTTGACCCCGGCGGTATTACAGCCATGAGCGGCACCGTGGATAAGCTCTTGGCTCTGAGATATCTTGATCACGCCTTTTTCAAGGGGAACCATCGCCGGTCACTGGACCGTGGCGATTTTGCTGTACCAGCGAAAGATGAGGCAAGCGTTGCAACAGGTGCGCGCACACTTAGCTATGTGAGTGCCGCCGCCATTCTGCGCTCGGCTTCGCATCTGCCTGCAAAGCCACGGACCTATGTGATCAGTGGTGGCGGACGCAAGAATGCAGCCATTATGGCGGAGCTGACCGCACTTGCAGAGCGCGAAGGCGCATGTGTGCTGGATGCGGATAAAGCCGGTTTTGATGGGGATGCGATGGAAGCGGAAGCATGGGCCTATCTGGCCGTGCGTTCCATGCGTGGGCTGCCCCTGACATACCCAAACACAACAGGTTGCGATAAGCCTGTTTCAGGCGGTGTTCTTGCGCTTCCACCAAAAATAAAAGCCCGGTGAAAACAATCACCGGGCTTTAACAAGAGTCAGATTTTATTTGTTTAACGTAGACGCTTCTGACGAATTTCAACCAGTTCGCCAGCAAGTCGGCGTTCCAGATATTCCGAGCATTCGTCGATCAGTTCATCACCCATGCCGGAGAAGAAGTGGTTTGCACCCGGCATCGTGTTCTGCGTGATGTTGATACCCTTCTGTGTCTTGAGCTTATCAACCAATCCCTGCACATCCTTTGGCGGCGCAACCTTGTCCTGATCGCCATGAATGATCAGGCCGGATGATGGGCAAGGTGCAAGGAACGAGAAGTCATAGGTATTCGGCTGTGGTGCAACCGAAATAAAGCCTTCGATTTCCGGGCGACGCATCAGAAGCTGCATACCGATCCATGCGCCGAACGAATAACCGGCAACCCAGCAATTCTTGGAATCAGGGTGCAGAGCCTGCACCCAATCAAGCGCGCTGGCAGCATCTGACAATTCGCCCGCGCCATGATCGAACTCGCCTTGACTGCGGCCAATGCCACGGAAATTGAAGCGAAGCGTTGTAAAACCACGCTGCTGGAACATGTAGAACAGATCATAGACGATCTTGTTGTTCATTGTTCCGCCAAACTGCGGATGCGGATGCAGGATGAGAGCGATAGGCGCATTCTTTTCGCGCGAAGGCTGATAGCGGCCTTCAAGGCGTCCGGCAGGGCCGTTGAAAATGACTTCTGGCATGTGTACTCCGCTGGTGATCGGAAGATCGGCTTTAAAATGGCGAACTTGACGTGAGTGTGCGCCGCTTCTAAAACCGATTGGAAATTTCGTTAGACTGGACCAAAGTTCAGTACCTGATGTGGCTTAATAGGCTTTTCTGGATTGAAAATTCAAGAAAATTGCGCTTGAGGCCACTTTATGATGTTGCTTAGGAGATAGTATCGGTGATCGGAACCGGCAAGAGGCTCTATCTGGATTATAATGCCAGTGCGCCTTTGCTCGATGAAGCACGCAATGCGGTTATCGAAGCATTGGGCATTGTGGGCAACCCATCCTCCGTTCACCGTGAGGGGCGCATGGCGCGTGGGCTGGTCGAATCGGCACGTCGCAGTGTGGCAGCCCTCGTGAATGCCAGGCCTGACCACGTCTTTTTTACATCTGGCGCCACCGAAGCCGCATCCACACTTCTAACACCAGTCTATATGATGGGGCGTTCGCCGGTACGCCTGTCCCATCTTTATGTCAGTGCGACCGAGCATCCTTGTGTGCTGGCCGGCGGGCAATTTGCACCGGAAAACATCACGATTCTTCCTGTTGATGAATATGGTTGCCTTCGTCTTGATGCTCTGGAGCTGGCTTTGAGAGCGCACGATAAGAGCGCGGGCTTGCCACTTGTCGCTGTTCAGGCCGCGAATAATGAAACTGGCGTCATTCAGCCAATACGCGAAATTGCGGCAGCGGTGAAAGCCGCAGGCGGCATCTTTGTCGTTGATGCGGTACAGGCCGCAGGACGCATTAAGATCGATATGACAGAGGGTTGTGGCGATTATCTGATAATCTCCTCACACAAGATCGGTGGTCCCAAGGGCGTTGGTGCTGTGATCGCAATCTCTGATCTTATGATGCCGAAGGCGCTCGTTCGTGGCGGTGGTCAGGAAAAAGGTCATCGTGCGGGTACGGAAGCGCTGCCGTTGATTGCAGGCTTTGGTGCCGCCGCAGATATTGCGCATGCACGCCTGAACGGCAATGGCTGGTCGTTTGAAGCGCGGGACAGGCTTGAAGCGGGGCTTATGGAGATCGCACCAAGTGCCACGATCCACGGCAAATCCGTTGATAGGCTGCCCAACACAACATTCTTCTCGCTCGACGGGCAAAAGGCTGAAACCGTTCAAATCGCATTCGACCTTGGCGGCATAGCGCTCTCGGCAGGCTCAGCCTGTTCTTCGGGGAAGGTCGGTCCAAGCCATGTGCTGGCTGCTATGGGCCATGAAGACGGTCCGGGAGCGATCCGTGTTTCGCTTGAGCCCAATGCGCCTATCGAATCTGTTGATCAGTTTCTTGACGTTTTGGGAAAAATCGTCGCCCGTCATGAACGCTCAAAGGCCAGTTAAGTGCGTAATCGGGCCTATCTCTGTAAATTATTCTTGAATTTTACCGGCAAATTTAAAGCTGGGCTTGAAATTTAGTTTAGAGAGGTTTTAAAGAAGCGTCACGCACACTATATTGTGGCGAGGATAGTGACTATCATCGCCCTGACGTTTGCAACTGTCGGACCTTGAATTCGACGAGGATGGAGAACGCCAATGCCTGCAGTGCAGGAGACCATTGATCAGGTTCGCGGCTTGGACGTGGACCAGTATAAGTACGGATTTGAGACGGAAATCGAATCCGAAAAAGCCCCTAAAGGCCTCAACGAAGATATCATTCGCTTTATTTCGGCCAAGAAAGACGAGCCGGAATGGATGCTGGAGTGGCGTCTGAAGGCCTATGAACGCTGGCTCACTATGGAAGAGCCGGAATGGGCGCGTGTCGATTATCCAAAGATCGATTTTCAGGACGCCTATTACTATTCCGCTCCGAAGAATCAGTCGGGTCCGCTTTCACTTGATGAAGTCGATCCCGAACTGCTGCGTACATATGAAAAGCTTGGTATTCCACTGCGCGAGCAGGAAATTCTCGCTGGTGTGCGTAAGCAGGGCGAGCCGAGTGAAATTGATGGCAATCCATCGGACAATGTTTATGCATCGGGCCGTGTGGCCGTTGATGCGGTCTTCGACAGTGTTTCGGTTGTCACGACTTTCAAGGCAGAGCTTGCGAAAGCAGGCGTGATCTTCTGCTCGATTTCGGAAGCCATTCGCGAGCATCCTGAACTGGTTCAGAAGTATCTCGCTTCAGTTGTTCCTGTTTCGGATAACTATTATGCGACGCTGAATTCGGCTGTCTTCACCGATGGCTCGTTCGTCTATGTGCCAAAGGGCGTTCGTTGCCCGATGGAGCTTTCGACCTATTTCCGTATCAATGAAAAAAATACGGGCCAGTTTGAACGCACGCTGATCATCGCGGAAGAAGGCGCTTATGTCTCTTATCTCGAAGGTTGCACGGCACCACAGCGCGACGAAAACCAGCTCCACGCAGCCGTTGTTGAACTGATCGCGCTTGAAAACGCTGAGATTAAGTATTCGACTGTTCAGAACTGGTATCCGGGCGATAGCAGCGGCAAGGGCGGTATCTACAATTTTGTGACCAAGCGTGGCGATTGCCGTGGTGATAATTCCAAGATTTCGTGGACGCAGGTTGAAACAGGCTCCGCTGTAACGTGGAAATATCCGTCTTGCATTCTGCGCGGTGACAATTCGCGCGGTGAGTTCTATTCGATTGCCGTGTCCAACGGTTATCAGCAGATCGACAGCGGCACCAAGATGATTCATCTTGGCAAGAACACGTCGAGCCGCATCATCTCCAAGGGTATTTCGGCCGGCAATTCCAGCAACACCTATCGCGGACAGGTTTCAGCCCATCGTAAGGCTGAAAATGCCCGTAACTTCACCCAGTGCGACAGTCTCCTGATCGGCAACGATTGCGGAGCGCATACCGTGCCCTATATCGAGGCGAAAAACGCCACGGCACAGTTTGAGCATGAGGCAACCACCTCCAAAATTTCCGAAGACCAGCTGTTCTACGTTATGCAGCGCGGTATTCCGGAAGAGGAGGCAATCGCCCTCATCGTCAATGGTTTTGTGAAGGAAGTTATTCAGGAGCTGCCAATGGAATTCGCCGTCGAGGCGCAGAAGCTCATTGGCATTTCGCTTGAAGGCAGCGTCGGTTAATCCGACGCGCTTTAACTGCCTTTCTCCAATTTTTCTGACCAGCCTTTTCCTGGTACAAGAACAAGGTTTATACCCATGCTTGAGATCAAGAACCTTCATGCAAAAATCGCTGACACGGATACCGAAATCATCCGTGGTCTGAACCTCACCGTAAACAAGGGCGAAGTTGCCGCCATCATGGGCCCGAACGGCTCCGGCAAGTCGACATTGTCCTACATCCTTGCAGGTCGGGATGATTACGAAGTGACCGAAGGCGACATCCTTTATAATGGCGAGTCGATCCTCGAACTGGATCCTGCTGAACGCGCTGCCAAGGGTATCTTCCTTGCGTTCCAGTACCCGATGGAAATCCCAGGCGTTGCCACGATGGAATTCCTCAAGGTTGCCATGAACAGCCAGCGCAAAGCGCGCGGCGAGCCAGAACTCAAGATTCCTGAATTCATCAAGCGCGTGAAGGAAGCGGCTGGCGGCCTTAACATCGATATGGACATGCTCAAGCGTCCGCTCAATGTGGGCTTCTCGGGCGGCGAAAAGAAGCGCGCTGAAATTCTTCAGATGCAGCTTCTGGAGCCAAGCCTCTGCGTTCTCGACGAAACAGACTCCGGCCTCGACATTGATGCGCTGAAGATCGTTTCCGATGGTGTGAATGCGCTGCGTTCGCCAGACCGGGCTGTGATCGTGATCACCCACTATCAGCGTCTGCTTGATTATATCGTTCCAGACAGCGTGCATGTTCTTTACAAGGGGCAAGTCATCAAGTCGGGTGACAAGACCCTTGCAAATCACCTTGAAGAAAACGGCTACGCCGACATTATTGGCGAAGTAGCCTAAGGAGGCGGATTATGAATATCCAGACCTCAAAGCCAAGGACGCAAGCCGAAAGCGCACTGATCGACAGTTTCGCGACCCGTATGGGCGAGCTTCCGGGCAATGCCGATGTCGTGGTTGCACGTGACAATGCGCTGGAATCGTTGAAAGTGAACGGTCTTCCGTCGCGCCGCATTGAAAGCTGGCATTACACGGATTTCCGAACGTTGCTCAAAGGCGTTGCTGATTTCAACCCGAGTGCAGGCACCAATGCGCTTCCCGCATTGCTGGCAGGCTCTTCTGTCATTGCGGTGAGCAATGGTGCAACGCTTGCAGCCAAGGCACCGGAAGGTGTGACCTTGACTGCCGTGCGTGACCGGCTTGCTGATGGTTCGCTCGTTTCGCAGCTTAACACTCGGGGAACCGATGATACGATTGGCCAGATCAACGCTGCCTATGTCAGCGACGGCTGGGGATTGTCGATTGCGGCTGACACTGAGCTTGAAGCACCACTTGAACTTCAGAACATCCAGAAGACCGGGCAGGGCCACACGCGCTTTCCTGTTGAAATTGGGGCGAACGCCAAGGCAACGATCATTGAACGTCAGTCAGGTGGCGAAGGCGATGCTTTCTCAACCTCTGTCAGCCATGTGAGCGTTGGCGATGGCGCTGATGTCATCTGGGTTATTCTGCGTGATTTTGGTCAGGCAACGCAGCTTGCTCAGTTCAACGCAACCATTGGCACAGGTTCGAAGCTCACGCTTTACATCGTCAATGCTGGCGGCAAGCTGGTTCGGCAGGAAGTGCATCTGACAGTGGCAGGCGAAGATTCGGATTTCGAGCTTCGCGGCCTCAATCTGCTGGCAGACGATTCCCACACCGATGTCACCATGACGGTTGCACATCTGGTTGAGAACACGCGTTCGACCCAGATTATCCGCAACGTGGTCAAGGATCGCGCACGCGGCGTTTTCCAGGGCATGATCCGTGTTGCACAGATCGCCCAGAAAACCGATGCGCGTATGGCCTGCAACACGCTGCTTCTATCGGATGATGGCGAGTTCGATGCAAAGCCAGAGCTGGAAATCTTCGCTGATGACGTGGCTTGCGGCCATGGTGCAACGGTTACCGAGCTGTCGAAAGACTACCTCTTCTATTTGATGGCGCGCGGTATTCCGGAAAATGAAGCACGCGGCTTGCTGATTAAAGCATTCATCGCCGAACTGATAGAAGAGCTGGAAAACGAAGCTTTGGTTGAGGCGCTGGAAGACGTGCTCTCGAACTGGCTTGCAGCCCACGCTTGATTGAACAAGGCGGAGTCATGCTTGCTCCGCCTTTTCTGCCTCAAGGGTAGAAGGAACGGTCATGGATCATAAGAATCCGCTTGTAGCGCGCTATGATGTTGAAGCGATCCGCAGAGACTTCCCCATCCTGTCACGACAGGTTCATGGAAAGCCGCTTGTTTATCTGGATAGTGGTGCTTCTGCACAAAAGCCGCAAAGCGTCATCGACGCTGTCACACATGCCTATGCAAATGAATACGCAAATGTGCATCGCGGCCTGCACTTTCTTTCGAATGCTGCCACAGATGCTTACGAAAAGTCGCGCGAAACCGTTCGCCGCTTTCTGAATGCTGGCTCTGTTGACGAAATTGTCTTTACGAAAAATGCCACCGAAGCGATCAACACGGTCGCTTACGGCTACGGTATGCCCAATATCGGTGAGGGTGATGAAATCCTTCTGTCGATCATGGAGCATCACTCCAATATTGTGCCGTGGCATTTCATCCGTGAGCGGCAGGGTGCAAAGCTTGTCTTCGCGCCGGTGGATGACGAAGGCGTGTTTCATATTGAGGAATTTGAAAAGCGCCTGACCGAACGCACGAAGCTTGTGGCAATCACCCATATGTCCAATGCGCTTGGCACGGTGACACCAATCAAGAAGATCGTTGAACTGGCCCATGCACGCGGTATTCCGGTGCTGGTCGATGGCAGTCAGAGTGCTGTCCATATGCCAGTTGATGTGCAGGAACTGGGTTGTGACTGGTATGTGTTTACTGGCCACAAGGTTTACGGCCCGTCAGGCATCGGCGTTCTCTTTGGTCGTGCTGAAATGCTCGAAAAGATGCGCCCGTTTCAGGGCGGTGGCGAAATGATCGAAGAAGTGACGGAGGAAAACGTCACGTATAATCATCCGCCCCACCGTTTTGAGGCTGGCACACCACCAATCGTTCAGGCGATTGGGTTAGGCGCAGCGCTTGAATATATGGAAAAGATCGGCCGTCATGCGATCGCAGCCCACGAGGAAGACTTGCGCAACTATGCGCATGAGCAACTGGGTAAGATCAATTCACTGCGCATTTATGGCAATGCGCCCGATAAGGGTGCGATCATCTCATTTGCGCTTGATGGCATTCACGCGCATGATGTCTCGATGGTTATTGACCGGGCAGGGGTCGCGGTGCGTGCGGGCACGCATTGCGCACAGCCACTCTTGAAACGCTTTGGCGTTACCTCTACATGCCGTGCATCTTTTGGCATGTATAACACCCGTGCTGAAGTTGACGTGCTGGCAGAAGCCTTGGAAAAGGCAAGGAAGTTTTTCGGATGACCGAGACCGAGCAAAAAGTTCAGGAACAGACTGAAGCCAAAGCCGATGATGTGAATGCATCGGCGGATGGAAAGTCTGTTTTTTCCGCCTCTGCTATTCCTCAGGAAGAGCTGCTTCGGCTGACCGATGACATCATCAGCGCGTTGAAGACGGTCTATGACCCTGAAATTCCAGCGGATATTTACGAGCTCGGTCTGATCTACAAGATCGACATCGAAGATGACCGCACGGTTAAAATCGAAATGACACTGACGGCTCCCGGCTGTCCGGTTGCAGGCGAAATGCCGGGATGGGTCGAGAACGCGGTTGGAGCTGTCGAAGGTGTTTCCATGGTCGAAGTCACCATGACCTTCGATCCACCATGGTCTGCTGACCGCATGTCGGAAGAAGCACAGGTCGCTGTCGGCTGGTACTAAAGCGTGTTGCGCTTAATCGTACCCGATACGCTCACTCTATCTTCTTATTTTAACGCATGTCGTTGTCGGATCGTGGCGGGAATAGCAATCAGTCCGGTTGGACTGATTTCCCCGCGAAGGCGGTCCCCACTTTTCCGTGACATGCTCTAATAGTCACAGAGAAGCCCCTCGCATTGCGTGGTGCTTTTTCTATTTGGCATTAAAAACCAGTCGTATTGGCGTAATGAAGAGATTTTCTTCCAAAACACCCCTGAAACAGACCAACGACGCCACCGAGAGCCGTGGCCGCTGAAACAAGGCCTTGGCCGCCCCTGAACGGTATGGAGAGGCTTGCGCCTAAAAACTTTAACCCGCGGCCTGCAATCTTGAGCGGCAGCTTTTTAAGTGTCTTATTGGGGTTTTCCCGATAACGCGCACCGAACTCGGTAATATTATGATCGCGATTGCGGCGATAATGATAGCTCAGTGTCAGGCGAGACGGGGGTACGGTTTCGTAGACGATGGCATCACAAGCCCAACCGGTTTTGGCGCCAAGCGACTTTGCTTTCGTCCAGAGGTTCCAGTCTTCGCCGCCAGTCAGGCCAAAATGGGAATCAAAACGCAAACCGGTCTCGCGGAAAAAGTCCAGTTTTCCCATCCAGCTTCCCGTCGCAACTTTGATCGAATCGCCACGCCCCATTGCGCATTTCTGTCGGCACTTGCGCTCGGATTTATAGCCACTGCGTTCGATCCCCGACCAAACAAGTTTCTGAACAAT
This sequence comes from Brucella sp. TWI432, assembly GCF_039674445.1. Lineage (NCBI taxonomy): Bacteria > Pseudomonadati > Pseudomonadota > Alphaproteobacteria > Hyphomicrobiales > Brucellaceae > Brucella > Brucella sp. TWI432. The sequence goes on along the minus strand of NZ_JBDJNL010000009.1, from coordinate 31,118 downwards.
TGTCAGGTTCTCATCAAATGGCTTCGGCCTTACTGGAGAGCCGACAATATCGAGATCAAGCCGGTCACGCTCTGAAAAAAGTTTCACGAGCCAGTCTGCCTCTACAAACTCGTCGTCATCCACATAGACAAGATAATCAAAGCCCTGTTCAATCGCGTGGTTCAGCGCACGGTTACGCGCCGATGATATGCCTAAAATGACCTCGACAACATAGTCGATCGGATCGTTTGGCATAAGCGCACGAAAATCTTCGATGGTTCCATCAAGCGTAGGGGAGGCGTTATTCTCGACGACAAGGAAGGATACATCTGTATCGTTTGGCTTCTGAATAGAAGCCAAAGACGAAAACAGATTACAGAGCATCTTAGGCCTGTTCCTCGTGACGACGGAAATGCAGATACGCCGTTGATGCATGATTAATCAGCCTAAGTGATCATTTGATATATTCATCAAGCTTAATATACAATTATTATGGAGGCAATAGTTGTATTGAGCGTAAATATAGCCGCGATAATGGCTGACATCTATTACAGGGTAAGTTATTTTTTTTGAAAAAATACAGTGTTCATACACAACTGTTTAAAGTGGTGCCCCCAGAGAGACTCGAACTCCCGACCCCCTGATTACAAATCAGGTGCTCTACCAACTGAGCTATAAGGGCAGCACTGGCGTCGAATTAGCATAATTCTGGCGCGTGTAAAGCAAAAATTCACATCGAGCAGGGAATAGTCAGCAGGTTTTGCATATGATAGCCATTAAGCCTGTGGAAACAGCATCTTTTTGGGCGCATTGGAACCGAATAATATGAACGATAAATCTCTGGCGCTTCACTTTTTACCATCTGGAACAGAAGAATCACTGGCTGCACAAAAAGAGCTGGTGAAGCGCTATGGGCATGTTGCGGCTGAGGATGCGGATGTTGTCGTGGCACTCGGGGGCGACGGCACCATGTTGCAGGCACTGCGAGATTTCATGAATAGCGGGGTGCCTGTCTATGGCATGAACCGTGGTTCGGTCGGCTTCCTCATGAACGAGTTCAGCATTGAGGATTTGCCCACGCGCATTCTCGCCGCACAAAAGGAAACGATCCGCCCGCTCGAAATGATTGCAGAGACGGAAGATGCGCCGCCTTTCAAGGCGCTGGCAATCAACGAAGTGTCGCTTTTCAGGCAATCCTATCAGGCGGCAAAGGTTCGGATCACCATTGATGGCAAGATACGGCTTGATGAACTTGTCTGCGATGGCGTGATGGTTGCCACGCCTGCGGGTTCTACCGCCTATAATCTCTCGGCACAGGGGCCAATTCTGCCGTTGGAAGCGCCTCTACTCGCCTTGACACCCGTCAGCCCATTTCGCCCCCGCCGGTGGGGTGGCGCGCTTTTGCCAAAACATGTGACCGTGCGCATGGATGTGCTTGAAACGGAAAAGCGCCCCGTGAATGCGGTTGCTGATAACAACGAGGTTAAATCAGTAAGATCAGTCACAGTGCGCGAAGATCTGGACAGTCAGGTTGCGATCTTGTTTGATCAAAATCATTCTTGGGATGAGCGAATTCTAACAGAACAATTTAGACATTAGTTGGCTATGATTTTAGTAAATTCACGCATTGGTGTTGGAGGAAGCACAATAAAATACAAATAATAAGCATTTTTATATTCTTTGATGGTATTTTAGTTGACTTTTGCACGCTGTGGACGTAGGCGATGCTACGTGAAAACGCTTTTTGCGTTGCAGACGCCTTTTCTGCCTTGGTTCCTGCGCCGGATGACGCGGCTGCAATGACAGGATGGGTGCAATTCATTTCCAAAAAAGAGAGCTGCGCCTCCATTGACGACATTTGCCGAACTCGGTCTTTCCCCGAAAGTGCTCGCCGCTGTTGAAGCTGCGGGTTACACCGCGCCAACGCCTATTCAGGCAGGTGCCATTCCTCCCGCGCTGGAGCGCAAGGATGTGCTTGGCATCGCCCAGACAGGCACGGGTAAGACTGCATCTTTCGTTTTGCCAATGCTTCATCTCTTGGAAAAGGGGCGTGCACGTGCTCGAATGCCGCGCACGCTTATTCTTGAACCGACGCGCGAGCTCGCAGCGCAAGTTGAAGAGAATTTTGTTAAATATGGCGTCAATCAGCGTTTGAATGTAGCGCTGCTGATCGGTGGCGTCTCGTTTGATGAGCAGGAACGCAAGCTTGAGCGCGGTGCAGATGTACTCATCGCGACCCCAGGTCGTCTTCTTGACCATTTCGAGCGCGGTAAACTGCTTCTGACCGGCGTTGAAATTCTGGTTATCGATGAAGCTGACCGTATGCTTGATATGGGGTTCATTCCTGACATTGAGCGTATTTGCAAGCTGATCCCATTCACCCGCCAGACGCTGTTCTTCTCGGCGACCATGCCACCGGAAATCACCAAGCTGACGGAGCAGTTTCTGCATTCGCCGACGCGTATTGAGGTTGCAAAGGCATCCTCAACTGCCAAAACAGTGACCCAGCGTCTTGTGAAGTCTGGCAAAAAGGATTGGGACAAGCGCGCAGTGCTGCGAGATTTGATTCGTGCTGAAGGCGATTCGTTGAAGAATGCGATCATTTTCTGCAATCGCAAAAAAGACGTATCCGAACTCTTCCGCTCGCTTGTTCGCCACGAGTTTGATGCCGGTGCTCTGCATGGTGATATGGACCAGCGCGCGCGCATGGCGATGCTTGCCGGTTTCAAAGAGGGTAAATTGCGGCTTCTCGTGGCTTCGGATGTCGCAGCCCGTGGCCTCGATATTCCTGACGTCAGCCACGTCTTCAACTATGATATTCCGATCCATTCGGAAGATTATGTGCACCGTATCGGTCGCACAGGGCGTGCAGGCCGTTCGGGCAAAGCTTTCACGCTGGTGACTGCTTCGGACACGAAATACCTCTCGGCAATCGAATCCATGATTGGCGAAAAAGTTGAATGGCATGACGGTGATCTTTCGACCTTGCCAGCAACTGACGAATCTGACGATACGTCACGCAAGGGCAAGAATGCTCGTGGCAAAGGTAAAGACGCCAGGGGCAAATCGAAAGATAAGCAGAAGGTCGAGACACCTGTGATTGTTCAGGCAGATGAGCCACAGCCGGTAATCAGCGAAATCAAAGAACGCCGTGATCCGATCCGTACGTCAAATGATGATCGCCGCGGCAGGTCGCAAAACGATCATCACAAGCGTCGTCGTGATCGTGATGATGATGACGGTCCGGTGCCGATTGGTTTCGGCAATGATATCCCAGCATTTATGCTGATCCCCACCGGGGTTCTGGCATAAGACAATAAAAGTTGATCTGGTTAAACCAGGTCGGCTTTTTTAGTGTATTTCCCACAAACGTGCGAAGTGTTTTGAGCGGAATAATGACGAAAACCAAATAGTTAGATCATTTCCACTGTTTCAATTCAAACAGAAAATGCTTTAGTTTTTCGTACTGGAGCGAAGACTGGCTGCAAATGCCAGTTTTACCCAGTCGGCCATGATTTCCGGGTCATCAAAGGCGTCATCGGGTACGCTCCAATAGGGCATTGCGACGGGCTTACCGCTCTTTCGGTTATCATATGACCATTGTCTTGATCCGGCCTCTATGAAAGCTGGCGCAGTTTGTGCGTCCACCTTCAAAAGCAGCTCGTCGTTAACAACGAGCGCTACGATCAGACCCTGGTGATAAATGCCTTTGCCGCCAAACATACGGCGAATGCTGATCGCACCTAAGCCTTCAAAAAACTCCCGAAGATATTGGTCATCCATCCAGCTTTAAACAGCGTCCTGAATTTGGCGCAGCCTTTCGGCTGATGCAGGCTGAATCTCAACAGATTCACCACAGCCACAAGCCGACGTCTGATTTGGATTGTTGAAAACAAATCCTGTTCGCAAAGTTGTCACTTCAAAGTCCATTTGGGTGCCCAGCAGGAACAGCACAGCTTCGGGCGCGATATAGACCTTCGCATCATCCTTTTCGACACAATCATCACCGGCTTTTGGCTCTGTGACGAGATCGATTGTATATTCCATACCGGCACAGCCACCTTTTTTCACGCCCACGCGAATGCCCAGAGAGCCTTCACGGGAGGCCATGATTTCACGAACGCGCGCTGCGGCTGCATCGGTAAGCGTCAAGACTGAGAAACGGCCCATTTTCATCTCTTCCGGTGTTGTGCTGGTTTACGATTGAAGAATCATTCAATCTGCCCGAGGCAAAGCGCTTTTGTGTTCGGTTGCCACGTTTTTACTATAGTTAGTGTTGTAACATCATTACTGCAAGACGCCAAATCAGAGAGCCGCGATAACCGGCCTACACAAGTTGGTGTGCTGTAACAAAAGAATTGCTGGAAGAGGAAAAGCGAATGTCGATTAAGCGCATGCAGCCTTTGATACTTGCCGGAGTTGCCGGCGTTTTCAGCACGATTTTTTTTATATCTGGCACTCAAGCGCAGGATGGGCCGAAAAAGGCCGCTTCCGCACAGGAGCAGGTCAACCCTGTCGAGGAAACCAAACCCTCAGAGCAGACACAAGACGTAGCTGATGGTGCGATTCTTCCTGATTATCGTGATGATCGCTCAACACCACAGGCACTCATTGAATCCTATTATAACGCCATTAACCGTCAGGAATATGCCCGCGCATACGGGTATTATTCGGAAGAGGGGCGTGAGCCTGACTTCGCGAAGTTCGTCAAAGGTTATAAGGGTACGAAGAGCGTAAAGGTTGCCGTTCGGAAGGTTGAGCCAGATCCGGGCGCAGGACAGATCTACTGGAGTATGCCGGTCGCGATAGAGTCGGAGAGTGAGGATGGCAAGAAGCAGGTATTCACTGGCTGCTACACGATCAACCTGACCAATCCCGGCATTCAGGCAGTGCCTCCATATAAGCCAATGCAGATTATGACGGGTTCTTTGACCAAATCGCCAATAGAAATTGAAAAAAGCGTACCGGAGAGCTGCGAAGCACCATAGTCAAATTATTGGCTTGACCTTGCCACGATGGAAAGCTGCATCATGGAAAAAGTTCAGACAAGGAGTAATTTGAATGGTGACGTTTTCAATCCCAACGATGAAATGTGGCGGCTGCGCGAAAAGTGTTACAAGCGCTTTGCATGAAGTTGATCAAGCAGCCAAAGTAACGGTTGATCTCGATAAAAAGGAGATCACCTTGGACAGCGTTGCATCCGAGCAGCAAGTGTTGGATGCGCTTCAGGCTGCCGGTTATCCAGCAACGATCGCGTAATCATTTGACATAAATTTGATTGTACGTGTCTCGTAACACAAACATACAAAGCACAATTGCCGGACCTTTAACACGCCCGGCATTTTATGAGAGTGCTCTGCACCCAAAAGGGTGTACGGCGCTCTAAGACCATGCGGGATTGGCGACCAAGTGTTGCAGTCGGTCGTGCGTTTCTTGTGTTTGATTGACTGTAGGGCCGTTTTTTGCCACATCAACGACAAATCTCGTTTATGGTACCCGTAGCGACAGCGAATTTCGATGGGACGGCTTTGCCGTGCCAACAGGGGCTGGTCGTAAAAGGGGATCGGAACATACAATCATCGCATGACCGCGATAAAGAAGGATGTAAGGCATGGCTATGGTAGCCGATTTCCAGGATCTTCGCACGAAGATGGTTGATAATCAGATCCGCACAACGGATGTCACGGACCTTCGGGTTATTGATGCTTTTCTGACCGTTCCCCGTGAAGTCTTTGTTCCTGCAAACCGTCAGGTCCTTGCCTATATCGACGAAGACCAGTTGCTTGAAGGCGAGGGCGCTGCGCCGCGCTATCTCATGGAGCCGTCGCCTTTCGCGAAGCTGGTACAGCTCGCAAAAGTGAGCAAGAACGATGTCGTTTTGGATGTCGGCTGCGCCACTGGATACTCTTCGGCTATTCTTTCTGAGCTCGCAGGTTCGGTTATTGGCCTTGAAAGTGATTCCGCTTTGTCCGCTGTTGCAGCGGCTCGTTTGCAGGAACTTGGCCATGACAATGTTGTGATCGTTTCAGGTGATCTGAATAAAGGTTATGCATCAGAAGCGCCCTACGATGTGATTTTCATCGAGGGTGCAGTTGATTTTGTACCGGAAGTACTTTTCAATCAGCTTAAAGAAGGTGGCCGTCTGGTCGTTGTCGAAGGGCGTGGAAATGCCGGAATTGCGCGACTTTACGTAAAAGAAAACGGGATTGCTTCGGGGCGCACCGTTTTCAATACGGCAGTTCGTCCGCTTCCTGGTTTTGAACGCGTTGAGCAGTTCGAGTTTTGATCCAGCGCGTGGGGCAATTCTGCAACGATGTGAAAATTGTTTGTGAAAGCACTGGTGGGAAAGATGGAAATAACCGAATTTACACGTTATTAAGTCTTCCCGAACCAATCGGTTCGATTGTGGATTCGTTTGTTCTTATATGAGGTATACGGTGTTCAAAGCGTGCAAAGGACTTATGGCAGCAGCAATCCTTCTGTCGGGCACCGTATTATCGGGACAGGCCGCTCTGTCAGAGACGCTGACTGGCGCTCTCGTAAAAGCCTATAAGAACAACGCGACACTCAACTCGTCGCGTGCTGGCGTTCGTATTCAGGATGAAAACGTAGCGATTGCGAAATCCAATTATCGCCCGCAGGTGACCGGGTCTTATAATGTTGGCCGCAGCAAGTCGCCCGTTTCAGGCTATCGCACAACCGGCACATACGGCATTGAGCTCAATCAGATGCTGTTCGACGGCTTTCAGACGAAGAATAACGTCGCAGCCGCAGAAACCACTGTCTTTGCGCAGCGCGAAAACCTTCGTAACACTGAACAGAACACACTCCTATCGGCTGTTCAGGCTTATATGAATGTGTACCAGCTTCGTCAGATTGCAGTGCTGCGTGAGAAAAACCTTGCAGCTATGAACGAGCAGGTTCGTGCTTCGCGCGCGCGTCTTGATGTTGGTGAAGGTACACGCACTGACGTTGCTCAGTCGGAAGCGCAGCGTTCGACTGCTATCGCACAATTGAATGCAGCCCGCGCTGACGTTAAGTCTGCAGAAGCGACATATGTTCAGATTGTCGGTGCACAGCCTGATCGCCTTTCACTGGCACCAGCAGCTAAAAACCTGCCGCGTTCTCCAGAACTGGCTTTTGCGAATGCAAAGAATATTCATCCCGGCATTCTTGCAACTCAGTATGCAGTTAACGCACAGGGCTATAACGTCAAGGCCAAGGAAGGCGCATTGCTTCCGACTGTTGGCTTGACCGCGAGCGCAAGCCACCTCGACACTTATGCCGGCACCAATGCAGGCGATGGCAACTCGGCATCGGTCGGTCTCGGTGTGAGCATTCCGATTTATACCGGCGGACGCACATCGGCACAGGTCCGTCAGGCGAAGGAACAGTTGGGGCAGGCTCGCATTGAGGTTGATGTTATTCAGGATCAGGTTCGTCAGGCAATCAGCTCTGCTTGGTCGCAGCTGGAGGCAGCGCGTGCTTCTGTGAAGGCTAATCGCGACGGTATTGCCGCTGCTCAGCTTGCACTTGATGGTGTTATCGAAGAGCGCAAGGTCGGTCAGCGGACCACACTTGATGTTTTGAATGCGCAGAATGCTCTTGTTGATGTTCAGATCGCGCTTGTGCAAGCAGAACATGACTCGATTGTCGCGAGTTATGCACTTCTGGCTGCCAGTGGTCGTATGACAGCGCAGGATATGCAGTTGCAGGTTGCTCAGTATAAGCCGGAAGAGCATTACAATGCAGTCAAAGACAAATGGTTCGGCCTGCGTACGCCGGATGGTCGTTAAGCAATTGCTGCAATAAAGTTTACCGAACGGCGCCAAGGGCGCCGTTTTTGATTCTCGAAACAAAGCATAATTCTTAATAAATTGATAAAGCTGTGGGTTCGGATTGCACATGGCTGTGCAGGGATTCTCAAATCATCGAAGGTTCTGTACCCTTAATCCATTGATTCTTTGCCTGTGCAGGCAATTGACAATAAGGAAAGACGGACAGCTATGGCACAAACATCAAGCGCGGCGCGTGAACCGTCAATGGAAGAAATTCTCGCTTCCATTCGCCGGATCATTGAAGACAGTGATGTTTCCCGCCACCCGATTGTTGCCCCGCCTTCGTTTTCGGCGCGTAGCGAGGTTGCAAAATTTCGCAAGCCTGTTTCCCTTCAGGAAACTCTGCCCGAACCGGGCATTCTTTCTGAAGAGACCGTACTGCGTGGTTCCATTCAAGAACCGGCACTGAAAGAAATCAGAGCAGTGGAAGCACCGGAGGCGGACGACGACGAAGATTTCGTTCTGGATGCACAGAATGATGACAAGCGTAGCGACGTTTTAAAACCTGCCGCCAGGATCGATGATATGCCTCCACTTGAAACGCAGATTGCGAACGAACTGAAGGTTTCGGAACCAGTTGAAGAACGCAAGCCGCAGGTTGAAGTCCCGCCTGCCGATTTGAAGCCGCAGAGTGCCGCACATATTTTATCGGAAGGTACGGAGCGAAAGGTCGCTGCCGCATTTCAGGATTTAAACCACGCTGTGCATTCAGAACCGCGGCGTTCGTTCGATGATATTGCGGCTGATATTCTGCGTCCGATGCTACAAAACTGGCTCGATAAGAATTTGCCGACGCTCGTCGAACGGCTCGTTCGCGAAGAAATCGAACGCGTGGTGCGTGGCGAACGCTAACAAAACTGCACCAGAGCGGACTATTTGACCCGTCTGTCTTGCAGGCGGGTTTTCACTTTTAGGGTGATTTGTTGGCTGTTAGTTGCTATTGAGCCGTCAATCAATTCATTCCGAATTCAGACCGGATATTTCTATGCTTGAGAAGACTTATGACGCTGCGGCTGTAGAGCCGAAAATCGCTGAACGCTGGGAAGAAGCCGGCGCTTTCAAGGCGGGTGCAGGTTCAAAGCCGGGCGCTGATCCTTTTGCAGTCGTCATTCCGCCACCCAATGTGACGGGCTCGCTGCATATGGGCCATGCGCTGAACAACACCGTTCAGGACATCATGGTTCGCTTTGAGCGTATGCGCGGCAAGAATGTTCTCTGGCAGCCGGGCCTCGACCATGCGGGTATCGCCACGCAAATGGTGGTTGAGCGTCAGCTTGCGGAACGGCAGGAGCCGAACCGTCATGCCATGGGCCGCGAAAAGTTCATCGAACGTATCTGGCAATGGAAATCTGAATCGGGCGGAATGATTTCTAATCAGCTTCGTCGTCTCGGCGCATCCTGCGATTGGTCGCGTGAGCGTTTCACGATGGACGAAGGTCTGTCGCGCGCTGTCATCGAAGTCTTTGTTTCGCTTCATAAGCAGGGACTGATTTATCGTGACAAGCGGCTCGTGAATTGGGATCCAAAGCTTCTGACCGCGATTTCCGATATTGAAGTCGAATCCCGTGAGACCAAGGGCCATCTTTGGCATCTGCGTTATCCGCTGGAAAACATTCCGTTTGATCCCGAAAACCCGCACACCTTTATCGTGGTTGCAACAACCCGTCCTGAAACTATGCTGGGCGATACAGGGGTTGCTGTAAACCCGAAGGATGAGCGTTATCACGCCTCTGTCGGCAACAACATTGTTCTGCCGCTTGTTGGCCGTCTCATTCCCGTTGTTGCGGATGATTATGCTGATCCTGAAGCAGGTTCCGGTGCCGTCAAGATCACACCGGCACATGACTTCAACGATTTTGAAGTCGGCAAGCGCAATGATCTGCGCGCGATCAACATCCTGACACCATCGGCTGCCATCACGCTGAAGGACAATGTTGACTTTCTGGAAGGTCTGGAACTGACGTCCGAACTTAACGCGCTGATAAGCGAGTTTGAAGGTCTCGATCGCTTTGCTGCGCGCAAGCGCCTTGTCGAAATGCTTGATGAACAGGGCTATCTGGAAAAGATTGAAGATCACACCCACGCAGTTCCGCATGGTGATCGTGGTGGCGTGCCGATCGAGCCTTATCTGACGGATCAGTGGTATGTGAATGCCGCAGAGCTGGCGAAGCCTGCCATGGCTGCCGTTCGTGATGGCCGCACGCAGATTGTACCCAAAAATTGGGAAAAGACCTACTTCGACTGGATGGAAAACATTCAGCCATGGTGCGTTTCACGTCAGCTCTGGTGGGGACATCAGATTCCGGCATGGTACGGCCCAGACGGCAAATACTTCGTTGAAAAGAGCGAAGAGGAAGCCAAAGCCGCTGCGCGCGCGCATTATGGCGAAGAGGTTGAACTTGAACGCGATACCGATGTTCTGGATACTTGGTTCTCGTCGGGTCTCTGGCCATTCTCCACACTTGGCTGGCCCGACAAAACGCCTGAGCTCGCAACTTATTATCCAACAAGTGTTGTGGTAACGGGTTTCGATATTCTGTTCTTCTGGGTCGCCCGCATGATGATGATGGGCTTGCATTTCATGGAGGAGGTTCCGTTCCATACGGTCTATCTTCATGCACTCGTGCGCGACAAGCACGGCGCCAAAATGTCCAAGTCCAAGGGCAATGTCATTGATCCGCTGGAACTCATGGACGAGTACGGCGCGGATGCGTTGCGCTTCACCCTTGCCATCATGGCGGCGCAAGGCCGTGACGTGAAGCTCGATCCAGATCGGATTGCAGGCTATCGCAATTTTGGTACCAAGCTCTGGAATGCCACGCGTTTTGCACAGATGAACGGCGTAAAGCTTGACCCGAATTTCAAGCCGGCTGATGCAAAGCTTGCCGTCAATCGCTGGATTTTGACTGAACTGACCAAAGCAGCTGCTGCTGTTACGGATGGTATTGCAAATTATCGTTTCAATGAAGCGGCAGGCGCTGCTTATCGTTTTGTCTGGAACCAGTTTTGCGACTGGTATCTTGAATTGCTCAAACCGATTTTCATGGGTGAAGATGAACTGGCCAAGGCGGAAGCACAGGCAACGGCTGCTTACTGTCTGGATGAAATCTACAAGATTTTACATCCATTTATGCCGTTCATGACCGAAGAGCTCTGGACGCTGACCGCAGGCGAGGGAGAAAAGCGTGATACGGTTCTTGCTTTGGCGAAATGGCCGGAATTGACGTTCGAGGATGGAGACTCCGCCACCGATATCAACTGGCTGGTTGATCTTGTTATGGGGATTCGCTCTGTTCGTGCAGAGATGAATGTTCCTGCGCGCGCGGTCGCTCCGATTGTGGTCCTCGAGGCCAATGCCGCCACTGTTGATCGGTTTGCGCGTCACGATGCGGCAATCAAGCGTCTGGCACGCGTTGAAAGCGTATCATTTGCACAGGAAGCGCCAAAAGGTTCTGCCCAGTTGGTACATGGTGAAGCGACGATCTGCCTGCCGCTTGGCAGCCTGATTGATCTTACGGCTGAAGCAGTGCGTATGGCCAAGGAGGCGGGTAAAATTGCCGCCGAAATGGAAAAAATCGAGAAGAAGCTCTCGAATGAGAAGTTTGTGGCCAATGCCAAGGAAGAGGTCGTTCGGGCCGAACGTGAACGCTTGACCGAACTAAAGGATGCTGCCGCACGCGTCGCGACGGCTCAGGCACGTATCCGCGAAGCAGGCTGATTCAGGCTTCCAGCTGAAGCCTAAATCGAATCAAGCACCCGGCAGCTCTGTGTTGCCGGGTGTTTTCGTTAAACATGTTGGTAAATGGCCCCTTTCAAGGAGCCTGTGCCCTCATCGAACCACGGTTTCGATTGTTTTTTACTGATGTTGCGCTTTAGCAACAAGGCGGGAAAAGGGCTTAAAAGTGGCCGAAATTGGCAATTCTCGAACGTTTATCTCCAGGAAACTTAGCAGAATTCCTGCTCGCTCCCATTATTTTGGGGTTTTCGATAAACCTAGGCTCCGATAGGCCGAACCTGTTCCATTTATGCATCTTGCAGCTTGAATCATTCCTGATTTACGTTTGCGTCAAAGTAAAAGTTTCGGGTTCACGTTATTTTGTTTGGGAGGACATTTCATGAAGGCCAACAGCCTGAAAATAGCGGGTATTGCGACTGCGCTGCTTGGAAGTGCGGTTGTTGCACATGCAAGCGGCCTGGAGCGTAGTTCGCAGGATTTTGATATCCTGTTTGAGCAGGGCACGGTCGTTGATACGACAGGAACGTTTGTTGCCCCGCAACGTAAGCTCAAGAATATTCGTGGTTCGGCCGTGGGGGCAGCAACTGGGGGCATTAACCCAATCACCAGACAGCCTTATGGTACTGAAGTTGATGAAGCCAAGAGTTATTGGGTTCCCAAATTTTCAGCTAAGGTTGATCTGACAAACGACCTCGCTTGTGCTGCACAGTACCGCCAGCCTTGGGGTATTCATACCGACGTTGGCACTGACACAGTGCGTATGTTTACGGCCATTGAGCAAAAAATTTCTTCACATGATTATGGTCTGAACTGCTCGTACAGGTTCTCCGCAGGTGAAAAAGGTTTTTTCCGCCTTCTCGGTGGCGTTAGTTATCAGGAGCTTAGTGGCGAGCAGACGCGCATGATCCCACCGGGATCGGCTTTTGGTGGCTCGTTCCGTGTGGCTTCGCTTGATGTGGAAGATAAGTCATTCGGCTGGCGTATTGGCGCTGCCTATGAACTCCCTGAATATGCAATCCGCGCAAGCGTTGTGTACCAGTCGGAGGTGAAATACACCCTTGAAGGCACTATTGATAATCTGGCTCTAAGCCCGATTACCGGGCGTGGGCTTCCGATTAGCGTTGCTGGCGATGTCTCGACGCCACAGTCAGTGGAATTCAAGTTCCAGACCGGTATTGCCCCGGATTGGCTTGCTTTCGGTTCGGTCAAATGGACTGATTGGTCAAGCGTCGAGAAGGTTGCATTCAATTCTTCTTCAAACCTTCAGCTGGCACCGGGTGTTGTTATTCCTAAGGGAACAAATATCACCAACCTGAACCTCTACTATCAGGATGGCTGGACTGTCAGTGGTGGTGTCGGTCATAAGTTCAATGAACAGTGGTCTGCGGCTGCAACGGTTACGTGGGATCGCGGGACGACAACCGGGCTTACATCGCAGACAGACGTTTGGCTGTTTGGTCTCGGAACAAACTACAAGGCGACGGATAATTTCGAAGTTCGTCTTGCTGGTGCCGCTGGCTGGCTGACGTCCGGTGAAATGGACGACACTTATATCAATGGTAAGTTCAATCCGACTGGTTCTAAGGGCGATTTTGGAAACGATTTCGTGGGCGCTTTGTCGCTGACGGCCAAGGTCAAGTTCTGATCGTTTAATGTCGACAAAAAAGCCCGGCTCGAAGCCGGGCTTTTTTGTTCAGAGCAGCGTTTTATTGCTCAAGGCGTGCAAGCAGTGACGATGTATCCCAGCGTCCGCCACCGTTTTTCTGGACTTCCTTATAGAACTGATCAACAAGCGCTGTGACGGGCAAAAGCGCACCGTTTCGGTCTGCTTCGTCAAGGCAAATTCCCAAATCCTTGCGCATCCAGTCGACCGCAAAGCCAAAGTCATATTTGCCTTCATTCATGGTGCGATGGCGATTTTCCATCTGCCACGAGCCAGCTGCCCCTTTGGAAATGACCGCAATCAGTTTTTCTATGTCGAGGCCGGCCTTCTTACCGAAGTGAATGCCCTCGGCCAGCCCTTGCATGAGACCGGCGATGCAAATCTGATTGACCATCTTCGCCAACTGACCAGAGCCGACAGGTCCCATCAACCCAACTGAGCGCGCATAGGCTTCGATGATTGGCTTGGCACGGTCGAAAATTGGTTCCTCTGCGCCGACCATTACAGTGAGAACGCCGTTTTCAGCACCTGCCTGACCGCCGGAAACCGGGGCGTCTATGAAATGAAAGCCGCGCGATTGCGCTTCTGCGTCGAGCTCGCGCGCAACCTCTGCGGAAGCCGTTGTATTGTCGATGAAGATCGCTTCTTTTTTCATGGTGGAGAAGGCGCCATTCGCCCCCACCGTCACTTCTCGCAGATCATCATCATTGCCAACACAGCAGAAAATGAAATCGGCATCTTTCGCTGCTTCCGCCGGAGCGGCTGCATGCTTGCCGTTAAACTGTTCTGCCCATTTGATCGCCTTCGCATCTGTCCGGTTATAGACCGTAACGTCATAGCCACCTTTGTTTTTGAGGTGGCCTGCCATCGGATACCCCATGACGCCGAGGCCGAGGAAGGCTACTTTAATTGCAGTCATTGTCTGTTACCTCCGAGAGGGAATATAAGAATGCTTAAAAGCAGGGATAAATATATGTCGCTGTGCAAGTGCCGCGGTTAGGTCAGGGGCGTCATCACGGTTTTCCGATAGGCCGCGCGCTGCGAAAGGCGCTGATACCAATCTTCTAGATGAGGCATTGACGGACGTGTGATCGGAAACGCGAACCAAGCATAGACATAGCAACCAAGTGGTATGTCACCAATGCCGAAACTTTCCCCCGATAGCCATTTTTGCTGGGAAAGAGCATGATCTGCAATCTTGAGCGATCGCGTCAGGCCCTCAATTCCGCGCTGCGCAACGGCCTTGTCGCGCTTGTCTTCGGGAAGCCGGATCAAATTTGCCATCACATTGCGAAAATCCGCATAAAGCGTGGAGGATGCCCAATCCATCCACTTTTCCGCCTGCGCACGTTCGGCAGGGGCTTCAATCCAAAGGCCGCTCTTTGCATGCGTTGCAGCAAGATAGCGAACGATCACATTGGATTCCCAGAGTGTTGTGTCACCATCTTCGAGGAGCGGAATGAGACCATTTGGGTTACGAGCGAGGAAACTCGCCTCCTGCAGGCCACCAAACTGCCCGCCTAAATTGATCTGCTCATAGTCGAGCCCGAGTTCTTCAGCTATCCAAAGCACCTTTTTGACATTGGTGGAATTGGTTCGACCCCAGATTTTCAGCATGATTAAGCCTGTCGATTTGCGATTGAAAGACGTGCGTTGCGCTTAAGAGAGCTATGTATTTAAAGCAGATCGCCCCCGGTAGCTGCAAGGCGAACGGGGGCGATAAATTTTCTTTATTCGTAATCTCAGCGGATCAAATGCCGTGTCAGGCGCCTTTCTAGGAAATCCCAGACATGTCGCAGGCACTCAACGATAATCAAATAGATGACTGCCGCCCAGATATAGGTCTGAAAGTCGAATGTGCGCGAATAAGCGCGGCGCGTCTCTCCCATAAGATCGAGCACAGTGATGATCGCGACAATAGCCGATCCCTTGATCATCAGAATGATTTCGTTGCCATAAGGGCGCAGAGCAACGATCAGAGCCTGTGGCAGGATCACTTTAACAAAAGTCACGCGTTTGGAAATGCCGAGCGCTGCAGCGCCTTCCCATTGGCCGAGTCCAACGCTTTGAATGGCCCCGCGCAGGATTTCTGCCTGATAGGCGGCCGTGTTCAGCGAGAAGGCGAGGATCGCGCAATTCCACGCATCACGGAAGAACACCCAAAGACCGACGCTTTCAAGAAAAGGGCGGAATGTGCCAAAGCCGTAGTAGATCAGGAAGGTTTGAGCCAGAAGCGGTGTACCGCGAAAGAAATAGACGTAGCCAAACGCAAGGCTGCGCAGCCAACGGTTTTTGGACATACGCGCAGCCGTAATCGGTAGCGACAAAATCGCTCCAATCACGATGGAAATAGCAACCAGTTGCAGGGTAACGAGAAGCCCCGACCAATAGCGCGGTCCATAGGTCTCAAAAAGATCAATGCGCCAGCTGTTATAGAGATAAATTGCAAGACCGAGGAACATCAAAGCCCAGAAGGCAACGATGATATGTCCGGCAATTCGTGTGCGTGTCCAAACTTTTGCAACGGGGGGCGGTGCCAGAACTTTTGTAGTGCCTGCAGAGATGACTTCACTCATAATCATGCTCCCCGCGATGCATTGTTACTGGCATCGGCCCAGCGAGCGATGCGGTTTATGAAATAGGACGAGATAATCGCAAGTCCAAGATAAAGCAGACAAGCCACGCCAAAAAACAGGAAGGGCTCTTTGGTGACGCGTGCGGCAATCGATGTCTGACGTAAAATATCCGACAATGTGATGACGGACACCAAAGATGTGTCTTTAAGCAGAACCAGCCAGAGATTGGCGAGGCCGGGAAGGGCAATGCGGATCAATTGCGGAAAAATGACTTTGCGCATGGTCTGCCAATAGGAAAGACCGACGGCATAACCACCTTCATATTGTCCGCGTGGAATGGCGCGGAAAGCCGACAGAAACACTTCACTCGAATAGGATGAAAACACAAAGCCAAGCGCAATCATGCCCGCTACAAAAGCATTGATCTCAATATTCGCATTGATATTGAAAAAGGTGAGCAATTGCTGGAGCAAAAGCGACGCACCGAAATAGACGAGAAAAAGCGTCAGGAGCTCCGGCAGGCCACGAAAAATAGTGGTGTAGATATTGCTGGCCAGTCGCATCGAGCGTTCACTCGACTGCTTTCCTAAAGCCACAATAAAACCCAGAACAAGACCGACGGGCAAGGTTGCAAGGGCCAGACTGATTGTGACGACAAATCCCCAAGCGATACTTTTACCCCATCCCCCAGGGCCAAAGCTTAACAATGTGGCGTAATGTTCCATGCGCCTAATCTCTTTCTGAGGGCTTCAAATCGATTGCGAAAATGCGATTTGACAACTTTTGAAAGTTTCTCATTATAGCCCAAATAGTTACGCCGGTTTACGTGGGCGTAAACCGGCGTCTGATATTAAGAAATTTTAGTTTTCTGCACCGTAGGCGTCGAAATCGAAGTACTTGTCATTGATTTCTTTGTACTTGCCGTTGGCGCGGATTGCCTTGATGGCTTCATTGAATTTTTCGATGAGTTCCGGGCGGCCTTTTTTGAATGCAACGCCTGCACCCGGACCGTGAATCTCGATCACCGGCGGGAACGTGCCGACCATCTTGCAGCATGCACCATCTGGGGTCTTGAGCCACTCGGAAAGCGTCACGCTGTCGTCGTTGACGGCATCAAGTCGACCGTTTGCAAGATCCAGACGATATTCTTCGGCCGTTGGATAGGCTTTGATCGTGCTGTCGGTAAAGGTTTTTTCCGAGTAATTGGCATGCGTGGTTGATCCCTGCACGCCAATGGTCTTGCCAGCGAGGTCTTCCTTGGTCACGCCTTTGATGTCGGTGTCTTTCGGAGCCGCAATGCCGGGAGGGGTGTTGTAGTACTTGTTGGAGAAATCGACCTGCTTCTTGCGTTCATCCGTGATGGACATCGAGGCAATAAAGGCATCGAACTTGCCCGACTGAAGGGCAGGGATGGCGCCATCCCAATCCTGGGTTACGAATTCACATTGGGCTTTCATTTCATCGCAAAGTGCCCTGGCAATATCTACGTCGAAACCGGAAAGCGTGCCATCTGGCTGAATGAAGTTGAAGGGAGGGTAAGCGCCTTCTGTACCAATCTTAAGCTTCAGAGGCTCCTGAGCATTGGCAATGCCAGCGCTCATGCTGCCAAGAGTAATTGCAAGTGCTGCTATTGATGTCGCCGCAGCGATACGCTTAATAACGCGCATTCTTAGTCCTCTCGTTTTGTTTCGGCTGGCTCCCTGATTATTTTTCTGGTTCAGCCGCATTTAAGGAGCATTATCGACGAGGATTGTTCGGTCGCAGGTCTGACAATGTGATCCCTGATTTCTATAATTAGATGCTAGAGCTGATAACGCGCAATAATTATTCGCACTTATGCCCATCCATCCGCCCATAACCCCATAATCCCACCATTTTTCATCGAATGGCAAGACGGTTTGAGTAATTTAATTTTTAGCGTAAAAAGGGATTTTCCAAAGAAAAGGCATGATCGAAAGATATTTTTCAGTGTTTTCCGTGTCGATATAATCAATTGTTAGTGAAAACCTCAAAGCTCCATCAATTGTTGAATGAAGTCTGCAATTTCTTCGATTTGATCAAGATGAAACACCGGTAATCTTTCATGGCTTTGCATATGATCGCTGGCAATGGCAACAATGCTGGAATCGCTATCGCAAAGCGGTGGCCCTTCGTGGCTGCCAATACGCCTAAGTTCGATCTTCTTATGAGGTTCGTTTTTGTAGCCTTCAATCAGAACCAGATCGCAGGGGGCCAGCTTGCTGACAATGACTGGTAATGACGGCTCTTCTTCGCCAAGATTTTCATGCATGATCGCATAACGTGCAGATGAAACGATTGCGACTTCCGCAGCGCCAGCATTGCGGTGCCGCCAGGAATCTGTCCCGATATGATCAATATCAAAATTATGATGAGCGTGTTTTACCGTCGAGATGCGATAGCCACGTTTGGTCAGCGCCTGAACGAGGCTTTCCGTCAGTGTGGTTTTGCCAGCATTTTTCCAACCGGTGATTCCGAACAGTTTATGGGTCATTGGATGGCCTCAATCAGCAGCTTTGCTACCTCAAGATCTTCAGGTCTGTTGATGTTGAAGAAGGGGTCATAAACTGCGCCATTGGATGTAAGTGCCACGAGCGCAAACACCACCTCTTCAAAACCGACATTTTGCGCGAAAGCAAGCACACTGGCCGTTTCGGTGCGTGCCAGCCAGTCAATAAGCGGTTGCAGCAGCTCTGTTTTCCAAAGCCCGCAAGTCGGATGAACACGGCCATTGGAACACGCAAGCACAATGCTGGCACCGGTTTTTGCTTGCTGCTCGTAAAGCCGCGATACAAGGTCAAGCGGCAGAAAGGGGCAGTCGGCTGCAACACTCAGGAGCAACGGGAAACCGGCGGCATATTCCAATGCTGTCTTGAGCCCCACAAGTGGCCCACCATGCGCGGAAATGGAGTCCGCTGTCACAGGTATCCCTAGTTTTGGAAGACGGCCATGATCGCCATTGGCGTTTAGAAAAAGCTGATCGACCTGCGGTGAAAGGCGCTTTGCAACATGTTCAAGAACTGTCTTTGTGCCGAGCTTTTGCAAAAATTTATCACCCGGCACACCGCCCGCCTGCATGCGGCTGGACTGGCCTCCGGCAATAATGGCACCTGCGATACGGTGCGTCTTTCCTGTCACGTGGGTTCTACTCCCGTGGGCGCAGCAGCCAGTGTGCTTTTATAGTGTTCCCGCTTTTTGAGAACATTTTCGCGGTACACCATATAAATACCGCTGCTGACGACAAGAATTGATCCGAGGATTGTATAAGTGTCTGGCGCCTCATTGAAGATCACAGTGCTTAGAAGAATCGCCCAAAGCAGGCTCGAATAGCGGAATGGCGAAACAAATGAAATTTCACCTTCACGCATCGCCAAAATGATAAAGTGATAGCCAACCAGCAAAAGTGCTGCCGCCACAGCCATGAAAAGAATTGGCTCAAGGCCGATGGGTTGCCAGCCGCCCATAGGCACTATGAGTGCTCCACCTGTGAGTGCAATGGCACCGGCAGTGAGCGTTGAGAGATAAAGTGTCGGCACATGTGCCGGGACGCGGCGTGTCGCAATATCGCGCATCGCTGCAAAGCAGACACTGGAAAGCAAAATCCCCACGGCGGCAAGCGTTGTTGAGGTGTCAGCGCCAGGACGAATGATAATCAGAACCCCGATCAACCCGAATGAGATACACATCCAGCGCCGCCAGCCGACTTTTTCATTCAGAAAAAGCACGGCGCCAACGGTCACAACCAAGGGCGTTGCCTGAAATACGGCTGAACAGAAAGCCTGTGAAAGATGCCCGAGCGAATAGATATATGTGACTGTTGCCAGCACTTCGCCCAGTACACGCAGCAACGTCATCTTATCCATCGACATGTTGCGAAGCGCTCCGTTGCGCCATGCGAGCAGGCCGATTGCCGTTGTTGCAAATATTCCTCGAATGAACATGTACTGACCACTGTTCATATGGATCAGCAAATATTTGGTAATTGAATCGCCGATGGTGAATGTCCCCATGGCGAGAAGCATGAAAATGCTTGCACGAAAATTTGCAGTTTGCGGCACAATATAAAATCCGATTTTGGGACTTTCTATCGCTACCTTATGATTTAGATAACGTCCAATGCATATGTGTTGCGAATTGATTTAAATTATTTATCCGCCAGTCAGGCTCATGTGGCGTGCAACGGCCGGGCGATTATGGTCGCGATCAATGATGAAATCATGGCCCTTGGGCTTGCGTGAAATGGCCTCGTCAATCGCATCATTGAGAACGCTGTCACTTTCGCTTGCACGCACTGCGGTGCGCAGATCCGCATCATCGTTCTGACCAAGACACATATAAAGCATG
The DNA here is from genome assembly GCF_039674445.1 of Brucella sp. TWI432. Classification (NCBI taxonomy): domain Bacteria; kingdom Pseudomonadati; phylum Pseudomonadota; class Alphaproteobacteria; order Hyphomicrobiales; family Brucellaceae; genus Brucella; species Brucella sp. TWI432. The sequence continues at coordinate 10,964 of NZ_JBDJNL010000009.1, read as the reverse complement.
CCTGTGCATGTCAGACGCACACGGTTGCAGCTTTCGCAGAAATTATGCGTAAGGGGTGTGATAAAACCGAGCCGGCCACCCGTTTCTTTTATGGTGACATAGCGGGCAGGGCCACCGGTATGATAGGAATTGTCGGTTAGTGTGAACTGCTTGCCAAGATCGACACGAAGCTGCGAAAGCGGCAGATATTGATCCGTGCGATCAATCTCTATTTCACCCATCGGCATGGTTTCGATCAGCGTCATGTCCATGTCACGACCATGCGCCCAGCGGATCAGCTCTGGAATTTCAAACTCATTGAAGTTTTTCAGCGCAACAGCGTTGATTTTAATGCGAAGACCGGCCTTCTGCGCAGCGTCGATACCTTCAATGACGCGATTAAGATCACCCCAGCGGGTAATAGTACGGAATTTATCAGGATCAAGCGTGTCCATCGAGACATTGATACGCTTTACACCACATTCTGCGAGTTCATCAGCATAACGGACAAGTTGCGACCCGTTGGTTGTGAGCGTCAGCTCGTCCAATGCGCCGGTTTTGAGGTGACGCGACAGCCCGCGGATCAGATGCATGATGTTTTTGCGAACAAGCGGCTCACCGCCTGTCAGGCGCAACTTGCGCACACCCTTATCGATAAAGGCGCTGCAAATCCGATCCAGTTCTTCGAGCGTCAGCAGGTCTTTTTTCGGCAGAAACGTCATATGCTCTGCCATGCAATAGGTGCAGCGGAAATCACAGCGATCTGTCACTGAAACGCGCAAATAGGTGACAGCGCGTCCAAACGGATCAATCATATCTCCGGTCGAAGAAACAGCAGGCAATGTCTGAGATTGATTCATAGAATAAGCCATTGTTTCAAAACGCTGCAAAGTCACCCCTCTTCAAGAGATAAGTTCCCTTGAGGAGTTTGTCCAGTTTATGTGACTGTCATCCTGTATATTGCAGAATCAAACGCAGCGGGAATGACGGAGAACAATTATGAGTGATGTCTGGCCGACCGAGTTGCGGGTGTCGAAGGATCGCAAGCTTTTGACGGTGGCTTTCGAAAACGGTGAGCGTTTTGAGCTGACAGCAGAATTCTTGCGTGTGCTCTCTCCTTCGGCAGAAGTGCAGGGCCATTCACCAGAACAACGGGTCACGGTGGGCGGCAAGCGCAATGTGGAAATCATGCGTATGGACCCGGTCGGCAACTATGCCGTCCGTATTACTTTTGATGACATGCACGATACCGGACTGTTCTCGTGGACTTATCTGCACAAGCTGGGCACTCAGAAGGATACTCTCTGGCAAACCTATCTGGACGAGCTTGTGGAAAAGGGGCTGAAACGCGACCCGAAATAAAAAAAGGGGCGATAAACGCCCCATTTTTAACCGAGATTGAGCTCTTTGAAAAAGTCATTGCCTTTGTCGTCGATGACGATAAAGGCTGGAAAATCGACCACTTCAATGCGCCATATGGCTTCCATGCCGAGCTCTGGATACTCGACCACCTCAACCTTCTTGATGCAGTCCTGAGCAAGGCGGGCAGCAGGGCCACCAATCGAACCCAGATAGAAGCCGCCATGTCTGCCACACGCTTCACGGACCTGACGCGAGCGATTGCCCTTGGCGAGCATCACCATCGAACCGCCAAATGACTGGAACTGATCGACATAAGAATCCATGCGGCCAGCCGTCGTTGGCCCAAAGGAGCCGGATGCATAACCGGTTGGCGTCTTGGCTGGGCCTGCATAATAAATCGGGTGGTTCTTGAAATAATCCGGCATAGGTTCGCCGTTTTCCAGCCGTTCGCGGATTTTCGCATGCGCCAGATCGCGTGCGACGATGATTGAGCCAGTCAAAGAAAGCTGTGTCTTTACAGGGTGTTTCGACAGTTCCTTAAGTATCTGCTCCATGGGCTGGTTGAGGTCAATTTTGACCACATGCGATGAGAGCTTTTCCTCGTCAATCTCTGGCATATACTGCGCGGGATTGGTTTCGAGTTTCTCAAGGAAGATACCGTCTTTCGTGATTTTGCCTTTGGCCTGCCGGTCGGCAGAGCAGGAGACACCCAGACCAATTGGCAGCGATGCGCCATGGCGGGGCAGGCGGATAACGCGTACATCGTGGCAGAAATACTTGCCGCCAAACTGTGCACCGACGCCAAGCGACTGTGTCAGCTTATGGATTTCAGCTTCCATCTCCAGATCGCGGAAAGCATGACCGTCTTCCGAACCCTTGGTTGGGAGACTGTCGAGATAGCGCGTGGATGCGAGCTTCACCGTCTTGAGGTTCATTTCAGCGGAGGTTCCGCCGATAACGATTGCCAGGTGATACGGTGGGCAGGCCGCAGTGCCGAGGCTTAAGATCTTATCCTTAAGGAAATCAATCAGGCGGTCATGCGTCAGCAACGATGGTGTGCCCTGATACAAGAACGTCTTGTTGGCAGAGCCGCCGCCCTTGGCAACAAACAGGAATTTATAGGCGTCTTCGCCCTCTTCATAAATGTCGATCTGCGCAGGCAGATTGTTCCTGGTGTTCTTTTCTTCGAACATCGATAACGGGGCGAGCTGCGAATAACGCAGGTTCTTCTTGTTATAGGCATCCAGAACGCCGGCAGCGAGCGCATCAGCATCACCGCCTTCTGTCCAGACGCGACGGCCTTTTTTACCCATGATGATTGCTGTGCCGGTGTCCTGGCACATGGGCAACACACCGCCGGCCGCAATATTGGCATTTTTCAGCAGGTCATAAGCCACGAAGCGGTCATTATCGGTGGCTTCCGGGTCTTTCATGATATTGGCAAGTTGCTGCAAATGGCCGGGGCGCAGCAGGTGATTGATATCCGCAAAGGCAGCTTCCGACAGAATGCGCAGGCCTTCAGCATCAACGCTCAGAACTTCCTGTCCCTTAAACATATCGACCGAAACATGATCAGATGTCAGTTTGCGATAAGGAGTGTTGTCTTTGCCAAGTGGAAAAAGATCAGCGGCGCCTGCTTCTGCCATTGTGGTACCTCGCGTGCTTGCCAGTTACATATTCTCGCCGGGCTTTTAGCGTGATGCTGGGTGGATTCCACTGCGGCACTTTGTGCAGATCCGGAATTAATCGTTTCGTATGTGTCTGCAAAAACGCTTCTCAAGAAAAATTGATAGAACTGCCCGAAAAAAAATGAGGAGATTGCGTTAACGTTAAAAGATTCTATACGAGATTCATCAATTCTATGGGCGAAGATTGACGCAGGCCGCTATAGCGGTTGTGCTGAATTGGCGGTTGGAATGCAGTTCTCCAGAAATTTGAATCGGAACATTGAAGATAATCGCAAACGCGGTCCTTATGTCCGCAAAGCGATGGCTTTCGCACTGGCCGCATCGACACTTTTCTCGACAGCGCAGGCGCAGGCAGCAAATTCGCTGCTTGAGCTGTTCCAGCAGCGCCGTCAGCAGCAAGCCCAACCGGTTCAACCGCCAGTGCAGGCCGCACCGGCACCCAAGATTGCAAAGCCGGTTTCCGTGCCCAGAGCCGCCATACCGCCCGCACAGCGTGTGACGGTTAAGGGACCGCAGATATACGATTACAAGCCGGACGCCTTGATTAATGTCGATTTCAGCGCGCTCGATATGCAGGTGACCGCAGCTGTCGCTGCTGCGCAAACAGATCCTCTGACATCAGGCATGTCGCCGATTGGCCCAACAAAAAAGGTGACAGAAACACCGGCTGAACTAGCTTTTGATGCGGCGGCGGATTATCTCAAGACTGTTAATGTGAAAGCAGAAAAGCAGATCGCGGACGCCATCGTCAGCTTCTATTCTGAAAACCGCAAATTCCTCTGGTCAGCCGATAATAAGGCTCTTGATAAGGCGCGCAGCGTCGCCGCGTTCTTTGCGCAGTCGGATGAAGATGGGTTCAACCCCGAGGAATATGAAGTTTCAATTCCCGGCGATCATTTTGATGAATCGCAGCTTGCAGAACGCCAACAAAAACTCACGGATTTTGAAATCCGCATGTCAGCGCGCGCGCTGCGTTATGCAATCGACGCAGGCGAGGGGCGTATTGTTGCTGACCGCTTGAGTGGCTTTCACGACCTGCCGCGTAAGCGCGTCGATCCAAAGGCGGTCCTTGCTCGTTTGGCGACGGAAACTGATCCGGTCGCCTATCTGAAAAGCTTTCAGCCAAACAATGAAGCCTATTCGGCCCTGAAGCGCGAACTGGCGAACTCAGAGGCGCCAGCAGGCGAACCAATTCGCATTTCACTCGATAAAGCCATTCGTCCGGGAGATACCAGCGATCAGCTGGCCAAGGTTGTGGCGCTTATTACGCATCATGCACCGTCGAGCTATATCGAACAGCATCGCGATGTGTTGCAGGCCCATGCCGATACAACCATTTACGACCCGGAGCTGACCACGGCCATTAAGGATTATCAAAGGCTTTCGGGCAGCACGCCTGATGGCATCATCGGCAAAAATACGATTGCAGCGCTTCAGGGTGAGCAAGATTCGATCAAGCGCGATCGTATTCTCTATTCGATGGAACGTCTGCGCTGGCTGCCACATGATTTCGGATCGCGCTATGTGATGGTCAATCAGCCATCCTATCGCGCTGAATATTTCGAAAACGGCAAAGAAAAGCTGGCAATGAATGTCGTGATCGGTTCACCAACGCATCAGACCTATTTTTTCTACAATAAGGTGCAGACCGTTGTGTTCAACCCATCGTGGGGTGTGCCGCGCTCAATCATCCTGAATGAAATGTTGCCCAAAGTGATGCGCGATAACAGCTATCTCGACCGCAATGGCTATGAAGTTTATGTTGGCGGCAAGAAGGTTTCGGCAAGTGCGGTTAATTGGAATGCCGTTGCCGCAGGCAAAGCCCATGTTGGCATCAGACAGAAGCCAAGCCTTGATAACGCTTTGGGTGAACTCAAGATTTTGTTCCCAAATGCCCATGATATTTATATGCATGACACACCGGCAAAATCTTATTTCAGCCGCGACATGCGTGCCTTAAGCCATGGCTGTATTCGTCTAGAGCGTCCGCGTGATATGGCGGCGGCGGTTCTTGGTAAGCCTGTTGCAGACCTGAGCAAATATTTCGGCAAGGATGAGCGCGGCATCAAAGTCGCTGATCCTGTTCCGGTTTATATTGCCTATTTCACCGCATGGCCTGATGCATCAGGCACCGTTCGTTTTTACAACGATGTTTATGGCCGTGATTCCGGTTTGCAGAAAGCTTTTGATAAAACGGCTGAATCGCGATTAGCTTCTCTTTAAGTCGCTATCTTATTTATTGACTGATGGCATTTGAAAAAGGCGGACTTAGAGCGCATTTCGATCTGATTGGATCAGATCAGCGCCCCAAGTCCGCCTTTTTAACTTCAATTTTGAATATAGCAGGCTTTTCCCTGACCCCGCGCCGGATCACCGAAAGTCTGATTGTTACATGGTACGCCGTCACGGAAAACGCGTTCTACGAAACGCCCTTTCGCACCATAACGAACGAGCTTGCGGCCATAAAAATCGCAAAAGCCATTTTCTTTGGCGCATTGCTGCCATTGACTACGGCCCCGGTTGTCTCGTCTACCACCACGCCAGTCGTTACGTCGATCATCACGACGATCCTCGTAACGCTCACGCACGACATATGAGCAACTTTTTCTTCTCTTAGGCGCAGGATCTCCAAAAACGCGGTTCGAACAGCGAACTTCCGGGCGGTCGATAAAGCGCGATGTACCCTGCCCATCAGCGCCGTAAATAACCTCGGTCGGGTAAGGCAATTGGCAAATGCCGTTTTCCGATGCACATTTTTGTAGACGCGCTGCTTCTGCGGAGGCAGGCGCGAGCACATACATGGATGCGATGAAGGCTGATATGCCTGCAATCAGGCTGAGTTTGTTAGACAGAAGAGCTGCATGCGAACACCATTGTTTGAGTATTGATCTGCTGAAAAATATAGAACCCGCATATTGAATATAGAGTGAACGATAATTCACGTCTCTATCTATCTGAATTTGATGCACGCGTCGTTTTATTTGAGAGAAATGATTGTAAAATTCCGTTGCCGCAGTTTCCTTTCTGTCTTGAATCCGCAACAGTGCACCTGAAGGTTTCTCGTCAGTAAGGTCGTTTGAAATGCATGGTGAATATAAGGTCCACGGTGGAAAGCTGGTCGTTATCGATCTGGAGGTTCAGGACAATAAACTCTGCAACGTACAGGTTGCCGGTGATTTTTTCCTCGAACCCGGCGAAGCCCTTGATGATATTCGCAATGCATTGAATGGCCTGCCTGCAACGGCGTGCGCTGAAGAAATCGCGGATGCCGTGCGCAAAGGGCTTCGTCCCGATGCCTTCATGATTGGTTTCAGCCCGGAGGCGGTGACCATTGCGGTTCGTCGCGCTCTCGGCGTTGCAAGGACATGGCGCGATTACGAATGGCAGATCATTGATATTCCGCCACTCAGCCCGACAATGCATCTGGCGCTTGATGAGGTTCTGGCGCGCGAAGTTGCTGCCGGGCGCCGTGCACCCACATTGCGCTTTTGGGAGTGGGAGCGTCCTTCAATCATCATTGGTGCATTTCAGTCACTGCGTAATGAAGTGGACATGGATTCGGCCGAAGAAATGGGCGTGGAAACGGTGCGTCGCGTAACCGGCGGCGGTGCTATGTTTGTCGAACCTGGCAATACGATCACCTATTCACTTTATGCGCCTGGGGATTTGGTCCGCGATATGAGTTTTGCCGATTCCTATGCATTTCTTGATGAATGGGTGCTGAAATCCCTCAACTCGCTTGGAATTGACGCTTTTTATAAGCCGCTCAACGATATTGCGAGTTCGAAAGGCAAGATCGGAGGAGCCGCTCAAAAGCGTTATTCCGGTGGAACCGTTCTGCATCATGTCACGATGGCTTATGATATGGATGCAGAAAAGATGGTGAAGGTCCTGCGGATCGGCCGTGAAAAACTCTCTGACAAGGGCACGGCCAGCGCCGCCAAGCGCGTCGATCCTGTCCGCAGTCAGACCGGCCTGCCGCGCCGCGAGGTCATTGATCGTATGACGGAGACATTCATCTCGCTTAATGGCGGTGTAAGCGGCACGATTACGCCGGAGGAATTTGCCGCAGCAGAGCAGCTCGTGGAAGAAAAATTCGCGACTGAAAAATGGCTGCATCATATTCCGTAAGCAAAGAATAGCTGCAAGCTGCGCAGCGCCGCGTGACAGCGGCGTCAAGCCATGTCATAGGGATGCCGAGTTTTCACAAGGCCTCCCGCGCATATGATCCGTTTAGACAATATCAGCAAGTCCAATAGCCATCGCATTCTGTTTATCGAAGCTTCAGCCGCTTTGAACCGCGGCGAGAAGATTGGCCTCGTCGGGCCGAATGGTGCTGGCAAGACAACGCTTTTCCGCATGATTACCGGCGAAGATCTGCCTGACGAAGGGCAGGTCAATGTCGAAAAAGGTGTAACGATTGGCTATTTCAACCAGAATGTTGGTGAAATGGGTGGGCGTTCGGCTGTTGCCGAAGTGATGGACGGGGCAGGGCCGGTAAGCAGTGTCGCGGCTGAATTGCGCGAACTTGAAGCCGCCATGTGCGACCCCGATCGTCTTGATGAGATAGATGCCATTATCGAGCGTTATGGCGAGGTGCAGGCTCGTTATGAAGAGCTTGACGGTTACGGGCTGGATGGCCGTGCGCGTGAAGTTCTGGCAGGGCTTAGTTTTAGTCAGGAAATGATGGATGGCGATGTCGGCAAGCTGTCCGGCGGCTGGAAGATGCGCGTGGCGCTTGCCCGTATTCTGCTGATGCGCCCGGATGTTATGCTGCTTGACGAGCCAAGCAACCACCTTGATCTCGAAAGCTTGATCTGGCTCGAATCCTTTCTTAAAAACTATGATGGCGCGCTGCTCATGACATCGCATGACCGCGAATTCATGAACCGCATCGTGACCAAGATTATCGAAATTGATGCCGGGTCGCTGACCTCTTATGCGGGGGATTATGCCTTTTATGAAGGCCAGCGCGCACTCAACGAAAAGCAGCAGCAGGCGCAATTCGAGCGCCAGCAGGCAATGCTCGCCAAGGAAATCAAGTTTATCGAGCGTTTCAAAGCGCGTGCATCACATGCTTCGCAGGTGCAAAGCCGTGTCAAGAAACTCGAAAAGATCGACCGTGTGGAACCACCGCGCCGCCGCCAGACGGTTGCTTTTGACTTCGCTCCTGCACCGCGCTCAGGCGAAGATGTGGTCAGCCTTAAGGGCGTCAGCAAAACCTATGGAAGCCGAACGATCTATGATGGTCTGGATTTTATGGTTCGGCGCCGCGAACGCTGGTGCATTATGGGCGTGAACGGAGCAGGCAAGTCAACGCTGCTTAAACTTGTGACGGGTGCAACCGAGCCGGATCAGGGCATTGTGAATCTTGGTGCGAGCGTGAAACTTGGCTATTTCGCGCAGCACGCCATGGATATTCTGGATGGTGAAAGCACCATTCTTGAATGGCTGGAGCAGCGTTTTCCAAAGGCAGGACAGGCACCTTTACGGGCATTGGCTGGCTGTTTTGGTTTTTCCGGCGATGATATTGAAAAGAAATGCCGTGTGCTGTCCGGTGGTGAAAAAGCGCGCCTGGTGATGGCGGCAATGCTGTTTGATCCGCCGAATTTCCTCGTGCTTGATGAGCCGACAAACCATCTTGATCTCGACACAAAGGAAATGCTGATCAAGGCGCTTTCAGCTTATGAAGGCACAATGCTGTTTGTATCGCATGATCGCCGTTTTCTGGCAGCTCTGTCTAATCGAGTTCTGGAACTCACTTCCGATGGCATTCAGCAATATGGTGGTGGTTACACCGAATATGTCGAAAGCACCGGGCAGGAAGCGCCCGGTTTGCATGTCGGATAAAACAAACAAAGGCGGGACATTCCCGCCTTTTCTTTTGCGCTTTTATCGCAAGCGGCAAAGGATCATCTTTGATATTAAATTAGCGCAGCGACCTTTTCATGATCAGAGGACCATCTGTTTTCTGCTCAACATATCGCATAATGACCCGCACAGTCCGTGAACGCACCGAGGTTTTGCTGGCGCACTTTAAAATGGCATCCTGTGCCGAAACAGCAAACTCTCGTCCCGCTTTTCTAACCGGCTGAAACTCCACTGTTAAAATGCGCGTCAGTTGGCCATTTCCGTCATAAGTAACTTCGAAAGTTGCAGACGCACGGCTGTAGTTCGCATCTTCCGGCAATTGCCAACACTGTTCGGCCATCTCGGTCACAATTTCAGAGTCAGTTGCGGCCGTTGCAATTGTTGGGATAAGCCAAAGTGCAAAAACGACAATTCCGATTAACTTTTTCATTCGTCTCTCAAGCAGCTTCGCCTTTGGCTTTGTTTAAGATAGGCATTCAGAAAACAAATACCGATCATAAGGCCGATAATTGCTTCGGCAACAGCGGATACCATTTGCGCTTGTAACACCAAGCAATATCACGGAGGTCGGAAATAAGAGGGGATGATGTTTACCGGCTAAATGACTGAAATGGCGCACCCGACAGGATTCGAACCTGTGACCTCTGCCTTCGGAGGGCAGCACTCTATCCAGCTGAGCTACGGGTGCATCACCGGGAGGCCTGAGCCTCGTATACCGAGGTTCTAAACGAAGCGATTGATTGCTTCAATGGCCTATTTGGGAAATTCTAATGGTTTATCCGCAAATTTTGCACGTTCAGGATTTTACGCTCGAACTTTGATGACACCACCGCCAAACTACTCAAGTCTCTCGGTGTAAAGCAACGGTGCTGTCAACACTTGTCATCACTCCCAAAAAAGTCCCTAAAGGCAGATCATCACTAACACGCAGCCAATCCTGATATCCAGTTGAGCTGCGACCTTTTACGAGAGATGAAGCTGGTGAAGGCTTGGAAAACGGAATATCGCGGGTCAACTCCAGATATTCCCCATGTGAAATAAGGCCGCCATCAGCCATTAATTGTTCACGCAGCTTTCTGACATTTAACGGTAAACTATCTGTAGCCCTGGCGTTTATTTTTGAGCCAGCCTTGAGAGTGTAAGCACCATCTTCATAGCGTAAAAATGCCTTCTCGTTTTTTCTGTTCGGTAGCGTTGCATAAAGATCAAACGGCGCTATTTCCGATACTTCACTTTGGTTTATTGGTGCCGGGGAAGCTGTAATACGCTCCTGCACTGAGAATAAGTCGTAGCCAAGTGCCTCAAGCACATAGATCATGTTGCGAAGATAGGTTTGCATAGTTGCAATGTCTGCGCGTGGCAAATTTGAGCCGGTCGGCCGGTTAGAATTGGCAACGAGTGCCTTCCCACTATTATCTTTTAAAATAGCCCAGAGCTTCTCTTCCAGCCATTTGACGTGGGCACGCGTCAGATTGTCGTCCTTGCTGGTGAAGATCAGGAAGGTATCAAACGCGATTGGAAACTTGCTGTTCGTATAGCGTTGCGAGAATTCGTCACTTTCACCAACATAAATTGCGGGCAAATCATCCTCAGCGCCAGATCTGATGAGAAGATAAACGCACGAACGGCTAAGGACTTCATCCTGAAGCGCTCGCTTGAAGAACTCGGGTTGCCCCGTGATAGCAACGCCTGTCCAGTTGTCGAGCTCGACAGTGCGAAGACTGCGCGGATCTTGCCCTGTGATGAAAATCTTTACGACACGACCGAACGCTTCATTGGAACTCATATTATTCTGACACAGCCCCCCCAGATTTCGAGATGTATTCTTTAACATAACGCACTGGCGTAATGTCAAATTCGATTCGGAATAGCAGGTGGAAATTGAAGCATGTTCACAGGTGAAATTCGCTCAATAGTTGATCAGGTCTGGAATGCTTTCTGGGCAGGTGGGATTGGTCTGCCCCCATGGGGTGATCCGTGTTTACTGTTAGTGCATGCTGGGTCGACTTGCCACTGCTGGTGTTGACGCTGGCCCATTTTGTGAGGGCCAGACGGCTGCTTGTG
>NZ_JBDJNL010000008.1:0-174373 GCF_039674445.1 Brucella sp. TWI432 | reverse complement strand
CCGGATGAATGTCAGTGGCAACACAGCCGGCACTTCCAAAGTCGACATCACCAACCGTCACGGTTTTGGCGCTAAAACCAATAACGGCATCGAGATCATCTCCGTGGGGGGGAACTCTGATGGTCTGTTCACGCTCAATGGTGATTATGTCACCAAAGACGGCAAGCAGGCTATTATGACTGACTCGGCCTATGCCTATACGCTGCAAAAAGGCGGAACCAATACGCCAAATGACGGCAACTGGTATCTGGTCAGCAAGAATCCGAACGATCCGGTCAATCCTGTCAATCCGGTCGATCCGGATTGCGAGAAGACCAATACCTGTCCTCCAGGTCCTAACCCTGGTCCTAATCCGGGCCGTTACAGCCCCGCGGCTCCGATCTATGAATCCTATGGCTCGACGCTGCAGGCTCTGAACAAGCTGCCGACACTGCAACAGCGTGTGGGTGAGCGTTATCTGGGAGGCTCTGATCAGGCCAGTTCGGGTGCCAATGTGGGTGAAACCGACAGCAAGGCGATCTGGGGCCGCATTGAAGGCGCGCATAACCGTCATGAAAGTGCCTCCACGGCAGGTGATCTGCATCAGGATATCAACACTTTCATCATGCAGGCCGGTGTGGATGGTCAGTTCTATGAGGATGAGAATGGCACACTGTTTGCTGGCATTACCGGGCAATACGGCAATGCACGCTCGAATATCGACAACCGGACCGGTGACGGTTCGGGCAGCATCAGCACGCAAGGATGGGGGCTTGGTGCCACGGCCACATGGTATGGTACGTCCGGCTTCTATCTTGACGCACAGGCACAGGCCAACTGGTATGACAGCGATCTTCATGTCGATGCAGTCAACCAGACTCTCAGCAACGGCAATAAGGGCTTCGGTTATGCCCTGAGCCTTGAAGCGGGGCAGCGTTTTGCCATCAACCAGAACTGGTCGCTGACACCGCAGGCACAGCTCATGTGGTCATCGGTGGATTTTGACACCTTTACCGATAGCTATGGCGCGCGCATCTCCAATAGAGACGGTGATAGCCTGACAGCCCGGCTTGGTCTTGCTGCCAACTATGCCAATAGCTGGAAGGGCCATGATGGGCGGATGGTCAATACATCACTCTATGGCATTGCCAATCTTTATCAGGAGTTCATGGGTGACGCCCGTATGAATTATGCGGGAACCCATATGGCCACTGACAGCGATGATACATGGGGTGGGATTGGCGCAGGTGGCACCTATGCCTGGGCCGACAACAAATACATGCTCTATGGCGAAGGTTCCATCAACACGTCACTCAACCATTTCTCCGACAGCTACGCCCTCAAAGGCAATGTCGGCTTCAAGGTGAAGTGGTAGAAAACCCATAGTCGCAATCAAATTATCGCTCCCGGTGCCAAGCCGGGAGCGATTTGTTTATGCAAAATGCCACGTCTGCATCGATCATGCGACTGTGACCGGAATTTTTGATCGCTGTCGCAAAGCTTTTGGTCGGTGATATGCGGTCCTATTTTTAGACGCACTTATGCTGCGAGTTCCATCAGGCAACCAAACCGTCAAACGGTCATACCGGCCAGGTTCATCAAGAGGCGAAAGAGAAGCGCCACGATTGCCAGTGCCACCACGCTGCCGGTCCAGATCAGAATCATCCAACCAACACGCCGCAGCCACAGTTTCTGATGGTGAGGAGTGTTGGACATTAGTGATATCCTTCCCCTACCTTAACCTTGCCTCGGAACACATAATAGGACCATGCGGTGTAGGCGAGGATGAACGGAATGATAAACAACGCTCCGACCAGAGTGAAACCCAGGCTTTGAGGGGGCGAGGCAGCATCCCATATTGAAATAGCCGGCGGGATGATGTTCGGCCACAAGCTGATTGCCAGTCCCGAATAACCTAAGAACAACAGTAAAAGCGAAAGCAGGAATGGTGCGCCATGGCTTTTGCCTGACAAGGTTTTCAGAAGAATCCATGTGGCTAAGGCAACCAGTATGGGCACTGGCATAAAGAAGAACAGGTTCGGCAGTGCGAACCAGCGCGCTGCAATGTCAGGGTTGGCATATGGCGTCCAGAGGCTGACAATCACGATCGTCACCAGTACTGCTACGGTAATCGGGTGGCCAAGTTGTCGCATACGCTGCTGAAGAGCGCCCTCGGTTTTCATCACAAGCCATGTCGCTCCGAGCAAGGCATAGGCGAGCAACATGCCGACACCCGTGAACAGGCTAAACGGTGTCAACCAATCAAACATACCGCCAACATACGAACCGTCCCGGACTTCGAAGCCGTTGATAAAGGCGCCAAGCGCAAGTCCTTGGGAAAAAGTGGCAATGTAGGACCCCCACATGAAAGCTTTATCCCAGAACGCCTTGTGCCCCTCATCCGCCTTGAAGCGAAACTCGAATGCCACGCCTCGCCAGATCAGACCCGCCAACATGAGAAGAAGCGGAAAATATAGGGCGCTAAGGATAACGGCATAAGCCAGCGGGAAGGCGCCCAGCAAAGCAGCACCGCCCAGCACGAGCCAGGTCTCGTTTCCGTCCCAGACAGGCGCAACGCTATTGACCATAGCGTCGCGATCGTCCCGGTTGCGAACGAAAGGGAACAGAATGCCAATGCCAAGATCGAAACCGTCCATGATGACATACATCATAAGACCGAAGCCGATGATAAGCGCCCATATAAGAGGAAGATCAATGCCCATATTTTTTCTCCTCTTTAAACAATCGTTGAGTCAATATTATCGGGAGCAGCTGACAAGGGCCGCGCTGGCCGTTGAGACTGGCCCGGATCACGCGGCGGGTTTGCGTCTTCACTCTTGGCAGGCCCTTTGGCGACCAGCTTCAGCATATAGCTGACACCCGTACCAAAGACGGCGAAGTACATGACCATGAAGATGATCAAGGTGGTCGATAGTGCGAGCGCCGAATGGCTCGACACCCCATCCGCAGTGCGCATCACGCCATAGACCAGCCAGGGTTGGCGACCGATTTCGGTCGTGTACCATCCCGCCAGAATTGCGATCAGACCCGATGGCCCCATCCAGATTGCGAAGCGCAGGAACCATTTTTGTACATATAGCCCACTGCGCAACCGCAACCAGACGCTCCAGACACCGAGCAGGAGCATGAGCATGCCAAGACCGACCATGATGCGGAACGACCAGAACACCACCGTTGAATTCGGGCGATCTTCACGGGCGAATTCACTTAGCCCCGGATACTGCCCGTCAAGGCTATGCGTCAGAATGAGCCCACCCAGCCTTGGGATCTCAATTTTGTAGAGGGTTTCCTCGCTTTCCATGTCCGGCCAGCCGAACAAAATGAGCGGCACACCAGCGCCTGGCACATTTCGCCAATGGCCTTCCATGGCTGCGACCTTTGCGGGTTGATGCTCAAGCGTGTTCAGGCCATGCAAGTCACCAATAAAGATCTGTACGGGCGTAACCGCCAAAATCATCCACATGGCCATGGAGAACATTTTCCGCACGCGCGCATCTCTGCGACCTCGCAGCAGATGCCACGCACCTGAAGCGCCGACAAAAAGCGCCGTTGCCAGAAAGGCAGCCACGGTCATGTGGGCAAGCCGATAGGGGAAGGACGGATTGAAAATAACCTTGAACCAGTCCACCGGCACGACGACGTTATTGACGATCTCAAACCCTTGCGGCGTCTGCATCCAGCTATTCGATGCCAGAATCCATGTGGCGGAGATCAAGGTGCCGATCGCCACCATGACGGTCGCAAAGAAATGAAGGCCCGGTCCGACCTTATTCCAGCCGAACAGCATGACACCGAGAAAGCCGGCTTCAAGAAAAAATGCCGTCAAAACTTCATAAGCGAGCAGTGGCCCCGTTATCGATCCGGCAAAGGCTGAAAAGTAACTCCAATTGGTTCCGAACTGGTAAGCCATAACGAGCCCGGACACGACGCCCATCGCGAAATTGACCGCGAAAATCTGCGACCAGAAATGATAAAGATCGCGATAGACGGTATCTTTTTTCCAAAGCCAAAGCCCTTCGAGAACGGCGAGATAACTCGCAAGCCCTATCGTGATCGCGGGAAACACGATGTGAAACGAGATGGTGAAACCAAACTGGATACGAGCCAGCTCAAGAGCGGTCAGTCCGAGCATTGCGACTGAGGAATGTCGCTGTTATCCTCACCGAAAAGAGAGAACTGTCCGCTCTCAAACGTAACAGCAGATTTCTTTCGTGTATCGACAGAGAGTTGGAAGACGTCCGGCCGCGCATAATGCCCGGCAACGTCAAGGTCATATTTTCCGCGCGCAATAATGCGTCGGTCGATTTCGGCGATCTGGATCGTCTCACCGGTGAAATCGGGTTCCACCAGCACATTTCCGAGCGGGTCAATGATGCATGAGCCGCCTCGTATCAGGACAGTGCTCGGATCATCACCCTGAATCGGCGCATAATCGGCAGGGCCATCGCTCCTCGTGAGGTATTGGCACGCCGAGATCACAAAACAGCGGCCTTCGAGGGCGATCGTGCGCATGGTCGGAAGCCAGGCATCACGGTCATCTACTGTCGGCGCACAATAGAGCTCCACGCCCTGCGCATACATCGCGGCTCGAAGCAGCGGCATATAGTTTTCCCAGCATATGACACTACCGATGCGCCCGATCGGTGTGTCGACCACGCCGATCGTCGAGCCATCGCCAAAGCCCCAGACCAGTCGCTCCAGCGCCGTTGGCATCAGCTTGCGGTGCTTGTAGAGAAGCTTGCCTGCAGGAGAGTAGGTCAGGGTCGAGCAGTAGAGCGTGCCGCCATCCCGCTCGATGATGCCAACGACCAAATGCACGCCATTGTCCCGCGCGATCTCACCGATGCGCGATGCCTCCGGGCCTGGAATATCAATGGCACTCTCGAAATAACGGCGGAACTCTTCGCGGCCTTCCGGGCTTCGAAGCCCAAGCCGGGCACCGAAATCCAAACCCTTCGGATAGCCTCCGACAAAAGCCTCCGGGAAGACAACGAGCCCTGCACCTCGGCCTGCGGCTTCGCGGGTCAGCTCGGCGAGCTTCGCTACGGTCTTGGATGTGTTGAACAGGACAGGGGCGGCTTGAACGACTGCGGCTTTGATGAGAGACATGGCAAACAATCCTGAAATTACACGACGGCGCGTGTGCTGAGTGAGGGCTGCGTGATAAGGTTGGCAAGCTGATTGAGGCCATCTTCGAGATCTTCGCGGTCTGGCGCGACGCCAAGGGAAATCCTGACGGCTTCAATGGGATGTGCAACGGTTGCGAAGGCGGAAGAGGGGACGATTGAGACACCGGCACGGTCAGCATGCGCAGCAAAGTCAGCCGCGCGCCAATGTTGAGGCAGGTGCAGCCATAAATGGTGACCATGGGGGTCGGCCGCGTAATCATGACCTTTGAGGATTGATCGGGCCAGCTCTTGACGCGCTGCGTTCTCGTTCCGAATGGAGCGGGTAATCTCGCCCATGGTGCCGTCCGAAATCCATCGGCTTGCCAAGGCTGACATAAGCGGCGGAGCCATCAGGGTCGTCGCGCGCAGCACACCGGCAAGTCGAAGAGCCTTCGTGCTGTTGGGCGCAATCACATAGGCAACCCGCAAAGCGGGGCTTGCACATTTGGAAAGCGTGGCGATGTGCCAGGTGATGTCGGGCGCCAATTCCATCATCGAAACCGTGCGATCCGGTATCAGTGGTGCATAGGGGTCATCCTCGATGACCGCGACACCATTCTTGAGTGCTATAGAAACCAAAGCCCGACGGCGGTCTTCCGGCAAGGTCGCAGTGGTCGGATTGTCGATGCTGGGAATGACATAAATCGCCTTTGGCAAACGCTCGCGGCACAGCTTTTCGAAGGCGTCTGGAATGATCCCCTGCTCGTCCATTGCCAGAGGTTCAATCACCATTCCTTTCTGAACAGCAACCGCCTTGAGGCCGGGATAGGTCATGGCGCCGGTCGCCAATATGTCACCCCGATCAAGCAGCAGTTCACACACGGCGAACAATGCGCTCTGTGCCCCCCCTGAGACGACGATGCGGTCCGGCGTAACCCCTTCAATCCGGGGACGAAGCCAGCTTGCTGCGGCTTGCCTGTCCGGTTCTGATCCTGTGCTTTCCTGATAATGAAGATTAAGCAGCCCGCGCGTGCCCCCGAGAACCCCCGCGATTCCACTGGGAAAAACCTTTCTGAAATCGATATCAGACGGCTGTGAAGGAATGTTCATGCTCAGGTCAATCAGCGGCGGTGCCTGATCATGAGGCTCGCTATTGAGTGCCTCACGGATGAACGTCCCACGGCCCGCTTGTGCCTCAACGAGCCCCCGGCGGCGGGCTTCATTGCAGGCACGCGTGACTGTGGTGAGATCGACGTTAAGCGCCTCAGCGATCACGCGCTGCGCCGGCAACCGATCTCCCCCGGCAACCCTTCCGGAGCGAATATCGGCTTCCAACGCCTCTACGATACCGAGATATTTCATCCTCGCGTTTTCGATCAGTCGTGGCTTCCACATTTCGACCCCTCAAACTGTATGGCTTATTAACATACAGTTCTAATATCATGTATGGATACCAAAGGGAAGCGGAGATCGTGCTGCACATAAAGTTCTAAGAGCGCGGCAAGGACATCACGTCATTCGCGGTCTGAGCGAGTTACGCCCTGATCAATTGCCATTCTGCCCAGCCGCCCCATCAAGGGGCAACTGCCGCTTCACTGGATATACCCAAAAATTCAAAGCGTTGGAGAACTACACAAGCAGTTATGGCCTGTTGGATTCCTTATTCTCCCCCATTTTCTTCTCCTTCTCCTCTTTATCCTTATTATAATGCCATTTGATGGCGAAAAACATAGCCACAACCAAAACGATGGCTTTGAATATGCCGGCAATGATGGGGAACCAATCCCTGATTCTGAATCTTTCCAGGATTATTATGTGAACGGAGGAAACGTTAGCGAATGCGCCGTTTCCAGTGGTGTTTTCCAGCCGTCAGGACTGTCGAGCCAGGCCATGACGCCATGAGCAGACGAGCTGAGGCAATGACACTTCGAAACGGCGTATTCTCGAGAAGGCGCGCTATCAGGCAGCGCGCTGTATGGCGGGCCAACCAATATCGCTGCCTACAGCGAGAAGAGCATCGATAAGCGAATGCATATGAGCTTCAGTGTGGAATGGCGTCGGTGTTATGCGAAGCCTTTCCTGCCCACGAGCCACAGTGGGGTAATTGATTGGCTGGACGTAGATCGCGTGCTCGGTGAGAAGTCGTTCGCTGATCAGACGGCACAGATGCGCATCGCCGACGATGACGGGAAGAATGTGGCTTGGGGTGTCAAGGACGGGCAACCCTGCATCATTCATCATCGCCTTGAGACGGGTTGCATTGGCTGTCTGGCGCGCCCGTTCCTCAGGATGCGCCTTGACGTGTTGTATGGCTGCGAGCGCCCCGGCTGCGAGATGCGGACACAGCGAGGTCGTGAAAATGAAGCTGTCCGCCATGCTACGGATGACGTCGATCAAAATCGCCGGTCCGGTGACATAGCCACCCATCACACCAAATGCCTTTGCGAGTGTTCCCTCGATGATTGTCAGGCGATGCGCAAGCCCCTCGCGCTCGGCAACACCGCCGCCGCGCTGTCCATAAAGGCCCACGGCATGAACTTCATCAAGGTAAGTCAGAGCTCCGTGCTTATCCGCCACATCACAGATGGCCGAAATTGGGGCGATGTCGCCATCCATGCTGTAGACGCTCTCAAACGCGACGATCTTTGGACGATCCGGGTCGATCCCGCTCATGAGTTCATCAAGATGTGCTGCATCGTTGTGACGGAAGATAAATTTATCCGCGCCGGATCTGCGGATACCTTCGATCATCGAGTTGTGGTTCTGAGCATCCGAGAAGATTGCGCAGTTTGGCAGAACGCGACCCAGCGTACCGAGAGCGGCAAGGTTCGAGATCCAGCCCGATGTGAAGATTAGCGCAGCGTCTTTTCCGTGCAGATCGGCCAGTTCAGCCTCAAGGGCGACGTGCTGACGATTGGTGCCCGAAATATTGCGCGTTCCGCCCGTGCCTGCTCCCGAAAGATCGATGGCCTCGTGCATCGCGGCGAGCACGTCCGGGTGCTGGCCCATTCCGAGGTAGTCGTTGCTGCACCAGACTGTGACGGGCTGTTTTTGCCCGTCTGGACGATGCCAGAGCGCCGTCGGAAATTCCCCGGCAATCCGCTCTAATTCAGCAAATGTTCGGTAACGGCCGTCGAGCTTCATATCAGCAAGCAGATCTTCGAAAGACTTGTCGTAATTCATATCAGCACCCTTGGACTGTAGGTGCGGAAAATCACCTACATGACAGTATCATATCCATACAAATGTCGGGCTCTGTGTATGCCAATAAACAATACATTGCAATAGATTTGTACGCTTTGCGTTGGCGTGGATGTTGCAGAAACGTTGTCGCAATGGGTTTTGTCGCAAAAATTTGATCAGGCTGAAAGCAGCCAGATCGTCGGATGCACCTATGCTGCAAGCTCCGCAAATAACTGGGATGGTGGCTGATTGTCGTTGTCGACTTGACATCTACGGATCATGCGGGCCGCTTCGATGCCCGCGATTGTCGCTGAGGCTGAATGGAATGCCCTGAAGCCCATCATGTGTTTGGCAATGCGTGTGATAAAGCGGCAACCCAGTGCAAGAAGATTGTTGAGACATTTGGTCTACCGGATCGCAATTATGCCCGGAATATCATTGCTGGCGACGGCTTTCTTGGAGCGGGTTTCAATCGGAGTGGATCAGTTCTGCGCTCTCAAGGTTGGCTTAACGCGCATTTTTTCCGAAAGCCGTTTCACACTTTTTGGAATGCGCTCTAAAGAAAGGCCACGTTAGCCTTGATTTGCTGAAGATCTCAATCAGATATTGAACAACGGGCGCAAAAGAAAGCAGTATAAAGGATGATACTTTTTGGAAAAACGAATTCATTCGAAATCGACTGTCATCCACGTTCACCCCACTCAATCATGCGCAAAGATACTATCAAGGCTCAGTAAAAGTGAATTTTGCGATAAAGCCAGGCGATGCTATCCCTTTCGGGCAGCGGGTGAGAGTTCATAGCGACTTCGATTTTCCAGCGAGCTGGTTTAAACGCTCTTCATTTAGCGGCGCTATTTCGCTGTCCGAAATGAATTGTACGCCGATTTCGCAATTTTGCCGCCAAACGATCCGCGTCAGCAAGGCGCGGCCGTAAAAATCGTCGAACAGCCAGAAACGTTCTGGCAGACTGGGAACATCCGCGGTTCTCAATCGCGCGCCATGCGAAGCTATATCGCTGAATTGACATTCGATGATGAAACGCCCGTCGAGCCCAACAATTTTACCTGATCGCAAGCGTGTACGCTGTCGTTCTTCGCTTCGCCTTTCGCTTGTTGGCCTTTTGCGCACCATGATAACGTGCCTCTTGTTCCCTCTAAACAAGCTTCATAACAGTATTGATTTATCCAAACGTTACTCTCATCCGCGGTAAACCGACTTCTTTTGAATATGACTAATTAGGTGTCTAGAGCATTTCAAGCAAAAGTGTGAAGCCGTTGGGGTGGTGGGATGATACTTGAAAGCAAACAGATAAAGCATTTCCAATGACACAATCAAAACAAGAAATGCTCTAGTTGCGGGATTTGATGGTGGGGTTCATCCGCTCGACCTGATCATCGGTTCAATGAATGTATGGTCAAACTTCCTGCCGTGCTTAACCGCGATTTCCTAAAAGTCGGGAAGGGCAATGGAATAACGGGCATCGAAATATAAAATAATGCCCGACCCGGCATTTGCCGGGTCGGATTTCAAGAGCGCAGCGTCTCGTGTCCGTTTCTCTGCTGTTTTCAGGCGGCGAGAATGACTTTCATTGCCTTTTCGCGCGCAGCATTGCCGAACACTTCGTAAGCGTCCAGAATCTGATCGAGTCGGAAACGGTGCGTGATGAGTTTTTTCGGATCGAATTTACCAGCCTTGACGGTCTTCAGCAACATCGGTGTCGTGTTGGTGTTCACCAACCCCATCGAGATTTTTATGTTCTTGATCCAGAGATCTTCAATGCGAAGCTCGACTGGCTTCCCGTGAACGCCGACATTCGCGATATTGCCGCCAGCCGAAACGATCTTCTGGCAGATGTCGAATGTCGCGGGGACACCGACGGCTTCAATCGCCACATCGACGCCCTGTCCGTCGGTCATTTCCATGATCCGGGAGGCTGCGTCTTCTTCACCGACCTGAATGGTGTCGGTGGCGCCGAACTGACGCGCAAGAGCCAGACGCGCCGGGTCCATATCGATCATCACGATCTTACCCGGTGAATAGAATTGCGCCGTCAGGAGTGCAGACATGCCGACTGGCCCTGCGCCTACGATGGCGATCGTATCACCGGGCTTCACACCACCCGCCTGCACGCCGATTTCAAGCCCTGTTGGCAAGATGTCCGACAGCATCACCAATGCTTCTTCATCTGCACCTTGCGGGATCGGATAGAGCGAGTTGTCGCCATGCCGAATGCGGACAAATTCGGCCTGTGTACCGTCGATCGTATTGCCGAGCTGCCAGCCGCCATCATCACAATGGGAGTAAAGCTGTCGTTTGCAGTTTGGGCAGGAACCGCAGGATGTGATGCACGAGATCAGCACCGCATCGCCCCGGCGGAAGTTGCGAACCGCACCGCCAACCTCTTCAACAATGCCAACGCCCTCATGGCCGAGCGTCCGTCCTTCGGCGACGCTTGGCACATCGCCCTTCAGAATATGCAGATCGCTGCCGCAGATCGTCGTCTTCGTAATTCTCACGATGACATCCGTTGCTTCCTGAACGGTCGGCTTGGGCTTTTCGACCCAGTCTTTTTTACCTGGTCCGTGATAAACCAACGCTTTCATCATATCCTCCCTCGGGGGCATACCCCTCAGCATATTTTTGCAAAGATCACACAAACCTGACTCCTGTCCGGATAGTGAGGCGCCGTCGGCGCTTGCATGCAATGTAGACAACGACCGCGGATGGCCGAAGACTGATGGTTGGTCCATTCAGGAAGCCAGTACTCCAAATCAGAAGAAATCAGCCTACACCATTTGATCACCTGCCGAAATGGATTGAACAACGCGTATCCAGTCAAAATTCACCTCAGCATGAGGACCTTGTGGCGAGGGTTGTCACACGCGCCCTGTTCGGCTGCGCAGTGTCTGGTAGGGCGTTTCGCCGAAACGCTGATGATAGGACGCAGTCATCGCGGTGAGGTTTACATATCCTCTTTCCGCTGCAATTGCAGACACGGTTTGCCCGGGCATTGCCTCTTCGAGCGCCTTGCGAAGACCATCAAGACGGCAGGCCGTGAGATAGTCATGCGGGGTGACGCCACGAAACCGCCGAAACCCTTCGGAAAGGCTCCGGGCCGAAATGCCGACCTGTTCAGCAATCGCTGCCACGGAGGGTCCCTCATGCGCCCGTTCTTTCATGAGACGTTCCGCCTCGCGCACATATCGGGGGGCTGCACCGCGCGCTCCGGTCTCAAGATTGAGCCCGGCACTTTCCGCCCAGCCACGCAGTAACTCCAGACAAAGGGTTTCCTCGATCCGCTTTTCGATCAAGGGGCTGGAAATACCGTCATTCCGGGCGTCGACCGAAAGGGTTGCGTAATTGAGAAGGGAAAGCCAGGCAGATTGGCGGTGGCCGAAAACCAAACGTTTCTTCCAAAGGTCATCTTCCGGGACGAAGCCGTACCAACGCTGCGCCGTTTCCTCCATGAGCTTATGGGGTATCGTCAGGTTGAACTGAAGATCGTGTCCGTCCGCCACGTTCCAGTAGTCCGTGCGACTGCAATCCACAACATAGCTGTCACCGGGGCTGGTGTCGACGCTGATGCCGTTCGTCAATGGATGACGCACACTTCCACGCATGGTGTTGACCACGATAATGTTGCCCGAGGAAGGGTCGAATTCATCCGCTTTGGTGGGCACTCCAAAGCAGAACCGGCTCAAAATGATCCGGCCGATCGATAATGTACGCAAAGTGGCATTTGGGTCGGCACCGTCGATGAGGGGGCGCGCTACAAGTGGCATATAAACGCGATGGCAGAAGGCATTGACCTCTGCCCAGTCCCGGGAAGCATTTAGTTTTCCGCTCAGCAGCGGCTGGCCTTGCGCATCATAAAGCAGAGCATTCTGTAGCAATTTCTCCTCCCCCTCCTGAAACTCAGCAGTATTTGATCTGCTTTTCCATTTGGCTTTGCCAATCTATACTTACATGAAGAGAGGTTTATAGACAAATTTTTCAATTTAGAGCATTTCCTGCCAAAGCGCGAACGCGCTTGGGCGGGATAATGCGTGAAAGCAAATAGATAGGGCATTTCCATGCACTAATAAAAACAGGAAATGCTAAAATGAATCATGCGAAAAGAAATGCGTTCGCCCGCGCTTTTGTAAGAGGCTCGTTTCAGATCACGCGGCCATTTTCTTAAACCGGGTGAGGCTTGGATAGTTGGGTGCTAAGAGATGTGCATCATTGAGAGACGCAGACCGGGATGATGGTGGCTCTCAAGGAAGCTCATTTGATCCAGAGCGCCGATCTCATTGAATTGGATCAGCGCCTGAAGCATATCATTGTGCCCAGATATAGCGTCTCTTTGAGACTGCTGAAATTTTTGCAACAGAACAGCTGTGAAAGAAAGCTGTTTGTAATGTTATTCGATCAGCAAAGCATCGTCATCGAGTGTCTGCCCTCGCACTTTGCGGAACATGTCGATCAGGTCTTCCACGCCAAGCGTCTTGCGTTTATCGCCGGTGACGTCGAGCAAAATCTTGCCGCCATGCAGCATGATGGTGCGGTCGCCATAATCAAGCGCCTGACGCATGGAATGGGTGACCATGAGTGCCGTCAACTTGTTTTCAGCAATCAGCGTGCGGGTCAGCTCCATCACAAATTCCGCCATGCCTGGATCAAGCGCTGCCGTATGTTCGTCCAGCAGCAGCACTTCCGAGCCGGCCAGTGTTGCCATGATGAGCGAAAGCGCCTGACGCTGGCCACCCGATAGCAGCTCCATTCGATCCTGCATACGGCTTTCGAGTCCCAAATTGAGGCTTGCCACGCGTTCGCGAAACCAGTCGCGCCGCTTGGCATGAAGCGCATGGGTGAGACCACGACGTGCTCCACGCGATGCCGCCAGCGCCAGGTTTTCTTCAATCGTCAGCGTGCCGCAGCTGCCTGCAAGCGGATCCTGAAACACGCGCGCCACAAGACCGGCGCGCTCAGCGGTGGATTTGCGTGTAACATCCTGTCCGCTGATCTCAACTTTACCGGCTGTCGGAATGACATCGCCAGCAAGAACGCCTAGCAGTGTGGATTTGCCAGCGCCATTGGAGCCAATCACGGTTACAAATGAACCGCGATCCATAGTCAGATTGATCTTGTTGAGCACCTGCTTTTCCAGCGGTGTTCCACGGCCGAAAATAACGTCCAGATTGGATACTTCAATCATGATGATGCTCCTCCACGGCGCAGGCGCGGCAAGATCAGGGCGAATGTAACAAGAAGCGCTGTTGCGATATTGAGGTCGGAAGCCTGAAGTCCGACAATGCTGCCATTGGAAAGTGCGAGCTGGATGGCGATACGGTAGATGATCGATCCCAAAACACAGCCAATGAGAATGACAAGGATGAGGCGCGAGCGCAGCAAGGTTTCACCGATGATCACAGCCGCAAGGCCAACCACGATGGTGCCGACGCCGGAGGTCACGTCTGCAAAGCCGTTTGTCTGGGCAAAAAGCGAGCCACCAAGCGCTACGAGCGCATTGGAGAGTGCCATGCCGAGGTAAATCTGGCGATCGGTGCGCACGCCCTGCGCACGCGCCATTTTCGGATTGGCACCGGTTGCGCGCATGGCAAGGCCCATGTCACTTTCGAGAAAGCGCCAGACCAGGAACACTGCGATGGCAACCAGCACAAACAGGAAGGCCGGGCGCACATAATATTCAGGAATGCCGTGACCGAAAAACGGAGACAGCATTGTATCCTGATTGATGAGTGCAATGTTTGGGCGGCCCATAATGCGCAGATTGACCGAGAACAGCGCAATCATCGTAAGGATTGAAGCGAGCAGATTGAGGATCTTGAAGCGCACATTGAGCGTTGCTGTCACAAGACCGGCAATCGAGCCTGCAATCATTGCAACACCAGCAGACAGCCATGGATTCCAGCCAGCAAGGATCAGAACGCCCGTGACCGCTGCACCGAGCGGAAACGAGCCATCCACGGTCAGATCGGGGAAATCGAGCACGCGGAAAGCCAGATAGACGCCAATGGCGACAAAAGAAAAGACGAGGCCCAGTTCGACCGCGCCCCAGAAGGCGATCTGACTCACATTGCGATTCCTTGTTCTTTGCCGTCATCGAAGATGATAGGGCAGCTTTTCAGCGCCATATCATTACCGGCCTTCTGGAGGTTCTGGCATTTGCCAAAGACCGCCTGGAAGGTCTGCTTCAATCACGACCGGTTTTGATTTGAGTTTGTTCCTTGAAGCGAAAGCCTTGTGGAACCATCCCCCGGTTTTGCATGCGCAATTGCATTGATTGCGCTTGTTCTGGCTAACTCTTTTTGCGGATACAACTCAAAAGTTTCAACAAGCAAGCATTATCGCTGAAAAAGCGCTGAAAAGCCGCGTTCTGTGGGCGGGTTACAACATTTTTCGAGCTATTTGCGGGTCAGACTTCGCCGCGCGCACGCCACAACTCCCAGGCAAAACGCGCGCGGACGCCGATATCGAGGAATGGGCGCGGTGGCAACCCGCTTGGATTTCCCAGTTTTAACATGTCGTCGATCAGCGGATTGTCGAGATCGCAGGCCATGTCGGCTGCAAGGATGCCGCCAATCGTACCCTTGGTGATGCCGACTCCATTCTGGCAGAGTGAGGTGTAAATATTTTTGGCGATCTGGCCAAAACCCGGTGCACCGTTGCGCGACAGGCAAATAAAACCCGTCCAGGTGTGTTGCATATCGACATTGGCCAGCATCGGGAAACGTTGATCAAAAAGCCGCTTGTGCTCGCGCTTGATTGTTTCACGCTGCGCATTCGACTGGCGCAGCGACGGGCAGAAATGCACGTTCTGCCGCACCAGAATGCGCCGATCAGAAGTCAGGCGCATGGTGATCCCGGCAAAAGAATTGGCAGGCGTCAGGCCCCACGGTGCGACTTCGCCTATGGCCTTGTATTCCTGATCATCAAGTGGACGGCTGAGGCTCGCATGGGCTGCGAAGTTCAGCAGCTTATGTCTGAAAAAGCCAAACTGTTCACCAAACCCATTGACCGTCAGGATCATGGCAGGGGCCTGAAGCCGGCCCTCTGCCGTGGTAATGAGGATGCGATCACCATAGTCGATTTTGGTGACAGCAGAGTTTTCATAAAGCGTGACATTGGCGGGCAGGCTGTCTGCAAGGCCACGCACCAGAGCGGCCGGATTTAAAAGCGCGGTGCCATAGGTGAAGATCGCTGCTTTGAAATGGCTGGTGCCGAGCCGTTTGGCCAAAGCATCGCCTTCGAGCCAATCAAAGGGCTCGTTAAGACGCTCAAGCTCCTTGACTGTCGGCTCCAGAACTTTGCGCATCCCCTGATCGGAAACGGCGGCGTGAAACTTGCCATCCTGCCGCCAGTCGCAGTCGATGCCATGCTGGTCAATCTGCTGTTTAAGGTGATTGATTGCCGCGCGTGCCAGTGCGCGGTAGCTGTGCGACTTGGCCAGTTCCTCCATGGATGAGCTGACATTATGCGGCAGATCAATGGCAAAACCTGCCGCCCGGCCCGATGTGCCTTTTCCCACTTCCTGTGCATCAACCAGTGCAATGTGATCATTGGGCCGGTTTTCGGCAAGCCGTCTTGCTGCCGCGACACCGGCATAGCCTGCACCCAGCACGATCCAGTCGGCTTTGATGTGGCCTTTGAGGGCAGGGCGTGGTGCGCGCGCAGGCAGTATCCTGCTCCAGCCATTGGTGTTGTCATCAGCGGGAAGGATACGGATGGCGGGCATTTTAAAAGCTCAACAGATGTGAAACATGTTTAAAAGAAAAGGGCGGGAGATCGTCCCGCCCTTTTCCTTACAGTAGAAATTGCAATTATTCGACCTTGCTGGTTGCGCGGTCGATAACAGCCTGTGGGAACTCGACGCCCATCTTCTTTGCAGCAGAAAGATTGATGACGAGGTCGGTGCCTTTTGCGATGTCGACAGGAATATCGCCCGGCTTTTCGCCGTTGAGGATTTTTACAACCACAGCGCCGGTCTGTTTGCCAACGTCGTAATAGTTGAAGCCGAGAGCGGCGAGTGCGCCGCGCTTGACCGAATCCGTATCTGCGGTGAAGAGCGGCAGCTTGCTTTCTTCAGCAACACCGACCGCACTTTCAAGCGCTGAAACGATGGTGTTGTCGGTTGGCACATACATCGCATCTGCACGACCAACGAGCGCGCGGGCTGCACCCTGAACTTCTGCCGACTTGGTTGCAGCCGATTCAACCACTTCAATGCCTTCAGCCGCAGCCGCTTCTTTCAGTGCTGCCAGAAGCGAAACGGAGTTGGTTTCACCGGAATTATAGAGATAGCCGAGCTTCTTGATGTTCGGCATCACTTCCTTGATGAGCTTGATGTGTTCGACAACCGGCGACATGTCGGAAAGGCCGGTGACATTGCCACCCGGTTTTGCCATATCCTTGACGAGCTGTGCGCCGACCGGATCAGAAACAGCGGTGAAGACAATCGGAATATCACGGGTGGCGGAAACAACGGCCTGTGCCGAAGGCGTGGAAATCGGAACGATTACATCCGGCGCGTCCCCCACGAACTGCCGTGCGATCTGTGCGGCGGTTGCCGGATTGCCCTGCGCGGACTGATAGACGAATGTCAGATTTTCGCCTTCCTTGAAGCCGGCCTCTGCCAGCGCATCCTTGACGCCATCGCGTGCCGCATCCAGTGCCGGATGCTCAACAATGGCCGTAACGGCAACCGTTACGTCTTTGGCCTGCGCGTGCGTTGCGATGGCCGTTGCGGCCAGCAAGGCTAGAAGCATAGAACGCATGAAAATCTCCCCTGTTTTGGTGCGTCGTCTGTCGGCATAGGCTCAATATCCGGTTCCCCGGATTGAAGGGCTTAACCGCGTCTTTTGAGGCTTAATCCGGTCCGAATAGACTGTCAACGTGTTGTCATCACAGCCCGGCTTGCGCGCGTTATATTCCGTTTCATGAACACAGTGTTCAGCGGCCTTTCAATGACTATCGCCCGGTGCCATATTCTGACAAAACAGATGAAAAGTGCTTCCTCGCACGCAAGGACAATCGTCATGAAAAAGATAGGCTTTCTTTCATTCGGCCATTGGTCGCCTTCTCCGCAGTCGGGAACCCGTTCAGCGGGTGACGCGCTTCTGCAATCCATCGATCTGGCGGTTGCCGCTGAAGAGCTGGGCGCAGACGGCGCTTATTTCCGCGTGCACCATTTTGCGCGCCAGCTTGCTTCGCCATTTCCATTGCTTGCAGCCGTGGGTGCCAAAACCAGCAAGATTGAGATCGGCACTGCCGTGATCGATATGCGCTATGAAAACCCGTTCTATATGGCTGAAGATGCCGGTGCTGCCGATCTCATTGCGCAGGGCCGATTGCAGCTTGGGCTGAGCCGCGGATCGCCTGAACAGGTGATCGATGGCTGGCGTTATTTTGGCTATAAGCCGGATGAAGGCACAAGCGATGCCGATATGGGCCGCCAGCATGCGGAAGTGTTTTTGGGCGCGCTCAAAGGCGAAGGCTTTGCACAGCCCAACCCGCGTCCGATGTTTCCGAACCCTCCCGGCCTGCTGCGTCTTGAACCGCATTCGGAAGGTTTGCGGGATCGAATCTGGTGGGGTGCCGGTTCCAATGCCACAGCACGTTGGGCCGCAAAACTTGGCATGAACCTGCAAAGCTCGACGCTGAAGGATGATGAAACGGGTGAGCCGTTCCATGTTCAGCAGGCAGCGCAAATCCGTGCTTATCGCGAAGCATGGAAAGAAGCAGGCCATACAACCACGCCACGCGTTTCGGTGAGCCGCAGCATCTTTGCGCTGGTTGATGACCGCGACTGGGCTTATTTCGGTGGCGGGAGCAAAGAGCAGGATTCCATCGGCTATCTTGATGAGAACACGCGCGCCATCTTCGGCCGTTCCTATGCCGCAGAGCCCGATGCGCTTATCAAAGAGTTGCAAAAGGATGAAGCGATTGCCGAAGCCGATACCCTGCTTCTGACCGTGCCGAACCAGCTCGGCGTTGCATACAATGCCCATGTGATCGAAGCGATCCTCAAGCATGTTGCACCGGCACTGGGCTGGCGCTAACACGCGGCCTGATTAAACGCTCGCGGCATAACGTGCCGCGAGCGTTCGGTGTATTTCCTGTTTAGACTGAATCCTTGGAAATGCTCTCTGTGTTTTTCTTCACGCATGTCGTTATCAGAAAACCGGTGTCCACTTTTCCGCGACATGGTTTTTTCTTCACGCATGTCGTTATCGGAAAACCGGTTCCCACTTTTCCGCGACATGCTTTAAGTTTCTCAAAATTCTCCGAATATTCGCACCGTCGCTCCATAAGCATTTTCGCGCGATGCGGTGCGCATGATATAGGGCGTTAATGAAAGACCGACTGATTTATTGACCGCATAGCTGAGGCTTGTTGATGCGGAACCGCGCATATGGGCAAAGTCCGAACCATATACCAGCGCGCCGATATAATCTGCGTGCGCATCAAATTCCGGGTCTTTGTGCGCGATATCCTGTTCGATCTCACCATTGACGGACCACCGGAATCGATCGCTGAGCGGCATGCTGTAATTGGCGCCTGCATAAGCCGTGGTGAGCTGATATTTCATCGTGCTGTAGGTGAACGGGAACAGCACATTGTTTTCCGTGTATCCATCCATGGAAATATCGCTGTAACGCAGACCACCGTAATAGCCGAACGCTGCATTGTTGACGCTGAGATTGTCGGTGCGTCCGATTTCAAGCGCTGTGCTCCAGCCTTGCAGACGTGTTGTGCCGGTTCCCGCTTCTGTAAAGGGAAGGAGCGGGCGGGTTATATCTGTGTCGTAACGGTTTGCAGCAAGGCTTGCGCGCACATACCACGCGCCATTTGCCGTCTTTTGTTTCCATTGCGCATAAATACCGCCACCGAAATTGTCGTGTGCTGTGTCAAAACCGTCCGGCTGTTCTTGCCAGAAAGAATGGGCGATGGTGGCGCCTGCCGAGAAACTATCGGTAAAGCCGTGTGCGAGCGTGAAACCTGTCAGTAAATCGCGCTGATCGCCAAAACCACTGATGTCTGTGAACTGCGAATAACAGGTCTGGCCGGCACGATCCACATTGCAGGTGCCCTGCAATTTATTCAGCGTCAGGCGCTGCGCTTCCATGGCGGAAAAGCCGCTGAATGCCAGCTTTAACACGGTCGCAACAGTGTGATCGACATCGATGACTGTGGGTTTGGTCACGGGCTCGGCTGATGGAGAGTTTGGTGTCGGCCCAGCGCCATGATTTTCACCCGGTGTCGGCCCAGGATCAGGATCGGTTCCCGGATTTGTTGGTGTCGTCCCAGGATTAGGATCAGTTCCGGGATTTGTCGGATTTGTCTCGGGATCCGTCTCTTCATCCGTTCCGGGATTGATTGCCGGTAGTTTCCATAATGTTGCGTGAAGTTCACCCTGAGCGGTTTGGGCCGTCCCAACTATAACGCTGCCATCATCAGAAATATCATAGGCAATGGCATTGTCCCCGCCAATTGTTCCCAGATCAATCATGCCGTCATTTTCCGTCCACCGGAAAGCGCGCATCGCCATTGTATCTGTGTAGCTGTAACCAGTCACCGCTTTGCCATTGCTGGTCATGCCAAGAGCATGTGAAATCTCACCACCCAGTGAGCCCAAACTCATCATGCCAGTTTCCGATGTCCAGCGAAAAGCCTGATCATAGCCGCTGTCTATAGTCGCTGTGCCGATCACAACTTTTCCATCTGCTGAAACCAAGTCAGCAATGCTGTTTTGTATATTTTCCTGCGCATTGAGATCAACCATGCCGGTCTCTGCCGTCCAGCGAAAAGCATGTTGCTGATGATCGGCGGTATCACTGGCGCCGACGATTACGGATCCATCCGCTGAAACGCCGCGTGCGGTTGAATTATTGCCGCCCAGTGTCTCAAGACTGACCATGCCCGTGGCTTGCGTCCATCGAAATGCTTTTGTTTGCAATGTTTCGGTTGTGCTATAGCCAACAAGGGTGGTGCCATCAGCGGAAATAGCGTTGGAGAAGGACGATATTCCACCCAGTGTTCCAAGACCGGTTATGCCATCCTGAAGTGTCCAGCGGAATGCATTGGTCTCGGCATTATCGGCGAGAGAGCTGTTGCCAATGACAACATCGCCATTGGCTGAAACCCCGGTGGTATAGGATGTATTTCCCCCCAGCGTGCCAATGTTGCGCATGCCTGTATCCCGTGTCCACCAGAATGCGTTTGTTTGTGTGGCACTGACAGAACTGCTGCCGATTGCAGCACGTCCGTTTGCCGAAATCACATGAATTGCGGTTTCGCCAGAGCCATCAAGGGACCCAAGATCGGTTATACCATCCGGGGTAATGACAAAAGATTTGTCATACGCACCACTTGCTGACATTCGCCTTACGCCAAATGTTTTGCCGTCCGCAGATATGGTGACTGCATCAGCGCGTGATCCTCCGAAAGAACCGTGAACTTCATAAAGAGGAGCGTCAGCCCAAGCTTGAGAACTGATTGTCATAATTATTGTTGATTTTAGTATTAACTTATATTTTGACATGAAATATACAGCTCTCATTTAGAATTTTATAATTTAACTGTATGCAATACTTAATAAAGACTTAATTTATTCTAGTGAGATGCTGGAATAAAAATCAAGCATTATTGATTTAAATATTTATCTTATAGCTGGCCGTATATTGGGAAGTGAGGACGCGCGTGATCATACATCGCTTTGGATGCGCCACGGCATTTTTGTATGAGGAAGGTGTTTTTTTATAAAGCTTTATAAGTCTTTGATTGTCTCTATTCTATGCCATGCAAAGTAAGCAGATTTTTCATGCGTTGGATTGCAAGGCCGGGCTGGTCGAGAACATTGGCCTGATCTGCCAGGCGGAAAATCTCCGCATAATGCAGGATGCCACGAGCTGATTGCATCCCGGCAGGCATGGTAAAATGGGTCTGATGCCCATTGAGCCAGGCGAGGAATACAACGCCTGCCTTGTAATATTGTGTGGGGGCTTCAAAAATTTTGCGCGATAGGGGCACGGTCGGTTCGATGGTCGCGCGGAAGCCTGCATTGTCACCCTTGGCAAGGGCGGTAAGGGCGCTTGAAGCCTGTGGTGCAACCGCATCAAAAATCCCAAGCAGCGCATGGCTGTGCTTGTTGCCATCACCTTCGATCAATGGTGCGTAATTGAAATCATCGCCCGTAAAACACAGAACGCCATCCGGCAGGCGGTTGCGCAGCGCGATCTCATAGCGTTCTTCGAGCAGTGAAATCTTGATGCCTTCTACTTTGTCGCGATTGGTCTCTATGATGCCGATGACCGTATCAAGTGCGTCTTCAAACCTGTCCGAACCCCAATAACCTTTAAGCTGTGGGTCGAACATATCGCCCAGCCAGTGCAGGACCACTTTTTCGCGCGCGTTTGTGAGGATGTGGTTGTAAACCCTGATGTAATCGTCGGGTGAACGGGCAATGTGGGCGAGCGCGCGGCTGGCCATGAGAATGAAACGACCGCCATGTTTTTCGATGAATTCAGCCTGTGTTTCATAGGCTTTAATCACATCATCAAGGCTTTTTGCCTCCGCCGGATCAAGATGATCGGTGCCTGCGCCGGATGCCAGATCGGCGCCACTCACGGTTTTGCTTTCTGTGAGCGAGCGGCGGATGAGTTCCTGCGCGCCAGCCCAGTTGAGGCCCATGCCGCGCTGTGATGTGTCCATCGCTTCGGCGATCCGAAAGCCAAGGCTCCAGAGGTGGTGACGGAAGGCCATGGTCGCATCCCAGTCAATCGCCGGAGCATTCCATGGCGTGCTGTCTCTGAGCGGGTCTGAAACCACATGTGCTGCCGCATAAGCGATGCGATTGAATTTCGGAGGAGAGGCGGGGCGCGGTGTCGGGGTGCCACGCAAGTGATAGGCTTTTACGGTTCCGTCTGCAAAGGGCAGGGATAGCACGTTTTCCGATAATGCACTCATGTCAATCCTCCAACTCCACGGGGACATGAATAATTTAGATCGTTCCAAATATCAAGACGGGATTAAATAAGGCGCGATTATGTCTTAATGGCGGATAATTTGTGAAATGCGAAAAATGGGCATCTATTTTACGGGAAAGTCGAAAATTGATCGCATTTTTTGATTTTTCCGCAGCATTTTCAGCTTTGTTTCGCGCTCAATCAGGCGTGGTTTAAAATCATTGACAAATTTGGAACGTTCCAATTAAATGATGGGAACAGGAGTTTGGCATGAGCAAGAGCAGCATTACGGTCATTGATATTGCACGCGAGGCTGGCGTGTCGAAGTCAACCGTGTCGCTTGTTCTGCGGGACAGTCCGCTGGTGCATGCTGAGACCCGCGCAAAAGTTCAGGAAGCAATCGACAAGCTCGGCTATGTTTATAACCGCTCGGCGGCCAATCTCCGGCAGTCGAAATCGAAGATCATCGGGCTTGTGGTCAATGATCTGACCAACAGCTTTTTTGCCGAGCTTGCGGTGGGTGTTGATCGTGTCATGCAGTCGGCAGGCTATGTGCAGTTTCTCGCCAATACGGCGGAAAGCATTGATCGCCAGCGCGAGGTGATTGCCTCGATGCGCGAGCATGGCATTGCGGGGCTGATCGTTTCGCCTGCCCGCGGCACCGAGGCTGGTGATCTGAAACCATTGGCAAAAAGCGGCCTTCCGGTTGTGCAGATGGTGCGCGATGTGCCGGGATCTGGTGTGTCGTCGATTGTTTCGGATAATCGTGGTGGCGTGGCAAAGGCGGTCGAGCATCTTTTCTCACTGGGCCATCGCATCATTGCTTTCATGGGCGGCTATGCGGACACGGCTGTTTTTAGCGAAAGAGTTGCGGGCTATCGTGCGGGACTTGAGCAGGCGGGCTTGGTGTTTGATGATGCGCTGGTCTTTACCTCAGCACCCTCGCGGGCTGGCGGTGTGGAAGCAGTTGAGCGCATGTTGCGGCAGAGCACGAAACCGACGGCAGCAGTGTGTTTCAATGATGCTGTAGCTTTTGGCGTTTGCGATGGTTTGCGTGCCGCAAATCTGGAACCGGGCCGCGATTTCGGGGTGGTTGGTTTTGACGATGTGATCGAAGCAAAGACCGCTGTTCCGGCACTGACAACTGTGGCTGTTGATCCGCAAGGTCTGGGAGAACGTGCGGCGCAGCTTTTGCTGAAACAGATCAATTCAGAACGGGTGGAGGCGGAGGCGCAGCGCTTGTCGGTGCGTCTTGCGGTGCGTGCAAGCTGCGGTACGCAATCTAAAAAGGAGGAGAAATTCGCATGGCAAAGTGGGGCCTTATAGGCGCAAGCACCATTGCAAAAGAATGGGTCACCAGTGCCATTCGCGCGACCGGCGGCGAAGTTGTTTCCGTTTACAGCACCAATGCTGCACGTGGCGAGGCCTATGCCCGTGAAAATGGGATTGCCCGCTCTGTGACAAGCCTTGATGCGCTGTTGAATGATCCTGAAATTGACGCTGTCTATATCTCCACCACCAATGAACTGCACCGCGATCAGGCGATTGCAGCAGCACAAGCGGGTAAGCATATCCTCTGTGAAAAGCCGCTGGCGCTGACGATTGGCGACGCGCATCAGATGCTAGACGCCGTGCGTGAGGCTGGTGTGGTGGCAGCCACCAATCATCACTTGCGCAATGCTGCAAGCCACCGCGCCATGCGTGATGCGATTGCTCAAGGCAAGATCGGCAAGGTGCTCGGCGCGCGGGTTTTTCACGCGGTTTATCTGCCGCCGCATTTGCAGGGCTGGCGCATTGAACGGCCCGATGCGGGCGGCGGTGTGATCCTCGATATTACCGTGCATGATGCCGATACATTGCGCTTTGTGCTGGGTGAAGACCCGGTTGAGGTCGTGGCTTTCAGCCAGCAGGGCGGTTTAAGCGGCGAAGGGCTGGAAGATGGCGTGATGGGCGTTTTGCGTTTTCCATCTGGCGCGATTGCCCAGTTCCACGATGCTTTCACCACCAAATATGCGGAAACCGGCTTTGAAGTGCATGGGCGTGAAGGCTCGCTCATTGCACGCAATGTCATGACGCAGAAGCCTGTGGGGACCGTCATTCTGCGTGATCAGAATGGCGAGCACGAATTGTTGCTTGATCAGAAAAATCTCTACGAAACTGCCTTGCAGGCTTTCCACAATGCCATCGCAGGTAAAGGCCAGCCTTCCGCAACTCTGGAGGATGGCATTTGGTCGCTGGCGACCGGGCTCGCCGTGCTTGAGGCTGCAAAGACCGGCAAGGCAACCGCTGTTCATTCAGGACTTTGAACATTATGAGCAAACATATTTCATTTGCGGAAGCAGCATCGCTTATTCCCGACAGTGCTGTCGTTTCTGTTTCTTCATCCAGCGGCCTCGGCTGTCCGGATATGATGCTGAAAGCGATTGGCGAGCGGTTTGATGAAACCGGCCATCCGCAAAATATCACCACACTACACCCGATCGCTGCGGGCGATATGAGCGGCATCAAGGGCGTTGATTACATCGCCAAAAAGGGGCTTTTGAAAAAGATCATCGGCGGTTCTTATCCGTCTGGGCCATCCAGCGCTGAGCCGCCACTGATCTGGCAGATGATCACCAATAACGAGATTCCCGCCTATAATATTCCGTCGGGTATTCTGTTCGACATGCATCGTGAGGCAGCTGCCAAGCGCCCTGGTGTACTGACCAAAGTGGGACTTGATACTTTCGTTGATCCCAAACGTCAGGGGGCGGCCATGAACGACAAGGCGCGTGAGGAGCCGGTGGTCAAGCAGGTCAGTTTTGAAGGTGAGGACTGGCTCTATTTTCCCAATATCGTGCCGCATGTGACGATCATCCGTGCCACCACTGCGGATGAACGCGGCAATCTCACCTATGAACATGAGGGCGCATATCTTGGTGGGCTGGATCAGGCGCTGGCTGCGCGTAACAATGGCGGCATCGTCATTGCGCAGGTGAAGCGTATCGCCAAGGAGGGCACGCTGAAACCGCATGATGTGCGCGTGCCGGGCGTTCTGGTGGATTATATCGTGGTTGATCCCGATCAGAAGCAGACAACACAGACACTTTATGATCCGGCAATTTCAGGCGAAATTTTCCGTCCGCTCGATACGTTCCGCTTGGCCGAGTTCAATATTCAGAAGGCGATTGCGCGGCGTGTTGCACAGGAGTTACAGGCCGGAAGTGCGGTCAATCTTGGCTTCGGCATTTCCGCCAATGTGCCGCGCATTCTGTTGGAAGAAGGGCTGCATGGTGCCGTTACCTGGGTGATTGAGCAGGGTGCAGTTGGCGGCGTGCCGCTTCTCGACTTTGCCTTTGGCTGCGCGTCCAATGCGGATGCTTATATGCCGTCACCTTATCAGTTCACCTATTTTCAGGGCGCGGGGTTTGATGCCTCACTTCTGTCCTTCCTTGAGATCGGACGCGATGGCTCGGTCAATGTGTCGAAGCTGTCATTCCGTCCGCATGTGACGGCTGGTGCTGGCGGTTTTGTTGATATTACTGCAAGGGCCAGGAAGATCGTCTTCTCCGGCATGTTCAATGCAGGGGCGAAATTGTCGGTCGCTGACGGTAAGTTGGTGATCGAGAAGGAAGGTAAGCTCAAAAAGCTCGTTAATGAGGTTGAGCATGTTACTTTCTCCGGTGCGCGCAGTGTCGAGCAGGGGCAGGACATTACCTATGTCACCGAGCGCGCGGTTTTGAAGCTCACGCCAGACGGGATTGTGCTCACCGAGATTGCGCCGGGTGTGGATTTGCAGACGCATATTCTCGATCAATCTGAGTTTCCGCTGATTGTTTCGGATCAGCTTAAACGCATGGATGAGGCACTGTTTCGTGACGAGCCGATTGGTCTGACACTGCCGCAAAAGCCTGCACGAAAGCTGGAGGCTTAAATGGCTCAACGGATTGAGATTAAAATCGAGAACCACATCGCAGTCATGCTTATCAAGCGGCCCGAAAAGCTTAATGCGTTTGATATTGAGCTGTTGCAGGAATTGTCTGCGGTCTGTGACCGGGTGGAAGCCGATGGCTCCGTGCGGGTTGCGATCCTGACCGGCGAAGGCAAGGCCTTTTCCGCAGGTGGTGACATCAAGGCTTGGGGCGGCATGGAACCGCAAGAATTCGGCCATGCATGGGTGCGCTACGGTCATCGTGTGTTCGAGCGGCTTGCGACTTTGCGTGTGCCGCTGATTGCAGCGATGAATGGTCATGCTTTGGGTGGTGGTCTGGAACTGGCAGGTGCCGCCGATATTCGCATTGTTGAACGACAGGCAAAAATCGGCCTGCCGGAAACATCGCTTGGTATGATCCCCGGCTGGTCGGGCACGCAGCGCCTCGTGCGCCGCTTTGGTGCGCAGATTGTGCGCCGCATGGTGCTGGGTGGAGAAATGTTCACGGCCGAGGAAGCGCTGTCGCATGGGCTGGTCGATGCGGTGGTGGAGACGGGCGAGGCGTTAAAAGCCGCGCAAGACTATGCGACGCGAGTGGCCAAGCGCGGACCGGCTGCGCTGGAAATTTCCAAACTGATGCTGTCGGTCGCCAATGGCGAGGATAATGGCGCGGCGGTCGAGGCGCTGGGCTCCATTCTTGTCGCCAAGACCGGCGATCTGAAAGAAGGCGTGCGCTCGTTTACCGAAAAGCGCGAAGCGAATTTTGAAGGAAAATGGTGATGAGCGTAGTCGTAAAACCGCAGCCGCTGAACGGGCTTGAAGTTCGCGAATTCTTGATGCTGATTGATGGCAAATGGGTTGGCAGTCAAAGCGGCGAGACAATAGAACGTGTCGCGCCCGGCCATGGTGTCACGGTGAGCCGCTATCCGGCTGGCAACAAGGCAGATGTGGAACGCGCGGTTACGAGCGCGCGTAGGGCTTTTGATGATGCGCGCTGGTCGTCTAAAACGGCATCGCAGCGTTCGCTGATTTTACTGAAAGCCGCCGATCTGATTGAAACACGGGCGGAAGAGTTGGCCTATCTCGATGCGATTGAAGCTGGCAAGCCCATCTCTCAGGTGCGCGGCGAAATTGCCGGCTCCGTGGATATCTGGCGCTATGCGGCAGCGCTCGCACGCGATCTGCATGGTGAAAGCTATAATACGCTGGGTGATGGCACTTTGGGTGTCGTG
Source organism: Brucella sp. TWI432 (assembly GCF_039674445.1). Taxonomy (NCBI): domain Bacteria; kingdom Pseudomonadati; phylum Pseudomonadota; class Alphaproteobacteria; order Hyphomicrobiales; family Brucellaceae; genus Brucella; species Brucella sp. TWI432. The sequence continues at coordinate 146,973 of NZ_JBDJNL010000008.1, read as the reverse complement.
CTGCGCGAGGCGATTGGCGTTGTGTCGATCATTACGCCGTGGAATTTCCCGTTCCTGATCGTGGGCCAGAAGCTGCCATTTGCATTGGCCGCGGGCTGCACGGCAGTCGTAAAACCTTCGGAACTGACTTCTGGTTCGACATTGCTGCTTGGCGAAATTCTTGCTGAAGCAGGTGTGCCGGACGGTGTCGTCAACATCATCACCGGAACGGGCGCTGATGTCGGCCAGCATATGAGTACGCACGCGCAAGTGGATATGGTGTCGTTCACAGGCTCCACAGGTGTTGGAAAGCTGACCATGGCCAATGCGGCGCAGACGCTCAAGAAAGTATCGCTGGAGCTTGGTGGCAAGAATCCGCAAATCCTGTTCCCGGATGCGGATATGGATGCCTTTATCGATGCGGCCGTGTTCGGCGCATGGTTCAATGCGGGCGAGTGTTGCAATGCCGGTTCGCGACTGATCGTGCATCGCTCAATTGCCGATGAGATTGTCGGTCGGGTCGCTGATCTGTCGAAGAAAGTTATCGTCGGTGATCCGTTGGATGTCAACACGCAGGTGGGCGCGATTATCACGCCACAGCATCTCAATAAGGTTGGCGCTTATGTCGATCAGGCTAAAAAGGCGGGTGCTGCCATTGCCCATGGCGGGGATGTGCTGGATTTAGGCCTTGGCCAATATATGGGACCGACGATCATTGCAGGTGTGAAAGCCGACATGGCCGTTGCGCGTGAAGAAGTGTTCGGGCCGGTTCTGTCGGTGCTGTCTTTTGATACGGTGGATGAGGCAATTTCGATTGCCAATGCGGTTGATTATGGCTTGTCGGCTGGCGTGTGGAGCCGCGATTTCGATACTTGCATGAACATTGGCCGCAAGGTGCGGGCTGGTACGGTCTGGATGAACACTTTCATGGATGGCACGCCGGAACTGCCTTTTGGCGGTTATCGCCAGTCGGGTCTCGGCCGCGAACTGGGCCGTCATGCGGTGGAGGACTATACCGAAACCAAGACGCTCAACATGCATATCGGTGCGCGGACGGGCTGGTGGATGCCGCAAGGAAAATAGGAGTGACGGCTTTGGGAGGACAGCCGGATATTGTCATCATCGGATCGGGGATCGGTGGCGCAACGATGGCCGCTGGTCTGTGTGAATCGGGTGCGGATATTCTCATTCTTGAGGCAGGGGAGCATTTGCCGGACAGACCGGAAAACCGCGACCCGCGCGCTATTTTCCAGCGTGGTTTCTTTCGCCCGAAAGAGTTCTGGTATGAGGCGGATGGCACGCCGTTTAATCCCGGCAATTATTACAATGTCGGCGGCAATTCCAAATTCTATGGCGCAGTGCTGGTGCGCTATCGGCACGAGGATTTTGAGGAGCTGGTGCATCTGGAAGGCGTGTCTCCGGCATGGCCATTTTCATACGACGCGCTTGAGCCCTGGTATTGCAAGGCGGAAGCGCTTTTTCAGGTGCGCGGTGAATTGGGTGATGACCCCACTGAACCCTATCATTCAAAGCCCTATTCCTATCCGGCAATCCGGGATGAACGTCCGATTGCCGATCTGCGCGCACGGCTGAAGAAAGCAGGGCTGCATCCGGCATCCTTGCCATTGGGTGTTGATATTGATCGCTGGCTGGCGAAGGCAAAAACGCCGTGGGACGCGCATCCCAACAGCAATGACGGCAAAATGGATGCGGAAGCTTGTCCGTTAGCACTAGCGCTTAAACATCCGAATGTCCGGCTTGAAACATCCGCGCGGGTAACACGGCTTGAAACCGGGCCCGATGGTAAAACCATTACAGAAGTTCATTATGTGAAGAATGGCGAGGCGCTGGTCCTGCATCCCAAACTGGTCATTCTTTCAGCGGGAGCCGTGCAGTCGGCGGCACTTTTGCTGCGTTCGGGACTGGCGAATAGGTCTGATCAGGTCGGTCGCAATTTCATGAACCACAATGCCAGTGCGGTGATCGGGTTTGATCCGCGCTATAAAAATGACAGCGTTTATCAGAAGACCTTTGGCTTCAACGATTACTATCTAAGCGATGGGGCAGGCGGGCCGCCGCTTGGCAATGTGCAATTGCTGGGGCGGGTTTCGGGCGCGATCCTGAAATCCAACATGCGCCAGGTGCCGGAATGGCTTTTGAATCGTATTGCCGGGCATACGATTGATTTTTACGCGATGAGCGAAGATCTGCCATCGCCGGAAAGTCGCGTGAGCGTGGATGGTGATCGCATCGTTCTGCATTGGGTGCGTTCCAACTGGAAGGCGCATCTGATGCTGGTTGATAAGCTCAAATCCGCGCTGCGTGCAGCAGGGTTTCCGGTGGTGTTGTCGCGGGCCTTCGACAGGCGCACACCATCGCATCAGTGTGGCACGGTGCGGATTGGCAATGATTCCGCAACTGCGCCGCTTGATCCTTATTGCCGTGCTTATGACCATCCCAATCTCTACGTGGTCGATGCGTCATTTCTGCCGACTTCGGCGGCGGTCAATCCTGTGCTGACCATTGCGGCGCAGGCTCTGCGCGTTTCTGATTACCTGAACCGGGAGAGGCTCCTATGAACCATCAAAGACCTGTGGCACTGGTGACTGGCGGGCGGCGCGGGATCGGGCTTGGCATCGCGCGCGCCTTGGCCGCCAAAGGGTTCGATATGGCGATTACCGACCGAGAGCGTGACGAGGCAGTCATCCATGAATTGCGTGGGCTTGGCGGAAGGGTGGCTTTCTTTGAAAGTGATCTGGCTTGTGTCGAAACGCATGAAGCGACGGTTTCAGCCGTAGTGAAGGCGCTGGGTGGCATTGATTGTCTCGTCAACAATGCTGGCATGGGCTCGGTTGAGCGCGGCGATTTTCTCGGGCTGAGGCCTGAGAATTTTGACATGATTATTAATGTGAACCTGCGCGGTACGGTGTTTTTTACGCAGGCTGTGGTGAAAGCCATGCTGGCGGCAACTGATGTGCGTTTTTCGCGCAGCATCGTGACGATCAGTTCGGTTTCATCCGTGATGACTTCGCCTGAACGGCTTGATTACTGCATCAGCAAAGCGGGACTGACGGCTTTCGTGCAGGGGCTTGCGCTGCGTCTTGCTGAAGCGCGGATCGGCGTGTTCGAGGTGCGTCCGGGTATCATCCGCACCGATATGACAGCGGGTGTTGCCGAGCGTTATGACGGACTGATCGAAGGCGGTCTGGTGCCGATGAAACGCTGGGGCGAGGCAGGCGATGTCGGTGCGATTGTTGCGCAACTTGCCAGTGGCGATTTCATTTTTGCGACAGGCTCGGCGATCAATGTCGATGGCGGCCTGTCGATTGCGAAGCTTTAGTTTCTCGGGAGGAGAAACGCATGAAGTATGACTATATCATCGTTGGCGGCGGTCCCGCTGGTTGCGTTCTTGCCAATCGTCTGAGCGAAGATGCATCGGTGAAAGTGCTGTTGCTGGAGGCTGGTGGCAGCGACTGGAATCCGCTGTTTCACATGCCTGCCGGTTTTGCAAAGATGACCAAAGGTGTTGCCAGTTGGGGCTGGGAGACCGTTCCGCAAAAACATCTGAAAAATCGTGTTTTGCGCTATACGCAGGCAAAAGTCATCGGCGGTGGATCCAGCATCAATGCGCAGATTTACACGCGTGGCAATGCAGCAGACTATGATCTATGGGCGAATGAGGACGGCTGTACCGACTGGGACTATCGTCATGTGCTGCCCTATTTCAAACGCGCTGAAGACAATCAGCGGTTCAACGATGATTTTCATTCCTATGGCGGACCGCTTGGCGTTTCGATGCCGTCTGCGCCATTGCCGATTTGCGACGCCTATATCCGCGCGGGTCAAGAACTCGGCATTCCGTATAATCCGGATTTTAATGGTCGTGATCAGGCTGGCGTTGGCTTTTATCAGCTTACCCAGCGCAATCGCCGCCGCTCGTCTGCGTCACTTGCCTATCTTGCACCCATTAAGGGGCGCAGGAATCTGACCGTTCGGATGAATGCGCCGGTGCGCGCGGTCAATCTGGAAAACACCCTAGTCACCGGTGTTACGCTGATGAGCGGTGAGGTTTTGCGCGCAAACCGCGAGGTGATTGTCTCCTCCGGTGCCATTGGTTCACCAAAACTTCTGCTGCAATCGGGCATCGGCCCTGCCGATCATCTTAAAAAAGTGGGCGTGAATGTAAAACATGATCTGCCGGGTGTGGGTGAGAACATGCAGGATCATCTTGATCTGTTTGTCATTGCCGAATGCACAGGCGATCACACCTATGATGGCGTGGTGAAATTGCACCGGACGCTGGGCGCGGGCCTGCAATATATCTTTTTGCGCTCTGGCCCGGTGGCATCGAGCCTCTTTGAAACCGGCGGCTTCTGGTATGCGGACCCGGATGCCCGCTCACCGGATATCCAGTTTCATCTGGGGCTTGGTTCGGGCATTGAGGCGGGTGTTGAGAAGCTCAAAAATGCAGGCGTGACGCTTAATTCCGCTTATCTGCATCCGCGCTCGCGTGGCACCGTGCGGCTGGCTTCCAGTGATCCGGCTGCAGCACCCCTGATTGACCCCAATTACTGGAGCGATCCGCATGATCGCAAAATGTCGCTGGAAGGCCTGAAGATCGCGCGCGAAATCCTGAGCCAGGATGCATTGAAACCTTATGTCATGGCCGAGCGTCTACCGGGCCCAAAGGTCGTCAGTGATGATGATCTGTTCGATTATGCCTGTGCCAATGCCAAGACCGATCATCATCCGGTCGGCACCTGCAGGATGGGGACAGATGCGATGGCTGTTGTCGATCTGGAGCTCAAAGTACGCGGTCTTGAAGGTCTGCGGGTGTGCGACAGTTCGATCATGCCACGTGTTCCGTCGTGCAACACCAATGCGCCGACCATCATGGTCGGCGAAAAGGGTGCGGATATTATTCGCGGTCTCGACCCGCTGCCGCCTTTTGTGTTTTCATGGGAGAAAAATGAACAGAAGCGGCGATCAAGGATTTAATCTTCATCCACAACTGGCTCAAAATGCAGATAGCCAGCAATGCCAGACCCTTTGCGCTTCGGATTGTCAGATGGGTGGTTTACGCCATCATTGACCGGAATACTGGCAAAGTCGAAGGGTGAAATGCCTTCGAGACAGGCAACGTTGACACCATATTGCTGTGGGTTTGAACGGCGCTGGTGGAAGGTGTAGATCCCGCATTTCGAGCAGAAATAGTGCTTCGCGGCTCCTGTGTTGAATGTATAGAGCGTCAGCGCCTCTTTGCCTTCCAGAATTTCAACGCCATTGAGTTCGGCAGAAACGGCGACAGCGCCGCGCATCCGGCAATAGGAGCAGGTGCAGCGGCGTGCCGTGTGAAGACCATCGGAAAGCTTCACACGAAAGCGAACCGTTCCGCAGTGGCAGGCGCCATTGGCCGTTTCAATATCGGGGTTCATCTTGCTCTCCTCTTTCGGGAAAATTGATATTTCCAATTTCTCAGCTTTACCATTGCCGAACTTTGATTAAATTCCTTTTCGATATTCTTTGGGAGGGAATTTTATGAGTGGGTTTGCAGTCGTCACAGGTGGAAGCACCGGCATTGGAAGGCATCTCGTGCTGGCTCTGGCCAGAGCGGGATATGCGGTTGCTTTCAGCTACCGGGGTGATGTTGATACGGCAGACACATTGATGCAGGCGGTTGAAGCGGCTGGTGGTCAGGCACTTGGGCTTGAATGCGATGTGGGTCTTGGCGCGGAGGTTGAAGAGTTCTTTGACGAGGTTTGCAGCTGGTATGGCGATGCGCCGGATGTGCTGATCAACAATGCCGGTATTCAGGTATGGAGCACTTTGCTGGAGCTTTCCGAAGAGGGCTGGGACGATGTTATCCGCACCAATATGAAGGGCTGTTTTCTCAACACCAAGGCCGCAGCCAAGCGGATGATCGATGTGGGCAAGGGCGGATCGATCATTAATATCGGCTCTGGCTGCAACAAACTGGCTTTTCCGAAACTGGTTTCCTATACGGCCTCCAAGGGTGGTATCGAGCAGTTCACCAAGGTTTCCGCGGTTGAACTGGGCCCACACGGCATTCGGGTGAACTGCGTGGCACCCGGCGCTATTCTCAACGAACGCACAGCACAGGAGCAGCCGGATTATGCAGGCACATGGAGCCGCATTACGCCGCTGCGACGGGTGGGCACTGCGGATGATATTTGTGGTCCAGCGCTGTTTTTTGCATCCGATGCCGCGCAGTTTGTAACCGGGCAAACTTTATGGGTTGATGGCGGTGTGTTTTCACAAGCCAATTGGCCCTATGAAGGATGAGGAAACGGTGGTGATCTTTGCTAAAAAGAATTTTTCAAACTGTCAGTCGAGCCTATAAACTATGTTATAGTAGCTCGGCTGGCAGATGAGTTTATTGTAATCAAGAGTATTTTTGAGCTGCGATTTTTATACGATCTGCATATTCATATATTTGATCAAGGGTTTCGATGATTACGCGGTCTTCAGTATCGCCGTCAAAAATCCCGATGTACTTTGTTGCGCGATTGAAATGTAGGCGTACCAGCGGCTTACGATTATTATCGTCCAGAAGAATGGCGCAATATGACTTGGCATCGCGCATTACAATCCGCTTCGCCGGAACCACTTCTCGGCATATGGCCCGGACAATCATAAAACCTTCGATTTCATCTTCGGTTGTTACGATTTCGGCTTCTTCTTCGGGCTGTTCGATCTCTTCAATAACCTGCTGTGTTTCAGCAAGTGCGTTGGATAAGCGGTTCTTCACCGCATCCATAATTACGTCGCGGAAGGCAGACTTGGTTACCGCAGTAAGCATTTCTTTTACGCTGGCCGTGAAGCGCTTTTCATACACATCACTCGAAACGATTCTAACAAAATCCTCTGATGGATCTTCTATGAGCTTGTTGATAGCCTTTTTTATACCCGAAGTGTACTTTAGACGTTCAGCAGTGGCTAAAATACTGTCTTCGTTGAAACTGCCTTTTTCGAATTTTTTTAGTTCCGCTGCGATTACCGGGTTAAAGTCTGCGAGATCGAAAACGAAAAAGGGACGGGTATCAAGCTTATTTAACGCATCCAGATCGGTATAGAAATTGAATGTGCGACCATTGGTCAAAATGGCAAATTTGGCGCTGGTGACGCTGAAATACCGATAAAGCTGATCTAAGTGCTTTTTTTCCAAGTTAACGTTGATTGGCTTGCATTCTATCAGAATGCGTATTTGATTATCCATGTAGATTGCATAATCGACCTTCTCGCCTTTTTTTCCAACCGCATCGGCTGTAAATTCGGGAATGACTTCATTGGGATCAAAGACATCGTAACCTAAAGCTCGAAGAAAAGGTAAGACAACAGCTGTCTTAACTGCCTCCTCTGTCGCCATAGTACTCGAATGCGTTTTTACACGTTCAGCAATAACTTTGATGCTTTCTTCGAAAGTGCTCATACATTATCCCCCATAAGCAACTCTAAATTTAAATCCCGATATATTGGTAAGCTGGCAGAGTCATGTAGTGCCGTCAAGAAATTAGAAAGTTAACGATCTCATCTACCGTCTTGTAACTGAATAATTATCTCATTTGCTTTATTGGGATCGCTTTTGAGCGGGCTAATTAGCTTGTTTGCGGGTGAGTTATGTTCATGCTGATTTGAAAAAGATAACAGGCATTTAAATGGTGATCCCGACTGGATTCGAACCAGTGGCCTCAAGATTAGGAATCTTGCGCTCTATCCTACTGAGCTACGGGACCAGCAATCTGAATGCTCAAAATAACTATTCAACGCGCATCTTAATCCGAAAACCGCTTCGCCCGTTTCGGGATGCGCTCTAAGCTAAGCATTTTTCGACACATACTGTTTTTCGTGCCATTCGCCAACCCCGCAAAAAGCGGGGGAGGCGCATTTTCTCTTAATAAAAAGAGCATTTTCAGCGATTCACTCAAAACATCAAATGCTCTCGACGTCAGGCGGCAAGCGCGGTTTCAATCACCGACACAAAATAGCTCACGCCATAAGGAATGGCTGCGTCGTTGAAGTCATAGGCAGGGTGATGCAGGCCGGGCGTGTCACCATTGCCAAGGAAGATATAAGCGCCGGGGCGTGCTTCCAGCATGTAGGAAAAATCCTCTGCGGCCATCATCGGCGCGACATCGGTTTTCACTTTGCCTTCGCCTGCCACATTTTTTGCCACGCGCGCCGCAAAATCGGTCTGCTCGGCGTGGTTATGGGTGACAGGATAGTTGTTTTTGTAGCGAACCTTAATGTCTGCACCGGTCACAGCTGCAATGCCCGCTGCCGCTTCACGAATGCGGCGCTCTGCATAGGCGCGGGTTTCCTTGCTCAAGGTTCGCACGGTGCCCGAAAGCTTGGCCGTTTCTGGAATGACGTTATAGGCCTCGCCCGCATGAAACTTCGTGACCGAGATCACGAGAGAATCGAGCGGATCGATATTGCGCGCCACAATGCCCTGAATGGCAAGGTGCAGTTGCGACCCGGCAAGGATCGGATCAATCGTGCGGTGCGGCTGGGCTGCATGGCCGCCGCGTCCGGTGATGAACAGGTCGAACTCGTCTGTTGCGGCCATGATTGGGCCTTTGCACATCGAAAACTGGCCAACAGGAAGGCCCGGAAGATTGTGCACGCCATAGACTTCCGAAATGCCGAAGCGATCCATCACGCCATCTTGAACCATGGCCAGCGCGCCAGCGCCACCCTCTTCAGCCGGTTGGAACAGCACAACAGCAGAGCCGCGGAAATTGCGGGTTTCAGCCAGGTATTGTGCAGCGCCCAACAGCATGGATGTGTGACCATCATGGCCACAGGAATGCGCTTTGCCCGGATTTTTGGATGCCCATTCAACGCCGCTGGTCTCGGTGATCGGCAGCGCATCCATGTCGGCGCGCAGGCCAATGGCCGGACCATCGCCATGGCGGCCCTTGATGACCGCAACGACGCCGCTGCGTCCAATGCCGGTTTCAACCAGATCGCAGCCGAAAGATTTCAGCTTTTCTTCCACAAAACGCGCCGTTTCGTGAACATCATAAAGCAGTTCCGGGTTCTGATGCAGATGGCGGCGCCAAGCGGCGATCTGGCTTTCAGTTTCGACGACACGATTAAGCACTGGCATTTCGGAAATATCCTGAGATTCTCAATAAGCAGATGTCGGGAGAATATGACGTTTCGGTGAAAGCGGGCAATCCCTAAAGCACCTGGCGCTTCAGGGATTATTTCTCACGCATGCGTTATCGGCAAACCGGTTCCCACTTTTCCGCGCATGCGCTATTTGCCTTTTGGTTGCCACATGGCATAGATAAGAGCAGTGCAAATCTTGCTTTTTGACTGATATATTCGCAGGCTTTTAAGGCCCTTGCTGATTGGAACTACAAATGATCGCGAAGTCGTTGAAAATCCTGGGTGCAGCAGCGGTTTTATCCGCCCTGACTTTGTCGGCTGCTCTGGCCAATCCATCGATTGCTGTCGATGTGGCGACCGGCAAGGTTTATTCTGCGCAGGATCCTTTCCAGCGCTGGTATCCGGCTTCGCTGACCAAGATGATGACGGCTTATGTCACGTTTCGCGCGCTTCAGTCGGGTCAGCTGACGCTTGAATCGCCTGTTAAAATGACCGTCAATGCTTCGAAAGAGCCGCCGAGCAAGATGGGGTATCGTCCGGGGTCGGTATTGACGCTCGATAATGCGCTCAAGATCATGCTGGTAAAGTCGGCGAATGATGTGGCCGTGGCCGTTGCGGAGGCCGTGGGCGGAAGCGAAGCCGGTTTCGTCAAGCGCATGAATGCGGAAGCGCAGCGCATCGGCATGACCGGGTCGCATTTTGCCAATCCGAATGGCTTGCATGATCCGAACAATTATTCGACCGCACACGATCTTGCTGTGCTTGGCGTGCAACTGCGCCGTGAGTTTCCGCAATATGCGCATTATTTCAATACAGAAGCGATTGATGCGGGTGACGGCAAGAAGCCACAGGCCAATTACAACATTCTGCTCGGCCGCTTCGATGGTGCTGATGGGATGAAAACCGGTTTTGTCTGTGCATCGGGCTTTAATCTTGCCAGTTCCGCAACACGTCAGGGACGCACTATTTTGGCCGTTGTGCTTGGGGCCGACCGTCAGGAAACCCGTGCTGTGCAGGCTGCACAGCTTATGACGGATGCGTTTCGCAGCAATGGTGCCGGTGTGCCGACCTTAGGATCGATGGTGCCGCCAGCCAGCAGTGCCGTCAATCAGGCGGTGGATATGCGCAAGACGATCTGCAGCCAGCAGGCCATGGCTGATCGCTGGGATGGCCGTGATGTCGAGGGGCATTTGCAGCTCAATTCGCCTTATATCCATGCGATGACCCGTGAGCCTGTTCCGGTTCAGGTTGGGCTTGTTTCCGCGCCGCCTGCAAAGATTACCCGCGTAGGCCAGCTTGATATTTCGCAGGTTCCTGTACCGATGCCACGCCCACAGCGTGCCGCCGCTTCAATCAATTAAGATCGTATCATGTCGCATCCAATCCCTGTTTCCGTACTGACCGGCTTTCTTGGCTCGGGCAAGACAACGTTGCTCAATCGTCTGCTCAAAGACCCGGCGCTGACCGATACGGCCGTCATTATCAACGAGTTTGGTGAAGTGAGCATTGATCATCTGCTGGTTGAAGAAGCCAGTGAAGGGGTGATCGAGCTTGCCGATGGTTGCCTGTGCTGCACGGTGCGTGGCGAGTTGGTGGATACGCTGGCCGATCTGATTGATCGTCTTCAGACAGGTCGTATCAAGGCATTGAAGCGCGTGATCATCGAAACAACGGGCCTTGCCGATCCGGCTCCGGTGCTGCATTCGATCATGGGGCATCCTGTTTTGATGCAGGCTTTCCGCCTTGACGGTGTGCTTGCAACCGTTGATGCCGTCAATGGAATGGCGACGCTTGATCATCATGAGGAAGCGGTCAAGCAGGCTGCCATGGCCGATCGCATTATCATTACCAAGGCGGATATGCCCGAAGCAAAGGCCGGGCTTGCAGCACTCAGGGCAAGATTGAAGCTGCTTAATCCGGGTGCGGACATTCTGGAAGCCTCTGATGCGCGCACCGGTTATGCTGCACTCTTTGAATGCGGCCTTTATAATCCTGAAACCAAGACGGCAGATGTGCAGCACTGGCTCAATGCAGAAGCCTATGAAGATGATGATCATCACGATCATGACCATTCGCACCATCATCATGGCCATGACCATGTGTGCGGCCCTGATTGCGATCATGACCACCATCATCATCACCACCACGATGATGCGATCCGTTCTTTTTCGCTGCGGCACAAGGCCCCAATTCCGTTTTCGACATTCGAGATGTTTCTTGATCTGCTGCGCTCAACCCATGGCGAAAAGCTGTTGCGCGTAAAAGGCATTGTGCAGATTGCCGAAGACCCGGATCGTCCGCTGGTCATCCATGGTGTGCAGAAGATTTTCCACCCGCCTGCTCGTCTGCCAAAATGGCCGAAGGATGAGCATGAGACGCTTTTGGTGATGATCGTCAAGGATTTGCCAGAGAGTTACGTGCGTGAACTGTTCGATGCATTTCTTGGCAAAGCGGGGATTGATCGCCCGGATCGGGCAGCAATGATGGACAATCCACTGGTTATTCCGGGCTTTTCAACGCGCTGATTATTTTCTCTGAATGAGAAAACGGTAAAATTTTTCGTCACGCTCTTGTTTGATCAGAGCGTGGCCTTCCTGCGTGCAGAAATGCGGAAGATCAATGCCCGACAAAGGGTCGGTTGTTTCCACCCAGAGAAGCGAACCAGAGGCCATGTTTTGCAGGCGATTGCGGGTTTTTAAAACAGGAAGAGGGCATTTAAGCCCCCTTAAGTCATAGACAGCTATCTCTTCACGCATTGCGCTTTAGTTTCCGCCGAGCTTCCACCAGGCTTTTTTCTTTTCAGGCGCTTTAGCCGCAACGGTGTCTGCAACAGTGCTTGCCGTGGTCATTGGCGAAACATTGGCCGGGTTTTGCTGTGGCACTGGCACATTGGCCGCCTGAACCGGGTTGGTGGCGACTGCTGGCGTTGCCGCAATAGCCGTGGTTGGCGCAGCCGAGATCGGCGTTGCCGCCGGCGCAATATCCGGTGCGTTCGGGGTTTCTGCCGAGCTTGGTGAAAGCGAAGGCGGTTCCCGCGTTACTTTTTCGCCACGTGCACGTGCCGCACTCCATGCCGAAACAAGCTTCGCTTCCGTGATGCCCTGAATGGATGGTGCCGGCTTTTTCTGCGCTGCACTGAAAGCGGACTGGAACGTCTTTTCATAAGACGAGGTATAAGCCATCGATTCAGCTGTTGCTGAAGGCGGGCAGGCGTCGGTTGCCGAAAGCGGCTGGCCGTTTGGTGTCGGTACGTTGAAGACATACCGTTTTTCGCAAACGTCAACCTTCGGCGGCACCTTCGTCGCTTCGAAAGAATCGTAGCCCTGCTTGAGCATTTTCCAGAAGCCGTAATTCGGATCGTTCTTGTAACGCGCCATATTGGCGGCAGTCATCCGGAACGGAAAGGCCTGTATCTGGAAATCCCGCTGCCCGCCCTTGAAGGCGTCGCGGCCGAAAGCGTAAATTTCGCTGATGCTGTCATCGGTCATTGAATAGCAGCCCGATGACGAGCACGCGCCATGCACCATCAGATTTTGACCGGTGCGGTTATGGGCGTGGTCATAGGCATTGGGGAAGCCAATATTGAAGGCGAGATGATATTGCGAATTCGGGTTCATCTGAGCCGGGCGCACGGTGTAGAAGCCTTCTGGCGCCTGACGATCGCCTTCGATGAACTTTGGACCGAGCTTGCCGGACCATTTGCAAATCTCGTAAGATGCAATCTGGTCGTACTTACCGTTGTTTTTCTGCTTCCAGACTTCAAGCACGCCTTCTTCCTTGAAAATGCGCACCATAACCGGCGATGTCCGGGTCATGCCCTTTGCCTGCATCTTGGCAATGATCTTTTGCGGAAGCGGCTTTTCAGCCCGCAGGCTGAGATCGGAAACGGACGAACCCTGACAGCCCGCCAGCAAAGCGGATGCCATGAGAGTTCCCAAAAGTGCGGTTCTGATCTTCATATCGCATCAAGCCTGTTCGAAATCTGACTTTTCAGTCTTCGCAAATTAACAACAAAACCTTTCGGTATCGTTGATAAATCCTTGCTCAAATACCTAAAAAACAGCGTGTCCGCAATATGGCGGAAATAGCGGCATGATGCAAATCCGGCGCAGTTTGGGCTGCGCCGGAGCAAGTTTTTGAATTTTATGGTAAATTAAATATTACGGCCGATATCGAGGAATTTCTGACGGCGCTCCTGTTTGAGCGTTTCGCCGTCAACATCCTTCATCGAACGCAATGAGGCGGTGATGATGTCCCCAGCCGCCGCAATAACAGCATCTTTACCGCGATGCGCGCCGCCGAGCGGTTCAGGAATGATGCCGTCGATAATCTTAAGATCAAACAAATCCTGCGCGGTAATGCGCATATTCGAGGCTGCATCCTTGGCGCGGGTGGAATCATGCCAAAGAATGGAAGCTGCCCCTTCAGGCGAAATCACCGAATAGATTGAATGTTCGAGCATATAGACGCGGTTTGCGACAGCAATCGCAATGGCGCCGCCCGAACCGCCTTCACCGATGATGATCGAGATGACTGGAACGCGCAGCTTGAGGCACTCAGCCGTGGAGCGTGCAATGGCTTCCGCCTGACCGCGTTCTTCAGCACTTACGCCGGGATAGGCGCCGGCGGTGTCAACAAACGTGATGAGGGGAAGCTGGAAACGGTCAGCCATTTCCATAATGCGAACGGCTTTGCGATAGCCTTCCGGACGCGCCGAGCCGAAATTATGCTTGAGGCGGGTCTTGGTGTCGGAGCCTTTTTCCTGACCGAGAATGGCAACGGGCAGGCCATTGAAGCGGGCAAAGCCGCCCTGAATGGCTTCGTCATTGGCAAACTGACGGTCGCCGGCCAGTGGCGTGAATTCCGTGAACAGCTGGCTGATATATTCGAGGCAATGCGGACGATCAGGGTGGCGGGCGATCTGCGCCTTCTGCCATGGCGTCAGCTTGCGATAAATATCCTTGAGTGCATCGGCCGAGCGTTTCTCAAGACGGCTGATCTCGTCGCTCATCTCGACGCTGCCCTGTTCCTGTGCGAGCTTTTTCAGCTCAAGGATCTGGCCTTCGAGGTCGGCAACGGGTTTTTCAAAGTCGAGATAGTTATACATCGGGCCTGACTATTGTGCGTTTCCAGAGATATCGGGCATAAAACATGCCAGAAAACGGCTGTTTTACGGCGTCTTACATATTAACTTCGCGCGCATCTTGCAAATTTTTCTGAAATCCTCTTACCCGCAGAGCGTTTAATCGGCAAGCGGATGATGTTCAGTTACCAGCTTATGCAGTCTTTCTTCCAGAACATGGGTGTAAATCTGGGTGGTCGAAATGTCTGCATGTCCAAGCAATTGCTGTACGGTTCTCAGGTCTGCGCCGTTTTGCAAAAGGTGGCTGGCAAAGGCGTGGCGCAGCACATGCGGAGAGACGGAGGCGCTTGAAAGCCCTGCTCTTGCAGCAAGATTTTTCAGTTCCCGGCCAAAAACCTGACGCGCCAGATGGCCGCTTTCGGAGAAAGCTGGGAAGAGCCATGGGTTGTCATCATAGCCGGGCAGGGAATCGCGCAGTGCCAGAAACGCCTGCAAAGCCTCACGCGCCTTTTGCGACAAGGGTACCATGCGATCTTTCGCCCCTTTGCCGCGCACGATCAGAAAACGGTGATCGGTGCGCGCAACGCTCACCGGAAGACCGACAAGTTCGGAGACACGCAATCCTGTTGCATAAAGCGTTTCAAGCAGTGCATGCAGGCGCAAGGCTTTGATGCGTTCCGATGGCTCTGTTGCTTCTTTCGCCTCACGTTCGGCGCGATCAAGAAGACGCCCGACATTCTCGACGCTCATGATTTTTGGCAGCGGCCTTTGCTTTTTTGGGGCATCGATAATGCTGGTTGGATCATCCTGCCGAAAGCCTTCGGCATAAAGAAAACGAAAAAATTGCCTGAGCGCTGAAAGACGCCGCGCTTGAGAGGTGGCGGCAAAGCCTTCGCTCGACATGCCATCAAGAACATTACGGATATCGTCAGTTCTGGCTTCTGCCAGATTGACGCCACGCGTCTTCATCGCATCAGCCGCAGCTTCCAGATCACGGCGGTAGGATTCAAGCGTGTTGCTTGCAGCGCCGCGTTCCGCACTCATCATTTCAAGAAAATTTTCAATCGCCAGTGAAGCACGCATCTTATTCCTGTCCCGCTTCGCTTGTTGCCTGCTGGTTATCCGGTGTTACAGGCGCAGGTGGTGCCACCACGGTCTGTTTGAGTTTCGACGATGGAATCTCCACCGTTATTTCGTGGGTTGTGGGTTTTACAAAATTGGCAAGGGAAAACATTGCGCCATAGACAATGGCAGCAAGGACAGCGAGCAACAGAAGAATGCGCGTCAGCGTGGGCATGGTGCGTTTATGCTGTGCTATTGAGACGAAAGCAAGGAGGGGTGTTACGAAAGCAGCGACGGGCTGTTTCTATGCATAAAAAGCCCTGTCCGGTTCATTTTAGACGACGAAAGCAATTGACGCCGCACGGTTTTTCATGTGGAACCGATATAAATGGACGAGGTCAATGAGCAGTACAGCAAATCAGACAAATCTTAACGACAAGGCAGATGCCGTTCGCCGGCTTCTTGGCACAAAAGTGGTTGTTCTTGTTGGGCTGATGGGTGCAGGCAAGTCGACAGTCGGTCGTAAAGTGGCAACGATGCTCGGTCTGCCTTTCCGCGATGTGGATACGGAAATAGAAACCGTTTCGCGCATGAGCATCCCTGAACTGTTTGAAACCTATGGTGAAGCAGAGTTTCGCGATCTGGAGCGCCGGGTGATCCTGCGGCTTCTCGATGATGGCCCGATGATTCTGGCGACCGGCGGCGGCGCTTATATGAATGCCGAAACCCGTGAGGCGATTGCGCATGCCGGTGTTTCCATCTGGCTGAATGCTGAGCTTGACGTGCTGATGGACCGTGTTTCGCGCCGTCAGAACCGCCCGCTTTTGAAAAATGACGATCCGCGCGGCGTGATGCAGCGGCTGATGGAGGTCCGTTATCCTGTTTATGCTTTCGCTGATCTGCATGTGATGACGCGGGACGATAAGAAGGAAGTGATTGCGGGAGAGTTGATCGATACGCTGATCGCGCATCTGAGCAAGGGCCAGGCCTGATGATAGGGCGTGGCGGGCCTGATCATACATGCCACGCTTGCTCTAATTTGTTGTTTTACGCATGTTGTTATCGGAAAACCGGTTCCCACTTTTCCACGACATGCATTGGGAGACGATTTGCATGAGTGACTCTTTAAACGCCGACAGTGTGACAGTTCCGGTCTCGCTGGGGGAGCGATCTTACGACATTCTGATCGGAAAAGGTCTGATTGCACGCGCGGGTGAAGAAGTTGCAAAGCGCCTGCCGGGCATTCGTGTGGCTATCGTCACCGATGAGAATGTAGCCAAGGCACATCTGGAAGCTTTGACGGAAAGTTTTGCACGTGTGGGCATCGAATCCACGCCTGTTATCGTGGCGCCCGGCGAAAAATCGAAATCCTTTTCGGCCCTGGAAACCGTGACCAATGCTGTGCTCGCCGCAAGGCTTGAGCGTGGTGACGCGATCGTGGCTTTTGGTGGCGGTGTTGTGGGCGATCTGTCCGGCTTTGTAGCCGGTATCGTGCGGCGCGGTATGAATTTTGTTCAGATGCCGACCTCGTTGCTTGCACAGGTGGATTCGTCTGTTGGCGGCAAGACCGGCATCAACACGCAATATGGCAAAAACCTTGTTGGCGTTTTCTATCAGCCGCAGCTGGTGCTGGCCGACACGCAGGTGCTTGATACACTGAGCCCACGTGAATTTCGTGCAGGCTATGCGGAAGTGGCCAAATATGGCCTGATTGACCGCCCGGATTTCTTTGCCTGGCTGGAAAAGAACTGGCAGGACGTCTTTGCAGGGGGGACTGCGCGCACGCAAGCCATTGCTGAGTCCTGCCGCTCAAAGGCTGCGGTCGTGGCACGTGACGAGCGTGAGAATGGTGATCGTGCGCTGCTTAATCTCGGTCATACATTTGGTCACGCGCTTGAAACGGCAACGGGTTACGATTCAAGCCGTCTGGTGCATGGCGAGGGTGTTGCCATCGGTATGGCGCTTGCGCATCGTTTTTCGGTCAAGATGAACCTTTGCGGCGTTGAGGATGCAGAACGTGTCGAAGCGCATTTGAAGGCCGTTGGCCTGCCGACCACGCTCAATGACGTGCCGGGCGGTCTGCCGGATGCTGAAAAGCTGATGGATTTCATTGCGCAGGACAAGAAAGTGGCGCGCGGTGCACTCACCTTCATTTTGACGCGCGGTGTCGGTCAATCTTTCATTGCCAAGGACGTACCGCCTGCCGCGGTGTTGGAATTCCTGAAAGAGCGTCTTTCCGCCTGATGGCTGTGCCCTCAAATAAACTGGAACTGCTTGCGGCAATTGAAACAAATTATGCCCGGCTCAAGCTTGATCTTGCGCGTGTAAAACCCGAGCAGGCCATGCAAAAGACCATGGAAGGCCATGCAAAGGGCACGCTGATGAGCGTGCATGATCTTGTTGCCTATCTGGCCGGATGGAACGAGCTGGTGCTTAAATGGTGTGAGCGCCGTAATCAGCGGCTTGCGGTCGATTTTCCAGAAACGGGCTTTAAATGGAATGAACTTGGCGCTCTTGCCGCAAAATTTTACCGTGACTATGAGACGCTGGCTTTTAAAGACCTGCTTTTGCGCTTTGAAGCTGCGAAAAATGCGCTGGTCGCGCTCATCGAGGCGCATACAGACGCCGAACTATATGGCGTTCAATGGTATGAGAACTATACGCTGGGTCGGATGATCCAGTTCAATACATCCTCAACCTATGCCAATGCGCGGGGTCGTTTGCGCAAATGGCTTAAGGTTCAGGCATAATGACGATCAGCGGCGTGTGGCTTCACCGGGAGCGGATGGCTCCAATGCCAGCGCATGAACGCCGGTATCCAGCTCCTGCTTCAGAAGCTCATTGATCGCGCGGTGGCGTGCAACACGGCTTAAGCCTGCAAAAGCTTCGGACACGATGCGCACGCGAAAATGTGTTTCGCCGGTGCCGTCATAGACCTCATGATTGCCACGATCTTCGTGATGATGGCCGGCATGGAGATGGCTTTCATTGATGATTTCAAGTCTTTCGGGCGCAAAAGCTGCGCGCAGTTTTGCTTCCATCGAAGATTGTTTGCTATTGTGAATGGACATTTGGGCCAGTTCTCCCCATATAGACGCTGTGCCTCATATAGACGTCGCCCCGGCGACAATCGGTGGGGCAAATCCGCACAGGAATTGCAATCTGTATTCGATTTTGCCCTGAAGTCATGGCCAAAACCATTCGGGACGAAATGTCAATTCTTGTTTAGCCACTCTTAATTCGCATAATCTGATTCGATGACAACGCACTCAAAACTTTTCGACAGCATCCGCATCCGTCCCAAGAAGGAAGCGGAAAAGAAGTCCAGTGGTCCCTGCTGCCAATGGGATGGTTGCGATAAGCCTGGTACGCATCGTGCGCCGGTTGGGCGTATGCGCGAGGGTGAGTATCTGCATTTCTGCGTGGATCACGTCCGCGAATATAATAAGAATTTCAATTATTTCTCCGGTCTTTCCGATGGGGAAATATCGAAGTTCCAGAAGGATGCGATTATCGGCAATCGTCCGACCTGGTCAACCGCATCCAATTCGACAGGGTCTGCGCGCACGTCGCCTGATATGGCGACGCGTCGTTCCGGGTCTGCGGCCTATCAGAATCGTATGCGCGATCCATTTGGTTTCGTGCGGGGTGCGAAAGCGGCCTCGGCGGGCAATGCACCGCGCAAACCGCGTACTTTGGAAATAAAAGCGCTTTCGACACTTGGTCTTGAAGCAAATTCGACTAGCGATATGATTAAGGCACGCTATAAAGAACTTGTGAAGCAACACCATCCCGATGCAAATGGTGGTGACCGCGGGTCGGAAGAAAGATTTCGTGAGGTCATTCAGGCTTATCAATTGCTCAAGACGGCAGGTTTTTGCTAAAGCCTGTCTGGGCTTTATAAGCCGAGTATCAGGGCGTGACCATGCCCTGACGGACATTCATCTACTGCGCTTTTGCGCGGATGCGATTACGGATGCCCGCAACGAAACAGAAGGGCGTCATCCGGTTCACCGCAAGGCTCCCTGATCGAATTTGAATGTCGCGGTGGGATAGTCCTGCTGCTTTGGAGGCATGATGAACAAGGTTGAGCGGGATATAGCCAATTTGCCGGATACAACGGTTTCGGTACGCGACGTGTTTGGAATTGATTCCGACATGCGTGTGCCAGCCTATGCGGCGGGCGATTCCTATGTGCCGGAAACGGACCCGGATTATATTTTCGACCGTCAGACGACGCTCGCAATTCTGGCAGGATTTGCCTATAATCGCCGCGTGATGGTTTCCGGTTATCACGGAACGGGTAAATCGACCCATATTGAACAGGTTGCAGCCCGTCTCAACTGGCCGTGTGTCCGCATCAATCTCGACAGCCACGTCAGCCGTATCGATCTCGTCGGCAAGGATGCCATCGTCGTCAAGGACGGTGTTCAGGTTACCGAATTCAAGGACGGCATTCTGCCCTGGGCCTATCAGCACAATGTCGCGCTGGTTTTCGATGAATATGATGCCGGTCGCCCGGACGTTATGTTCGTGATCCAGCGTGTTCTGGAAACGTCGGGCCGTCTGACGCTTCTTGATCAGAGCCGGGTCATCCGCCCGCATCCGGCGTTCCGCCTGTTTGCCACCGCCAACACGGTTGGCCTTGGCGATACGACCGGCCTTTATCACGGCACGCAGCAGATCAATCAGGCGCAGATGGACCGCTGGTCGATCGTCACCACGCTGAATTATCTGCCGCATGATAACGAAGTGAACATCGTTCTTGCCAAGTCAAAGCATTATCAGAATGCGGAAGGCCGTGAGATCGTCAACAAGATGGTGCGCGTGGCCGATATGACCCGTCAGGCTTTCATCAATGGCGATCTTTCGACCGTGATGAGTCCGCGTACTGTCATTACCTGGTCTGAAAATGCTGCCATTTTCAATGATGTCGGTTTTGCATTCCGCCTGACCTTCCTCAACAAGTGTGATGAGCTTGAACGCCAGACTGTGGCTGAGTTCTATCAGCGTGCTTTCGGTGAGGAACTTCCAGAATCTGCTGCCAATATCGTATTGGCATAAGGTTGGATAATGCCTGCCGCCCAGACCGGGCGGCGGTGTTGTGTTGTGAAGTCAGGATAGGCAGATGTCGGGCCAGAAGTCAGCAATAGGCGATAATTCGCGTGAGCGTAAAAACGGACCGGTGGATTCCGAACCGTTCAAGCGAGCGATGACGGCGACCATGCGCGCTATTTCCGGCGAGAACGAGCTGGAAGTGGCTTTCAGCAATGACCGTCCGGCGCTGACTGGCAATCGTGCCCGTCTGCCTGAACTGCCAAAGCGCCCGACGGCGCATGATCTTGCCGTTACGCGGGGTTTGGGTGATTCCATGGCGCTGCGTCAGGCGCGCCACAATGCGCGCATACACGCAAGCCTTGCGCCGGAAGGCAAACAGGCGCGTGCGATTTATGATGCGGTTGAGCAGGCGCGTGTGGAAGCCATTGGTGCGCGCGCGATGGCCGGGGTTGCCGAAAATCTTTCGGTGATGCTGGCGGATAAATATGCCCGCGCCAATTTCTCTTCTGTCACCAACAAGGATGATGCGCCGCTAGAGGAAGCGATTTCGCTTCTGCTGCGTGAAAAGCTGACCGGGCGCAAAGCACCAGCCGAAGCGGGGCCTGTGCTTGATCTGTGGCGCGAATGGATCGAACAGAAGGCCGGCAGCACGCTTACCCGCCTTGGTGAAAATATTGAAGATCAGCAGGCCTTTGCGCGCACTGTGCGCGATATGCTCGCTTCGATGGATATGGCTGAGGAGCTTTCGCAGGAAGAGCAAAGCGACGAGCAGGACGATAACAACGAACAGACGCCGGATCCGGAGGAAAACGAGGAAGGCGGAGACGAAAGCCAGGAAGGTTCTGATTCCGCTGAAAGTGATGAATCGGATAATTCCAGCGAAGAGGGCGAGCAGGGCGAGATGGAAGCCACGGACGCTTCCTCTGACGATATGGATGACAGCGAAGATGTCGACGCGGAAACGCCCGGTGACACGCGCCGTCAGAACCAGCCCTTCGCCAATTTTGCCGAGCATGTCGATTACAAGGTTTTCACGCGTGAATTCGATGAGGAAGTCGAAGCCACCGATCTTTGCGATGAGGCGGAACTGAGCCGTTTGCGCGGCTTTCTCGACAAACAGCTTTCTAATTTGCAGGGTGTGGTCGGCAGGCTTGCCAATCGTTTGCAGCGCCGCTTGATGGCGCAGCAGAACCGCTCATGGGATTTTGATCTGGAAGAGGGCTATCTCGACAGTGCGCGTCTTGTGCGTATCGTGATCGACCCCACGCAGCCGCTGTCCTACAAGATGGAGCGCGATACAGATTTCCGCGATACGGTCGTGACGCTGGTGATTGATAATTCCGGCTCCATGCGCGGCCGCCCGATTACGGTTGCAGCGACCTGTGCGGATATTCTGGCGCGCACGCTTGAGCGTTGCGGTGTGAAGGTCGAAATCCTCGGCTTCACCACCAAGGCATGGAAGGGCGGACAATCGCGCGAAGCCTGGCTTGGTCGTGGCAAGCCGTCCAATCCGGGCCGCCTTAATGATCTGCGCCATATCATCTATAAGCGCGCAGATGCGCCGTGGCGTCGTGCGCGCAACAATCTCGGATTGATGATGCGCGAAGGCTTGCTGAAAGAAAACATCGACGGCGAAGCACTGATCTGGGCACATCAGCGCCTGTTGGCACGTCCTGAACAGCGCAAGATTCTGATGATGATTTCGGACGGCGCACCAGTGGATGACTCAACGCTTTCGGTTAATCCGGGCAATTATCTGGAGCGTCATTTGCGTGCGGTTATCGAAGAGATCGAAACGCGTTCGCCAGTTGAACTGATTGCCATCGGTATCGGCCATGATGTGACGCGTTATTATCAGCGTGCTGTGACGATTGTGGACGCGGAAGAGCTTGCCGGTGCTATGACCGAGCAGCTTGCCTCTTTGTTCGAAGAACAAGGGGCAGGTGGCGCAGGGCAGGGGCGCCGCCGCGCTGGAAAACGATAAAATACAGATCGATAAAAGGGGCCGGACCGGCCCCTTTTTTATGCCATTATGCCTGCTGGCGGGTTGCTGCGAGAACGATTTCGCGAATGCAGACACCCTGCGGCTGATCGTAAGCATAGATGATGGCGCGCGCGACATCGTCTGCTGCAAGCACGGGCGTGCCCATGCTCTTCTTCCAGTCCTGATAACCGGCTTTGATGCCTGCATCACTGGTGTGGCTGAGAAGCTCGGTCTCAACGGCACCGGGTGCGATTGTCACGACGCGCACGTCATGCGGAGAGAGTTCTTCACGCAAGTTTTCAGAAAGCCCGTGTACGGCGAATTTCGTGGCCGTATAGGCCACATGATTGGCGAAGGTCTTGCGACCTGCCACCGAGCTGATATTGATGATGGTGCCGTGCTTGCGCTTGACCATTCCGCTTGAGACTGCATGAATGCCGTTGAGCAGGCCCTTGACGTTTACATCAAGCATGCGGTCCCATTCATCGGGATTCTGCCTGGTTGCATCGCCCAGCAGCATCACACCGGCATTGTTGACAATGACATCGGCGGGGCCAAATTTTGCTTCGGCCTCCTGAACTGCCGCCACAAGTGCCTTTCGATCGGTCACGTCAACGGACTTGCAGAGTGTGTTGGGCAGGTTGAGCTTTTCCATCGCATCAAGACGGCGCGCCAGCAGGAGCAAGGGGTGGCCGCGATCCGCAAACATTTTTGCGCTGGCAAGGCCGATGCCGGAACTTGCGCCGGTGATGATGGCGAGTGGACGTTTTTCTTTGTTAATAGACATTTAAATTACCCTTATCTAAATATAAATATATCCACCAAAATCACGAAGCCCGCGATGGAAATAAATCCATGCAGATTATGATTATTGAGAACACTATAGGAGCCGAATTCAGAAAAGATAGTCGGCAGATCATTCGTGCCGACTTATCGAAGTGCTGTATATAGATATGAAATCACTGCAATGAAATTGATTTTCATTCAGATAAACGGAACGTGAAGGCAGCAAGCCGACCGGTATGTTTCCGATCAGCGCTTGGTCGTGTTCAGCCTGTCAGGGGCATAAAGCGCTGGCGCGAAAATCGCCAGAATGGCACCATAGGGCACCAACATCAGCGTTCCCATCACAACCTTCACGAAGAAGTCGCCGAAGGCCAGTGAAGCCCAGAGCGGGACGCCAAGTCCAAGGAGTGAGGCAGGCTCCGCAAGCGACGAGTCGGGCATGCCCGTTATTGCGTCAATCCATGCAAACTGCGCGGCAAAGGCGATGGAGAAGAACAGCACCGTATCGACAACGGAGCCGAACATGGCGGCGGCAAAAGGTGCTTTCCACCATGTTTTCTGGCGCAGGCGGTTGAAGACAGTGATGTCCATTAATTGTGCGATCAGAAATGCCGAACCGGAAGCAATGGCAATGCGTGGCGTGGCAAGCCAGATCGACATGACGACACCAAGCACAAACCCCGCATAGACGACCTTGCGCGCTGCTGCGGGTCCAAAACGGCGATTTGTGAGGTCATTGACGAGAAAGGCCACCGGATAGGTGAAAGCGCCATAGGTCAGCAGCTCGCCAAGGCCGAAATGCTCAAACGGATATTGGACAAGGATGTTGGAGGCAGCAACCGCTGCGCACATGCAAAAAATGGCCGGAATCAACCGGGCAAAGGAAGAACCTGTCATAGGCATTTTTTTATCCTGGGTGATGGAACCAGCAAAAAAGGCTGACGTTTGTCAGCCTTTTTTGTCAAAACTTAAAAAGCTGATTGCTTATGCAGCAACTTCAGCCTGCTTCTTCACGATCTGACGCTTCAGCAGGCGCGCGCGCTGCGAGAGTTCCTTGTCGTCAGACTTGACGAGGAAAGCGTCGAGGCCGCCGCGATGCTCAACCGAACGCAGAGCAGAAGCGGAAACGCGAAGACGGTAGCTCTGGCCGAGTGCTTCGGACATCAGCGTAACGTTGCAGAGATTTGGCAGGAAGCGACGACGCGTTCTGTTGTTTGCGTGGCTTACATTGTTGCCGTACTGGACCGAAGTGCCGGTCAATTCACAAGCGCGGGACATTTTGGTCTCACCTTCAAATTTTTGTTTCTCAGGCCCCGACCCGAATGTCCGAATTCAAAGCAATCATAGCAGTTTGCTGCTGCTGGCGCGCGATCTCGGACAGGCGGCCTATTGGGAAAGTCGCGTTTCTATAGTGACAGGAGAGAAAACAGTCAAGACAGATTCCGCTTTGAAGCTTGAAAGGCGCGCATTTACGGTCGTTTGCAGTATCCTTTGCGCCTCCTGATCATAACTTTGCCAGCTTTTCTTGTTCGACAGTGGGTATGAATCGAAAATCCAAAGCAGATTTGGAGTGATCTACAGGCGAAAGCTCAAAGATAAAAATCGCATCTGGCAGAAAAGCAGAATCGGTTCGCAGATGTGTTTCGGATTTGCCATATAGCATTCATGTGGGTGAATGCTATCAGGGCTGATAAATCGAAAGGAAAATCTGCATGATCGAGCAGGTGCATTTCGAACAAACGGTGAAGAAGCAGGCTTGGGAGCGGGGAATCGCTTTTTTTACTGTGCTGTCGATTGCGAGCCTATCTGCGATGAGCAGCGCCCGGGCTGAGGATCTCTATCGCACCGAATATGAAATCTCGATGTTTGGTCTTTCTATTGCGCGTTCAGCGATAGAAACCATCGTCAAGGGTGCCAATTATGGTGTGAATGGACGATTCAAAACGTCGGGCATTGCACGGATTTTCGATGATACCGACGGTACGGTCTATGTCGGTGGCAGTTCCTCTCAGGGCAAGGTCATGCCATCGGCTTTTGATCTCGCCTATAAGCATGGGCGGAAAAATAAGAGCACCATGATCCGTTTTGCCGATGGCAAAGTGATCGCTTCTGAAAATGTGCCGCCGGTCAAAAAGCGCGATCCCTGGGTGGAGAGCGGACCGAATGATCTGGTGAATGTCAGTGATCCATTGAGCGCGCTCATGATTCCAACCAACGATCCCAAAGCTGTGTGCAATCGTACGCTTCAGGTTTTTGACGGGCAGACGCGCGCCGATTTAAAATTGAGTTTCAATGGCACGGAATCCTTCACCACAAAGGGCTTTACCGGCGAATCGGTGATCTGCTCGGCAAAGTTCGTGCCGATTTCCGGCTATCAGAAGGGTAAGAAGGCTATCGATTATCTTGCCAATCGCAGCAAGATAACGATTTCTTTTGCTTCCTTGGGCCATTCCGGTATTTATGCGCCCGTTGTGGCACGCATCGGCACACAGCTGGGGACGCTGAAGATCGAAGCTACGCGATTTGAAAAGATAAGGTAACGGGACGCAAAAGACGGCGTAAGACGCGCATGTGATCCCGCAAATGGGGGATCCATTATGAAGCTGGCAACGCTGATCGGTTTTTCGGCTATCGCGATGTGGGCGCTGTTGGCGCTTTTTACTGCGGGTTCCGGTCAGGTTCCGCCTTTCCAACTCTCAGCCATGACGTTTTCGATTGGCGCATCCATCGGTCTCATTTCATGGCTGTGGCGGCCGGGGGCCATCAAACATCTGCGTCAGCCGCCAATCGTCTGGCTTGTCGGCGTGATTGGTCTGTTTGGTTACCACTTTTTTTATTTTACAGCACTCCGAAATGCGCCAGCGGTCGATGCCAGCCTGATTGCCTATCTCTGGCCCCTGCTGATTGTGGTCGGATCTGCTCTGATGCCGGGCGAACGGCTGCGCTGGTATCATATCGTTGGCGCACTTCTTGGGCTTGGCGGGACGGCGCTCATTGTAAGCAAAGGGGACGGTATCGGCTTTGAAGCCCGCTATAGTTTTGGTTATGCAATGGCTGCGCTTTGCGCTTTGACATGGTCCAGCTACTCGCTGCTTTCCCGCCGTTTTTCGAGTGTGCCAACCGATGCTGTGACTGGGTTCTGTGTGGCGACGGCTGTTTTATCGCTGATTTGTCATCTGGCACTTGAGCAGACAGTGTGGCCGGAAACCGCAACGCAGTGGCTCAGTGTTATGGCGCTTGGACTTTTGCCAGTAGGGGCGGCCTTCTATGCCTGGGATTTTGGAGTGAAGCGCGGCAATATTCAGGTGCTGGGCGCGGCAAGTTACGCTGCGCCGCTTCTTTCGACGCTTGTGCTTATTTCAGCCGGTATGGCGCAACCATCCATGCGCATCCTCGCCGCCTGCCTGTTGATCACGGCAGGTGCAGCACTTGCTGCAAAAGACATGATTCTATCGCGGCGCAAAGAAGCGGCTTCCACACAATCAGGTTAGAGCATATCCAGAAAATCCCACTTCTGGCAAAATAGTGTCAGTGGCTGGGGTGAAGGCATCCCTCGTGATTGCCGAGAATTTCGATAACCCGGCACTGGTCGATGCGGCCATGTGCCGTGCAATCCAGCATCCGTAACAGTTCTGTTTTCAAAGACATCAGTTTTGCGATGCGATTTTCGACATCGATCAGGCGTGTGCGCGCAATCGAATCAGCGGCAGCGCACGACTGGTCGGGATTGTCCTGAAGGTCGAGAAGCGTGCGGATTGCATCGACCTCAAAGCCCAGATCGCGCGCATGGCGGATAAATAACAGCCGCTGAATGTCAGCATTGTCATAAAGGCGACGATTGCCTTGCGTGCGCGGGGGCACCGGAAGAAGCCCGATTTGCTCGTAATAACGGATTGTCGGCACTTTCACACCGCTGGCTTTGGATGCTTCGCCGATCGGAACGTTGGTGATCATTTTTGCTCTTGCTCCTCTAGTCACTAGAGGATGTAGACCTTGTTTCAGACAATTCAAGAGTGGTCTCGACAGGGGCAGATTATGAATGAGATTTTAAAACAGAACCGGTTTCGCGTGGAAGGTATGGATTGTGCTTCCTGCGCGACGAAAATCGATACGGCTGTGCGTCGTGTTTCGGGTGTGGAAGATGTTTCCGTGTCGGTGACGACAGGCATGATGACGGTGCGTCATGATGGCAGCAGCGATTTGGAAAGCGTTGCCAAAAAAGTGCGCAGCCTTGGCTATGGCATCGAACAATTGGTTGACAAAAAAGCGCCTCACAAACACGAGCATCACGATCACGATCACGATCACGATCACGATCACGATCACGATCACGATCACGATCATGCAGGCTGCGGCGGCCATGATCATAAGCATGACCACAATCACCATGATCACGTTCATGACGATGCTGAAGCAAAGCAGATTGTTGCGGGTGCTGACAGTCTGCGTTTTCGTGTGGAGGGGATGGATTGTGCCTCTTGCGCGGCCAAGATCGATACGGCTGTGCGTCGCGTCGGTGGTGTGCAGGATGTGTCTGTTTCGGTGACCAATGGCACCATGATCGTCAATCATGATGGCTCGGCCAGTGTTGATGCGATTGCCGCAAAGGTGACGGCACTTGGCTATAAGGCCAGTGCGCAATCAACCGCCACGCGCAAGCTCCAGCCTGCCGCGCCAGAAAAGCAAAAGCGCTGGTGGCAAACCGCAAAGGGCAAGATGATGCTCGCCTGCGGTGGTGGTCTGGTGGTGGCTTATGTTGTCGGCTATTTTTATCCGCCGGTTGCACTGTGGGCGTTCACGGCTGCCATGCTGATCGGTCTTATACCGATTGCAAAACGCGCTTATTCGGCAGCCATCAATGGCACACCGTTTTCCATCGAAATGCTAATGACGATTGCTGCCATTGGTGCGGTGATCATTGGTGCGACAGAAGAAGCCGCCGCTGTCGTTTTCCTGTTTCTGGTCGGCGAATTGCTCGAAGGGGTTGCTGCTGGCAAAGCGCGTGACAGCATCCAGTCGCTGACCGCGCTGGTGCCCAAGACCGCGTTTGTTGAAAGCAATGGCGTAACCAGTGAAGTGCCTGCGGCGGCGCTCAATGTGGGCGATGTGATTGTGGTGCGCCCTGGTGATCGTATGCCAGCTGATGGCGAGATCATTTCGGGTGAAAGTGCCATTGATGAAGCACCGGTGACGGGCGAAAGCACGCCGGTTGGCAAGGGCGTGGGCGAAAACGTCTTTGCAGGCACGATCAATGGCGATGGCTTGCTGCGGGTGAAGGTGACGGCTGCAGCTGAGGACAACACCATCGCACGCGTTGTGCGGCTGGTTGAGGAAGCACAGGAAGCCAAAGCGCCGACCGAGCGTTTCATCAATCGCTTTTCGACCTATTACACGCCGGGCGTGGTTGTTGTGGCTGCACTGGTTGCCATTCTGCCGCCGCTTGTTGTGGGCGCTGAATGGGGTGAGTGGATTTACAAGGGGCTGGCCATTCTACTGATCGGCTGCCCCTGTGCGCTGGTTATTTCGACGCCAGCAGCCATTGCGGCTTCGCTTTCGGCGGGTGCGCGGCGCGGGTTGCTTTTGAAAGGTGGTGCTGTCCTTGAAACCATCGGAAAGATCACGACCGCCTGTTTTGATAAAACCGGAACGCTCACCGAAGGTAAGCCGAAGGTAACGGATGTTCTGCCGGGAGCACTTTCGGAAGAAGAAGTCTTGCGTCTCTCTGCTTCACTGGATGCAGGTTCCAGCCATCCGCTGGCGCTTGCAATTGTCAGCGCATCAGATGCGCGCGGTCTGAAGCTCTCCTCCGTTGCGACGGGCAAGGCACATGGCGGCAAGGGTGTGTCAGGTGTGGCTGACGGGATTGAGCTGTTCCTTGGTTCGCGCAAGGCTGCCAATGAAATCTCTCCCATTCCAGACGATCTTGCAGCGCGGATTGCTGCCTGCAATGATGAAGGCAAAACGGTTTCTGTTTTGGTTGCAGACGGCAAAATTGCAGGCGCTATCGCCATGCGTGATGAGCCGCGTGCGGATGCCATTGCAGGGCTGAAGGTGCTGAAAAATGCAGGCATTCGCACCGTCATGCTGACGGGTGATAATCGCCGTACCGCAGAAGCCATTGGTAAGGATCTCGGTATCGAAGTTCACGCCGAGCTCCTGCCGGAAGACAAGCAACGGATTGTTGGCGCGTTTCGCAATGACGGTCAGATTGTTGCCAAGGTTGGCGACGGCATCAATGATGCGCCAGCACTGGCTGCTGCCGATGTTGGCATTGCCATGGGCGGCGGCACCGATGTGGCGCTTGAAACAGCTGATGCAGCGGTGCTGCATGGCCGGGTGGGTGATGTGGCTGCGATGGTTGATCTGTCGAAGCGGACCATGCGCAATATCCATCAGAACATCACAATCGCGCTTGGGCTGAAAGCGGTGTTCCTCGTGACCACGGTGCTTGGGATTACCGGCCTCTGGCCTGCTATTCTGGCCGATACGGGTGCAACAGTTCTCGTGACAATCAACGCTCTGCGGTTGTTAAGACAACCTTCGTAAAACCAAAACCGGCGAAGAAAACTTCGCCGGTTTTTTATATTTACTCGCCGATCAGTTCGCGAATGCGTTCGCCATATTGTTTGGCAAAGGCGAGGTGTTCGGGATTAATCTGCTTCACTTCATCGACGAGCTGTTCTTCTTCTTCGGCATCCGCCGCCGCAAGTCCGTTCATCATGGCGAAATAGGCAAGAAGATAATCGCGTGGTTCGATATTTTCAGCCTTCATAACCGCAACAACCTGTGGCCGCGATTCAATGCTTTTTACCATGGAATCCATGGTCGGACGTGCATCCTGACCTTCTTCTGCCGTGGGCGAAAGCTGCATTTCCTCAAGCTTGTTATGGATTTTTTCCATGCGCGTGAGCAGGTCTTCGCTCAGCTTGAAATTGTTGATTTCTTCTGGTGTCTTCGGCGGCGTGGCAATCGCAATAATATCTTCGGCATAAGTGACGTTCACTGATTGCGGAAGGACGATAAGCGAAAGGCCAAAGACTGCGGCTGCGTTGAACTTCTTGATGCGGGAAAAGGTCGTCATGATCGTATCCTAGAAATGGTCTTTGCGCTTACGGATTTCTGCGAAAATGGCTTCATCACTTGCTTCGCGCATATCAAGGCGTGCGCGAATGCCACTATCGTGCCAGCGCAGAAACGGATTGGTGGCCATTTCAAGCGCAATGCTTGTGGGCAGGGTCATTTTATCAGCCGCACGCAACCGCGCAATCTCTGCCGCCCGTTCTTTCAAGGCCGAATTGTCAGGATCAATCGTCAGGGCGAAACGCGCATTGCTCTGCGTGTATTCATGACCGCAATAAACGACCGTGTCACCCGGAAGCCTCACAAGTTTTTGCAGAGACTGGAACATGGTTGCCGGTGTTCCTTCGAACAGACGACCGCAGCCCAATGCAAAAAGCGTGTCGCCCGTGAACACGACTTTCGCTTCCGGCAGATAGAAGGAAATCTCGCCAGCCGTATGGCCGGGGGTGGAGATCACTTTCACCTTGAAAAGTCCGAAGGTGAATTCGTCGCCGTCTTTCATCTTGCGGTCGAGCGTCGGGATTTTGCTGGCTTCTGCTTCCGGGCCGATGATGCTGACGCCGAATTTGGCTTTCAACGCCGCATTGCCTTCAACATGATCAAGGTGATGATGCGTCGTGAAGATGAAGTCGAGTGTCCAGCCACGGCGTTTCAGTGCCGCTTCAATGGCTGCCGCATCCGGCGCATCGATTGCAGCTGTCAGGTCGCTTTCGGGATCATGAATGAGAACACCATAATTATCGCTGCGGCAGATGAATTGTTCAATGTCCAGGCGTAACATGGCGTCCTCCCATATATCTTAGAGCGTGTTGCGCTCGCTCTAATTCTTTGTTTTTACGCATGTCTTTGTCCCAAAACCGGTTCCCACTTTTGGGAGACATGCTCTAATCTTTTTTAGCTTCAGGCAATGTGTGCTTCTGGATAAGCGGCATTTGTGAAAGCGTGAAGACAATGGTGATCGGCATAATACCCCAGACCTTGAAAGAGACCCAGGCATCGGTCGAAAAATTCCGCCACACCACTTCATTCACCACTGCGAGGAAGATGAAGAACAGGCCCCAGCGGAAGGTCAGTTTCCGCCAGCCTTCGGCATCAAGCCGGAATGCCGAATCAAACACATAACCGAGCAGGGATTTGCCGAACAGCAGTCCGCCAAGCAGGATCGCGCCAAACAGCGTGTTGACGATTGTGGGCTTCATTTTGATGAAGGTGTCGTTGTGCAGCCAGAGTGTGAGCGCACCAAAAACCAGCACCACGATACCGGAAATGAGTGGCATCATCGGCAAGGTGCGTGTCATCGACCATGAAATGGCAAGGGCTATGACGGTCGCAACCATGAAGAGGGCGGTTGCCAGAAAGATCGGCTCGCCAATCTGAGCGAGCACCGGAAAATGCTCAATCAGGCTTTCACCACGCGCATTGGCGAAAAAGAAAACCAGAAGCGGCCCGAGTTCCAGCGCAAGCTTGAGCAGCGGCGGCACTTCC
The DNA here is from genome assembly GCF_039674445.1 of Brucella sp. TWI432. Classification (NCBI taxonomy): domain Bacteria; kingdom Pseudomonadati; phylum Pseudomonadota; class Alphaproteobacteria; order Hyphomicrobiales; family Brucellaceae; genus Brucella; species Brucella sp. TWI432. The sequence continues at coordinate 115,321 of NZ_JBDJNL010000008.1, read as the reverse complement.
TTGCGTTCGGCTTCGGTCTTTTGCGAGGGATCGCGTTCGAAAATGGGATGCTCCATCAGGCAACTCCTGCGATGGCGCGGGCAAAATCCTTGGCCGCAAATGGTTCAAGATCGTCGACACCTTCGCCAACGCCGATGAAATAGATTGGGAGCTTATGTTTGGCAGAGATTGCCACCAGAATGCCACCGCGTGCCGTGCCGTCCAGCTTGGTCATGACAAGGCCGTTGACGCCAGCGATATTTTTGAAAATCTCGACCTGATTGAGCGCGTTCTGCCCGGTGGTGGCATCCAGCGTCTGAAGGACGGTGTGCGGGGCTTCCGGGTCATGCTTGCCAAGCACACGGACGATCTTGGCGAGTTCGTCCATCAGCTCGGCCTTGTTCTGCAAACGGCCTGCGGTGTCGATGATGAGCACATCGCTGCCCGCCTCTTTCGCCTGCTTCCATGCATCATAAGCAAGGCCTGCCGCGTCTGCACCAAGCTTGCTCGAAACCACCGGCGAGCCGGTGCGCTCACCCCAGATATGAAGCTGTTCGATGGCTGCGGCACGGAATGTATCGCCTGCCGCAAGCATGACTTTGAGGCCGCCAGCGGTGAGTTTTGCCGCCAGCTTGCCGATGGTCGTGGTCTTGCCGGTTCCATTGACGCCGACAACCAGAATGACATGCGGCTTATGCGAAAGATCGAGTTCCAGCGGTTTAGCAACGGGACCGAGAACCTTCTCGATTTCTGCGCCCATGATGTTTCGGACTTCTTCGCCAGTCACGTCCTTGCCATAACGGCCGGATGACAGCGCATCGGTGACGCGCATCGCGGTTTCAAGACCGAGATCGGCCTGAATGAGTACGTCTTCAAGATCCTGCAACGTGTCTTCATCAAGCTTGCGCTTGGTGAAAATACTGCCAATGGAATCGCTTAATGAATTCGATGAGCGCAACAACCCGCGGCGCAGGCGCTCGAACCAGGAAAGCCTTGGTTCAGGCGCTGCCTCAACTGGCACTTCTTCCTGATGCTCTTCAACGGCCTTTGCGACCTTGACCTTTTTGGGCTTTACCGGTTCCGGCTGAACGGCGGGTTCAACCCCATCCTCAACAGTCGCTGTCTCGGGGATTGCCGGCACTTCAACCTGTTCAGGTTCAGCAACAGGTTCCGGCTCTGGCTCAATGTTCGGCTCTGCAACAGGGGCTTCAACGACGATTGGCTCCATCACTGGAGGCTGTTCAATCGGAATTTCAATCTCGGCAACCGGATGTTCCGGTTCTGCCTTCTCTTCCTCAACCGGCTCAGGATCAGCAATAACAACTGGTGTGTCCTGTTCGGAAACGACCACTTCGGTTGCGGCTAACTCGGTGGTTTCAGGAAGCTGTGCTTCCAAAGAATCGGGAGCCAGTTCTTCGACCGGTTTTTCCTCGACCTCCTTCTTGCCGAAGGAGAACATTTTCTTGATGAAACCCATTGCCATGAATTTTGATGCCCTTAAGCTTTAAGCCGCTTGCGGCTCTGTCTGACGGGTGAGGAGTTTTTCACCGTCATGCCCCGTCACAATTCGTTCGATAATTTCGCCAGCATTGCCCTGATCCACAGCGGCAAGCGTAAAGCCTTCCGTGCGGGCAATGCCTTCCTTCTCGATCAACAGGCGCTGCACAGTGCCATTGAGAGAAGCTAAGTGTTTTTGATATGCGCGGTCACCAACGGCACGCAAACGTGCGGCGCGATCTTTCACGATTTCGCGTCTGACCTGTGGCATGCGTGCAGCCGGTGTGCCTTCGCGTGCGCTATAGGGGAAGACGTGCAGATGTGTCAGGCCACATTCCTCGACGATCTTCATCGAGTTTGCGAACATCTCTTCTGTTTCGGTCGGGAAACCGGCAATGATGTCGGCACCGAACACGATGTCGGGGCGAAGGCTGCGTACATCTTCGCAGAAGCGGATGGAATCATCGCGTAAATGACGGCGCTTCATGCGCTTTAAAATCATGTCGTCGCCTGCCTGAAGCGACAGATGCAGATGCGGCATCAGGCGCTTTTCATTGGCGATTGCTTCCATCAGGTCTTCATCGGCCTCAATGGAATCAATGGATGAGAGACGCAGGCGCTGCAAATCCGGCACTTGGGCGAGAACGGTTTTCACCAGTTTGCCAAGACGCAAGCTTCCCGGCAGATCGGGACCGTAGGAGGTCATATCCACGCCGGTGAGAACCACTTCCGCGTAGCCGTTATCGACAAGGCGCTTGACCTGATCGACCACGCCGCCCATTGGCACCGAACGCGAATTGCCGCGCCCATAAGGAATGATGCAGAAGGTGCAGCGATGATCGCAGCCATTCTGCACCTGCACGAAGGCGCGCGCGCGGCCTTCAATGGCATCAACCATATGGCTTGCGGTTTCGCGCACTTCCATAATGTCGTTGACGCGCACCTTTTCAAACTGGTTCACGCCGAAGTCGGGCAACATGCGATAGGAATTTGACTTGAGCTTTTCCTCATTACCAAGAATGAGATCGACTTCGTCCATGGCCTCGAACTTGGCTGATTCCGTCTGCGCAGCACAGCCGGTGACGATGATGCGGGCTTCCGGGTTGTCGCGGCGGGCCTTGCGAATGGCCTGACGTGCCTGACGCACGGCTTCTGCCGTGACCGCACAGGTGTTGAAGATGATCGCGCCGTCTTTGAGTTCACCAAGACCGGCATTATCCGCTTCGCGCTTCATCACCTCGGATTCATAGGTGTTGAGGCGGCATCCAAAGGTTACGACTTCCACGGCCATCAGGCAGCTCCCCGGTCTTGATTGGGGGCGTAGTCCCAATTGCCGGTTACAGGATCAAATGTGCTATCAAACTCCCACTCGGCAGGCCCGGTCATCATGACGTGATCATCGTCGCGCCATTCGATTTTGAGTGGGCCGCCGGGGACATTGACGGTGACATTGCGTTCGGTGCGTCCCGTACGTGCGCCTGAGACGGCAGCAGCGCAGGCGGCGGAACCACAGGCACGGGTGAGGCCCGCGCCACGTTCCCATGTGCGCAGGTTCATGCTGTCGCGCGATGTGATTTGTGCGATGGAAATATTGGCGCGTTGCGGGAAGACCGGGGCATGTTCCAGTCCGGGACCATATTTATCCAGTGCATAGGACCAGACATCGTTTTCAACCCAGAAGATCGCGTGCGGATTGCCCATGGATGCGATCGACGGCGCTTGCAGAACAGGCGCATCAGCAGGGCCAGCAGACAGGTCGATGGCGCTTGTGTCTTCAACTGCATGGGCGAGGGGGATTTCCTTCCAGCCGAAATGCGGCTTGCCCATATCGACGGTAATCAGCCCATCTTCGTGCTCATTGGCGGTCAGGATGCCAGCCAGTGTCTGGAAGACATAATCCTGCTTGCCGCTTTCTTTGGAAAGCCATTGCACAACGCAGCGCGTACCATTGCCGCAAGCCTGCGCCTGCGTGCCATCGCAATTGATGATCTCGATATAATGATCGGTGCCGGGCGTTTTGGGATCATGAATGGCCATGATCTGATCAAACGCGGTTGCCTCATCTGCGGCCAAACGGATGGCAGCAGTCGCAGCAATATGATCGCTGCGTCCGCGCATATCAGCAACAATGATCTTGTTGCCCAATCCGTTCATCTTGGCGAAGATGGCCTTGCTCATTGCTGGTTCGTGGTCCCGTTCGTTTAGAAAGGCTCTATATGGCGGAAAAGCCCACAAATTGCCAGTACCGGCGCACTATTGACTGTAACGGTGTTTGATGGTCCGCATTCTGCATCGCAGTTTGTTCAAAAACTGTGTCCTTCCTGCGCCATTTTGAAAATTTCTAAGCACTTTCAAGCCTTCCTGATCCTGTTTTGACGAAATTCGCACAAGACTACAGTTGATTTTTTAACCATATCGCCATTTTATCGGTGCAATAATGTTTTAGGTCGAGCTTTCAAACTCGATCCTGCAAGGGGCACTCCCCCACTTGTTGGCCCCACCAAGACCAGGAATTGGAGAACCAGATGGGAATTTCAAAAGCAAGTTTGCTCAGCATTGCTGCGGCGGGCGCTATTCTGGCCGGTTGCCAAAGCTCCCGGGTCGGCGGTTTTGACAACAATGCATCGCCACCGCCACCAGCACCGCTGCGCTCTGCTCCCGTCAGTTCTGTGCAGTCCGGCAATTTGAATGCGCCGACATCGTTTCCGACGGCGCCGACGACTGACACTTCAATGCCTGCCGCAGGCACGCAGGTTGCAAGTCTGCCGCCCGAATCGGCACCTGATCTGACGCCGGGCAAGGTTGCTGGCGTGTGGAATGCTTCCCTTGCCGGTCAGAACTGCAAGATCGCAACCCCGCAGACCAAATATGGTCAGGGTTTCCGCGCTGGCCCATTGCGCTGCCCCGGTGAACTTGGAAGCCTCGCTTCATGGGCGGTCAATGGCAAGCAGCTTTCGCTTTATGATGCGAATGGCGGCACGGTCGCAACGCTTTATTCTTCCGGTCCGAGCCGATTTGACGGCCAGACCACAAGCGGTCAGGCCGTTTCGCTGTCGCGCTGATAAAGCAACTGCGTTAAAGACAGGCGGAGCAGTCGCAAGACGCTCCGCCTTTTCTGCAATTGAGTGGTGGGACAGACAATCATGTCTTTCGACGGTAATCTGAAGGCGTTCCCCTCGGTTCGCGAGCATTATGACGCGCTGGTCAAGGCGGGGGAAGTCGAGGCCGATCCCGCGCAGCTTGAACTGACCGCACGCTATGACCGGCTGATCGAGGAAGTTTGCAGCAAACGCCTGTCGCGCAAATCGAGTGCGCTGGGCTGGCTGTTTGGCAAGCGCAAAGAGATTGCCACCGTCAAAGGCCTTTATGTCCATGGCGAGGTTGGGCGTGGCAAGACCATGCTGATGGATATGTTCTTCCAGCTTTTGCCGGTCGAACGCAAACGCCGCGCGCATTTCAATGATTTCATGGCCGATGTCCATGAGCGTATCAATGCGCATCGTCAGGCCTTGAAGCGTGGCGAAACCAAGCAGGAAGACCCGATTCCGCCGGTTGCAGAAGCTTTGGCGCATCAGGCTTGGGTGCTTTGCTTTGACGAATTTACTGTGACCGATATTGCGGATGCGATGATCTTGTCGCGCCTGTTCAGCGCTTTGTTTGCGCGCGGCGTGGTGCTGATTGCGACGTCCAACGTGGCACCGGACAATCTTTATCGCGATGGGCTGAACCGTCAGCTGTTCCTGCCCTTTGTCGATATTCTCAAGCAGCATGTCGATGTGATCAATCTCGATTCGCGCACCGATTACCGGCTGGAAAAGCTCGACCGTCAGCCGGTTTATCTGACACCGCTTAATTCCGAGACGAGCAAACGGATGGAGGCTGCGTGGACAGCGCTGAAGGCTGATCGGCAAGAAAAGCCGGATGTGATCCACATCAAGGGGCGCGATATTTCCGTGCGCCGTGCAGTACCGGGGGCAGCACGCTTCAGCTTTGATGAACTGTGCGCGCAGCCGCTTGCAGCCAATGATTATATCGCTATCGTCACGCGCTATTCGACATTGTTTATCGATGATGTGCCGATGCTTGACTATTCGCGCCGCAATGAAGCCAAGCGCTTTATTTTGCTCATCGACGTGCTTTATGATCATCATGCGCGGCTTTTCATCTCTGCCGAAGCGCAGCCTGAAAAGCTCTACGAGGCTAAGCAGGGCGTGGAAGCCTTTGAGTTTGACCGTACAGCCTCGCGCCTTTTTGAAATGCAGAGCGCAGAATATCTCGACAGTTTTTCAGAAAGAGCTCAAGGCTGAGACAGCTTCGCCGTCTTTGCGCCCTATCATCGAATTGACAAAGACTCGACTTATAGAAAGTTCGGGCTATGTTGCTTTGCAAAAAGGGCAGAATGCGGGAGGAGCGGTGCTCCTTCAGCAAGCTCTTTAAGACGATCACCTGCGGCCCGGCTGGTGCATCTTTCAAGATGCGAAACAGCCGGACGATAGAGTCGAGTTGCCTTCATTTTGTCAAAATATATTACGTTTACGTAAGAACATATAAATCTAACCGATTGAAAACATTAGTCGCAAAATAATGAGTTGAGTTTTTTTGCAAAGAGTCCTATCGAACCCTCGCAGCGCAGACGCGTTTTCCGGGAGGAAACCGGATAGCTTCATGCGTTTCTGGATCAAACTTGAGGAAAGAAACAATCATGGCACGCAACAAGATTGCCCTCATCGGCTCCGGCATGATCGGCGGCACGCTCGCTCATCTTGCTGGCCTGAAGGAACTCGGCGACGTCGTCCTTTTCGATATTGCGGAAGGCACTCCGCAGGGTAAGGGACTGGATATTGCAGAATCTTCACCCGTTGACGGTTTTGATGCGAAGTTCACCGGTGCAAACGACTATGCCGCAATTGAAGGCGCAGACGTTGTCATCGTTACCGCAGGCGTGCCGCGTAAGCCGGGCATGAGCCGCGACGATCTTCTGGGTATCAACCTGAAGGTCATGGAACAGGTCGGCGCAGGCATCAAGAAATATGCGCCTGAAGCTTTCGTCATCTGCATCACCAACCCGCTTGATGCGATGGTCTGGGCTTTGCAGAAGTTCTCCGGCCTGCCAGCGCACAAAGTTGTCGGCATGGCTGGCGTTCTCGACAGCGCCCGTTTCCGTTACTTCCTGTCGGAAGAATTCAACGTGTCTGTCGAAGACGTCACGGCATTCGTGCTTGGTGGCCACGGCGACTCAATGGTTCCGCTCGCTCGTTATTCGACCGTTGCCGGTATTCCGCTGCCAGATCTCGTCAAGATGGGCTGGACCACACAGGAAAAGCTCGACAAGATCATTCAGCGCACCCGTGATGGCGGCGCAGAAATCGTCGGCCTGCTCAAGACCGGTTCTGCTTTCTACGCGCCTGCTTCGTCGGCAATCGCGATGGCTGAATCCTACCTCAAGGACAAGAAGCGCGTTCTGCCTGTCGCAGCACAGCTTTCCGGTCAGTATGGCGTGAACGACATGTATGTCGGCGTTCCAACCGTGATTGGTGCCAATGGCGTTGAACGCATTATCGAGATCGATCTTGATAAGGGCGAAAAGGCTGAGTTCGAAAAGTCGGTCGCATCTGTTGCCGGTCTTTGCGAAGCTTGCATCGGCATTGCTCCGTCACTGAAATAAGTTCCAGACAAGGCCGGGTTGCTCTTGGGCGTGCCCGGCCTTTTCCGGCTGTCAATCCGTACCGGCTCTGTTGAAAGGGTCGGGAATCCGCAGAGGACAACCAGATGAATATTCACGAATACCAGGCCAAGCGCCTGCTCCACACTTACGGCGCACCGATCGCCAATGGTGTGGCTGTTTATTCCGTCGAACAGGCGGAAGAATGGGCAAAGACGCTTCCCGGCCCGCTTTATGTCGTCAAGAGCCAGATCCATGCTGGTGGACGCGGCAAGGGCAAGTTCAAGGAACTCGGCCCTGATGCCAAGGGCGGCGTGCGCCTCGCAAAGTCTGTCGAGGAAGTGGTTGCCAATGCAAAGGAAATGCTCGGCAACACGCTCGTCACCAAGCAGACCGGCGAAGCTGGCAAGCAGGTCAACCGTCTTTACATCGAAGATGGTGCAGATATTGAGCGCGAGCTTTATCTCTCGATCCTCATCGACCGCACCGTTGGCCGTCCTGCTTTCGTCGTTTCGACCGAAGGCGGCATGGATATCGAAGCTGTTGCGGAAGAAACCCCTGAAAAGATCATCACGGTTGCCATCGATCCTGCCAAGGGCGTGACCGATGCAGACGCCAACAAGCTCGCCGATGCGTTAGAGCTTAAAGGCGAAGCCCGTGAAGACGGCCTCAAGCTGTTCCCGATCCTCTACAAGGCCTTCACCGAGAAGGACATGAGCCTTCTGGAAATCAACCCGCTGATCGTCATGACCAATGGTCGCGTGCGCGTTCTCGATGCCAAGGTATCGTTCGACGGCAATGCACTGTTCCGTCATCCTGACATTCAGGAACTGCGCGATCTGTCGGAAGAAGACGAAAAGGAAATCGAAGCTTCCAAGCACGATCTCGCTTACGTTGCTCTTGATGGCAATATCGGCTGCATGGTCAATGGTGCAGGCCTTGCCATGGCAACCATGGATATCATCAAGCTCTATGGTGCTGAACCGGCTAACTTCCTCGACGTTGGCGGCGGCGCTTCCAAGGAAAAGGTCACGGCTGCGTTCAAGATCATCACCGCTGATCCGGCTGTTCAGGGCATTCTGGTCAACATCTTCGGTGGCATCATGAAGTGCGACGTGATCGCTGAAGGCGTGATCGCTGCCGTCAAGGAAGTCGGCCTCAAGGTTCCTCTGGTTGTCCGTCTTGAAGGCACCAATGTCGAGCTTGGCAAGAAGATCATCAACGAGAGCGGCCTGAATGTTATTTCAGCTGACGATCTCGACGATGCGGCGCAGAAAATCGTCGCTGCAGTGAAGGGGAATTAAGGCATGTCCATTCTCGTTAACAAGGACACCAAGGTTCTCGTACAGGGCCTGACCGGCAAGACCGGTACTTTCCACACCGAACAGGCGCTTGCTTATTACGGCACGCAGATGGTCGGCGGTATTCACCCGAAAAAGGGTGGCGAAACCTGGGAAGGTTCGAAAGGCGAAAAGCTTCCGATCTTCGCAACTGTTGCAGAAGCCAAGGAACGCACAGGTGCAGACGCATCGGTGATCTACGTTCCGCCAGCAGGTGCGGCGGACGCAATCATCGAAGCGATTGACGCTGAAGTTCCGTTCATCGTCTGCATCACCGAAGGCATTCCGGTCATGGACATGGTTCGCGTCAAGGAGCGTCTGGAACGCTCAAAGTCGCGCCTGCTCGGACCGAACTGCCCGGGTATCCTGACCCCAGAAGAATGCAAGATCGGCATTATGCCGGGCAATATCTTCAAGAAGGGTTCTGTGGGTGTTGTTTCCCGCTCCGGCACACTTACCTATGAAGCAGTGTTTCAGACTTCGAACGAAGGTCTCGGCCAGACCACGGCTGTTGGTATCGGCGGCGACCCGGTCAAGGGCACCGAGTTCATCGACGTGCTGGAAATGTTCCTGGCCGACGACGAAACCAAGTCGATTGTCATGATCGGTGAAATCGGCGGTTCGGCTGAAGAAGAAGCTGCGCAGTTCCTGAAGGACGAAGCCAAGCGCGGTCGAAGCAAGCCAATGGTTGGCTTTATCGCTGGCCGTACCGCTCCTGCCGGACGCACCATGGGCCATGCGGGTGCTGTGATCTCCGGTGGCAAGGGCGGCGCAGAAGACAAGATTGCAGCCATGGAATCGGCTGGCATTCGCGTGTCTCCTTCGCCAGCACAGCTGGGCAAGACGCTGGTTGAAGTCCTTAAGGGCTAAGATTGCGCATTGTCGATTGAAATGCCCCGGCAGTGGCGAAAGCTGCTGCCGGGTTTCATACAGATACCGGGGCGGCCGGTTAAGAGAATGTCAGGCTTTGGCCATCATTCTTCCGCATGAATCAAGTTTGTGATCGAGTTATGCCGGGGTCTGTTGTGGTTCCTCCCCGGCGGCGTGAGGGATGAAGGTCAAAAGCTTCCGGCCCGCGCATGATGAGCTACTACAAGGAGACGGAGCGGAGGCTCCGGATTAGGTTATGGCAAGGCAAGAACAAGCCAACGACGTTTTCGCCCTTACCTCATTCCTCTATGGCGGCAATGCCGACTATATTGAGGAGCTGTATGCCAAGTACGAGGATGATCCCACATCGGTTGATCCCGAGTGGCGTGAGTTCTTCGCACAGCTGAAAGATGATGCCGACGATGTGCGTAAAAACGCACAGGGCGCAAGCTGGACGCGCAAGAACTGGCCCATTCCGGCCAATGGCGAGCTGATCTCGGCGCTTGACGGCAACTGGGCCAGTGTCGAAAAGCATGTGACCGACAAGCTGAAGGACAAGGCCAAGGCTGACGCCAAGAGTGCCGCTGCAGCATTGACCGCCGAAGAGATTGCACAGGCTGCACGTGATAGCGTTCGCGCCATCATGATGATCCGCGCCTATCGTATGCGCGGCCACCTCCATGCCAATCTTGATCCGCTTGGTCTTGCTGAAAAGCCAAACGACTTTAGCGAACTTGATCCGGCAACCTATGGCTTCACACCTGCCGATTATGATCGCAAGATTTTCATTGACAATGTTCTGGGTCTTGAATATGCGACCGTGCCGCAGATGCTTGAAATCCTCAAGCGCACCTATTGCGGCAATATCGGCGTCGAATTCATGCACATCTCTGATCCGGTTGAAAAGGCTTGGATTCAGGAACGCATCGAAGGCCCGGACAAAGGCTATGCCTTCACCGCTGAAGGCAAGAAGGCCATTCTGTCGAAGCTGATCGAAGCTGAAGGCTTTGAGCAGTTCATCGATGTGAAGTACAAGGGCACCAAGCGGTTTGGTCTTGATGGCGGTGAATCGCTGATCCCGGCGCTCGAGCAGATCGTCAAGCGTGGCGGGCAGATGGGCCTCAAGGAAGTCGTGCTTGGCATGGCGCACCGTGGTCGTCTGAACGTGCTGTCTCAGGTTATGGGCAAGCCGCACCGCGCAATCTTCCACGAGTTCAAGGGCGGCTCTTATGCGCCTGACGATGTGGAAGGTTCGGGTGACGTGAAGTACCATCTTGGTGCTTCCTCGGACCGCGAGTTTGATGGCAACAAGGTTCACCTTTCGCTGACTGCAAACCCGTCGCATCTCGAAATCGTCAATCCAGTTGTCATGGGCAAGGCACGCGCCAAGCAGGATCTGCTTGTTGGCCGCACCCGCGATGACATGGTGCCATTGACGGAACGCGCCAAGGTTCTGCCGCTGCTTCTGCATGGCGATGCTGCTTTTGCCGGTCAGGGTGTGGTTGCTGAGTGCCTTGGTCTTTCAGGTCTGCGCGGTCACCGTGTCGGCGGTACGCTGCATTTCATCATCAACAACCAGATTGGCTTCACCACCAATCCGGGCTTCTCGCGCTCTTCGCCTTATCCGTCGGATGTGGCCAAGATGATTGAAGCACCGATTTTCCACGTCAATGGCGATGATCCGGAAGCGGTTGTTTTTGCAGCCAAGGTTGCGATGGAATTCCGCATGATCTTCCACAAGCCGGTGGTCATTGACATGTTCTGTTACCGCCGCTTTGGTCACAATGAAGGTGACGAACCATCCTTCACGCAGCCGTTGATGTATAAGGAAATCCGCGCGCACAAGACAACTGTTCAGCTTTACAGTGAAAAGCTGATTGCTGAAGGTTTGCTGGTACAGGCTGACGTCGACAAGATGAAGGCTGACTGGCGCGAAAAGCTTGAGCAGGAATTCGAAGCTGGCCAGAGCTACAAGCCGAACAAGGCTGACTGGTTCGATGGTGCCTGGAGTGGTCTGCGCACGGCTGACAATGCCGATGAGCAGCGTCGTGGCAAGACCGGCGTTCCAATCAAAACGCTGAAAGAAATCGGCAAGAAGCTTGTTGAAGTGCCAAAGGACTTTCATGTCCACCGCACGATCCAGCGCTTCCTTGATAACCGTGCCAAGATGGTTGAGACGGGCGAAGGCATTGATTGGGCAACGGCTGAATCGCTTGCTTTCGGTTCGCTTGTTTCGGAGGGCCATCCGATCCGTCTGTCGGGTCAGGACGTTGAACGCGGCACCTTCTCGCAGCGTCATACGGTTCTTTACGATCAGGAAAACCAGAACCGCTACATTCCGCTGAACAATGTTCAGAAGGGTCAGGCGATCTACGAAGCCATCAACTCGATGCTTTCGGAAGAAGCCGTGCTCGGTTACGAATATGGTTATTCGCTGTCCGATCCACGTGCGCTGGTGCTCTGGGAAGCCCAGTTCGGCGATTTCGCCAATGGTGCGCAGGTTGTCTTCGACCAGTTCATCTCGTCGGGTGAACGCAAGTGGCTGCGTATGTCGGGTCTCGTCTGCCTTCTGCCGCATGGCTATGAAGGTCAGGGTCCAGAGCATTCGTCAGCGCGTCTTGAGCGTTATCTCCAGCTTTGCGCTGAGGATAACATGCAGGTTGCCAATGTTACCACGCCGGCTAACTACTTCCACATTCTGCGCCGTCAGATGAAGCGTGACTTCCGCAAGCCGCTTATCATGATGACGCCGAAGTCGCTGCTGCGCCACAAGCGTGCTGTTTCAAGCCTGAACGAATTGTCGGGTGATTCGTCGTTCCACCGTCTGCTTTGGGATGATGCACAGTACAACAAGGGCGATGAAGGCATTAAGCTTCAGAAGGATGCAAAGATCCGTCGCGTCGTTCTGTGCTCGGGCAAGGTCTATTATGATCTTTACGAAGAGCGCGAAAAGCGTGGCATTGACGATGTCTATCTTCTGCGCGTCGAACAGCTGTATCCGTTCCCGGCCAAGGCACTCATCAATGAGCTGTCGCGCTTCCGTCAGGCAGAAATTGTCTGGTGTCAGGAAGAGCCGAAGAACATGGGTGCGTGGTCGTTCATCGATCCGTATCTGGAATGGGTTTTGGCGCATATCGATGCCAAGCATCAGCGCGTTCGCTATACCGGTCGTCCGGCAGCGGCATCGCCTGCAACGGGCCTGATGTCGAAGCATCTTGAACAGCTGGCCGCATTCCTTGAGGATGCACTCGGCAATTAATTTAACTTTCGGCCGGAAGCAGTTTGAAAAAAGCTGCTTCCGCTTGAATTGAAGTCAAATCTAACGATTGAAGATCAACGGAAGAAGAAACCATGGCTACCGAAATTCGCGTTCCCACGCTTGGGGAGTCCGTTACTGAGGCAACCATCGGAAAGTGGTTCAAGAAAGTCGGCGATGCTGTTGCTGTCGATGAACCTCTGGTGGAACTGGAAACCGACAAGGTAACAGTGGAAGTTCCAGCTGCGGCTGCGGGCGTACTGGCCGAAATCGTGGCACAGGAAGGCGACACGGTTGAAGTGAACGCACTGCTCGGCCAGATTTCCGGTGCGGGTGCTGCACCTGCTCCGAAGAAGGAAGAAGCCAAGCCAGCTGCAGCTGCTGCTCCGGTTGCGGCCCCTGTTGCGTCGGCATCGTCGGGCCCGGCAATGCAGCCAGCCCCCGCCGCTTCAAAGCTCCTCACTGAAAAAGGCCTTTCGGCTGATCAGGTTGAGGGTTCGGGCAAGCGCGGTCAGGTTCTCAAGGGCGATGTTCTTGACGCGATCGCCAAGGGTGTTTCGACTGCTCCTGCGGCAGCCGCTCCTGTTGCAGCGCGTCCGGCTTCGTCGGCTGATGATGCACCACGCGAAGAACGCGTGAAGATGACCCGTCTGCGCCAGACCATTGCCAAGCGCCTCAAGGATGCGCAGAACACCGCTGCGATGCTGACGACTTACAACGAAGTCGATATGTCGGCAGTGATGGAACTGCGTTCGCGCTATAAGGATATTTTTGAGAAGAAGCATGGCGTGAAGCTCGGCTTCATGGGCTTCTTCACGAAGGCTGTGACGCATGCGCTCAAAGAAATTCCGGCTGTTAATGCCGAGATCGACGGCACCGATATCATCTACAAGAACTTTGCGCATGTCGGCATGGCCGTCGGCACCGACAAGGGTCTTGTTGTTCCTGTTATCCGCGACGCTGACCAGCTTTCGATCGCAGGCGTTGAAAAGGAACTGGGTCGTCTTGCGAAAGCGGCACGCGACGGTTCTTTGTCGATGGCAGACATGCAGGGCGGCACATTCACCATCACCAATGGTGGTGTTTACGGCTCGCTGATGTCTTCGCCGATCCTCAATTCGCCGCAGTCGGGTATTCTTGGCATGCACAAGATCCAGGAACGTCCGGTTGTTGTTGGCGGCCAGATCGTCATCCGTCCGATGATGTATCTTGCACTCTCCTACGATCACCGCATCGTTGACGGCAAGGAAGCCGTGACCTTCCTTGTTCGCGTCAAGGAAAGCCTGGAAGATCCGGAGCGTCTGGTTCTTGATCTTTAATCGGAGACAGTGATGGAGCCGGGCATGTTTTCATCGTCGCCTTTTCTTCCGCTGATTGGCTGGAGTGTGGTTCTGCTGGTGGTTCACATCCTCTTGCAGGGCTTTACGGCGACGAGGGAACTCGGCTCCCAATGGAATGCAGGTCCGCGCGATGAAGGGCGCAAGCCCTCCGGTCATCTGGCCGGTCGTGCGGACCGTGCGTCTGCCAATTTCCGCGAGACCTATCCCGCATTTGTTGCGCTCGCTCTTGCACTTGTGTTCAAAGGGGAGGCGGCAGGTTTCGGGCTTTATGGTGCATGGATCTGGATTATGTGCCGCATTATCTATGTGCCGCTTTATCTTGCGGGCATTCCCTATATCCGCTCGCTTGTCTGGATCGGTTCGCTGGCCGGGCTTGCGTGCATGTTTTTCAATCTGGTTTTTTGATGGTTGCCTGCATCTCTTGATGCGGGGGCGAAGGAAAAGCGATGCATCCCTATCTGTTTGAACTTGCATCTCTGATGGCGATTTTTGCCTTTGCTATCGTTTCGCCGGGCGCTGATTTGGCTATGGTTATCCGCCAGTCGCTGATGCATGGACGTCGTGAGGCCATCATCACCAGTTTCGGCATTGGTTCGGCCTTAATGATGCATGTCACCTATACGGTGCTTGGTCTCGGGCTGATTATTTCCAAGTCGATCTATCTGTTTAATATCGTGAAATGGTGCGGTGTGGCCTATCTGGTCTATATCGGCATCAAGGCACTGCGCGCTGGTACGACGAAGATCGATATCGACATGCGAGAGCAGGACAAGCAACGCAAGCAGAGCGCGCTCAAGGCTTTCAGCCTTGGTTTTGCCGCCAATGCGCTTAACCCCAAGGCGGTGTTTTTCTTTCTGTCGATTTTCTCGACCGTCGTCAGTCTTCATACACCGACAGAAGTCAAGCTTGGCTACGGCGTTGTGATGGCCACAGCATTGATTTCGTGGTTTATCGGTGTCAGCCTCTTTATGACAACGCCGAAGATGCGCGCGGTTTTTTCGCGTGCTTCAAAGTGGATCGACAGAACGAGTGGCGTTGTTTTCATTGCGCTTGGTCTGAAACTTGCTGCTGAAAAGGCGCATTAAAGCTGCCGGATGAACGAGGAGAACCGACAGATGCCTGATGTTAAGAAGCTCTTCAAAGTGGTGGCAGCATCTGCGCTCGCCGTTACGGTTTTCTCAAGTGCTGTTCAGGCCGCCTGCACGCAGAACCGTGCAGTGTATCGTGACCGGGGTGATGCTTACACGCTCACGTTTCATGAGGGGCAGTCGAACGCGCTCAAGATGAATCCGGCCCCCACCAATGAATTCACGATTACCGCCGATGACAAGCCGGAGTTCAAGCTTTCCGGTCTGGTGATCTGGCCGGAAGAGGGCGTTGCACGTCCGTATGCGCTCATTACCTATAACTGCAAGAACGGTGGCACTGACCCTGAAGACCTTGATGATTGCAGTCTCTGGCAGAGTGTTATCTATGCGCTGAAAGAAGGTGCGGAAGCCGATGTTTTGCCCAAGGCCGATGAGCCGGCAGCGCAGGCCATTCTGTTTCCCGATCTGGCAACAGCGCTCGACGGATATGATTTTGGTGCAGCGAAGCCTGAAAAGCCGCTTCAGTTCGAGACGTTTCGTTTCAAGGCCTGCACCCCTGAAGAATGACCGGATTTCCGGTTTTGTAACAGTTTAAGGGCCGTAACGGCCATTCTGGATCAGACTGAAGAAGGATAGTTTAATGTCATACGATGTGGTTGTCATCGGTACCGGCCCCGGCGGTTATGTTGCTGCAATCAAGGCCGCACAGCTTGGCCTTTCGGTGGCGGTGATCGAAAAGCGCAAGACCTTTGGCGGCACGTGTCTCAACGTTGGCTGCATTCCTTCCAAGGCGTTGTTGCACGCATCGGAAGTGTTTGCGGAAGCCGGACATTCTTTTGATACGCTGGGTGTTGAAGTCGGTACGCCGAAGCTCAATCTTGAAAAGATGATGGCGCACAAGGATGCGACGGTGAAGTCGAATACGTCGGGCGTCGAATTCCTGTTCAAAAAGAACAAGATCACGCCATTCATCGGCACTGGCAAGATCGTTGCCAAGGGCAAGGTTTCCGTGACGGCCGAAGATGGCAGCGTTCAGGAAATCGAAGCCAAGAACATCATTATCGCAACCGGTTCGGACGTTGCTGGCATTCCCGGTGTCAAGGTGGACATCGATGAGAAGGTCATCCTGTCTTCAACGGGGGCAATCGCGCTCGACAAGGTTCCGGGTCATCTGGTTGTCGTTGGTGGCGGCGTGATCGGTCTGGAACTTGGTTCCGTCTGGTCCCGTCTTGGTGCGAAAGTGACGGTTGTCGAATATCTCGACAAGGTTCTGGGCGCGATGGACGGCGAAGTGTCCAAGCAGTTCCAGCGTCTTCTTGAAAAGCAGGGCATTGTTTTCAAGCTTGGCGCAAAGGTGACGGGCGTTGAAAAGGCTGGTAAGGGCGCAAAAGTGACCTTTGAACCAGTCAAGGGCGGCGATGCGGAAACACTCGAAGCCGATGCCGTTCTGATTTCGACTGGCCGCCGTCCTTATACCGATGGTCTTGGTCTTGCTGAAGCAGGCGTCAATGTCGATGATCGCGGTCGTGTGGCAATCGATGATCATTGGCGCACCAATGTCGAGGGGATTTATGCCATCGGTGACGTGGTTCAGGGCCCAATGCTCGCACATAAGGCCGAAGACGAAGGCATTGCCGTTGCGGAAATCATCGCCGGTCAGGCAGGACATGTAAACTTCGACGTTATTCCAAGCGTTGTTTATACGCAGCCGGAAGTCGCCTCCGTTGGCAAGACCGAGGAAGAGCTGAAAGCCGCAGGCATCGAATACAAGATCGGCAAGTTCCCGTTCACGGCCAATGGTCGCGCACGCGCCATGCAGCACACGGATGGCTTTGTGAAGATCCTCGCCGACAAGGCAACGGATCGCGTTCTTGGCGCCCATATCCTCGGCTATAATGCCGGCGAAATGATCCACGAGCTGGCTGTTCTGATGGAGTTTGGTGGTTCGTCCGAAGATCTCGCACGCACCTGCCACGCGCATCCAACCATGTCGGAAGCCGTTCGTGAATCGGCGCTGGCAACCTTTGCCAAGCCAATCCATATGTAATTATTGGTTCAAACCAATATGAAGAAAGGCCTGCTCGCGCAGGCCTTTTTTGTCGGTTTTGTGCCGGTGGGGCAGGCGGTGCCGCCGGTTGCGCTGATTGTTCCGAAACAGCGTAGTCAGGCGCGGGGATGCGCGTTGTCATACACTTCGAGAAGGCGTGCGGTATCGACGCCGGTATAGACCTGTGTTGTTGAAAGGCTCGCATGACCGAGCAGCTCCTGAATGGTGCGCAGATCGCCGCCACGGCCAAGCAGATGCGTGGCAAAGGAATGGCGCAGGGCATGCGGGGTTGCGGTATCGGGAAGGCCGAGGCCGGCACGCAGTTTCTGCATCTCGCGTTGAATAATGGCGGCATGAAGCTGTCCGCCCTTGGCACCGCGGAACAAAGCTTTGTCGGGCGAAAGATCAAACGGGCAAAGCGCTCTGTATTGCGCCACAGCGCGATGCACCGCTGGCAACAGTGGCACCATGCGGGACTTGCCGCCTTTACCGGTGATGGTGATCGAAAGCACGGATGGGTCGTTTAGCGCTTCACCCGCAAGGCTTAAAGCTTCTGAAATGCGCAGGCCGCACCCATAGAGCAGTGTGAGAACGGCAGCATTGCGCGCTGCAATCCACGGCTCTTCCGCCATCTGGCCATCGGCAGCAACAACGCGGCGCGCATCTTCTGCGGTGAGTGGCTTTGGCAGCGACTTTGGCTGGCGCGGTGCGCGTATGGCACCTGCACCGGCTGCATTGATCAGGCCGCGCCGTTCCAGATGCCGCAACAGCGAGCGAACGCCTGCGAGACCGCGGCCAAGCGTGCGCGCGCCTGCACCATTGTTGCGGCGATTGGCAAGATAGGAGCGCAAATCCGCGATACGCAGATTGCCGATGTCTTTGATCGACGGCGGCTCGCCCAGATGCCCGGTCATGAATTGCAGAAACTGACGCGTGTCGCGCTCATAGGCTTCAAGGGTGTTTTCCGAAAGACGGCGCATGTCTTTGAGTGATTTCAGCCATTCCTCGCGTGCCGCCGCAAGGTCGGCGCGGGCTGGGATAAGGAAGTCGGCTTTGCTGGTCATGATCGGGATTCGCTCTTGGCGTTGTTGTCGGTGCAGTGTGACAGCGATAGGTTGCCGGGCAGTAAATATTGCTTTTCGCTCTTTTCCTTGGCGTTCTTGCGAGAAATTGGGTATGCGATTAGCAATTGTATCTAATCACGGAAATATTCATGCCTCGTCCCGAGAACCCAATCCAGCTTGCCGTCATCGGAGCCGCGCATGGCATACGTGGCGAAGTTCGGGTCAAGACATTTACCGATGATCCGCTGGCTATTGCTGATTACGGCCATCTCTATGATGCGCAGGGCAAGGCCTATGAGGTGCTGGAAGCCCGTGCGGCAAAGACTGTTGTTGTTGTTCGCTTCAAGGGCGTCAATGATCGCAATGCTGCCGAAGCGCTCAACGGCACCGAGCTTTTCATCGACCGCTCACAATTGCACGATGATGAACTTGATGAAGATGAGTTTTTCCAGACGGATTTGATCGGGCTTGAAGCCGTTGATGCGAACGGTCAATCCTATGGGGTTGTGAGTGCCCTTTTCGATTTTGGTGGCGGCGATCTGATTGAGCTCAGTCTCAAAGGCAAACGTCCAATGCTGATCCCGTTTACGGAAGCAGCGGTGCCGGAAATCGATTTTGACAAGGGGACTATAACGGTCGAGCCTTATGCTGCGGGACTGATTGCCGAGGATGATGAGGCAGCGCTTCGCGAATATACCAAGCAGCAAAACGACCAGAAGCGACCAAAGAAATCATGAGCGCGCTTTCTGATACGGATAAAGCGCGACCGGGATTTCATGCTTCGGTGCTGACGCTTTATCCTGAAATGTTTCCGGGGCCGCTTGGCATTTCGCTTGCTGGCAAGGCGCTTTCTGAAAGCACGTGGTTGCTTGATACAGTGCAGATTCGCGATTTTGCTGAAGGCAAGCACCGCATGGTGGATGACACGCCATCGGGTGGTGGTGCGGGCATGGTGATGAAACCGGATGTGGTGGCGCGCGCGCTCGATTCGGTTGCTGATGATCGTCCGATGCTGCTGATGAGTCCGCGCGGTGCGCCGCTCACACAAAAGCGCGTGCGTGAACTGGCTGACGGTCCGGGCGCGATTATTCTGTGTGGCCGTTTTGAAGGTGTCGATGAGCGGGTGATCGAAGGACGCGCGCTCGAAGAGATTTCGATCGGCGATTATATTCTGTCGGGTGGCGAGACTGCGGCCATCGTTTTGCTGGATGCGATTGTGCGGCTTTTGCCTGGCGTGATGGGCAACCGGGAATCGGGCGAGACGGAAAGCTTTGAAACCGGGCTTCTGGAACATCCGCATTATACCCGCCCGCAGATTTGGGAGGATCGCTCGATCCCTGAAATTCTCACCTCCGGCAATCATGGTGCGATTGATAAATGGCGCCATGCTGAGGCTGAACGCATTACAAAAGAACGGCGTCCTGATCTTTGGGAAGCCTATCGCAAGGGCAAGCGCTCATGAACCTGATCCAGCGGCTTGAAAGCCTTTCTCTGGCGCTGTTGGCGCTTGGCGCATATTGGGTGATGGGCGCAAACTGGTGGCTGTTTGCGATTCTCGTCCTTGCACCGGATCTATCGTTCTTTGCTTATCTTAAAGGACCACGCACGGGCGCTGTCGTCTATAATATCGCGCATAGCTGGATTGGCGTTGTGCTTGTGGCCGTGCTTGGCTGGGTTATGAGCTGGCCAGTTTGCCTTTTGATTGCGCTTATCTGGGCTGTTCATATTGGCGTGGATCGTGCGCTTGGCTTCGGCCTTAAATACGGAACCGGTTTTCAGGATACGCATCTTGGCCGTATTGGCGGAAAATAGCGATTTCGCAGCACCGATATTGATTCATTGACGGCAATGGTGTATTGCCGCGCCAGTTGGGCAAAAGCCCGACATCTTTAAACCAATAAATGGTGTACCGCTCCTGCCTGGTTTTTCGGGCATAACCACAGGGCCAAAGATGCTTGGTGGTGAGTGCAGAGCGCTCTGGCTGTTTGAGAAGAATTCAGAAGGAAGAGACGATGAATATCATTCGTCAGCTTGAAGCCGAACAGGCAGCCAAGATCGAAGAAAAGCGCAAGCTTCCAGATTTCCAGCCAGGTGACAGCGTTCGCGTTCAGGTGCGCGTTACCGAAGGTACACGTACCCGTGTGCAGGCTTATGAAGGCGTTTGCATTGCCCGTTCCGGCGCTGGCATCAACGAAAACTTCACCGTTCGTAAGAT
This sequence comes from Brucella sp. TWI432, assembly GCF_039674445.1. Taxonomy (NCBI): domain Bacteria; kingdom Pseudomonadati; phylum Pseudomonadota; class Alphaproteobacteria; order Hyphomicrobiales; family Brucellaceae; genus Brucella; species Brucella sp. TWI432. Next base: position 94,963 of record NZ_JBDJNL010000008.1, on the reverse strand, counting down.
TTCTTACGGCGAAGGCGTAGAGCGCGTATTCCCGGTTTATTCGCCAATCGTGGAAGGTGTTGAAGTTGTTCGCCGCGGTAAGGTCCGTCGCGCGAAGCTTTACTACCTCCGTGGCCTCACCGGTAAGGCTGCACGTATTGCTGAAAAGAAAGACAACCGTTCCAAGGCAGAACGCGAAGCCGACAAGATCGCTGCTGCCAAAGCAGAAGCTGCAAAGACTGCTGCTGAATAAGCCAGTTGTGCAAGAATCTGAAAAGGGCGGCCTTTGGGTCGCCTTTTTTATTTGCAAAAGCCAAAAGGCTGCGTAACATATTGCACAATTTCGCCTACATTGCGCAAGATTGTTACTGCGACACCCTGTTGCGGTTTGTGTTTCTTGACGAAATGCGGTGGCGGGTGCATATGACAGCCAATTAAGAACTATTCAAAGGAACTCTCGCAATGAGCGCGCCGCGTACACTTTATGACAAGATCTGGGACGACCATGTGGTGGATCAGCAGGACGATGGTACCTGCCTCCTTTATATTGATCGCCATCTTGTGCATGAAGTGACAAGCCCACAGGCTTTCGAAGGCCTGCGCATGACGGGCCGCAAGGTGCGCCATCCAGAGCGTACACTGGCTGTTGTCGATCATAATGTTCCAACATCGCCAGATCGTATCAACGGCATCAAGAATGAAGAAAGCCGCATTCAGGTTGAGGCTCTTGCCAAGAATGCCGCTGATTTTGGCGTTGAATATTATTCCGAGCGTGATCGTCGTCAGGGCGTGGTGCATATCGTTGGTCCAGAGCAGGGCTTTACGCTGCCGGGCATGACGATTGTGTGCGGTGACAGCCATACATCGACGCATGGTGCATTTGGTTCGCTGGCGCATGGTATCGGCACATCGGAAGTCGAACATGTTCTGGCAACGCAGACGCTGATCCAGAAAAAAGCCAAGAACATGCTGGTGCGTGTTGAGGGTGAACTGGCTCCGGGCGTTACTGCCAAGGACATCACGCTTGCCATCATCGGCGAAATCGGCACCGCAGGTGGCACCGGTTACGTAATCGAATATGCAGGCAGCGCCATTCGCTCGTTGTCGATGGAAGGTCGTATGACCGTCTGCAACATGTCGATTGAAGGTGGTGCGCGCGCCGGTCTTATTGCGCCGGATAAAACCACATTTGAATATATCAAAGACAAGCCGCGTGCGCCCAAGGGCGAAGAGCTTGAGCAGGCGATCCGGTATTGGAAGACGCTCAATTCGGATGAAGGGGCGCATTTCGACAAGATCGTCGAGCTTGATGCTGCCAAGATTTCGCCGGTTGTATCCTGGGGCTCATCGCCGGAAGATGTGGTCTTCGTCACCGGTATCGTTCCCAACCCGGACGAGATCAAGGACGAAACCAAGCGTGCATCCAAGTGGCGTGCGCTTGACTATATGGGCCTGAAGCCTGGCACCAAGATGACGGACATCGCCATTGACCGCGTTTTCATCGGATCTTGCACGAACGGACGTATTGAGGATTTGCGCGATGCAGCCCGTATGGTCGAAGGCAAGAAGGTTGCGGCAAGCGTGAACGCCATGATCGTTCCGGGTTCGGGCCTTGTGAAGGAGCAGGCGGAAGCGGAAGGTCTCGACAAGATTTTCATCGAAGCGGGTTTTGACTGGCGCGAGCCGGGCTGTTCGATGTGCCTTGCCATGAATGATGACCGTCTGAAGCCGGGTGAGCGTTGCGCTTCGACGTCAAACCGTAACTTTGAAGGCCGTCAGGGCTTCAAGGGTCGCACGCATCTCGTTTCGCCCGCCATGGCAGCCGCTGCAGCGATTGCCGGTCATTTCGTGGACATTCGCGACTGGAACTGATGGTCGTAAAAGATGATTGAGAAAACCGCCGGAGTGATCCGGCGGTTTTTTTGTTTCGTAAACAACGTATTATTTGCATTTCTAAATTAGATGCTTTTTTAGCGGTTTTGGTCTAATATAGCATTCAATGAATGGTGCGGGGTGTGGTCTTCTCGCGCCACCAGATATATGCAGGGATGGACGGATGGATGGTGCTGAGTTCATACTGCTTATAAATACGACGGTTTCGGGTCTGTTTGCTCTCACCTTTTTCGGTATCGCTGCCTATGCCCGTGATAACGCTGCCGCCCCCGTGTTTGGGCTCGGCTTTGTTTTTGCGATGCTGTACTTTCTCACTGAGATCCTGATCTCCTTCCTCCCCAGCCAGAAATTCGCTTACATGCTCAGTTTTGGCATGTATTTCATAACGCTTTCCTGTCTGGTTGTCGGTCTTGCCCGCATGTATGGTCTTCCTGTGCCGTGGGTGCGGCTGGGGCTTCTCTTTGCCGGTTCGCTGGTCATGATCTTTGCGATTTACGATATCGCCCGCAGTCAGATGCTTGGCCGTATTCTTTATCAGTTGCCGTATTTTCTGATCCTCGTGCTGGCTGCGTGGATCGTTTTGCGCAGCCGCACGAGCGTTCATTCCCGCAGCAAGCCCTTTGGCAGGTCGTGGGGGGCATTGGATGGCATGATGGCGGCGCTCTTTATGGTGAGCGCCCTTCATTTTCTGATTAAACCGGTTCTCGCCACTATGGTCGGCGGTGTTGGTGCTTCGCCTGATGATTATATGCATACCAATTATGCGCTGCTGGTTCAGTCGATCGGTGCCGGGCTTTCGGTTGCCGGTGGTTTGCTGCTTCTGCTCAGTCTGATGGGGGAGCTGATTTCCGATGTGACGCTGCGTTCGGAGACGGATCAGCTTTCCGGACTTCTCAACCGTCGCGGTTTTGAATTCCGCGCCGAAGCGGCGATCGAAAAATCCAAGCGCATGCGACAGGCACTTTCGCTGATTATCTGCGATATTGATTACTTCAAGTCGATCAACGATACCCATGGACACGCTTTGGGCGACAGGGTGATTGCAGCTTTTGCTGATGAATTGCGTCGTGCGGCGGCGGCGAAGGATGGCATTGCCGCACGGATGGGCGGCGAGGAGTTCGCTGTTCTGTTGCCCGGCCATACCATCCAGTCGGCATGGCGTTTTGCTGAACGCGTGCGGCTGGCCTGTGCCGATATAACGCTTTCCGGTCCTTCGGGCGATGTGGGTTTCGCGGTGAGTTTTGGCGTGACGGAAATGGAGTTCGACGATGTCTTTGCCGATGTCTTTAAGCGGGCTGATGGCGCGCTCTATGAAGCCAAGAAGAATGGCCGCAATTGCGTTCGCACGGCACTTCCGATGATGCTTGACGATAATGTGGTCGAGCTTCGTGGTGCTGCCAAAGGTCGTTGAGCACTTCCAATGCTTCAATCAAACAGGAAATGCTCTGGCTCATCTGATTTTGTGCGCGCCGCGCTTTACCTTTGGTCGGGCTGGCGTCTACAATCGTTGAGCTCCGTGATGCTGGGCTGTGTTTCGAGAGAGAGTTCTTATGACCAATGATCATTCCGTCGATATCGGGCTGCTTCATCTGCGGGACGCGCATGAGTTTGCGCCTCTGCTTGCGAGTTATGCACAAGCGTTGAAGCGCGGGGCACCACGTCGCCCGGATGAGTTTTACGCCGAGCAGCTTTTGCAGGATCGTGCCACAGAAATTCTCGGCGCACGCGTGGATGGCAATCTGGTTGGCTTTGTGATTTTTTATGATCTTCCTGAACCTATTTCCGGCCTGCGCGCCGGCCAGGTTGACCATATTTATGTGCATCATGATCATCGCGGTAAGGGTATCGCCAAAGCGTTTATTGATCTGCTTGCCGACAAGGCGGAAGAGCGCAGCTGGTCGAAGCTTATGCTCAATGCGCCGCGTGTGCCTGAGGATGGCCGCAAGTTATATGAGCAGATTGCCGCCGCTGCCGACTGGTCCAGCTATGTGATTCGCTTTGGCAACTAAGCTGCGTCCGCAAAAGTAGATGAAATTACACATGTTTTTGTGAAACATCGACTTCAATCGTTTGAATTCAGGAATCACGCGAATGTGTCGTTGAGGTGCGACCAATTGTTAGTCTTTTCGTGAAAAAGCGTCTTTGACGTGGTGGTGAAAGCGCAGTAGAAAGCGCCTCATAGGGTCGTGTGACACGATCCAGCCACATTTTCTGGGTCGTGCCGGCGCAGGATTGAAGATTCTGTTTCCTGTGCTGTGAACGACATCGAACTCGGTTCTGCATGAACCGGCCATTCGCTTTGTCATGCCAAACGTGTTTGGCGGGATAAGGCGGGTAGAAACGTCAGGGAAGCCCACGAGAGCCATGACACAACCGACCGCAACGCGTCAGCGTCCTTTGTCGCCGCATTTGTCGATTTATCGACCAAAGATCACGATGACGATGTCCATCATCCATCGTATCACGGGCGGCGCCCTTTATTTCGGAACCCTTCTTCTCGCTGCATGGCTGATTGCGGCTGCAATCGGTGAAGATGCCTTCAACACCGTAAGCGCAATCTACAGTTCGTGGTTTGGCTATCTGGTTCTGTTTGGCTACACTTGGGCGCTTCTGCACCATCTGGCCGGCGGTGTGCGCCATTTCATCTGGGACATGGGTGCCGGTCTTGAAAAGCACACAGCCAGCAAGATTGCATGGCTGACGCTGGCCTTCTCGCTGCCTGCAACGATCCTTGTCTGGGTTGTTGCTTTTGCAGTGCGCTGAAAGGAGTTCTGACATGAACGATATGCGTACGCCTCTCGGCAAGGTTCGTGGACTTGGCTCGGCCAAGGAAGGCACCGGCCATTTCTGGTTTCAGCGCATGAGTGCTGTCGCACTCGTGCCGCTCGTTCTGTTTTTCATAGGTCTGGTTATTTCGCTTCACGGCGCAAGCTATGCCGAAGTAAAGGCCGCTTTGGCGCATCCGTTCACCGCTCTGGTGATGGCGCTGTTCGTGCTGACCGGCGTCTATCACATGCGTCTTGGCATGCAGGTTATTATTGAAGATTACATTCACGGCGAAGGCATGAAGGTCCTGCTCGTCATGCTCAACACCTTTTTCACGGTGGTTGTGGGCGTGGCTTGCGTTTATGCGATCCTCAAGCTGAGCTTCGGAGGTTGATAGCCCGATGGCTAGTGCACAAAACAATGCAGCCAATGCTGCGGGCGAAAAGAACTATACGTTCATCGATCACAAATTCGACGTTGTTGTCGTTGGCGCTGGCGGTGCTGGCCTGCGTGCAACGCTCGGTATGGCCGAACAGGGTTTTAAGACCGCCTGTATCACCAAAGTGTTCCCAACGCGTTCGCACACGGTTGCAGCGCAGGGCGGCATTGCCGCTTCGCTGAAAAATATGGGGCCGGATAGCTGGCAGTGGCATATGTACGACACCGTCAAGGGGTCGGACTGGCTGGGCGATACGGACGCTATGGAATATCTGGCGCGTGAAGCACCGGCTGCGGTTTATGAGCTGGAACATTACGGCGTTCCGTTCTCGCGTACCGAAGAAGGCAAAATCTATCAGCGCCCATTCGGCGGCCACATGCAGAATTTTGGTGATGGTCCACCAGTACAGCGCACGTGTGCGGCCGCTGACCGTACCGGTCATGCGATCCTGCATACGCTTTACGGCCAGTCGCTGAAAAACAACGCGCAGTTCTTCATTGAATATTTCGCGCTTGATCTCATCATGACCGATGGTGTTTGCACCGGCGTTGTTGCGTGGAACCTTGATGATGGGACGATCCATCGCTTTTCCGCGAAAATGGTGGTTCTGGCGACGGGTGGTTATGGCCGTTCCTATTTCTCGGCGACTTCGGCGCATACCTGCACCGGCGACGGCGGCGGCATGGCGGCGCGTGCGGGGCTTCCGCTCCAGGACATGGAATTCGTTCAGTTCCACCCAACCGGCATTTACGGCGCGGGCTGCCTGATTACGGAAGGCGCACGCGGCGAAGGCGGCTATCTCGTTAATTCCGAAGGCGAGCGCTTCATGGAGCGTTATGCGCCTTCCGCCAAGGATCTTGCTTCGCGTGACGTTGTTTCGCGCTGCATGACCATGGAAATCCGCGCTGGTCGCGGCGTTGGCAAGAACAAGGACCACATCTACCTGCATCTCGACCATCTTGATCCGGCTGTTCTGCATGAACGCCTGCCGGGTATTTCCGAGTCGGCCAAGATTTTCGCAGGCGTTGATGTGACCAAGGAACCGATCCCGGTTCTGCCAACCGTGCACTATAATATGGGCGGCATTCCAACCAATTATTGGGGCGAAGTGCTGAACCCGACGCAAGAAGATCCTGACCGCGTTCAGCCGGGCCTGATGGCTGTGGGTGAAGCAGGTTGCGCATCCGTGCATGGTGCCAACCGTCTCGGCTCCAACTCGCTGATCGATTTGGTTGTGTTTGGCCGTGCGGCTGCAATTCGCGCTGGCGAAGTCATCGACCGCGCTGCGAAGATTCCTGACATCAACGAAGCAGCCGTCGATAAGATCGTGGATCGTTTCCATCGCCTGCGTTATGCCAACGGCTCGACACCGACCGCAGAACTGCGCGAAAAGATGCAGCGCACCATGCAGGAAGATGCTGCCGTTTTCCGTACTTCTGAATCGCTCAAGCAAGGCGTCGAGCGTATGTCCGCAATCTGGAAAGAACTGCCTGACGTTAAGGTCAGTGACCGTTCGATGATCTGGAATTCGGATCTGGTTGAAACGCTGGAACTGGAAAATCTGATGGCAAACGCGATGGTGACAGTCGTTTCGGCTGAAGCCCGTCAAGAAAGCCGCGGTGCGCATGCGCATGAGGATTTCCCGGACCGTAACGACGCCGAATGGCGTAAACACACCCTTTCCTGGCTGTCGCCAAATGGCGAAGTGAAGCTTGATTACCGTCCAGTTCATCTCGATCCGCTGACGACCGAGGAAGAAGGCGGCATCAATCTGGCCAAGATTGCGCCCAAGAAGCGCGTTTACTGATCGAGGGAATGAGCAATGGTTGAACTCGCACTTCCCAAGAACTCCCGCATGCAGGAAGGCAAGACCTGGCCGCGTCCAGATGGTGCCAAGAATGTCACGGAGTTCCGCATTTATCGCTGGTCGCCGGATGACGACGCAAATCCAAGCATCGACACGTATTATGTCGATCGTGACGATTGCGGCCCGATGGTGCTCGACGGTCTTCTTTATATCAAGAACAAGATCGACCCGACGCTGACGCTACGCCGTTCGTGCCGTGAAGGCATTTGCGGGTCCTGCGCCATGAACATTGATGGTGCCAACACGCTTGCCTGTACCAAGGGCATGGATGAGATCAAGGGCTCCATCAAGGTTTATCCGCTGCCGCATATGCCGGTGGTGAAGGATCTGGTGCCGGATCTGAGCAACTTCTACGCCCAGCACCGTTCGATTGAGCCTTGGCTCAAGACGGTATCGCCAGAGCCGCAGAAGGAATGGCTGCAGAGCCACGAAGATCGTCAGAAGCTCGATGGTCTTTACGAATGCATTCTCTGCGCTTGCTGCTCGACCTCATGCCCAAGCTACTGGTGGAATGGCGATCGTTACCTCGGACCAGCCGTGCTGCTTCAGGCCTATCGCTGGCTGATCGACAGTCGCGACGAAGCCAAGGGCGAACGTCTCGACAATCTCGAAGATCCGTTCCGCCTCTATCGCTGCCACACCATCATGAACTGCGCGCAAACCTGCCCGAAGGGTCTCAATCCTGCCAAGGCGATTGCCGAAATCAAGAAGATGATGGTCGAGCGCCGCGTGTAATCGCGGCAATCGCTTCTTCTTGCGATCCCTGTCGGCCTGCGGCCTCCACGCCTCTTGTACCGAAATCAAGGAGATGATGGTCGAGCGCCGCGTGTAGAACGTGTTTTCATAATCGATAGAAGGGAGGCTCTGCCTCCCTTTTCTTTTGCCAAAATAATGGCGGAGGCTTGATTTTTCCGTGCTGGCCATATCTGATCTGAAAGCAGAAACTTAACGCTGCTTCAGGGGGCATCATGCTTGATCATATCGGTTTCAATATTTCCAGCATGCCAAAGTCCAGCGCTTTCTATGACGCTGCGTTGGCGCCACTCGGCATCACGCGGGCGATGGAGTTTGGTGACTGGGTCGGCTATGGCCGCAATGGCAAGCCGGAATTCTGGATCGGCAAGCAGAAGGGCGCAAAACTCGAAGGCGTTTTGCATGTGGCTTTTTCGGCAGGCACCCGCTCGGAGGTTGATCGCTTTTATGAGGCTGCCATGGCTGTGGGCGGGCGTGACAATGGCAAACCGGGAATCCGCGAGCATTATCATCCCGATTATTATGCAGCCTTCGTGCTTGATCCTGACGGGCATAATATCGAAGCGGTCTGTCATCTTCCCGAATGAAAAAGGCGGGCCATGCCCGCCTTTCGATTATCTGCCAGCTCGCGTGAGATGGGCGTTCGGATTATTTGTTTTAACGCGCATCTTTGTCCGAAATCCGTTTCACACTTCTCGGGATACGCTTTAAACCAGCTTGGCGTCCAGTGTCACTTCAATGGCACCCAGTGCTTTTGACAAGGGGCAGGATTCCTTGGCCTTTTTTGCCAGCGCCGCAAAATCAGCTTCTTCAATGCCAGGGATTGTGGCTGTAAGCGTGATTGCGCTCTTGCTGATTGCAAAGCCACCACCTGAAGCCGGTCCAACGCTTATAGCCGCTGTTGCTTCAAGCTTTTCCGGTGGTGTGCCGTGCTCTGTCAGAAGTGCTGAAAGCTGCATGGCGAAGCAGCCGGCGTGCGCTGCCCCCAGAAGCTCTTCGGGATTTGTGCCTGCGCGTCCGCTTTCATCTTCAAAGCGCGCTTTGAAATCATAAGGAAGGTCTTTGAGCGCGCCGCTCTGCGTGTTGAGCGTGCCTTTGCCTTCCTTGAGTGTGCCTTTCCAGACTGCGGTTGCTTTTCTGTCCATTGGGAAGCTCCTCTTGATTGGTTTCTAACCACCAGATAGGGCAGCTTCCCCAAGCTTCCAGATTAAATCGCCTCGCCTTGCAATAGGCGCGGCGTTTCGCCCGAAAGACCGGCTGCCTGCTTGATGAAGAAGGATTTGAGGCTTGGTACGCGGTCCACAAGGCCCAGTCCCATGTCGCGCATGGTCCGGACTGCGGGATTGTCGTTGGAGAACAATTTTGTCAGCACGTCGGTTGTGACGCCCATCTGCACGGTGTCGAAACGACGCCAAGCCTGATAGCGCTCAAGCGCTGCAAAGGAGCCGATGTCGAGGCCGAGGCGGTCCGTTTCAACGATAACTTGGGCAATGGCTGCTGCATCACGGAAGCCGAGATTGAGGCCCTGGCCGGCAATCGGGTGGATACGGTGGGCTGCATCGCCCACAAGCGCAAAGCGTGGCTTCACAAATTCGCGGGCCAGTGTCAGGCCAAGCGGGAAAGCACGGCGAGGGCCTTCAACGTGCAGCGCGCCAAGACGGTGTCCAAAACGCTGCTCAAGCTCGGCATCAAAGATGAAATCATCTTCGCGGACCAGACGTTCGGCATCAGCTCTGCGTTCTGTCCACACGAGCGAACTGCGATTGCCCTTGAGTGGCAGGATGGCAAAGGGGCCGGCAGGCAGGAAATGTTCATCCGCGCGGCCACCATGCGGACGCTCGTGCTTAACATTGCAGACAATGCCTGATTGGTCATAGTCCCAGTTCACTGTCTTGATGCCAGCAATGTCACGCAGGCGCGATTTTGCGCCATCCGCGGCAATCAACAGACGTGTGCTGAGTGTTTCACCATTGGCCAGCGTGACGGTGACGGATTCAGGGCTGGTTTTAAACGTCTCGACACTCATGCCCTCAATGAAGGTGATGCCGAGTTCGTGTGCCTTTTTGTGCAGCGCAGTGTTGAGCACGCGGTTTTCAACCATGTGTGCGAAAGGTTCGCCGGGGTTCACATCGCCTGAAAAGGTTAGAAAGACCGGGCGCACAGGATCGGAGGTGCGGGAATCAGTGATGACCATTTCAGTGATCGGCTGCGCGTCGGCAACGATCTCCTGCCAGCAGCCGAGTTTATCGAGCATGCGCGAAGCCGCCGCTGCAATGGAGGATGCCCGTGGGTCCTTCTTCCATGCGCCCACCGGGGCGCCGTCAATGACGGCAACAGAAAGATGCGGAGCCGCTGCCTTGACCGCCACGGCAGTAACGAGGCCGACATAGCCGCCGCCTGCGATTACCAGATCGCTTTTTTCCGTGGTTTTCTGCTTGCTTGCCGCAGCCATTGCCTCTTCCTTTCGGATATCTTCAGAGCGCTCTTCGATGAACATAACAGGCTGCAACAGGACACAGGAACTTGACAGTTTCGTCTATGCAGGCCCAAACAGTTCAACAAAATATATCGTCTATATAAGGTTCCAGGAGACAGGCTGTCCATGTCGAATAACGAAAAGACCGATCTATTGAAGGCTGAGCAGACTGCTGCCATGCAGCAGCTCCTCGACACGCTTGATCTTGAAACGCTTGAAATGGATCTTTTCCGCGGCAACAGCCCGCAGGTGGGCTGGCAGCGCGTTTTTGGCGGGCAGGTGATCGGGCAGGCGCTGATCGCAGCGCAGCGCACCGTCGACCCCGAACGGCATGTTCATTCGCTGCATGGCTATTTTGTGCGGCCGGGCGATCCGGCTATCCCGATCATTTATGAGGTGGATCGCATCCGCGACGGGTCAAGCTTCAACACGCGCCGCGTGTTGGCAAAGCAGCACGGCAAGGCGATTTTTACGCTCTCAGCATCGTTCCAGATTGATGAAAATGGTCTGGAGCACCAGATCAATATGCCCGAGGGGCTTCCCATGCCGGAACAATTGATGGGCGATCATGATCTTAAGGAAGAGTATTTGCATCTGGCACCGGCAGGCGTGCGCAAATATTGGGAGCAGGAGCGCCCCATTGAGATCAAGCCGGTGTCACTCAAACATTATTTTTCGCGCGAAAAACTGCCACCAAGCCAGCATGTCTGGGTGCGGGCACGTGGTATCGTGCCGGATGAACGTGCGCTACAGGCCGCTATTCTCGCCTATCTTTCGGATATGACTTTGCTGGATACATCGTTGCATCCGCACGGGCGCACGATTTTCGATCGCGACTTGCAGGTGGCAAGCCTTGATCACGCCATGTGGTTTCATCGCCCAAGCCGGCTCGATGACTGGCTTCTTTACACACAGGACACACCGAGTGCGTCCGGTGCACGTGGGCTGAACCGTGGCGCGCTTTATACGCGGGACGGTGTGCTGATTGCGTCAGTCGCGCAGGAAGGCCTTATTCGTGTGCATGAAAAAGACAAATGATGATATTTTAATCATCATTTTCACCGGTGTTTAATTTTTAATCAATGTTGATTGGGTGAAAATGGGCATTGGCCGTAAAAGCTGAATCCCATGAATCACTTAGAGTGGTTTTTCTCTCGTAGAAAAACCACTCCTTCTTTTTTCTGACAGAAATTTCAGGCGCGTCTGCGTTTCGCGCGAGGGTCGAAAAGCCCTGTTTCGGGGCGGAAATGTGCCACTCTCCACCGTGATCTTGCCAGATACTGCGTTTGGAATATGAGAAAAATTGCATTTTCTTTGGGTTGTCGCGCGCAACTGGCATGATTTTTGTTTCTCTCAGTTCGAACCGGTCTTTTCAGCGCAGACGCGTTTGAAGCCGCCATTCGACGGAGATATTCGATGCTGATAACAGGAAGATTCAAGCAAACGGCTTTAGCCACCTTGCCTATGCTGCTCGTTCTTGCAGGGACTGCGCTGGCACAGGACGCATCCCAGCCGACACCAACTCTTGATACTGGCGATACTGCCTGGATGCTGACTTCAACCGCGCTTGTGTTGATGATGACAATTCCCGGTCTTGCGCTGTTTTACGGCGGCATGGTGCGCAAGAAGAACGTACTTTCGACAGTTATGCAGAGCTTTGCCATTACCTGCCTTATGTCGGTGTTGTGGATGTTCTTCGGCTATTCGCTCGCCTTCACCGATGGCGGTTCGATGAATGCTTATATCGGCGGCTTCGATAAGGCATTTCTGAAGGGCGTCACGATGGATTCGCTCACCGGGACGATCCCGGAATATCTCTTCATCGTCTTCCAGATGACCTTTGCGGTTATCACACCCGCCCTTATCGCCGGCTCGTTTGCCGAACGCATGAAGTTCTCCTCGATGCTGGTCTTCATGGTTCTGTGGCTGTTCATCGTCTATGTGCCGGTTGCACATTGGGTCTGGGGCGGCGGCTTCCTTGGCTCTGACGGCGTTCTTGATTTTGCCGGTGGCACGGTTGTTCACATCAATGCCGGTGTTGCCGGTCTGGTTGCAGCGCTCATCATTGGCAAGCGCGATGGCTACGGCCACGTCAATATGGCACCACACAATCTCGTTCTCTCGGTTGTTGGTGCAGCCCTTCTGTGGGTGGGCTGGTTTGGCTTCAATGCAGGTTCGGCTCTGGGTGCAAACGCACTGGCTGCCGTTGCCATGCTCAACACGCAGGTTGCAACCGCTGGTGCGGCTCTCGCCTGGATGTTCATCGAATGGGCGATTTCGGGCAAGCCAAGCGTTCTCGGCATTATTTCGGGTGCGGTTGCCGGTCTTGTTGCCGTAACGCCTGCTGCGGGCTTTGTTGACCCAACGGGCGCATTGATCATCGGCGTGATTGCGGGTGCTGTCTGCTACATCGCAGCCGTAAAGATCAAGCACGCGCTTGGTTATGACGATTCGCTCGATGCCTTTGGCGTTCATGGTGTTGGCGGTTTTGTTGGTGCGATCCTCACTGGTTTCTTTGCCGATGTTACGATCAATGCGGCAGGTGAAGGGGCAACCATGGGCAAGCAGTTCTTCGGCGCTGCCATCACCGTTGTCTACACGGCGATCGCAACCGCAATCATCCTTTATGTGATCAAAGCCGTGATGGGTCTGCGCCCGAGCAAGCAGGCTGAAATGGAAGGCCTTGATATCGCGTTGCACGGCGAATCTGTTCAGTAGAACAGGCTTGTCTCAAGAGGAAAAAGGCGCGGGAAACCGCGCCTTTTTCATTTTCTGGTGAAAGGCAGTGCATGGTTAATGGGGAATTAACCATCGCCCGATTAGGATCAGCCCGATTCATTGTGCTCGGGCGTCTTTGCCCACAGGCAACATTTATATGGTTCGGGACAGGCTTTATGCAGCAAGGATATTCGCCCTCATACCCGTTGCGCGACGAGCGGGTTTCGGAAGACAGGCTGAAACTGGCCAATATCTTCCGCAGGCAATTCTATATCCTGTTCGGTCTGGCGCTGCTTTCGCTGGCCGCTATGGCGGTGGGCGCGCTTGCAACGTGGAATGTTGCCGATCCCAGCCTCAGCCATGCAACGGATAATCCGGTTACCAATGCTCTTGGCTATCCGGGTGCGGTTTTCTCCGATCTTGCCATGCAGTTCTTTGGCCTTGCCAGCGTTCCGGTTCTGCTGCCGCTGGTGGTCTGGTCGCTGTTGCTCATGACGCGCGGCGGGATCAGCCGTGTCGGCCGGCGCAGTCTGGCATGGATGGGGGCTGCGCTTTTGTTTGCAGCCATTGCAAGCTGTTTTGCTGTTCCTTCAAGCTGGCCGATGCCAATTGGTCTTGGTGGTGTGTTTGGCGATATGGTGCTGCGCCTTCCGGGTCTGTTTCTGGGCGCATTTCCGCAAGGTGCGATCGCATCCGGCATTGCGCTGGTGCTGGTTTTCCCGGCACTCTGGCTCTGCCTGTTTGCCAGCGGGATCATTGGCCGCCGTGAAGCGCTCGTTGATGCCGGCTCCGCGCGGGGTGCATCGGCTGGCGATGATTTTGCCGAGGACGAAGATCAGGAGGATGAGACATCATCTGGCGGCTTCTCTGCATTTGTCGGGGCTCTCACCCATACAATTTTCAGCGCTTCGGCGACTTTCAGGCGTTGGACCGGTATCAACCGCCGCAAGCAGCGCGAAGATGAATATGGCGATATGCGCAGCGCGCGCGCAAGCGCGCAAGCGCGCAATGGTTCGCGGCGCGAGCCGGGCTTTGATGGTGCCTCTTCGGAAGAACCGCCGTTCGATTTGGATGATCCGATGGACGGAGCGCCGCTTGCGGGTGAAGAATGGCACGATGCGCCGCCGCAGCGTTCTAAAGCGCGCGTCGGTGAACGCGCGCCTGCACCAAAGAGCGGCGCACGCATTCAGCGTGAAGCGCAGACATCCTTCCTGAAAGAAGGTGGTGCATTTGAAATGCCATCGCTGCATTTTCTTGCTGAACCAAAGCTTGTGCAGCGCGACGCATCCCTGTCCAAGGATGCGCTTGAACAGAATGCGCGGCTTCTGGAAGGTGTGCTGGAAGATTTCGGCGTGCGTGGCGAGATCATCAATGTGAAACCGGGGCCAGTCGTAACGCTTTATGAGCTCGAACCGGCCCCCGGCATCAAATCATCGCGCGTGATTGGTTTGGCGGACGATATTGCTCGCTCAATGAGCGCCATTGCTGCGCGTGTGGCTGTGGTTCCGGGCCGCAATGTGATCGGTATTGAATTGCCGAACCAGAAGCGCGAAATGGTTTACCTGCGCGAAATGCTGGCGAGCCGTGACTTTGAACAGACCAAGGCAAAGCTTGCGCTGGCGCTGGGCAAGACCATCAATGGTGAGCCGGTGATTGCCGATATTGCGAAGATGCCGCATGTGCTTGTGGCCGGTACGACGGGCTCGGGTAAGTCGGTTGCGATCAACACGATGATCCTGTCGCTGCTTTATCGCATGACGCCGCAGGAATGCCGTCTGATCATGATCGATCCGAAAATGCTGGAGCTTTCGATTTATGACGGTATCCCGCATCTGTTGACGCCGGTTGTGACCGATCCGAAGAAGGCTGTGGTCGCGCTCAAGTGGACCGTGCGCGAGATGGAAGACCGCTATCGCAAGATGTCGAAAGTGGGCGTGCGTAATATTGACGGCTTCAATCAGCGCGTCGGTCAGGCACAGAAGAAGGGCGAGCAGATTGCCCGTACCGTGCAAACCGGATTTGACCGAAATACTGGCGAAGCGATCTATGAAACCGAGCAGCTCGATCTGGAGCCAATGCCCTACATTGTCGTGATTATCGACGAAATGGCCGATCTGATGATGGTTGCGGGCAAGGACATTGAAGGCACGGTGCAGCGTCTGGCACAGATGGCGCGTGCGGCGGGTATCCATGTCATCATGGCAACGCAGCGCCCATCCGTCGATGTCATCACCGGTACGATCAAGGCCAATTTCCCGACCCGTATTTCGTTTCAGGTTACATCCAAGATCGACAGCCGAACCATTCTGGGTGAGCAGGGTGCCGAGCAGCTGCTTGGTCAGGGCGATATGCTGTTCATGGCCGGGGGCGGCCGCATTCAGCGCGTGCATGGCCCCTTTGTGGGCGATGACGAGGTGGAACGTATCGTTCAACACCTGAAACTTCAGGGTGTGCCGGAATATCTGGATGCGATCACTGAGGATGAGGAAGAGGATGAAGGTGGCGGTCCGGCCGGAACATCGAACCTTGAAAATTCCGATGATCCTTATGATCAGGCTGTGGCTGTGGTGCTGCGTGATAAGAAGGCTTCGACGTCCTATATCCAGCGTCGTTTGGGTATTGGCTATAACCGTGCGGCTTCGATTATCGAGCGCATGGAAGAAGAAGGGATCGTCGGCCCTGCCAATCATGCCGGTAAGCGCGAGATACTGGTGCCGACCTGTGACGATGATTTCTAACTGAAATCTCATCGGCTTTCTGTTGCCACACTCGCGCCTAACTGCCCGATTATTTTACGAGAATGAAGAAAAAAGAGAATTTGCCGATGATGATCTCCCGTATTGCTGCATTCGTGAAAGCAAGCCGTTTTGCGGCCATCCTCGGATTGGGAGTTTTGAGCATTGGCGCGGCTTCTCCGGCTTTTGTGCCCGTTGCGGCGCAGGCACAGGGCGTAAGCGGTGCTGCTGCTGCGCAGCAGATTGCGGATCATTTTTCCTCACTGCGCACATTGACCGGTGAATTTGTTCAGTTCGGCCCCAAGGGCGAACAGACGGGCGGCACGTTCTATCTGGAACGTCCGGGCAAGATTCGCTTCAATTACACCGATTCCCCGATCCGCGTGATTTCGGATGGCAATCAGGTTGTTATCAACAACCGAAAGCTCGACACGTGGGATATGTATGCGCTGGGAACCACCCCGCTCAAAATGCTTCTGGCGGACCGGATTGATTTGGGCGGCGGTCGTCTTCAGAGTGTGAAGCAGGACCCGGACATGACCACGCTTGTGGTGGGGGACAAGACAGCATTTGGTAATTCAAAAATCACCATGATGTTTGATCCCAAGACCAAGGATCTCAAGCAGTGGACCATTACCGACGCGCAGGGCCTCGATACCACGATCATGGTGTTCAATGTTCGCAGCGGTGTCCGCTTCACGGATGATATGTTCAAGATCGATTATCAGCGCATCGCAATGAAACGCAAAGGCCAGTGATCTTTATTCCTGAGGTTTGCATTTATCGGATAAATCGTTAGGTTCGCGGCCATCTTCTGATGGCTGTGAGTCTTTCCCCATGACGTTTTCTGTTGCTACCTGGAACATCAATTCCGTTCGTCTGCGCATGCCGCTGGTCGAACAGTTTCTGAGCGATTATCAGCCGGATGTTCTGTGTCTTCAGGAAACCAAATGTCCCGACGATCATTTCCCTTCAAAAGGCTTTCGCGCGCTTGGCTATGAGCATATCGCGATCAGTGGCCAGAAGGGCTATCACGGCGTTGCGACCATCTCGAAACGTCCTTTGGGCGATGTCGAGAAAATCGGTTTTTGTGAGATGGGCGATTGCCGTCATCTGAGCGCTGTGGTGGAAGCGGGTGGCAAAAAGCTGCGCATCCATAATTTCTATGTGCCTGCCGGTGGTGATGAGCCAGACCCGGAAATTAATCCAAAATTTGCCCATAAGCTTGGTTTTCTTGAGGAAATGCGAGCGATTGTCGCTGACAGGCAGGATGGACATTCCTCGATCCTCGTGGGTGATCTCAACATCGCACCGCTTGAAAACGATGTCTGGTCGCACAAGCAACTGCTGAAAATTGTAAGCCATACGCCGATTGAAACCACAACGCTGGAAGACCTTCGTGTGAAAGGCGGGTGGAGTGACTTGATGCGGCAGGCGATTCCGTCCGATCAGAAAATCTACACCTGGTGGAGCTATCGCGCCAAGGATTGGGATGCCGCTGATCGTGGTCGCAGGCTTGATCACGTCTGGGGTTCGGCTGATCTGGAAGCGCATATGCAGGGGCTTCAGGTTCTGCGCGATGCGCGTGGCTGGGATCGTCCGTCTGATCACGTACCAGTGATTGCGACATTCGATCTGGATTAAGATCGCGTTCGGACTTATATAGAGTTGAGTTTAAAAGAGGAGAAAAGAGCAATGGATCGTGCGGCACTGTTTTCAATGACCAGTGTTTTCAACGTTTCCGAGGCTCATCATGTCTTCTCTTCTCACGCTTCAGGATGTTTCAGCGCGCACGGCTGACGGCCGAATTCTCTTTTCTGGCATCAATTTCAGCATCACCGAAGGTCGGATTGGCCTCGTCGGGCGCAATGGTATTGGCAAATCCACGCTTTTGAAAATCATGAGCGGCGATCTGCTGCCAAGCAGTGGAACGATCACGCGCACCGCCCGGATCGGCGTGCTTGCGCAGAATATTGGTAGTGATGCGCAAAAGACGTTGGCCGATCTTTTTGATGCACGTGATGCCTTTGACAGAATTGGGCGGATTGAAGCGGGCGAGGGGTCGGATGCCGATTTCGAACAGGCAGACTGGTTGTTGCCGCAGCGCTTTGACAATGCTTTAAAGGCCTTTGCACTTTCGCTTTCGCCGCAAAGTCTTCTCTGCGAATTGAGCGGCGGACAGCAGACACGCGCAGCACTTGCCGCGCTTTTGTTTCAAGAGCCTGACCTGATTTTGTTGGATGAACCCACCAACAATCTTGATCACGATGGCCGTCAGGCTGTCGCGGATATGCTTGCCGGATGGCGAGGGGCGGCTGTGGTGGTCAGCCATGATCGTGCATTGTTGCAGGTGATGGGTGCGATCGCCGAGCTTTCGCAAGGCGCGTTGACGCTCTATGGCGGCAATTGGGATTTTTATCACGAGAATAAAGAGCGGGAGCGGGAAGCGGCTGCGCGCGATCTGGAATTGGCGCAGCGCGATGTGAAGCAGGTCCGGCTCAAGGCACAGGACGCCAGTGAACGACAGGCAAAAAGCGATGCGCGCGGGCGCAAATCCCGTGCCGATGCGGGTATGAGCAAGATGGCACTTGATGCGCGTGCCGATAAGGCACAGAAGACCGGTGGTCGTGGCGATGCATTTGCAGAGCGCAATGCCGAGCGTGCCCAAAGCCAGCTTAAGGAAGCGGAAGCAAAGGTCGAACGCATCAAGAAAATGCACTTCCATGTTGATGGATCGCTTTCGCCTTCCGGGCGTGTGCTGCTTGAAATGCTCAATGTTTCGGGCGGCCCTCTGCCGGATAGCCCCGTCATTCGGGACGTCTCGCTGAAAATCGTCGGGCCGGAGCGTATCGTCATTCGCGGTGCAAACGGTGCGGGTAAAACCTCGTTGCTGCGGTTGATCACAGGTGATTTGCAGCCCGTTTCGGGCGAGATCGAACGCTTCGTGCCGATTGCCATGTTTGATCAGCAGATGAGCCTGATGGATCGTGGAGCAACGCTTTATGAGAATTTCCGCAGACTGAACAAGGAGGCGAGCGATAACGATGCTTACGCAGCACTGGCGCGTTTTTCATTTCGCGGAGAGAGTGCTGCGCGCCTTGCAGGAGGCTTAAGCGGTGGCGAATTGTTGCGTGCAGCTCTTGCCTGCATTCTTTGTGGAACGCTGAAGCCTGAATTGTTGATCCTGGATGAGCCGACCAACCATCTTGATCTGGATTCCATTCAAGCGCTGGAAACCGCCCTGAATGCATATGAAGGTGGGTTGTTGCTGGTCAGCCACGATCAGACATTTCTCGATGCCATCGGTATCAAGCGGGTCATTGAGTTATGATGTTAGTCGTTGGCGCCAAATTGTGGCGCGACCTTTTCGATGTCGGCAATGAGTTGCAGCAGGTTTTTGCTGATATGCGTATGCAGTGACGCTGCGGCTTCTGGATATTCTTCCAGAATGCGCCGGAAAATGGCGCGGCTGATGCGGATGACTTCCGTTTCTTCCTCGGCAAAAGCGCCGGTCAGGCGTGTGGTCTGCGCAATCAGCGCCATTTCGCCCAGCATCGCACCGGGTTCAACGGGGCGGATTGTAATCCGCCCTTCGTCGGTATCGTGAAACAGTGTGATTTTGCCAGACACGACGATATAACCGCAATCAGCACTCTGGCCTTCGCGAAACAGTTCACGACCGGCGCGCAGCACAAGACGCTCTGCACCAAAGGCGAGCAGACGCAACTGTTCGGGTGAGAAAGATTCGAACAGACCTACTGAGCCGAGAATGCGGATATCGTCATCGAGCGCCATAGCTTGTCATTACACTCGTAACAGGCGCTGTCCATCATGGGACAAGTTTGTATCCCCCGCTTTCTGTAACCAGAAGCGATGCATTGGACGGATCCTTCTCGATTTTCTGGCGCAGACGGTACACATGGGTTTCCAGCGTATGGGTCGTGACACCGGAATTATAGCCCCAGACTTCTTCAAGCAGCACATCGCGGCTGATGACCTTATCGCCTGCACGATAGAGATACTTGATGATCGCTGCTTCTTTTTCGGTCAGGCGAATCTTGCCGCCCTTTTCATCGATAAGCAGCTTCTGACCTGGCTTGAAGGTGTAAGGTCCGACGATGAATGTCGCGTCTTCGCTCTGCTCGTGCTGGCGCAGCTGTGCGCGGATGCGTGCCAGCAGAACGGCGAATTTGAATGGCTTGGTGACGTAATCATTTGCCCCTGATTCGAGGCCGAGAATCGTATCCGATTCGGTGTCGTGACCGGTCAGCATGATGATCGGAGCCTTGAAACCGCCCTTGCGCAGAAGTTTAACCGCTTCGCGTCCGTCCATATCCGGCAGGCCGACATCCATGACCAGCAGATCGACAATACCGTTACGGGCGCTCTGGATGCCCTTGGTGGCGTTGTCTTCCTGAAGAATCTGGAACTCTTCGCACAGTTCAAGCTGTTCGACGAGGATGGAGCGGAGATCTTCATCATCGTCCACGATCAGTATTGTACGACCTGTCATGCCTGTCCTCGTTACTCTTTGATTCAAATAGTGGTTGGTGTTTTATGACATTTAATCGCGGTAAGTTGAAGCCGTGAAAAAATGAGAGTGTTTTTTAAGCATTCGTTTAAACTTTATCAGCTGGCAGAAAGCGGAGGCAGGCTTGACCAGAAACCAAAAAAGCCACGGCATTGGCATTATCGATGTAAGGGCAAAACCTGGCCACAGGACGCGCGGCCTGCTTGTTGCAGGCAATTTGGTGCTCCAATGTGCGCTTGGCAAGGGGGGAATCAGCGCTTTTAAGCGTGAGGGCGATGGTGCCACGCCGCTTTCGTCCATGCGATTGCTCTATGGCTATCGGCGTGGAGATGCGGGTCATCTGCCTTTCTCACGTCTTCCTTTGCGACGCGTGCGTAAACTCGACGGCTGGTGTGACGCGCCAAAAGATCCGAATTACAATCGTCCGGTGAACCTGCCGTTTAAGGCAAGCCACGAGAAGATGTGGCGCAATGACGATGTTTATGATGTCTGTATTGTGATGGACTGGAACATTCGCCCGCGCAGGCGCGGCTGCGGCAGCGCGATTTTCTTTCATCTGGCGCGGACGGGATTTACGCCGACTGAAGGCTGTATAGCCCTCAAGCGCGCCGATATGGCGCGCCTCCTACCACATCTGAGCGACAGAACGGTGGTTCGCGTCTTGCGGTGATCAGTGCGCTCCGGCAGGAACGATTTTCACCTCGTTGCCTTCGGCATCGAAGAGCTTTCCGTTCTGAACATAATCGCCATCATGCAGTTCTGCGATCTGATGGTGGCGAATGATGCGTTCGGTGCCTTCGGCAAAAACGGACATCTGGTTTGAATTGCCGCCTTTGAACTCATTGAACATCAAGTTGAGCGCGATTGCCATCAGGGCCGCCGAACTGATGCCCGAATGGAAAATGGTTTCAAACCAGCCCGGGAAGTGATGGTAGAAGTCCGGCGCTGCAATGGGGATCATACCGAAACCGATGGAGGTTGCCACAATGATCAGATTGATGTTGTTGTGATAATCGACCTTTGAAAGCGTGCGGATGCCGCTTGCAGCAACGGTTCCAAAAAGCACGATTCCGGCACCGCCCAGCACGGAGGGGGGGACACAGGCAATGACACGTCCCATCACAGGCAGGAGGCCGAGCGTGATGAGAATAAGCCCGCCTGTTGCCACCACATAACGGCTTTTCACCCCGGTTACGGCTACAAGACCGACATTCTGCGCAAAGGCGCTTTGGGTGAATGAGCCGACAACTGGTGCCAGAATGCTTGATGCCATATCGGCCCGCAATCCATCGCCCAGACGGCGCGAGTTGACTTTGGTTCCCAGAATTTCGCCAACGGCCAGAATATCGGCAGAGGTTTCCACCAGTGTGACGATGATCACGATGAACATGGACAATGTGGCCGCAATGCTGAAAATCGGCCAGCCGAAATGGAAGATTTCCGGCAGCGCCATAAGAGGGCCTTCAGATATGCGGGAAAAGTCGGTCATGCCGAGTGCCCACGCAATCCCTGTTCCGATGACCATGGCAAGCAGGATGGAGAGGCGGGAAATCGTGGCATTGCCGACTTTGCTCAGCAAAAGCACGATCAGCAGTGTAAGCCCGGCGAGACCGATATTGCCCATGCTGCCGAAATCTGGCGCTTTGCTGTTGCCACCCATGGCCCAGCGGGCTGCAACAGGCATCAGCGTGAGGCCGATGGTGGTGATCACAATGCCAGTGACGAGCGGCGGAAAGAAACGTGTCACCCGCGAAAAGATCGGTGTGATGAGAAAGCCGATCACCGATGCAGCGATGACGGCTCCGAGTACGACCTGAAGCCCCACTTCTCCTGTTTGAGCTGATGTGACGATGGCCACCATGGTGGCAACACCGGCGAAGGACACGCCTTGAACCAGCGGAAGCTGGCAACCGAAAAACGGAATGCCGATGGTTTGCAGAACCGTTGCCACGCCGCCTGCAAAAAGCGAGGCGGTGATCAGCAGGCCGACTTCGCTGGCACTTAGACCTGCTGCCTGACCGATAATCAGTGGCACGGCGACAATGCCGCCATACATGGTCAGAACATGCTGGAAGCCATAGGCCAGATTGGCGGCAATGGATAGTTTTTCATCTTCGGGACGTGGATTGACCGCTATCCCGGTTGGGTGTGTATTCACGTTTATCCCTCCCGATGTCTCTCCTCAAAGACAGGGGGCGAGTATATCCCTCATCGGCCAACGTACTGCATGGGTTTTTCTTGAAGTTGTTTTCGATGCGAGCGGGTGAATGCGTTTATGCGGATGCGTCGCGCATCGCATCACCAAGAACGGTAAAGATATAAGGCTCTATTGATTGCGCAACATTGAAACGCAGATAGCGTGTTGCCTTTCGCGAGGGACTGAAAACATCGCCCGGTGCCAGCATGACGTCTTTTTGCAGGGCATAGCGCGCGATCTTGCCTGAATCCATCCCTTCGGGTAGCTGGGCCCAGAGAAAAAGACCACCCTGCGGCTCTGTCCAGAGTTCAAGCCCTGCTGCTTTGAGCCGGTTGGCGGTCATGGTCATCGCATCGGCAAGTTTTGCACGCAGGCTGTCGATATGGCGGCGATAGGTGCCATCGGTGAGCAGCGTATGGACGATTTGCGCAGACAAAACATTGCTGCTGAATGAGGTTGCAAGTTTCAGATCGGTCAGGCCGTCGATCCAGTCGTGGCGTGCGGCAATGTAACCAACGCGCGCCGCAGCCGAGAGTGTTTTTGAAAAACTGCCGATATGCAGAACGCGGTCAAAGCCGTCGAGTTCAGCAAGCAGCGGTGAGGGGGATGGATGAAAATCACCGAAGATATTGTCTTCAACCAGTTTGATATCATGCAGTTCTGCAAGTTTCAGCAAACGGTGTGCCGTTGCAGGCGTCATGATACCGCCGGTTGGATTGTGCAGCCCTGCATTGGAAATATAGAGCTTTGGTGCGTGTTCTTCAGCCACTTTGGCGAAGGCATCCAGATCGGGGCCGGAATGCGTATAGGGAATGCCGATGAGTTTGACGCGATGCGAAAGAAGTGCTGCCTGAAAATTGAAATAGCAGGGATCATCCACGAGCACGGTGTCGCCTGGTTGCAGCAGAAAGCGGCAGATAAGGTCGATGGCATGGGTGCCGGAATCGGTCAGCAATATATCGCCGCCTGACATATCGATCCCTTGTTCGGACAGCTTGCGGGCAAGATGGTTTCGCAAAGGGCGAAAGCCGAGCGGTTCACCATAGGTGACAAGATTGCTATTTTCATCGCGGGCGATGGCGCGCATGGCCCGGCGGATGCCTTCGAGTGGCAACCATTCATCGGGTAGCCAGCCGCAACCCGGCTTGTAAGTCTCGCTGTGCGCTTCAAGCGATTGCCGCATGACCC
This sequence comes from Brucella sp. TWI432, assembly GCF_039674445.1. Taxonomy (NCBI): domain Bacteria; kingdom Pseudomonadati; phylum Pseudomonadota; class Alphaproteobacteria; order Hyphomicrobiales; family Brucellaceae; genus Brucella; species Brucella sp. TWI432. The sequence goes on along the minus strand of NZ_JBDJNL010000008.1, from coordinate 71,421 downwards.
AGAAAGGATCAATCTGCCTGTCCTTGTATGGCATTGTTGCGGTTATGGTGAAGGGTTGGCGCGCGCGCTCAGAAACATAAAAACCCGCACCGCGGCGCGATTGAATAATGCCTTCCGCAACCAGACGGTCATAGGCTTCGACCACGGTTGATTTTGAGACGTTCATCGTGTCCGCCAGCCGGCGAATGGATGGCAGACGGGCACCGGGAGCAAGGCTCATCGCGGCGATGCGGTCGCGAATGATGGTCATGACCTTTTCGACGAGTGGCATTTTTTCAGATGCGGCTTTTTCATCGCTGTGTCCGCCAAGATAGGCGGCCTCAACGGCTTCAAGACTGCGCAAAAGGCCCTTTGAAATCATCTGTATCATCCTTTGTATCGGTACAGTTTAGCAGAATTGTCTGCAAATTGTCTCTGATCAATTGGCCGCATGGGATGCACATATGGAAAATCACCTAACAAGTTTGATGAAGGTCGAAAAGACGCAATGAGCAAAACAGCGGGTTGGATTAACGGTTTTCTGGGGGTTCTCATTTTCAGCGGGTCACTGCCGGCCACACGGCTGGCGGTGATCGATATCGACCCGACTTTTTTGACGATGGCGCGAGCATCGATGGCGGGCCTTATTGGCCTTGTGCTGTTGCTTGCCTTTCGTGCGCCATTTCCGCGCTCTCAAGACATTGTTTCCCTGCTTGTTGTGGCGCTCGGTGTGGTGGTGGGCTTCCCGCTTTTGACCGGTCTTGCGCTGCAACATATGACCTCAGCCCATGCGATTGTCTTTATCGGCCTGCTGCCGCTTTCGACGGCTTTGTTTGCGGTGATGCGCGGTGGTGAGAGACCGCGTCCTTTGTTCTGGCTGTTTTCAGTTGCTGGCGGTGTCATCGTCGCATCCTATGCCTACGGTCAGGGCAGTCAGTCCACATTGCTGGGCGATATGCTGATGCTCGGCGCAATCATCGTTTGCGGACTGGGATATGCCGAAGGCGCAAGCCTTTCACGCAGGCTCGGCGGCTGGCAGGTGATCTGCTGGGCGCTGGTCTTTTCGCTGCCGATCATGCTGCCGCTCAGTATTCTGATGCGTCCTCAAACATGGGGGCATATCGGCGCAATGGCATGGGGTGGACTTGCCTATGTTACGTTATTTTCAATGCTGATCGGCTTTTTCTTCTGGTATCGCGGGCTTGCGCAGGGCGGTGCTGCGGCTGTCGGACAGCTGCAATTGTTGCAGCCATTTTTCGGGCTGATGCTCGCTGCATCCATCGCGGGTGAGCCGGTGAGCATGGGAATGGTGATGACCGCTGGTGTGGTGGTGCTGTGTGTGGCTGGCGCGAAGAGGTTTGCCTAAATAAAAGCTTGTCGCCCAAAAGTGGGAACCGGTTTTGGGAACATCGACAAGCGCTATAAGAATGTCCAGACGGTTGTGCGCTTGACCTCTGCATCTTCAAGAGCGCGTGTGACAGGCACCGTATAGACGGCAAGCTGCTCAAGCCGCTGTTTGGGAAGATAGGCGCGGCCCGGATCGCCGACGATGATGCGGGCACCACGTGCAGCAAGCTTTGAAAACCACGGAATCAGACGATCTGCGAGTGGCTTTTCATAGAACACATCGCCCGCAAGTACGACCTCCCAGCCATGATCCCGATCGATCAGGTCGGTGAGTGTCGGGGTAATGGCAACGCTGTTTGCAGCCGCGTTGATTTCGATTGCCGGTAGCGCAAAGGGATCAATATCGGATGCGGTAACGCTTTTTGCGCCCGCCTTCATCGCGCTAATGGCGACGAGACCCGAGCCGGATGCGAAATCCAGCACGGTTTTGCCTGCAACTGCCTTCGGATGATCGAGAATATAGCGTGCAACACCCTGACCGCCTGCCCATGCAAAAGCCCAGAAGGGCGGCGGCAGGCCGATGGTTGCCAGTTCTTCCTCGGTTTTATGCCAGAGGTCGTGGGCTTCATCGGCCAGATAGAGGCTGATTTCCGGCACATGCGGTGGCGCTTGCAGGCCGGTATTGGCCAGTATGAAATCGCGCGTGCTTTTTTGTGCCGGATCAAGCATCAGATGTCTTTGGCATCCAGTCCACCCATACGGCAGACTTCAATCCACTCGTCTTCTGTCACTGGTTGCACCGAAAGACGCATCGAGGTGACGAGCGCCATTTTTTCGAGCTTTGGATTGGCTTTTACATCCTTGAGCGTGACAGGTTTTGGCATGTCGCGCACGGCCTTGATATCCACACAATCCCAGCGCGGATCGTCCGTGGTGCTGTCAGGATGCGAAAGGGCGCAGACTTCGACAATGCCGACCACTTCCAGACCTTCGTTGGAATGATAAAAAAAGCCTTTGTCGCCGAGCTTCATGGCGCGCATGTTGTTGCGTGCGAGATAGTTGCGCACACCGTCCCACTGCTCGCCTTGTTCACCACGGGCTTTCTGCATTTCCCATGACCATTTGAACGGTTCGGACTTGAACAGCCAGTAAGCCATTATTCTACCTTCAAGCGTTTGCAGGATTGTTGATGGCCCAGTTCCACGGGCGCACGCTCACATCAGCAAAAAGACCGGCCAGTGCGTAAGGGTCATTGGCGCCGATCTTTTCGGCTTCTGCCTTTGAGGCTGCTTCAACCACGACGAGGCTGCCATTTGGCTTGCCGTCTTCGCCGAGGAAAGGACCTGCGAACTTCAGCGTATCACCAAGGCCCTTGAGATAGTCGAGATGCGCCGGGCGCGTATCAAGGCGTACTTGCAGATGGTCAGGCTTGTCGTTGCACAGAAGAGCAAAAAGCATGTTTAATCCTCGGTCTTGAGTGGTCGGTTAAGAAGAGCCGTCACAGCTTCATCAATCGTTGTTTTTCCTGCAAGAAGGGCTGCAACCGCCGTGATGATCGGGGCTGGAACACTATATTTTCTGCAAAGTTCGGCTGCGATGGGAGCTGTTGCAACACCTTCCGCCAGGGGGCGGTTGGTGAGGTCTTCGCTACGTCCCAAAGCCAGTCCGTAAGAATAATTGCGTGACTGCGATGACGAACAGGTCAGCATCAGATCGCCAAGGCCGGAGAGGCCCATGATGGTTTCAGGCTTTGCGCCCATGGCAAGTGCTACACGGCGCAGTTCGGCAAAGCCGCGTGTGACAAGTGCTGCCTGAGCACTCGCACCATAGCCACGCCCGATGGCCGCCCCTGCTGCGAGAGCCAGCACATTTTTCAGTGCGCCACCGATTTCAACGCCCTTGAGATCGGTGGTCGAATAACAGCGGAATGCGGGGCCGGAGAGCGTTGCTGCCAATTGATCGGCAATGGCGGCATTTTCGCAGGCAATGGTTACAGCCGTTGGCAGGCCGCGCGCCACGTCGGTGGCAAAGCTTGGGCCGGAAAGGGCTGCGATTTGATGATCGGGCAGAACGTCGGCCACAACTTCTGACATCAGCCGGCCGGTGTCGCGCTCAATGCCCTTGGCGCATAAAATGACGGGCGCCGATTGCGGAATGAGACGGCTCAATTCCAGAAGACCTTTGCGCATGGACTGTGCCGGAATGACGGCGAGGATTGCATCGGCATTTTCAAGCACAGCCTGCGCATCCGTGCTGGCGCGAATACCGTGCGGCAGTTCGATCTCGCCAAGATAAGCAGGGTTGCGGCGCTGGGTGTTTATATGGTCAACCGTTTTGGCATCACGGGCATAAAGCCATGTGGCATGGTTGCCTGTGGCTGCCATGCTTGCCAATGCCGTGCCCCATGCGCCACCGCCCAGAACGGCAATTTTTGCGCGCTTACTCATGCTTTTGCTCCGCGGCGTCCGGTGCCGAACACGGGTGCTGATTTTTCATCCAGCGGCCAGCGTGAGCGCGGCGCGAGATTGAGCGAATCAGGGCCTTTGGTTGCAGCACGCTCAGCACCTGCCCAGGCGATCATCGCCGCATTGTCGGTACAGAGATTGAGTGGGGGGGCAATGAAACTGAAACCGTGCTTTGCGCACAGCTTTTCAAGCGAGGCGCGCAAGGTCTTGTTGGCCGCAACGCCGCCCGCCACGATCAGCGATGGTGTTTCGCAATCCGGGAACTCCAGCTTAAAACGCTCCAGCGACCGCTTCACCCGATCCGACAATGTATCGGCAACCGCATCCTGAAACGAGGCGCAGATGTCTGAAACATCCTGATCGGACAAGGGGCTAAGTTCTGTTGCCGTCTGGCGCACAGCGGTTTTGAGTCCGGAAAACGAGAAGTCGAGCCGGGCTTCGCCTTTGAGCGGTCTTGGCAGCGCAAAACGCTTGGGGTCGCCCTGTAACGCCATGCGTTCAACAGCCGGTCCGCCGGGATAGGGCAGGCCGAGCAGCTTGGCAGTTTTGTCGAAAGCCTCGCCCAGTGCATCGTCGATGGTCGTGCCAAGGCGTTCATAATCACCAAGGCCGCGCACCAGAACCATCTGCGTGTGACCACCGGACACCAGCAGCAGCAGATAAGGAAATGGAAGATCATCCGTCAGTCGCGCAGTCAGCGCATGGCCTTCCAGATGATTGACCGCATAAAAGGGCTTGTTTGCAGCCATGGCTATGGCCTTGGCGGTCATCAGGCCGACAATCAGCCCGCCGATCAGGCCGGGACCGGCAGTCGCAGCGATTGCGTCCACTTCATCGAGCTTGAGATTGGCGTCTTTGAGCGCGCGTTCGACCAGCCGGTCGAGCGCCTCGACATGGGCGCGCGCAGCGATTTCGGGCACCACGCCACCATAAGGTTCATGTTCGGCGATCTGGCTGAGCACGACATTGGACAAAATATGCCCTTTGCCGCTATCGTCCCGTTCAACGATGGCGGCGGCTGTTTCGTCGCAACTTGTCTCTATTCCAAGAATGCGCATTTGCGGTTAGACCCTGTCTATCTCGTAATCTTACTTAAAATATTTGAGAAACCCGGTATCATGGACGGCGCGATATGCAAACAGCATCCTTGAAGATTGGCACCAGAGGCAGCAAGCTTGCGCTTGCGCAGGCTTATGAAACGCGCTCGCGTCTGATCGCCGCGCATGGTCTTGATGAAGATGCCATCGAAATCGTGCCGATGTCTACTGCGGGGGATCGCATTCAAGATCGTCCGCTGTCGCAGGTGGGCGGCAAGGGGCTTTTTACCGAAGAGATCGAAGCCGCACTCAAAGAGGGTCGCATTGATCTGGCTGTGCATTCCACCAAGGACATGCCGACTGTTCTGCCGGAAGGTCTTCATCTTTCCACATTTCTTGAGCGCGAAGATCCGCGCGATGCTTTTGTTGGCCGCACCTCAAAACGGTTTCTCGATCTGCCGCAGGGCGCTATCGTCGGCTCGTCGTCGCTGCGCCGTCAGGCAATGATCAAACGCCTGCGTCCTGACCTTCAGGTGGTGATGTTTCGCGGCAATGTCCAGACACGTCTGCGTAAGCTTGAAGAAGGCGAAGTGGACGGCACATTCCTGGCCTGTGCCGGTTTGACGCGTCTTGATCTCGCCGACGTGATCACTGATCTGCTGGACCCTTTAATCTTCCTGCCAGCACCGGGACAGGGGGCAATTGGCATTGAAAGCCGCATTGGTGATGAGAAGATCGACGCGCTGCTAAAGCCTTTGGCGCATCACGACACACATGTGGCGCTGGCCTGTGAACGCGCGTTTCTGGCAACACTTGATGGCTCATGCCGCACGCCGATTGCCGGTCTTGCACGTGTTGAGGGGGATAAGGTCTCGTTCCGTGGCTTGATCCTGACACCGGATGGCCGTGCCGCGCATGAGGTCACGGCAGAAGGTTTGGCTTCGGACGCAGCCGAGCTTGGCTCAGATGCCGCCAAGCGTGTGCGTGCGCAAGCAGGCCCACAGTTTTTCGAGGGCTGGGAGTAACATTGGCGCAAAAGCGAAACGCAGTGACCGGCGGTCGTGTTTTGATCACACGGCCGGAACCGTCGGCGTCAGTGACGGCGGCAAAGCTTGCTGATCTTGGCTTTTCGCCGGTTTTGCTGCCTGTAAGCCGGACCATCGCGCTTGAATTTTCAATCAAGAATGAGGCTTTCGATGCGCTGGCAGTGACGAGCGCCAATGCCTTTCGGCATGTTCCCACCGAATATCTTGAATCGTTGAAGGCATTGCCCTTGTTTGCGGTGGGCGAAGGCACAGCAAGGGCAGCGCAGGACGCGGGCTTTCAGACTGTGATCGAAGGCGGTGGTGATGCGGTGCATCTGGCTGCAACGCTTGCCGGGCGCCTGCCGAAAAGTGCCAGACTTCTTTATCTTGCCGGTCGTGTGCGCCAGTCCATATTTGAGGACAGGGTTTCAGAGGCCGGGCTCAATATGGAGGTCTGTGATGTCTATGATATTGAGGCAATTGATTATTCAGCCAATGAAATCAGTGCGCTTTTCAAGGACGGTCCATTTGTCGCGGTGCTGCTCTACTCCGCAGTTGCTGCACAGCGTTTTGTGGAAATAATGCAGAAATTTCAGTTGCAATTTCATGCGCAGTTGGATGCTGAAACCCGGTTTTTCTGTATTTCTGAACGTGTTGGCCGTATGCTGCCAGAGGAATGGCAGGCGAGGCGGCTTGTTGCCGATCATCCGGATGAGCGTGGTATTTTTCGTTTGTTTTCCAAACTTTGACTCTTTTCCGGGCAACCTTCCTTCATCTGACGATTTTATCTGATAAGCTCTGAAGCACCTGATAGGCGAATACGAGAGGACCCATGGCGAAATCCGGCACTCCGCGACATTCCAAACCGGCAACCAAGCCTGTGACGATCAATCTTGATCCGTCAGATGTTAAACGCGTCGATGAAGACAAGACGGCTCAAGCGACACCCAAAGCCGAACCTGTCGGGGATTTTTCTCAGAAAGCCGATCCCAAGCTTGGGAGCGCTCCAAAACCAGAAGCCTCAAAAACAGGGCCCCAAGTGGAAAAGCCGCCCTTTACCGCAGGTGTTAAGCCGGACGTATCGAAAGATATGCCCCGTTCTGGCGCATCGGTGCCGCCTGTGAATGAAAAGAAATCCGGATCGACCGGTGCCTATCTTCTGGCGAGTGTTGCGGGTGGTGTGATTGCGCTGGCCGGATTGCTCGGATTGCAATGGGGCAATGTCGTGCCTTCGCCGGGCGCGCGTGTGACGGCAGAGCAGCTTGCGCATATTGAGCAGCAGATTGCAGATTTGCGCAGCAATCCAGTGCCTGCGCCGCTCGATGCTGCAAGCAAAACTCAGCTTGCCGATTTGCAGAAGAATGTCGAAGCGGCTGAGATCAAGGCGGAAGCCGTTGCCGGAAGCCTGACGGAGGTTCAGCAGCAGATTGCGGCCTTGCCAAAGGCAGGCGAGAGCACGGCGGTTTCCGCCGATGTTTCAGCTTTGACCGAACGGCTTGCATCGCTTGAGCAGCAGCTCAGTCACGCGAAGAATCAAGCCGATCAGGCCGCGGCGGGCGTTTCCGGCAATAGCGGCACGATTTCGAACCTTGAACAAAAGCTTGTATCGCTTCAGGACAAAGTGAGTGAAAGCGCACGCCAACCCGATGCATCGGTATTGATTGCAGCCAATGCGTTGAAGACAGCGATTGATCGCGGCGGATCGTTCAGGGCCGAGCTTGATACCTTTACATCGGTTGCTCCGCAGGGCACATCCGTTGAAGATTTGGCGGCTTTTGCCGACAAAGGCGTGCCGACGATTGCCGATCTCAATGCATGGTTTGGGCCTGTTGCCAACACGATCATCGCCACGGAAAACAAGCTGCCTGCCGATGCGGGGATCTGGGATCAGCTGGTTGCCAGCGCCAAAGGGCTTGTCAGTGTGCGCCCTGTCGCCGGTAATGTCAGCGGAACAGGTGTCGGGCCGATAACGGCGCGTATGGAAGCAGCACTACAGGCTGGTGATCTTGAGCGTGCGGTTTCGGAATGGGAGCAGTTGCCTGCCGATGCCAAGGCTGTTTCGGAAGAATTTGCAGGCCAGATGAAGGCACGGCGTGATGCCGACGCGCTCATCCAGCGTCTTGTGAGCGAAAGCCTCAAGCCAAAGACCGCAACAGACGCTCCGGCGCCAAATTAGGGAGGCGTCCATGCTGCGTGTGATTCTTTACTTCGCTATCGTTGTTGTTCTGGGATTTGGCTTTTCGTGGCTTGCGGATCGTCCCGGCGAACTTGATGTCACCTTTGCAGGCAATCATTACAATGTGCCGCTGATTACCGCTGCTGCCGGTGTTGTGGCACTTGTTGCTGCAATTTTAATCCTTTGGTGGCTGATCAAAAGCATTATCCAGTCACCCTACACACTGCGCCGGCATTTTCGTGCGCGCACCCGTGATCGGGGTTATCAGTCGCTTTCGACCGGGCTGATCGCCGCTGGCGCCGGGGATGCGGAAGCTGCGCGCCGCATGACGAAGCAAGCAGCGAAGCTGCTCAATTCCGATCAGGAACCGCTGATCAAGCTTCTTGAAGCCCAGACGGCCATGCTGGAAGGGCGCACGGATGACGCCCGCAAGGGCTTTGAAGCGATGATTGAGGACCCGGAAACCAGGCTTTTGGGCTTGAGGGGCCTTTATATCGAAGCGCAACGAGTCGGTGCGCGTGAGGCCGCTCGTCATTATGCGGCGGAAGCCGTCAAAGAAGCGCCGCAGCTTGAGTGGGCATCGTCTGCTGTCATGGGGCAGCTTTGCTCGGATGGCGATTGGGATGGTGCCTTGAAGCTCGTTGATGCGCGCAAGCAGGCATTGGCGCATGGAAAAGACGTGGTGAAAAAGGAGCGTGCAGCGCTTCTCACGGCAAAGGCCATGGCGAGTATCGATGTCGACCATGCACAAGCCAAGGCGAATGCACTTGAAGCCAACAAGCTGGCTCCTGATCTGGTGCCTGCGGCGGTTGTTGCAGCGCGTGCGCTGTTTGCCGATGGCGAAGTGCGCAAGGGCTCTAAAATTCTCGAAGCGGCATGGAAGCGTTCGCCGCATCCCGATATTGCTTCGACTTATGTTTATGGCCGGGCCGGCGACACGGTTCAGGATCGCCTGAAACGGGCAAAGCATCTGGTGGCGCTACGCTCCAACAACGCGGAGGGCAGCCTTGCGCTGGCGCGTGCCGCCTATGAGGCGGGTGAGTATCGCTTGGCGCGTGAGAATGCCGAACAGGTCTTGCGCGGCGCGCCGCGCGAAAGCGCTTATCTGTTGCTTGCAGATATTGAAGAGGCCGAAACGGGCGATCAGGGCAAGGTGCGGCAGTGGCTTGCGCAGGCGGTTAAAGCGCCGCGTGATCCGGCGTGGACGGCAGACGGCTATGTGTCTGAGCAATGGTCACCGGTGTCTCCGCTCACAGGTCGCCTGAATAGCTTTGAATGGAAAGTGCCAGTCGAGCACCTTTCGCCGGTGATTGAAGTGGAAAAGCCGGAAATCGCTGAGGCTGTTGCTGACAGCAGCCCAGAAAGCAAGGCAATCGTTCCGGTTGAGAAACATGCGCTAAAGCCGAAATTCGAAGATGTGGTTGAGGCGGAAGTTGTTGTGCCGGATGCGGAACCGGTGAAGATAAAGCCGGAGCCGGTTAAGCCTGAAATTAAGCAGGTTGAGAAGCCAGCCGTTCTGGATGTTGCTGACCCCGACATCGAAGATGACAACAAGAAACGCCCCGGTCATATTGTTGTTGACGATCCCGGTGTGGATGAAAACAAGGCCGCTCAGAAGAGCCAGAACAATGGTTTGCGCCTCTTCTGACCCCAATATTGTTGCTCAAACACCACGCTTGTACCGCCTTGCGCTGCTGAAACGCAGCCAAGGCGCTTTGCCGTCTTGTGCCTTGCAACCATCTCGCTAGTTTCAATGCTTCTAAAGAGCGTTTCACGTTTTTCGGGATGCGCTATTTTGTCGAAACTGTTCCTGTAGTGAGGGTGAATGTTCGATCGTCTGCTGGATTTTTTAAAAGAGTTGCCGGGCAATGGTTTGCGAGAGCGCGGCGAGAAATTTTCCGAGGATGATCCAAGACTGGCTGCCGCTGCACTGATGTTTCACATCATGGATGCGGATGGGGATGCGCGTGAAGTGGAGCGCGCCAAGCTTTCGACCATGCTTTCGCAGAAATATGGTTTGAAGGGCGATGCACTCAAACAGCTCATTCGTGCTGCCGAAGAAGCCGATCAGGAATCAATCAGCCTGTCGGATTTCACCTCTGTTCTCAAACGCCATCTCGACTATCAGGCGCGTCTCGATTTCATCGCGCTGATGTGGAACATCGTCTATGCGGACGGTGTTGCCAGCGAAGTTGAGGTGGATGTGATGTGGCGTGTGGCGGAGCTTATCGGCATCAAGGCCGAGGATCGCGACCAGATTGAAGCGCAGGTTCAGGCTGGAAACAAAGCTGCGCCTCAGGCCTGATACAACGTTTTCGTGCGCGGATTGCTCCGCACTTTGCGCATTTGCCGTAACTGCTCTGATATCTGTCCCGAAGAGGCTGGTTTTCGGGACAGATTTGTCAGGGGACTGATCAGTCCTTGCCGAGCAGGCCTTTCCAGATGATTGCACCGATGGCTGCGCCAATCAGCGGTGCGACCCAGAACAGCCAGAGCTGATTGATTGCGCCGGTTTCAGCAAACAGCGCTGCGGCTGATGAACGGGCTGGATTAACCGACGTATTGCTGATCGGGATCGACACAAGATGGATCAGCGTCAAAGACAGACCGATGGCAATCGGCGCAAATCCCGATGGGGCTGATGAAGACGTCGAACCCAGAATGACGATCAGGAAAAATGCCGTCAAAACGGTCTCGGCAATCAGTGCCGATGTGAGGCTGTAGCCGCCGGGTGAAAGTTCGCCATAACCATTGGATGCAAAGCCACCGACCGTGAAACCGCTTTTGCCGGTTGCGATCAGGTAGAGAATGGTTGCCGCAACCACGCCGCCCAAAATCTGTGCGATCCAGTATGGGATGAGGTCTTTGGCCGGAAAGCGCCCTGCGACCATAAGGCCGAGCGATACGGCCGGATTGAAGTGGCCGCCGGAAATGCCTCCCACAGCATAAGCCATTGTCAGCACGGTGAGACCGAATGCAAGAGCGACGCCCGCAAAGCCAATGCCGAGTTCGGGATAGGCTGCCGCGAAGATTGCGCTGCCGCAACCGCCGAAGACGAGCCAGAGCGTTCCAAAAAATTCCGCAGACAGTTTGTTCAACATGGAAGCCCCTGTGTTGTTGCAGTGATAAATGCCAATGTGATTCATATCTATAAATATATATCCAAATTTTTTGGTACATAAAATGTGTTATGTTTTTATTATAGTTTATTAGCGTCCGTTTATATTGAAGGGGCGATAGTAAGTTACGGACTGAATTTCATTTATATTAGAAATCGCTGTTAATAGCGTAAATCGTGAAAAATAGCCCTGAACAGCCCTTAAATTGGCCATTTTACGGCCTTAATTTAAATCGCTGTGATCGCGTGTGTTGCATATTGCGGGGGTGCGTGCACACACGCTATAAGTGATTTTCATGCAGCTGATTGCGATGAAAATGTATTTTGCAAAGCGGGTGTTTCGTGGGCATTAGAGGGAGTTGCCAGCCTTGAATATTCAATCTGAGGCACGAACATGCAGATTGATTCTGCAATCCGTGATGGTTATTGCCCTGGGTGCGGTTGTGTCAGGTTGTGCCGCCTCGGCATGGTCTGAAACCGTTCGGATCGACAGCAGGCCTGCCATGCCGACAGAATGTGCCGGTTGGCAGCGGATCGATCTCAAGCAGCGAACGGCCATGGTCCTTCTGCGCGAAGATGCTCGTCTTGCAACGGACATCGATGCCCATAATCTTAAAGGTCGCCATCTCGGCTGCTGGGAATAAGTCTTTTTGCAGATTTGACGCGTTGGGATGTGCTTAAAGCCGATGCAGGCTTTGGCGCATCATGTTCTGTTGCGCCTGTCCGCATATTTGCCTGAATGTTCTGCATTATAAAAACACAATGCGCGCGCAATTTTTATAGATGATTCTGCCCGAATTCACTTCAAATTAACCTCACATTAACCATGGAGGTTAAAGGTCATTCTGATATCGATTTCATCCGCAGCCTTATCAGTATGCGGACAATTTAGAGAAGCACAGCGGTGATACGTTTCGAGAATGTCGGCCTGAGATATGGCATGGGGCCAGAGATCCTCAAGGATGTCAGTTTCCATATTCCGCCGCGTTCCTTCCAGTTTCTGACCGGACCTTCGGGTGCCGGTAAGACCTCTTTGCTGCGCCTGCTGTTCATGGCGCTGAAACCAACGCGCGGGCTTATCAATATTTTTGGCAAGGATGTTGCGCGTCTTGATCACAAGCAGGTGCCTCTTCTTCGTCGACGCATCGGTATTGTATTTCAGGATTTCCGTCTTCTCGACCATATGACAACCTATGAGAATGTTGCGTTGCCGTTGCGTGTGCGTGGCAAGGAGGAAGCGACCTATCGTCATGAGGTGGAAGAACTTCTGCACTGGGTCGGGCTTGGTGACCGGATGAACGTGCTGCCGCCTGTTCTTTCGGGTGGTGAAAAACAGCGTGCAGCGATTGCACGCGCGCTGATTGATCAGCCGGAACTGCTGCTGGCGGATGAGCCGACCGGCAATGTTGATCCGCCGCTCGCCAAGCGTTTGTTGCGGCTTTTCACCGAGCTTAACCGCTCCGGAACTGCGGTCATCATCGCAACGCACGATCTTTCCCTGATGGAACAGGTCAATGCGCGGCGCATGATTCTCGAACATGGGCGGCTCGATATTTATGACTGATGCTGGCAGACACCGCCTCAATGCTTTCCGCAAAATGATGGATGATGTGCGCATACGCTTTGAGGATCTCAAGGATATGCTGCTGGTGCGCATCGGTAAACGCAGAAAGCGTCAGGGGCCAAGCCCCATTGTACCCGATGGAAGCGTAACTGGCACGGCGCTGGTTGCGGTGATTGCGATCATGACCTTCCTTGCCTGTCTCACCCTTGGCGGTGTCACGCTGGTGCGCGCGTCGGCTGCGCAATGGCAAAGCCAGATTGCGCGGGAGGCGACCATTCAGATCCGCCCAGTCGATGGTCTTGATATGGAAAAGGCGCTTCAGGATGCAAGCACCATCGCGCGCGGTTTTGCCGGGGTGAAAAGCACAGGTATCATCGACAAGGATGCGACGGCGCGTCTGCTTGAGCCCTGGCTTGGCAGCGGACTCAATATCGATGAATTGCCAGTGCCGCGTCTGGTTGTCGTGACGATTGACGAAAATTCACCACCGGATTTTGAAACCATGCGGGCGGAAATCACCCGCGCCATTCCAAGTGCGAGTTTTGACGATCATCGCACATGGGTCGACAGGCTGGTTTCGATGGCCAACACCACAGTGCTGATCGGGACCGGTGTGTTGTCGCTGGTGATTGCGGCGACAGTGCTGACGGTTATCTTTGCAACCCGCGGTGCCATGTCCGGCAATGGGCATATTATCGAAGTTCTGCATTTCATCGGTGCCGAATCGAAATTCGTTGCGCGTGAGTTTGAATGGCATTTTTTCCGCACAGCCCTGAAAGGCGCGCTGTTTGGCGGAATGGCCGCGATGCTGGTTTTCCTTGTGTTTTCATGGTGGGCATCCCGGCAGATAGCGACACCTGCCGGTGATCAGGCAGCGGCGATGTTTGGCAATTTCGCCATTGGCCGCGATGGCTATATTGGCGTGGGTGCGATCATCCTTCTGGTGAGTGTGCTGACCATGCTGACCAGTCGTTTGACGGTTGTTCGTCAGCTTGCCACGATGGACGGTCCGGGGGTGCGTGCCGAATGACTGTCTTTTTTGCCAGTAGCGGCCGGAAGATGCGAATTTCCGGTAAGTTTCCGAGTTATCGCCGCAATGATGGTTATGATAACAAGCGAAATACACGCGACTTTCAGAAGACGGCATTGGCAGGGTATCCAGAAAGTACAGATGCAGAGGCAGGCAGAGACGCAAAAAGCCATTCCGGCGCTGTTGCCCGTGATTCGGCAACGGGTGTTGTGGTGTGGCGCCGCAGCCATACAACGGATGCACCACCGGCTCTTGCGCCTGTGGTGGGTAAATTTTTGTGGTCAGTCCTGATGCGTGTATTTCGACGACTTCAGCCGGTTTCCATTGTTCTTTTTCTGGCTCTTGTTGCCTTCCTGATCGGCTTTGTTGCCTTCAGTGAGAAAGTCACCAGCATGCAATCACCGGTGATAGCAGAATCGGCTGATGCCATTGTGGTTTTGACAGGCGGTCAGTCACGCATAAAGGCAGCGCTTGACCTTCTCAAAGAAAAGCAGGGCAAGCGCTTGCTGATCAGCGGCGTGCATCCATCGACCACTGAAAAATCCTTGCAGCGTGCCACGCAATTCGACCAGAGCCTGTTTGATTGCTGTGTTGATCTCGACCGGTCCGCACTCAACACGGTGGGCAATGCAACGCAGAGCGAGCGCTGGATTCGCAACAACAATTATCATCGCGTCATCGTGGTCACCAATAATTACCATATCCCGCGCAGCATTCTTGAAATGTCCTATCGTATGCAGGATGTGGAATTTGTTCCTTATCCGGTCGTCAATACCGAAAGTCGCCCCCATAGCTGGGTTGCCGAGGGCGACACGCTGCGGGTTCTGTTCATTGAATATGTGAAATATCTCGGAGCAGCCATGCGTGTGGGTGGAGCGAAGATCTTGGATAGGCTGTTTGGCTGATACAGAATTGAACATTGTGTCGCGGGATTTCCTGATGGAAAATCCAAAACTTCCTGATATATCGGTTTCCGCAGCTTTCATGGGAAAGCTTTTTGTTTTTACGCATTCTCCTCTGCAAAACCGCTACGCACTTTTGCTGGACATGCTCTAAAGGTTCTCGCCGATACGATGCTTCTCTATCTGCGCTCCGTCTTATTCAATCTGGCGTTTTACATCTGCACTTTGCTGCAGATGATCCTTTATACGCCGTTCTATTTTTTGCTCCCACGCAAGAAGGCGTGGATCGTTCCCAAACTTTGGGCACGGGTCAATCTGTGGCTGCAGAAATATATCGCTGGCACCGATTATGTCATCGAAGGCCTCGAGAATATTCCGCACGGTGCTTATATTGTAGCGCCCAAGCATCAGTCGGCGTGGGATACGTATGCTTTTTTGCCGCAGCTTGACGATCCGGTGCTCATTCTCAAGCGTGAGCTTATGCGCATACCGCTGTTTGGCTGGTATGTTGCCAAGATGGAGATGATCCCCGTTGACCGCGGGTCACGCGTGAAAGCGCTGCATTCCATCACCAAGGGGGCTCAGAAGGCGATCGCTGAGGACCGCCAGATTCTTATCTATCCTGAAGGGACGCGTCGCTCGCCCGGTGCGCCGCCGCAATACAAATACGGCATTGTGCATCTTTATGAAGCGCTCAACCTTCCGGTTCTGCCGATTGCGCATAATGCCGGACTTTATTGGCCGCGCCGTAAATTCCTGCGTTTTCCGGGAACCATTCGTTGTCGCGTCCTGCCGCTGATCCCGGCAGGGCTTGAGAAAGAAGAATTCCTGCGTCGATTGATCGAGACGACGGAAAACGCCTGCGATGACCTTCTGGTCGCAGCAAGCCGTGACGCAAATGCTCCGCCGATGCCACCGACAGCCGTTCAGCGGCTTAAAGAGCTTGGTGAATAATCCTCACAACAACCCAATCATCCCCATCCGCTCTGTTTCGTCTGACGAGAACGACAATTCGCCGCGTTTTGTTGAACTTTCGTTTTTCTTGCACGCAATCATGAAACCCGTTATCAGAGCGCGACACGAAAGGACCCATCATGAATATTGATGCTATCTCCATCGGCAACAATCCGCCAGAAGACGTCAACGTGATCATCGAAGTGCCGGTCGGCGGACAGCCGATCAAGTACGAGATGGACAAGAAGGCTGGCGCCCTGATTGTGGACCGTTTCCTCTATACGCCTATGACCTATCCGGGCAATTACGGCTTCGTGCCGCACACGCTTTCGGAAGATGGCGACCCGATCGACGTTCTGGTTTGCAATACCCGTCCCTTGATCCCTGGTTGCGTGATCAATGTTCGCCCAATCGGCGTTCTGGTCATGGAAGACAATTCCGGCAAGGACGAGAAGATTATTGCCGTTCCTTCGCCAAACCTCACGCAGCGTTATGCAAAGGTGCATGATTACTCCGATCTTCCGGAAATCACGCTCAAGCAGATCGCGCATTTCTTCGAGCACTATAAGGATCTGGAACCTGGCAAGTGGGTGAAGATCGGTGACTGGGGTGATGAAGATTACGCGCGCAAGTTCATCGTTGAAGCGATTGAACGCGCCAAGGGCAAGTAATCTCTCTTATATGTTTTAAACAAAAACGCCCGGATGAAAGTCCGGGCGTTTTAGTTGGCTGGGTACGTTGTCGGCCTCTTACAGAAGGGCCGGAAGCAGCGTCGTCCACATAAACTGGCGGATGAAGAAGATAATCAGCAAAAGCACGACCGGTGAAATATCGATGCCACCGAGATTGGGCAGGATATTGCGGATTGGGCGCAGAACCGGTTCGGTGACTTTGTAAAGAAATTCACCGATGGATGCGACAAACCGATTGGAAGAATTGACCACGTTGAACGCATAGAGCCATGAGAAAACGGCGCTTGCGATGATGATCCACGTGTAGATATCGAGCGCCAAATCAATGGTGCGAAAAAATGCGATCATAAAAATAGTCTCCTTGAAAGCCTGCCGAGATGTAGCGGTTGCATTGGGCGAGAACAAGGGTTGAGGCATCGTTCAGTTCAAATTTTCAGTCCGGGACTATGGCCTGCTCCTTCGAAATCTGAACTTGTCGTAGAAAATAACAATCAGCGCTCATCACGCTTATGGTTTTCAATGTTTTGGCGCACAAGGTCTGTCACATGCTCCAGCGCCGGATCGCGTACACGCATATTGCGCAGGTGTTCGAGCGTGTTTGCAACATAATCGACATTGGCGCCGGATTCGCCACGCGCCGTGGCGACGATTGCTGCCGCATCCTGCGCTGTGAGTGATCCCGCATATTGGGTATGACGGCGGTCTGCAACATAGGTTACGGCTTTCACGTCGCGACCATCAGCAAGGCGCAGGCCAAGCCATTTTTCATGATAGACGTTGTTCGACATTTCGCGTTCGCGCAAATAAACCATAACTTCCTCCGTCATATCGCCCGGAACACGGAAAGCGATGCCAAGGCACGACCCTCCTGCATCCAGTCCCAGCACAAGGCCGGGATGGTCTGGTGTTCCGCGATGGACGTGTGAATAGATGCACAGGCTGCGACGATAACCATGCAGGCGTGCACGCATGGTTTCCACATGCGCAAAGCCCGGCCTCCACATCAATGAGCCGTAACCAAATACCCAGAAATCGTTCATTCGTTGTTCGTCGGTCTGCATTGTCATGATGGACATCAATATATGTTCTATTATGGCGAGTTTTTATCGGGATTCTCAGGATATAGCTCTTTTTTATTCGGCGAAACTTTGCATGACTCATTCCTGCCATAATATGAACACCACTTGGCGGGAACAGAAACAGATATAATCGTTTATGCGTATTGGTGACGTGTTCCGATACGTCCGATACTTATGATGAAACGGGGCTTTTTCGATGGTGCATGCTGGAATTGAATACAAGAAATCCAGAAAGCGCCCAATCACGATTGCGGTTATCGTCCTTGTGCTGGTTGCTGCCTATACGGCAGGCTGGTTCTATGTGGCAGGCAAGATTGAAGCGCGCGCCAAGGCCGATATGGCCAAGCTTGCTTCGCAGGGTGTCGGCGTGCATTGCGAAGATCTGCATATGGGCGGCTATCCGTTGCGCGTGAATGTGATTTGCTCCAGCGTCTCATGGCAGAAGCCCTCTGAAGGCATGTCATTGCGTGCCGGTCGCTTTACGTCCGGTTCACCGGTCTATGCGCCGTATTCGCTCAGCAATGCACTGACTGGTCCGGCCTTTGTCGAGTTTCCCGGTATCAAGCCGCTTGAAGTCAACTGGAATACATTCACCTCCAACACGCGTCTTGAACGACCCTTCCCGACCGAGATCGAGTTGAATGCGCGCGATGTGCAGGTCGGCTTGCGAACCGAAACCACGAAAACGGAACAGATCAGCAAGCTTGAGCAGATGAATTTCCGCATGAGCAGCGAAGATGACCAGCTTAAGATCAATGGACGTTTTGCGGCGCTGAAGCTTGAGCCATCCGTTATTGGCAATGCCAAAAGCCCCGAAATTGATGGTCTGGTCGATATGGAAGTTGCCAATGCCGCAACATTCCTGGCTCCCAGCCCGTCGCCGTTCAATGAGCGCATGCGCGGCCATAGCGGCTTGATCAATCAGGCATTCTTATCGATGCCCAATGGTGCCATGCTTTCGGTTTCAGGACCGTTTTCGATCGATATGGAAGGGGAGATTGATGCGGACCTTAAGGTTACGATGATCAATCCCCAATCCTTTGCGCAGGCTGGACAGACGGTTTTCCCGGAGCAGGGCGGCAATATCGCGACTGTTCTGTTTGCTCTTTCTGCCATGCCGAAAGACGAAAACGGCAATCCCGTTATCGAGATTGCCGTTCGCAAGGGAAAAGCCAGTGCCGGATTTATTCCGCTTGGCCGGTTGCCCAGTCTGTAGCCTTAGCCTTTTGGCGGGTTCGCTGCCTGACGGCCGAAGTTTGGCGCGTCGACTTCCTGACCTGCATCGATGATGCTGCGACGAATAGCACGCGTGCGCGTGAAGAGGTCGAAGAGTGCGTCGCCATCGCCCCAGCGGATCGAGCGTTGCAGCGATGCAAGATCTTCCGAAAAGCGCGCCAGCATTTCAAGGATTGCATCCTTGTTATGCAGGCAGACATCGCGCCACATGGTCGGATCGGATGACGCCAGACGTGTGAAATCACGGAAACCGGAAGCTGAATATTTGATGACTTCCGATTTTGTGACCTGTTCCAGATCGCTGGCTGTGCCAACGATGTTATAGGCGATGATATGCGGCAGGTGCGAGACGATGGCCAGCACCAGATCGTGGTGCTGCGGGTCCATCTGGTCAAGGCGCGAGCCGCAGGCCGTCCAGAAGGCGGAAAGCTTATCGATGGCCGTTTGGTCCGTGTCAGGCAGGGGCGTGAGAATGCACCAGCGATTGGTGAACAGCTCTGCAAAACCCGCATCGGGCCCCGAATATTCCGTTCCGGCCAGCGGGTGGCCCGGAATGAAGTGGACGTTGCCGGGCAATTCCGGCTGCATCTGCGCAATTACCGATGCCTTTGTCGAGCCGACGTCGGTGACAATGGCACCGGGCTTCAGATGTGCTGAAATCTGTTTTGCAACGGTGCCGGACGACCCCACCGGCACCGAGATGATCACAAGATCAGCGTCTTTGACGGCTGCTGCACTGTCAGTAAAGTAGCTGTCGCCGAGGTTTAGCTCCTCGGCGCGTTTGAGTGTTTCGGCACTGCGTGTGGCAATGGCGATATGATTGGCCAGTCCCTCACGACGGATGATGCGCGCCAGCGACGAGCCAATAAGGCCGATGCCAATAAGCGCGATTTTCTCAAAATGGGTTGTAGACATTGCTCTATTTTAAAAACTCAGTGAGAGCGGCTATAACGCCGCGATTGGCCTCTTCCGTGCCGATGCTCATGCGCAATGCATTGGGAAAGCCGTAGCTGCCAACGCGTCGCAGGATGTAGCCGCGCTTCGAAAGATACGCATCTGCCTTGTCTGCCGAATGTTCGGCATCGTCCGGGAAATGGACCAGCAGAAAGTTGGTCACTGACGGGGTGACACGAAGACCAAGCTTTGTGAATTCTTCAACCAGCCATGACCGCCATTTTTCGTTGAATTCGGCCGATTTTTCCACATGAGCGCGATCGCGGATTGCTGCTGCACCCGCAGCAATGGCTGCCGAATTCATGTTGAAGGGGCCACGGATACGATTGACCGCATCAATGATGTGCAAGGGCGCATACATCCAGCCAATCCGCAGGCCCGGCAGGCCGTGAATCTTCGAAAAGGTGCGCGTCATGACGACGTTTTCGTTTGACGATACCAGTTCAAGGCCGGATTCATAATCGTTGCGGCGCACATATTCGGCATAGGCTCCATCAAGAACCAGCACGACATGTTTCGGCAGGCCGGCATGCAGGCGGCGCACTTCCTCAAACGGCAGATAGGTGCCGGTCGGGTTGGCAGGATTGGCGATGAAGACCATTTTTGTGTGTTCTGTAACGCCAGCGAGGATCGCATCGACATCAAGACGCTCGTCTTTTTCTTTCACTGTCACAGGCGTTGCGCCTGCGCCAAGCGTCTGGATTTTATAAACGGCAAAGCCATGCTGGGTGATGATGGCTTCATCACCCGGTGCCAGATAGGTCTGGCAGAGAAGGCCGAGCAACTCATCTGAGCCATTGCCACACATGATATTGCCGATGTTCAGGCCCTGCGATTCAGCAATGGCTTCGCGCAGCACAAGTGCCTGTCCGTCGGGATATATCGCCAGATGATCGGCCCAATATCGATAGGCGTCAACCGCATGAGGGCTGGGACCGATCGGGGTCTCGTTGGAGGAGAGCTTATAGACCTTTGCTACGCCTTCAACATGTTCCTTGCCTGGCACATAGGCTGCAATGTCGAGCAGACCGGCTTTAGGCTGGGGACGGGAGAGGTTTTGCATATTGGTCATGATTTTGGCTCCGCCAAAAGGACTGATGTTAAGGTTACGCAGCGGGCATAAACCGCCGCAGCGTTCAAGTCGAGAAAAACCTTGCTGTCAAAGCGTGCAACGCTATTTTTTGGGTTCTTGCATCGTGGTTTTTCTCATGCCACTGACCGGTGTTCCCTGTGGCGCCAGAACCGGCACAAAGACGCGGCGTGATGAACGTTGTGCAACAGGCAGCCCCTGATAAAGCCGCTTTTGTGCCTCCACGACCAGGACGCCTGCAAAAAGCGGCCAGAACTTGCGTCCCAATCCTTCAACCGCCATGCATGGGCGCATCATCCAGCGGCGTTTGACAGGTGGAAAATGCAACGCATTGCTGATCGTGTTGACGCTGAAATTGGCTTCACGCAGCAAGGTTATAAGCTGGGTGCGGCTGTAAGGCCGACCGCTGCCAAATGGGGTGCGGTCCAGACGTGCCCATACGCCGCGCCGGTTGGGAACAACGATCACCAGCCTGCCATTGGGGGCGAGCACGCGCCACATTTCTTTGAGCGATTCAGCGGCATTTTCCGAATATTCCAGCGCATGAACCATCAAGATGCGATCAATGGAGGAATCCGGCAAAGGCAGCTCTTCATCAAAAACCAGCGCGGTCGCCGATTTTTCCGGGTTTGGCCATGCAATTGCGCCCTGACCCGCTGGCATGAAAGCAAAGCTGCGTTCGGTGTCCGCGCTGAAACGGTCGAGATAAGGCAGACTATAGCCAAGGCCGACAAGGCGCTCTCCCGGCACACGTCCCCAGAGCGCTGCCAGCGCCATGCGGATTGAGCGCTCAGTCAGATGACCCAGCGTCGTATCGTAAAAAGAGCGCAGTTCGATGATGTCTGTGTGCATGGGATTCACGCTATATCAAATCAATCAAATGGCAAATGGTGCAATTGTGCGAAAGCATGGTATAGAGCGTGCCTTTCAAAGCAATTTTATGCTTAAAAATCAGGAGACGCAGCAGATGCCTCAGGTCGGCGGCAAAACCATTGACGTGCTTTTCAGCCCGGAGGAAATTGCTGCGCGCAATCTCGCGCTTGCAAAGGAGATTGCCAAGCGCGATTTTCACAATCTTCTGACGATTTCGATCCTCAAGGGATCCTTTATCTTCGCAGCCGATCTTATTCGCGCCATGCACGATGCAGGGGTTGAACCGGATGTCGAATTCATCACTGTTTCCAGCTATGGCAAGGGCACGACCAGCACGGAAGTGCGTTTGCTGCGCGATATAGATAGCGATGTAAAAGATCGCGATGTGCTGCTGATTGATGACATTCTCGAATCAGGCAAGACGCTCAAATTCGTGCGGGAACTGATGATTGAACGTGGTGCGCGCAGCGTCAGCATTGCTGTGCTGCTTGATAAGAGCGTGCGCCGCAAGGTCGATCTTGATGCCGATTTTGTTGCTTTCGAATGCCCCGACTATTTCGTTGTCGGCTATGGCATGGATGTTGGACATTCCTTCCGCCAACTGCCTTATGTCGGGCATGTGAAGGAATAGTACCAAATTTCGAGCTGCTGTTTTGGTATCAATCGAACTGCAACAGCCGCTGGAGATATTCCTTCTCCATCTGTGGCGTCAGCGCGTTGCCAAGCTTGCGGCGGATTTCGTCAAGAATTTCGCGTGCGCGCTGAATATCGATTTCGCCCGGAATCTTGACGCCATCACCGTCGGACAAACCATTGCTGCCTTGTTGACGACCAAGCGGATCACGGCCATTTTGACCACTTTGGCCCTGACCATTCTGTCCCATGGCCTGTTGCATTTGTTTCATCATATCACGGCCGCCGCGACGCAGGGCTTCGAGCGCGCTGCCTTGCTGATCACCTGCTTCCGAGCCTTCGTTGCGGCCCAGTGCATCGGCAGCATTGCCCATTGATTTGTCCGCATCAGACAGATCCTGATTGGGATCAATGCCCATGCCCTTGAGGTCCTTGTTGAACGTTTTGAGTTCGTCTTGAAGGGCCTGTTGCTGCTGTTGCAGCTTGCGCATGGCTTCAGCGAGATCTGTCGGTATATCGCTTGGCTGCCCACCTTGTTGTGATTCGCCTCTTCCCATAGAGCCGTTATCGCCGGGAAGCTGATCATCCCAGAATTCACCTTCACCATTGCCATATTGCTGCTGCTGCATCTGCTGATCGAGTTTGAAGGTCTCGTTCATCATCTGCTGCTGGCGGCGCATCAGATCGCCCAGCTTGTTCATCTGCTGCTGCATCTGATTGGCCTGGCCCTGACCTTGTCCCTGCTGGCCCGGTTGGCCCATCTGAAGGTTGTTCATCAGGTCTTGCAGCTGCGACAGAAGCTGTTCAGCCTGATCACGCGAACCCTGACGCGCCAGATTTTCAATCTGGTCCATCATGCGCTGTAAATCCTTGTCGGTCAGCAAACGGGCATTCGGGTCCATTGGCTGATTACGGGCATTGGGGTTCTGTTGCTGACGCTGGGCGAATTCACGCAGAAAATCCTGCATTGCCTTGCGTAGTTCCGCAGTCAGCTTTTCTATCTGTTCCTGTGAGGCACCATTTTGTAGTGCGCTGCGCAATGCTTCCTGTGCCTGACGCAGGCGGCGTTCTGCTGCGGACAGATTGCCGTCTTCGATGCCAAGCGCCACCTGCCACATATAATCAGCCGTATCACGCAAGGAATCGTCGCTGGTTGCGAGCTTGAGCCGCGTGCGGATGGTGACGAGACCAAGGTAATGGGCTTTGTCCTTTATCGTCTCTTCCGGGCGGATCATGAGTGCTGAAAGCATATCGCGCACATGGTCGCGCTGTGTGGCGTCAAGGGCGAGAATGCGTCGCTGCTCGGCAACGGCCTTGGCCAGTGGATTGGCAAAGGGGCGTTCGGGCAGGGTGATGATCTTGGTTTCGCTGCGCGCACTCTTGCCGCCAGCATCGGTCACAACCAGCGTGAGCGCTACCTTTTGACCGGCCCATGGATGCTGGGTCAGGTCCTTGGATGTTGTCGCTTCTTTTGTTCCACGGCGCGGCAATGCAAGCGGCAGATCAGGGGCGTCGTAAAGAGGAACCGTTTCCTCGTCTTCGTGGTCGATATTAAGGGGTACAATTTCGCCATAGGCTTTTGCCGCACCGTAATCGTCGGTAATTTCATAGCTGAGCTGCAATGTGCCGTTCAGCGCATGGCTCGGCTCTTTGGTAAAATGGATGGTTGGCGGATTGTCGGGCGTGACGGAAAAACTCCAGCGCGCATCGGTGCCGGACAGCATCAGCGTCTGATCCTGTTGCAGATCGTAACGGAAGTTACGGCTGCCATCGACAAGGTCCTGCTGGTTTTCGCCTTCTTTGGCGGCAACGGGCTGAATGTCACTGCGATGGCCGGTCGAATCGGTCGTGGTCAGCCGTTCAGAACGGCCACCGATGACCCGGATATTGACGATGCTGCCCTGCGGTACGGTGATGGGTTTGGCGGTGGCTGCCGCATCTGTCGTGGTGCTGAGGAAAACCGGCGCGCGGTCCGTATATTGCGGTGGCGTTACCCATGCATCAATGCGCGCAACGGCTGTGGTGCCACCGGCGCGAATATGAAATGCATCCGCAATACGACCGCTTTTCGGGCTAAGACTATAGGCAGAGGCGGTCACAAACAGCAGCGCCACAATTGCGCGCAGCGCAAAAGGATCGCGTTCTGGAATGCGCGGGCGGGGAACGCCTGATTGCAGATTTTTCAGCCGCTCAGCCATGCGGCGCTTATGTTCCTGCCAGAGAGCGATGGCAAAAGGGTCCTTGCTGCCGGTCGCCATTTGGCTGGTCTGCACGGCCAACGGCTCGTGGATCAGGCCATTTACATCTTCAATGCGTGCGGTGATGGTATTTTCATCAGGCAGGCGAAAGCGGAACGGCAGACAGAGCGCAACCAGTGCTGCAAAGGCAAAGAACCCAAGCATACCCAGATGCAGCCAGCGCGGCATGAGTGCAAAAAGCCCAAGCCAGCTTAAGCTTGCAAAAAGCGCAATCAGCAGAATCAGCGGCAGAACGAGTGGCCATAGGCGCTCGAAACTGATTGTCAGAAAATTTTGCAGGCGAAGGCGGCGCAGGGCAGCGCCTTCACCGGAAAACAGGCGGAAAAACGCATCGCGCTTGCGGGCTGGCAAGTCTTTGCTGTCTTTTCTCTGTTTTGTCATCGTGGCTTTCTGATGCGTGTAACGCCTATGGGTTGTTCATAGAATAACACGCATCATGGCAAAGACGAGGCTTTCGCTTTAATTTATAACCAGTCCGGCACGGAATCGAGCGCAAGCAGCTCTTCATAGGTCCGACGTGGGCGAATGACGTGATAGCGGTCGCCATCCACCAGCACTTCGGGGATCAGAAGGCGGCTGTTATAGGTACTCGACAGAACCGCGCCATAAGCACCTGTCGTGCAGACAGCAATCAGATCGCCCGGAGCAGGCTTTGCCACTTCGCGGTCAAGGCCGAGATAATCGCCGGTTTCACACACAGGGCCGACAAAATCAGCGCGGATGCGTGGGGTACTATCCTTGGCTTCCATGACTGGCTTGATGTCGTGGAAAGCTTCGTAAAGGGTCGGGCGAATGAGATCGTTCATTGCCGCATCAACAATGATAAAATTCTTGGCGTCGCCTTCTTTTACGAAAATGACTTCTGTTATCAGAAGACCGGCATTGCCGACGATCAGACGCCCCGGTTCAAATACGGTTTTAAGGCCCAGCGGCTTGATGTGCTTTGCGACGATTTCCGCATAGGCTGCGGGCAGCGGCGGCGGGTTGTTGTCGGTGCGATAGGGAATGCCCAAGCCCCCGCCAACATCGACGTGGCGGATATTGTGACCATCAGCGCGCAATTCCTCAACCAGCTGCGCCATCAGCGCAAAAGCGTTGTCGAATGGCTCAAGATCAATGATCTGGCTGCCGATATGCATGTCGATACCGACAACATTGATACCCGGAAGACTTGCAGCTCGTGCATAGGCCTGACGGGCTTTGACGCGGGGAATGCCGAACTTGTTTTCGGATTTTCCGGTTGAGATTTTGGCATGGGTCTTGGCATCAACATCGGGATTGATGCGAAGCGAAACGGATGCGACCTTGCCAGCCTTGAGCGCGCGCGCCGAAAGGATTTCCAGCTCGGGTTCGGATTCGACATTAAAGCAGTAAATGCCTGCTTGAAGCGCGAAATCCATTTCATGCGGGGTTTTGCCAACGCCGGAAAACACGATTTTGTTCGCCGGAATACCGGCAGCCAAAGCGCGGCGGATTTCGCCTTCCGAAACCGTGTCGGCGCCCGCGCCAAGCTTGGCGAGCGTTTTCAGCACGGCCAGATTGGAATTGGCCTTCAGCGCGTAAGTGACCAGCGTTTCCATATCGGCAAAGGCTTCGCTGAAGACGCGGAAATGGCGCTCAATCGTGGCACGCGAATAGACATAGAACGGCGTGCCAACTTCTTTTGCGATGTCGGGCAGGCTTACATTTTCGGCGTGAAGAACGCCGTTGCGATATTCAAAATGATTCACGGGAAACAATCCGAATGGGGGATTACAGGATTTTGTCGAGGATGAAGGGCTTGTCTTCCTTCGGTTTCTCTACCGTGCGCCCCTGTTCATTGGTGATCATCTGCGCAGGCGGCGGCTCAAGCGGGCCTTTTCGTCCGCAAGCGGCAAGAGTGGCAGCAAGGGCTGCGATCAGAAGCACGGAAGAAATGGCGGAGCGGCCTGTCATCAGCTTTGGTTCCCGGAATTTGTCCTATGGGGCTGGTCTAACCCAAAATGCTTGAAAGTGAAATCACTCCTTCAGGAGCGATTTCACCACGATCGTTAGCTTATGCCTTTGCGATGCGATTTTTCCAGTAAGAAATCTGGTTTCGCACCTGTTGTGGTGCAGTGCCACCGAATGACTGGCGGCTTTTGACCGACTGCTCGACCGTCAGATAGCCGAAAATCGCATCGGTAATGCCCGGATTGATCGACTGAAGATCTGCGAGCGTGAGTTCTGCGAGGTCAATCTGCTTGCTTTCAGCCAGAGCCACGGCGCGGCCCGTCACATGGTGCGCATCGCGGAATGGAAGGCCCAATTCGCGCACCAGCCAGTCAGCGAGATCCGTTGCGGTGGAATAGCCGGAACCGGCGGCTTTTTTCATGGAAGCGACATTGACGGTCAGGTCACGCATCATGCCAGACATGGCAGCGATGGCGAGTTCCAGATTTTCAGCAGCGTCGAAAACCTGTTCCTTGTCTTCCTGCATATCTTTTGAATAGGCGAGCGGCAGACCTTTCATGATGGTAAGAAGGGCTACCAGCGAGCCATTGATGCGGCCCGTTTTGGCGCGCACCAGTTCGGCAGCGTCCGGGTTCTTCTTCTGTGGCATGATCGATGAGCCGGTCGAGAAAGCATCAGACAGGCGCACGAAATTGAATTGCGGCGTTGACCAGATGACGATTTCTTCAGCGAGACGCGACAGGTGCCCCGCACAGATGGCGGCAAGCGACAGGAATTCGAGCGCATAGTCGCGGTCAGAAACGCTATCAAGCGAGTTGCGGGTTGGTTCGCGGAAACCAAGTGCCTGCGCCGTCATGTGACGATCAATCGGGAAGCCGGTGCCTGCAAGGGCTGCGGCACCCAGAGGCGATTCGTCCATACGTTCAATCGCATCGCGCACGCGCGACAGATCTCGGCCAAACATTTCCACATAGGCCATGCAATGATGACCGAAAGTGACAGGCTGTGCCGTCTGCAAATGCGTGAAGCCCGGCATGACGGTTGCAGCATGCTCTTCTGCGCGCTCCAGAAATGCTTCGATCAGGCCTTTGAGTGCAATCGCTGTTTTCTGCATCTCCTGCTTGACCCAAAGGCGGAAATCGACAGCCACCTGATCGTTGCGCGAGCGGGCGGTGTGCAGGCGTCCGGCGGATGGACCGATGAGGTCGGCAAGGCGCGCTTCGATATTCATATGAATGTCTTCGAGCTTGCGCGAGAAGGTGAATTTACCCTCTTCAATTTCCTTGAGGATGGTTTTCAGGCCCTCTTCGATCTTTTTATGATCGTCTGCCGCAATGATGCCAGTCTTTGCAAGCATGGCAGCATGGGCGAGCGAGCCCTGAATATCCTGCGCATAGAGCTTGCGGTCGAAGCCAATCGATGCATTGATCTCTTCCATGATCGCATCGGGTCCTGAGGCAAAACGGCCGCCCCACATCTGATTGCTTGATTTTTGTTCGCTCATGCTCGTATGCCTCGGATGCAAGACTAAGGGAAAGTGACGCGAGATGGCAAAAGACAACGATAAGGCAAAGTCAGGAAACCGGAAGATCGTCCTTCTTGCAGCACTTGCCGGTGTCATCGCCGGTATAGGCGCGGTATACGTGATGGAACGGCCTTCTGGCAATGCACCCGTCAGCAAAGTTTACGTTCAAAGTGATGAGGCTTCCGCACAATGTGCGTTGAAGGCCGATAGTCTGAAAGCTCTTGATGCAGCGGCGACGGGTAGTGTTGCTGCGATGCGGGCTGCTGAAAAGCCTATTTCTGTTGCCCATATCGCTTTTACCGGCCCTGACGGCAAGCAGATGACACTTGGCGATTACAAGGGTAAGACGCTGCTTGTTAATCTCTGGGCGACATGGTGCGCGCCCTGCCGCGAAGAAATGCCCGAGCTTGATCATCTTCAGGCTCAAAAGGGCGGCAGCGATTTTGATGTCGTCGCGATCAACATTGATACCGGCTCTGATGAGAAGCCGAAAAAGTTTCTCGAAGAGATTGGCGTGAAGAGCTTGAGCCTTAATCGCGATGCCAGCATGTCGAGCTTCAATGAATTAAAGCGCAAAAATCTCGCTTTCGGTCTTCCTGTGACATTGCTGGTCGATAAAGAAGGCTGCCAGATAGCATCGATGAATGGTCCGGCTCCGTGGGATAGCCCGGATGCAATCAAGCTGATCGAAGCGGCACAAAAACTTTAGATAGACAAGTTTCACGTTTGGTGGCTTCCTTATGCTCATAAAGGGGGACATTGCCGATGAGCATGGAAGTCTGGCTGGCATTCTCTGCCGCATCAATCGTTATGTTGATTATTCCGGGACCGACGGTTTTGCTGGTGGTGTCCTATGCGCTGGGGCAGGGCTGGAAGGCCGCCCTTCCGATGGCAATTGGTGTGGCGCTTGGTGATTTCACCGCCATGACGCTTTCCATGCTGGGGGTTGGTGCACTTCTTGCCGCTTCAGCAACCGTTTTTACTGCGGTTAAATGGATGGGGGCTGCCTATCTTATCTGGCTGGGCATAAAGTTGTTTCGATCCGGCGGCGCGATGAATGCCAAGGCGCGGCATGATCAGGTGAAGCCGGTCAAAATGCTGCTTCATGCGTGGCTGGTAACGGCGCTCAATCCGAAAAGCATTACGTTTTTCGTGGCTTTCCTGCCGCAGTTTTTAAGCCCGCATCGTGATTTCATGACGCAGATGCTGGTCTTTGAAAGCACGTTCCTCGCGCTGGCGTTTCTCAATGCTTTTGCTTATGCGCTGATTGCCACACGTGCGCGACGTTTCTTCGCCAATGAGCGTGCCTTGCGTATTTTCAACCGTGCAGGCGGCACTATGCTGATTGGCGCAGGGGTCGCGACCGCTTCGATGCGCTCAAGCTGATACGAAACCGGCGCGCTTCAACTGGACAATGGCCTGTTCAAGCGCCGACAGGAATGCCGAGCGGTCTTTGGGTGAAAAGGGGGCTGGCCCGCGTGTAACTTCCCCGGCAGAACGCAGCGAATCCATCAGATTGCGCGTTGCAAGCGTGTTGCCGATCGTGCTTGCCGTGTGCACTTTGCCATTGGGTGCGATAACCGATGCGCCCTTTTCAATGGACCGGCTTACGAGCGGAATATCCGCCGTGATGACGACAATGCCGGGACGGGAATTTTCTGCAATCCAATCATCTGCTGCATCAAGCTTGTCCGAGACGATGACACGTTCAACGCGTTCTGCATCGCGTGGGATGGCGATATAGCTGTTGGCAACCAGCACAACAGGCAGACCATGGCGTTCGGCCACGCGATAGATTTCCGCCTTCACCGGGCAGGCGTCGGCATCAACAAAAATGCGGATTGTGTTGTTTTCAGCGTCCATGCTGTTTCATAGGCAGAACTGCGGCATTTGGCAAATTGATCGCAGCATTGAGATTTATGCGATAGCGGAATCGCATGAGGAAGACTATTGCAGGCAAAACAAGAAAGTCTGCATCATGGCCACCCGCTTTTTCCCGATCATGTTTGTGCTGCTCTGGGCCACTGGCTTTATCGGGGCCGGGCTTTCCATGCCCTATGCGGAACCGTTCAGCTTCATGGCGGTGCGCTTTTCCATTGCAGCGCTCATCATGATCCTCTGGGCTTTGGCAAGTCATAGCGTTTGGCCGAAGGGCAGGGGGCTGATCAATGCAGCCATTGCCGGGTGTCTGATCCATGGCGTTTATCTTTCAGCGCTTTTCTGGGCTGTGCATCACGGATTGCCGGCTGGCATGTCGGGCCTTGTTGCGGGGCTTCAGCCCATGCTGACCACACTGATTGCAGCACTTCTTTTGGGGGAGCGCGCAAGCGGTCGGCAATGGCTGGGGTTGCTGATCGGTTTTGTTGGTGTTGCAATGGTGGTGGGGCCGAAATTTTCTGGCCACAGCGGCGTCGACCCGCAAAGCCTGGCGGCAGCATTTGTGGCGGTTCTGGCGATCAGCACCGGAACGGTTTGGCAGAAACGCTTTGGTACGGCGGCGGATTTGAAGACTGGGACGGCGGTGCAGTATATTGCTGCTGCCGCTTTGACAGCGATTTGTGCTTTTACCTTTGAAACACGCGTGATGGTCTGGTCGCCGCAGCTTATCTTTGCGTTGGTCTGGCTGACATTGGCGATTTCCATCGGCGCAATTCTGGCACTTCTGGTGATGATCCGCGAAGGGGCGATGTCGAAAGTTGCATCGCTTTTCTATCTGGTGCCCGGAACCGCTGCGATCATGGCTTATCTGATTTTTGGCGAAACACTGGGGCCTATTCAGATTGCGGGCATGGTTGTGACAACCTTTGGCGTGGCGCTGACTACTTTGCGTCGATAAGTCCGGGCTGTTGTTCGCGCTTGCGGAAAATCATGATGGCCGCGTTGATTTCTGCGCCAATGATGAAGATTGCCGATAGCATATAGAGAAATACGATTGCCACCATGATCGAGGCGAGGCCTGCATAGGTGGTGACGTAATTGGCAAATGTTTCGAGATATTTTGCAAAGGCCGTTGCGGCAGCAAGCCATGCAATCAGCGTGATGCCGATGCCCGGCAGAATGTCGCTCAAGCGGCGTTTTCCGGCTGGCAGCCAGATATGCACGATGAACAGCGCCAAGACGAGAACGATGACAGTAATCGTATAGCGCCATATGGCGATTGTTCCGGTGAAAGGTGCGATGTCCGGAAACCATTGTTCTGCCAGCCGCACGGCAAGCGGCGCCAGAACCAGCAGAAAGCTGATCGCCATCAGGCTGATTGTACCGATCAGCACAAAACCTAAGCTTTGCAGGCGGCAGAAAATGATCGAGCGCTGGTCGCTGACACGATAGGCACGGTTCAACGACATGCGCAGCGCTTCCACACCATTGGAGGCAAAATAAGCGGCGGCGATCACACTCAGCGTCAGAAGTCCGCTGCGCTGAACGGTCAGAACATTCATCACTTCATTGGCGATGGGAGCGGCGATATTGGAAGGCCACATATCAAAAATGACGTGCACGGCATTGTTGGCAAATTCTTTGGTGCCAAGAAAACCGGCGAGTGTGGTTGCAAAGATCAAAAACGGAAACAGCGCCATCAGTCCTGACAGGGCTATATGAGAGGCGAAGGCCCAACCATCGTCGCTGCTGAAATGCCCGTAAACATCGAAGGTGATCTGACGGAGAAAACGCCGTATTTTTCGCATCCGCAGATTTGTCTCTCTTTGGCTCATTTATTGGATTTCAAAGCCTTCAATCTAGTATCGAATTGGGAAATGCAAGGGGCGGACTGTTTTAAACCTTTTGCGAATCAAGCACTCTGGCCAAAATCCTACTGTAGGAAGAAAGCAATGGCTCCACAAAATGCAAAGCGCAATATCCTGATAACCGGGTGTTCTTCGGGGATTGGGGCTTATTGTGCAGAGGCTTTGCATAGGGCCAACTGGCGCGTATTGGCCACGGCGCGCAAAGATGCGGATATTGCAGCGTTGAAAGCCAAAGGCATTGAGGCTTTCTATCTTGATTATACGCAACCACAGTCGATTGAAGCGCTGGTCAAGCAATTTTTGCGTGCAACCGATGGAAAGCTGGATGCGCTTTTCAACAATGGCGCCTATGCGCAACCGGGCGCCGTTGAAGATTTGCCGGTGGATGCTTTGCGCGCGCAATTTGAAGCCAATTTCTTTGGCTGGCATGATCTCACACGCCGCATCATTCCCACCATGCGCGCGCAGGGCCATGGCCGTATCGTGCATTGCTCATCGATCTTAGGTCTTGTGCCGATGAAATGGCGTGGCGCTTATGTGGCGTCGAAATTTGCGCTCGAAGGGTTGATGCTCGCGCAACGCATGGAACTCGAAGGTTCAGGCATTGCGGTGTCTATGATTGAACCCGGGCCGATTGCGTCGCAATTTACCTATAATGCAGCCTTACATGCGCGGGCCAATATCGATCTTGAGCATTCCGTGCATCGCGAATTATACCAACGCCAGATGGCAAAGCTTGAAGGTGGTGGTACAAAATCTAAAAACAAGCTTGGCCCGGAAGCGGTTTACGCGGTACTTGTGCATGCCTTGGAAGCGCACAACCCGCGTCCGCATTACGCCGTTACACGACCGGCGAAACTGGGTATTCTGGCACGACGCCTGCTACCATCGCGCTGGCTCTATAAAATGCTGTCCGACCAGTCTTGACCAAAAAAGACGGCGGATTATGGGAGGAAAGTAAATGGACGTTCTGTTCAAGGGCGCGGCTCTGGTGGCGATGTTTGCCGTGGCGATTGTGCTCATTATCGGCTTGCGCAATATGATGCGCGGTGGCGACGGTAATTTTTCAAACAGGATGATGCAGTTGCGCGTGCTTTTGCAGTTTGTCGCGATTGTGTTGATCGTTGCAGCGGTCTATTTCGCACGCCAGACGGGTGGACAATAAGATGGTCAGGCTCAACAAGATTTATACCCGCACGGGGGATGATGGCACCACAGGTCTGACGAGCGGACCGCGGCGGCTCAAATCGGATTTGCGCGTTGAATCCTATGGCACGGTTGATGAAACCAATGCCTGTATCGGCCTTGTGCGCATTCATACCACGAGCGTGGATTATACGCATATTGATGTGATGCTTGCGCGTATCCAGAATGACCTGTTCGATCTTGGTGCCGACCTTTCAACGCCGGATGATGGGCAGCCTCTAAGCTATGAACCGCTGCGTATTGTTGAGCAACAGGTTAAAAGGCTGGAATCCGATATTGATTATCTGAATGTCGATATTCCACCACTGCGCTCGTTCATTCTGCCGGGCGGTTCGGCAGCGTCGGCAGCGCTGCATCTGGCACGTACTGTTTCACGCCGCGCTGAGCGTCTGATTGTGGCGCTTGCAAAGACCGAAGGCGAAGTGGTTTCGAAAGAGGCGTTGCAATATATCAACCGCCTCTCTGATTTCCTGTTTGTCGCTGCCCGCGCCGTCAATGAAAACGGCGCGAAGGATGTGTTGTGGGTGCCTGGACAAAACAGGTAGTTCAAACCCCGCGCTTATTGCCCCAGATCAGCACATGAAGCTGGGGCAGCACATGCGCCTCAAACCAGCGGTCGGCCATTACCTTGTCGACCAGCCATTCCATGCGGTTCATGATGCCGTCCATGTCAATGCGGGCATTGTCATCTTCGGGCGGCGGCGGTGTGTGGTTGCCCGGCTGAAGGTAGACGGCCAAATGCGGGTGCCGCGCTGATGCGACCTTTGCAAAGGCATAGTCTGCATCGTCGAAAACCACGAATTTGAGGACTGTTTTCGGCTTTGATCCTGCCGCATCAATGCAGGCGGCAAGCGCATCCCAATCCGTTACCATGCCGCTTGATGGCGGCTTTGGGCTTAAAACCAGCGTGTCGAGCTTCGCAAACCAGTCTTTCGCCACCGATCCCTGAGTTTCCAGCGCAAAACGATAGGCTTGCGCGTGACCATGATCGATCAGTGGTCCAAGAGGCTGGATGGCTGGATTGCCACCTGAAAGTGACACTGTTATGGGGCTTTTTCCAGAAAGTGCCGTCACTTCATGCCAGATTGCATCGACGCTCATTGGCTTCCAGTCATGACGAAAGCGGCTTTCAACAGCGTGCAGACTGTCACACCATGCGCAGCGATAGTCGCAGCCGCCCGTGCGCACAAAAACAGTCGGCTCGCCGCTTAATACGCCTTCGCCCTGAATGGTTGGGCCGAAAATCTCGCTGATGCGAATTTCGGGTTCGATCTTCATGGCTGATGTCCGGGCCGATACTCAGCCCATGTTTTTGGCGTTTCGCTGACCCGCACCGCCGTCACTTCCTGCCAGCGGCTCTTGCACCATTCAAAGAGATGACATGCCAGCACTTCCGCCGTCACGCGATTATGGCCAAGCACATCATTGAGATGGCGGTGATCGAGCTCATCATCAATATAGCGCTTGAGCGGTGCCAACTCGTGATAATCACGCACAAAACCGTGGTCATCGAGAACCGAAGCGGAAAGCTCGACTTCCACGATGTAATTGTGCCCGTGCAGCCGCGCACACTGATGATCGGCTGGCAGTTCGGTTAACTGATGCGAGGCGGAGAAATGAAATTCCTTGGTGATGCGAAACATCAGGCACCCCCTCTTTCGATGGCGGCACGCCAGAAATCAGCATCTTCGTAGAGCGTTGGATCTTGGATCCCGGCCAGATGAAAGGCCTCGCGGCGTTCCACGCATGTGCCGCAGCGTCCGCAATGATGCGCACCGCCTTTGTAGCAGGACCATGTTGCCTCAAATGGTGTTTTGTATTTCGCACCATCCACGACGATGTCGCTTTTTGTCTTTTGCACATAGGGCGCGAGCAGCCTGGCATCGGCATAGCCTTCCAGTGCATGATCCTGCATGGTCTGGAAAGCATTGATAAAGCCGGGGCGGCAATCGGGATAGATGAAGTGATCGCCGCCGTGAACGGCAAGCGCCACGGCTTCAGCTTTTTGTGCTGCCGCCACACCAAAGGCAATTGCCAGCATAATGGCATTGCGGTTGGGAACGACCGTGATTTTCATTGTTTCTTCGGCATAATGGCCGTCAGGAACATCAACATCGTCGGTTAGGGCCGAACCGGTGAGGCTTGAACCAATCGGGCGAATATCGATGATCTGATGAGGGACATTGAGCCGCTTTGCACAAGAGGCCGCAAAGTCGAGTTCTTTTTTGTGCCGCTGGCCATAATCAAAAGAGATCAGGCCAGTGAGCTGATGTTCCGCCGCAATTTTATAGCTAAGCGAAACAGAGTCCAATCCGCCGGAGCAGATGACGAGTGTTTTCATCGTTTGAGTCCTTGTTTTGACCGGGTAGGCTGCGACCGGATGTTTACGGGGTTCTCCTAACCCACAAGATTGGGGTTGTAAACGCTATGAAGTTGGGATGCCTGTGATCGTGCAGGACGAAACATGGTGGAAAGCATCACAGGGACCAGATGCGATCGGGGTTAGTGCGAAAACGGAATGACTACCTGTAACAATAAATTCATTTAAATCGATATTGCCGCCCATCCGTGATTGACGTGCACGTCAACCGTCTTTAGGTTTCGGTCCGGTTCCTGACGCTGCGGGGAGGTGCCGGTTTCACGGCGTTTGTGTCAGCAGCGTTTTCATGTCGGATTCTGACATGTGGGCAGAGATTCATGGCGGCATAGTCGCGCCGCAAAAGTCATTGAAGAGGTAATCGCGGATGAAAGTCCTTGTCGCAGTAAAGCGGGTTGTAGATTACAACGTAAAGATCCGGGTCAAGGGTGATGGCTCTGGCGTTGAGCTTGCCAATGTCAAGATGTCGATGAACCCGTTTGACGAGATTGCAGTTGAAGAAGCGCTGCGCCTGAAAGAAGCGGGCAAGGTCTCGGAAATCGTTGTGGTCTCGATTGGTCCGGCACAGGCGCAGGAAACCATCCGCACAGCTCTTGCCATGGGTGCTGATCGCGGCATTCTGGTTAAGGTTGAAGAAACTGTCGAGCCGCTTGGCGTGGCCAAGGTTTTGAAGGGGGTTGTTGAAGCTGAACAGCCAGACCTCGTGTTCCTTGGCAAGCAGGCCATTGACGACGATGCCAACCAGACCGGCCAGATGCTTTCAGCGCTGCTTAACTGGAGTCAGGCAACCTTTGCGTCCAAGGTTGAACTGGGCGATGGTTCTGCCAAGATAACACGCGAAGTCGATGGCGGTCTTCAGACCATTGATGTGAAACTGCCTGCGATTGTGACCGTTGATCTTCGTCTGAACCAGCCGCGCTATGCTTCGCTGCCAAACATCATGAAGGCCAAGAAGAAGCCGCTCGAGGAAAAGTCACCGGCTGATTTTGGCGCCGATATTGCACCGCGTCTTAAGGTTTTGAAGACCGAAGAACCCGGTGGCCGTAAGGCTGGCATCAAGGTTGGTTCGGTTTCTGAACTGGTTGAGAAGCTCAAAGCTGACGGCGTTCTGTAAGAAATCGGAAAGGACAAACACATGGCTATTCTTCTTATTGCCGAACACGACAATGCAAGCCTTTCTGATCAGACGGCAAAGGCTCTGACGGCCGCGGCACAGATCGGCGGCGACGTCGATGTGCTGGTTGCAGGCAAGGGCGCAAAAGCTGCGGCTGATGCAGCTGCCAAGCTTTCCGGCGTGCGCAAGGTTCTGCTTGCTGAAGGCGATGCGCTGGAAAACCAGCTGGCAGAGCCAGTGGCAGCGCTCATCGTTGAACTCGCTGGCAATTACGACACGATCATTGCACCAGCCACCACATCGGCCAAGAATATTCTGCCGCGCGTGGCAGCCCTTCTTGATGTGATGCAGTTGTCTGAAATCATGGAAGTTGTCTCAAGCGACACCTTCAAGCGTCCGATCTATGCCGGCAATGCGGTCCAGACCGTGCAGTCGACTGATGCCAAGAAGGTGATCACCGTGCGCACGGCTTCGTTCTCGGCTACCGGCGAAGGTGGTTCGGCTGCGGTTGAGAGCGTGAATGCAGCGAGCGATCCGGGTCTGTCGCGCTTTGTTGAAAATGCGCTTTCGGGCGGTGATCGTCCAGAACTGACTTCCGCCAAGATTATCATCTCGGGTGGTCGTGCGCTTGGGTCGTCGGAAAAGTTCGAGGAAGTGATCCTGCCGGTTGCTGACAAGCTTGGCGCAGCGGTTGGTGCCAGCCGTGCAGCAGTTGATGCGGGTTATGCACCAAACGACTGGCAGGTTGGCCAGACGGGTAAGGTGGTTGCGCCTGAGCTTTACATTGCGGTTGGTATTTCCGGCGCGATCCAGCATCTGGCGGGCATGAAAGACAGCCGCGTGATCGTCGCGATCAACAAGGATGAAGAAGCACCGATCTTCCAGGTGGCCGATTATGGCCTCGTCGGTGATCTCTTCACGATCCTGCCAGAGCTTGAAAAAGCGCTTTGATTTAAAAGGCGGCAGGGATGACCTGCCGCTTTCTTCTTCTAAGAGCGTTTCGCGTTTTGATGGACCCACGCGAAACGCTCCGAGTCGTTTTTATCGCATTATCTTACGCAACAAAACTTATGCATTTTTGCTGGAAATGCTCTGGTCCTGCGACAATGGCGAGTGGGGCGGCGAATGTGATTGTCTTGCATTTTCTGCCTATAGCTGTCTTGGTGGGTGAGCGTTTTTATAAGCGTGAATGCTTGGCATGAAGGAGTTGGTACTGTGGCAATCAAGACAGTCGGTATTGTTGGCGCGGGGCAGATGGGCAGCGGTATTGCACATGTCTGCGCATTGGCAGGTTACGACGTGCTGCTGCATGATGCGGCTGCGGACAGGCTCGAAAAGGGCATTGCCACCATCAACGGCAACATGGCGCGGCAGGTCTCGTCGGGAAAGCTCGAAGAACAGCAGCGCGCTGATGCGATGAAACTGATCCGTGCCGCCAATTCCATGCAGGATCTGGCGGGCGTCGATCTGGCCATTGAAGCCGCAACAGAAGACGAAACCGTCAAGCGCAAGATTTTTGCGCAGCTTTGCCCGGTGCTGAACCCGGAAGCGATCGTTGCGACCAATACGTCATCAATCTCCATCACGCGCCTTGCATCTACCACGGATCGCCCGGAGCGTTTCATCGGCATTCATTTCATGAATCCGGTGCCGCTGATGAAGCTGGTTGAACTGGTGCGCGGTATTGCGACCGAGGAAGATACATTCCGCAAGTCAAAGGACTTTGTGACGGCGCTTGGCAAGACCGTCACGGTGGCAGAAGATTTTCCGGCCTTCATCGTTAATCGTATTTTGTTGCCGATGATCAATGAGGCGATCTACACGCTTTATGAGGGTGTTGGCAGTGTGGAAGCCATCGATACGGCCATGAAGCTTGGTGCCAATCATCCGATGGGACCTTTGCAGCTTGCCGATTTCATCGGGCTTGATACCTGTCTTTCGATTATGCAGGTGCTGCATGACGGCCTGTCAGATTCGAAATACCGCCCATGTCCCCTTCTGGTCAAATATGTCGAAGCGGGATGGCTGGGCCGCAAAACGGGTCGTGGCTTTTATGATTATCGCGGAGAGCATCCCGTTCCGACCCGCTGATCAAGTCTTTGTTTGCTCCAAAGCCGGTATTTCGATACCGGCTTTTTTAGTTGTGTCTAATTTCCCACGCCTGTGGAAAACTTGAATATCCTTACTGTTAACTTAACCTTAACTACGACGCTTCAGGAGTTATTCATCTTTAATGGTTAAAGTTTTCATTAAGATG
Organism: Brucella sp. TWI432; assembly: GCF_039674445.1. Lineage (NCBI taxonomy): Bacteria > Pseudomonadati > Pseudomonadota > Alphaproteobacteria > Hyphomicrobiales > Brucellaceae > Brucella > Brucella sp. TWI432. The sequence continues at coordinate 32,852 of NZ_JBDJNL010000008.1, read as the reverse complement.
TTCGGAAGCGAAAAGCATTCAACAGAGCTTAAACGTTTCAGTATCGGGCATTATTTTTCGAGCAGCAAATTCGTGATGAGGTGAAGACGATGAACATTATCGTTCAGCTACGTGACAGCGTTAATGTCATCCGTGAATTCGTCGCACCAAGCTACAGGCCAGAGCGCCATTATATGCGCGGACCTGGCCCGGCTTGCGCGGCACGCACGGTCAATTAGAATCGAAAAACCGGTTCGCACTTTTGATGGAAATGCTCTAGTTCCAGAATTTCGTTCTGGTTTCAGGCAACAGAAAAGCCAGAGTGGGTGACCACTCTGGCTTTTTGTTTAGCGCTTTTGCTTATTCCAAGCCTTCAAACAGTGCCGTTGAAAGATAGCGTTCTGCGAAGGATGGAATGATGATGACGATGTTCTTGCCCTTGTTTTCAGGACGTTTGCCAATTTCGATGGCAGCGGTGAGGGCGGCACCTGAAGAAATGCCGACCGGAATGCCTTCAAGACGTGCAATCAGACGGGCGTTGGCAAAGGAATCTTCGTTGGAGACGGTAACAATTTCGTCATAGATGCTTGTGTCGAGGGTCTTTGGTGCAAAGCCGGCACCGATGCCCTGAATTTTATGCGGGCCGGGTGTTCCGCCGGAAAGAATGGGCGAGTCTTTTGGCTCGACGGCAACCACTTTGAAAGACGGTTTGCGCGCCTTGATGACCTGACCAACGCCGGTGATCGTGCCGCCGGTGCCGATGCCTGAGATCAGAATATCGGCTTCGCCATTGGTGTCGTTCCAGATTTCCTCAGCCGTCGTCAGGCGATGAATTTCTGGATTTGCCGGGTTTTCAAACTGCTGTGGAATGATCGCATTTGGATTGCCTTCAGCAATTTCTTCAGCCTTTGTGATCGCGCCTTTCATGCCTTTTGCACCCTCGGTCAAAACGAGTTCAGCACCCAAAAGCTTGAGCAACTTGCGGCGTTCAACCGACATGGTTTCAGGCATGGTCAGCACAAGGCGGTAACCCTTTGCTGCGGCAGCAAAGGCCAGCGCGATACCGGTGTTGCCGGATGTCGGCTCGACAAAAACAGTTTTTCCCGGAACAGCCTTGCCCTGTGCCTCAAGCGCTTCGATCAGTGCCAGACCGATGCGGTCCTTGACGCTTGCCAGCGGATTGAAGAATTCCAGCTTTACCAGCAGATTGGCTTCAACGCCGTTTTCCTTGGCGAATTTGTCGATGCGCACGAGCGGTGTGTTGCCGATTGTATCGAGAATGGAATTATAGATGCGACCGCGCCCTGCGGGTTCACCGTTTTTTCCGCCAAGTGGCTTGCTCATGGAATAATCTCCTTCTGTTGAGGGCGAAGTTTATGAGGAAATGGCGCAAAAGCATAGCTGCTTCCATGCTTCTGATTGGATAATAATGGAATTATATTCTAAAAATTTCTCTTTGCTAGAAGAAGATTCCAGGCTGTTGCGTGCCGTTAAAGCGCATGATCATTTGTTGGAAAATCGCGCAATGCTCAAGTGAAAACAGATCGCGTGCTCTTTCGATCAGCCTCTTATGTCTGTAAGCTTTTGGCGTCTGATTGATCCGCATCAATGTTCTTTTTGCGACGAGCGCACATGATCGGGTCGTGATCGCAAACTGGAGGCATGGGCCGTGTATAAGACAATTCTGATTGCAACCGATGGGTCTGAACTTGCCGATAAGGGCATTGAACAGGGCGTGGCGCTGGCCAAGAAGTTTGGCTCGAAAGTGCTGCTCGTTTCTGTGACCGAGCTTCTGCCATCCTATGGGATCGTGGTTGCTGCAGAATGGGCCTCAAGCCCTGCTGCTTTTCAGGAATATCGTGAGGCAATCACCAAAGCGGCGACAGAATTGCTCTTGAAAGCCAAAGCCAAGGCGAAAGCCGCAGGCGTTCATGCCGAAACTTTGCACATTGAGAATCAGTCGCCAGCGCAGGGCATCATTGAAGCCGCCAAGCAGACAGGCAGTGACCTGATCGTTATCGCATCGCATGGCCGCCGTGGTGTCAATAAGCTGCTTCTTGGCAGTCAGGCTGCTGAAATCCTCTCTTTAAGCTCTGTACCTGTGCTTGTGGTCAAATAAATCACGCAATCTGCAAAATGCTAAACACAGGGCAATGTTCGCTCACAGTCGCATAAGAGACTAACAACGCAAGAAGATTGCCCCATATCTCTGTTAGACTTCTCTGGCCTCTAAGGGCAGGAGAAGTTTTTCAGGAGATTATCATGACCGCGCCGCGTCCATCGAAGACCAGCATTGGCAATCATCTGCTTCATCCCGAAACACAGATGCTTAATTATGGTTACGATCCCGAGCTATCCGAGGGAGCTGTCAAACCGCCTGTTTTTCTGACATCGACCTTTGTGTTCAAAAGCGCTGAAGATGGGCGCGACTTTTTTGATTTTGTTTCCGGGCGCAAAGAGCCTCCCGCTGGCGTTGGGGCGGGGCTCGTTTATTCGCGTTTCAACCATCCTAACAGCGAGATCGTAGAAGATCGCCTGGCTGTTTATGAAGGCACGGAAAGCGGTGCGCTGTTTTCCTCCGGCATGTCGGCGATTGCCACGACCCTCTTTGCATTCACCCGGCCGGGTGATGTGATTCTGCATTCGCAGCCGCTTTATGGCGGCACAGAAACGCTGCTTGCCAAGACATTCTATAATTTCGGTGTTGAGGCTGTGGCCTTTGCTGACGGTGTCCACGAGACTTCTATCCAAGAGGCAGCCGATAGGGCGGTACAGAAGGGGCGCGTGTCGGTTATTCTGATTGAAACGCCTGCCAATCCAACCAACAGCCTTGTCGATATTGCTGCGATCCGGCGCGTTGCAGAAAAGATCGCCGCCAAGCAGAATGGCCACCGCCCTGTGATCGTGTGCGATAACACATTGCTTGGCCCGGTTTTTCAGAAGCCGCTTGATCACGGTGCAGACCTGTCACTCTATTCGCTGACGAAATATGTCGGTGGCCATTCCGATCTGATTGCCGGTGCCGTTCTTGGCGCGAAGGCGGTTGTCAAACAGGTGAAAGCGCTGCGTGGCGCCATTGGCACACAGCTTGATCCGCATTCGTGCTGGATGCTGGGGCGATCGCTCGAAACACTTGGTATTCGTATGGAACGTGCGAACAACAACGCACGCGCGGTTGCGGATTTCCTGCGGGGGCACCCCAGGGTCGAAAAACTGCATTATCTGCCTTTTGAGGATGAAAATTCGGCGGCTGGGCAATTGTTCAAGCGCCAATGCACCGGAGCGGGTTCGACTTTCTCCTTTGATATCAAAGGCGGTCAAGCGGCAGCATTTCGCTTCCTCAATGCACTGGAAATATTGAAGCTGGCCGTTAGCCTCGGCGGAACGGAATCGCTGGCTAGCCATCCGGCGGCAATGACGCATTCCGGTGTTCCGGTGGATGTGCGTGAACGCATCGGTGTATTGGAAACAACCATAAGACTGTCGATTGGTATTGAACACCCGGACGACTTGATCGCTGATCTTGCTCAGGCGCTTGAAGCAGTTTGATTGATATGGTGCGGGTGGTCGGAATCGAACCGACACTCCTTTCGGAACCGGATTTTGAGTCCGGCGCGTCTACCAGTTCCACCACACCCGCACGTGACTGCTTAAGCAGTTTGATATGGTCCAAAAACGGACAGCGGGGAGGGATATACCGGCTAAACGAAACAACGTCAATCGCCCTCGGGCGCCTGACTGATTATAGTTTCAGGTTTTTCACGACGCGCAGTCCACAGTCTCCTGATCGCTCGTCAGTCCGGTTGAAACAGATCGGCGTTCTGATTGTCTGTTTGATCGCGCAGCGTGTTTTAAAAACTGTTCCACACATATCATCACGCGCTCGAAGGTGTAAATTGCTTCCTGCGCTTAAAGCATTTCCTGTTTTGATTAAACTATTGGAAATGCTCTATCTGTTTGTTTTCACGCATGCCATTCTCGGATCGTAGCGCGAATAGAAATCAGACCGGCGGACGGATTTCTCCGCGAAGGCGGTTCCCACTTTTTCGCGACATGCTCTAGCGGCGGATATTGTGCTCGACAATATTCCAGCAGACCAGACATGCAATGAGGCCCAACACGATGAGGTCAAGTGTTTTCAGGTATGAAAGATATTCCAACATAGCGCATCTCCTTCCCACAGGAGGCGCTTTGGTTTTTGTGAAGCAGCGAAAGAGGGGCGTGTTTATATTTTTACTTAATTGCTTCCGAGTAAAACCTGGAGCCAATCAATTTATACCCTCAATTTCACCTGCCAAAATAGTTTACAGGCGCTCTCCTGAAACAAATGATAGCACAGCTTTTTGATTTCTCAAGTAAATGTGACTTTTATTTCCGATCGGTAAAATTGCGGATTCTATTTCGAATAATCCGGGTGAGATTGCGCGTGCGCTGATAAAGATGAATTTGCGCCGCCGCCTGACGAACATGCTTGTCTGCGCCCGGATGAAGTCCGACAACAAGCGTTTCAATGGTTTCACGCTCCTCAAACAAGCGCGACATAACCGGGTGGTCGGGCACCGCACAGGAATCGGTGCGTGTGATGTTGGGGTCTTCGAGATGGTTTTTCACCACTTCAATCATCAGCAGCATGCCGGGCGAATAGGCTTGAAGCGTTTCATCAAAGGCCGTTTTCCAGGTCCATGCTTCGCCTGAAACCGTGAAGACGATCAGGATCGCAATCACGCGACCATTGAATTCAAGCGTGTGGATGCGCACGCAATCGCGCTCGGCCAGATTGTTGACCGCCTCACGTGCGAAAGCCGCGCGGAAACGGTCGACCGCCATGGCCGTGCCGCGCCGCCCTTTCCAGCCGCTCGCTTCAAGCGTCAGAAAATGCTCGAATGTGTGGCGCACTTCGTCAGGCTTTCTTGCGATGCGATAGGCCAGTTCGCCTTTCTCGGCAAGACGACGCCACAGCCGGGCATATTCGCGGCGATGATGCGGGCCGATGGCTTGCTTGACATAGGTCTCACCATCAAGATCGCTCTTAAGGAATGGCCGCTCTTTTCGCTCAATGGAGACAATCGGCAATTGCCGTCCGACAGCCACGGAACGGATCAATTTTGCAACCGGGCCGTCAGCGCGCATTTCTGGCAGTACAAGCACTTCCGGCATTTTGATATGATCGCGGGCCAGAATATCGAACAGATCTTCAAGAACGCCCAAAGGATCGTCATGATCGATCAGCGGAGTGCCCTGAGGGCCAAATGGTGTGGCCCATGCGCGAATAACAGGCGATGACAGGGGAAAGCCGGGACGCTCAATCGTATAGGGCATGACGAAACGCAGGCGGCTGCGCACGTCATTTTCGTCACGCATAACCATGAAACGCACTTCGCGATCTTCAAGGCGCGGCATAGCGGGCGCAAGAAAGCGTGCATTAAAGAAGATGTTTGGCTCTATTGTGCGGTTGCTCAGATGATCAAGCTCGTCGCGCAGTTCAAAGCCTGCGGATGCGCCATAGATTGCAAGCTTGCGCGGAATGGCGCGGCTGCTAAGGCTTTCCTCCAGCCGTTTGGTCGCATCCCTGGCAGGCAGTGTTTCAGAGAGTTGCGAAATAATGCGTGCAGTGTGTCCACCTGCGGATTCCTCGAGCAAAGGTTTTGCGGCCATTACAAACTCTCCTCAGAGGTATTGCTGCGGGCATTTGCTGCCATTGCAAAGCGCATGAACACCGCCAGCAGCGATAAACGCTGAGCGCGCATCGACGTCCTTGGAAACAGCAAAACACGATCGACCCGCCCCGTCACAGAACGATGTTTCGTTGCGATCCTGCCAGATAAATTCCGGCGTGCTGCATTCGCGGCAGATAAACGCACTTGTTGCCAACCCTGTTTGTTGCGACCTTTATTTCAGGCCCATTCTTTCCGGTGATCTTCTCAAGGATCACCGTTTTACCGCATCCCGTATTTTTCGGCCTGCGATGGCTGAACATTAGATGCCAGTTCTTTATAAAGGTAAAAAGAAACGGCCTCCTTTGCGAAAGTGAAGCCAAAATTTTGAAATGGTAATTACTTCGTGAATATATCGGTAATTTCGAAATTTCTAATTAACAAGGCGGACTACCATGATGTTTATAATAAAAACCCGGCGATTGTGCGCCGGGTTTTGGTTTTAAGGAGCATGTTTCGGGCGTGGCTTAGTCAAACGCGCCGTGGCAATGCTTGTATTTCTTGCCAGAGCCGCACGGGCAGGCTTCGTTGCGGCTGATCTTGCCCCAGGTCCTTGGATCGGCGGGATCGCGTTCACTGGCTGGAATGATACGCTCATCCTGCTGATGTTCGGCCCATGAATTCTCATCAAAATCATTCTCGCCGGTGGTTCCATCGATGTGGACGCCAGTCATTGGCGGAAGCTCGGGCTCTGGTGGGGCTTCGCGCACGATTTCGACGCGCATCAGCTGGGTAATGACCACTTCACGCAGGTTTGCAAGCAGGGCCTGAAACAGTTCGAAGCCTTCCGTCTTGTACTCGTTCAGCGGATCGCGCTGTGCATAGCCACGGAAACCAACGACCGAACGTAAATGGTCAAGATTGACCAGATGTTCGCGCCAGAGGTTATCGAGTGACTGCATGATCACTGACTTTTCGATGTATGTCATGATCTGCGGGCCGAAGCGTTCTGCCTTCTCGGCTGCGGCCTTGTCCGCGGCTTCCTTGATCCGGGCTTCAAACTCTTCTTCGGCGATACCTTCTTCCTTGGCCCATTCGTCCACAGGAAGAGCGAGGTTCAACTTGGTGAGAATGTCGTCCTTGAGGCCGGCAATATCCCATTTTTCAGCGTAAGCATCTTTCGGGATCCGAAGCGCGACCATATCCTCGATCACTTCGTGGCGCATCTCCGCAACGGTATCGGTCAGGTCTTCGTCGTCCATGATTTCAAGGCGCTGCTCGAAAATCACCTTACGCTGATCATTCATCACGTCATCGTATTTGAGCAGATTCTTGCGGATTTCGAAGTTCCGCGCTTCCACCTTGGTCTGCGCCTTTTCAAGCGCCTTGTTGATCCATGGATGCACGATCGCTTCGTCTTCCTTGAGACCCAGCTTCTGCAGCATGCCGTCCATACGGTCAGAGCCGAAGATACGCATCAAATCATCCTGAAGCGACAGGAAGAATTTTGAACGGCCCGGATCGCCCTGACGGCCGGAACGACCGCGCAGCTGGTTATCGATGCGGCGGCTTTCATGGCGTTCTGTGGCAAGAACATACAGGCCGCCTGCAGCCAGTGCCTTTTCCTTCAGCCTTGCAATATCGGCCTTGAGTTCGGCAATTTTGGCAGTGCGTTCTGGACCTTCCGGTACATCTGAAAGCTCGCGCTGCACGCGCATTTCAAGATTGCCGCCAAGCTGAATATCCGTACCACGACCAGCCATATTGGTGGCAATCGTAATTGCACCCGGAACACCGGCCTGTGCAATGATGAAAGCTTCCTGCTCATGGTAACGGGCGTTGAGGACCTGGAAGTCTTTGATGCCGTCCTTGCGCAGGCGCTCAGCCAGAAGTTCCGACTTTTCAATCGAAGTCGTGCCGACAAGAACAGGCTGGCCCTTTTCGTGGGAGGCGCGAATGTCACGCACGATGGCTTTGTATTTCTCTTCGACGGTGCGATAGACTTCGTCGTCTTCATCGATGCGCTTGACCGGCAGGTTGGTCGGAATTTCAAGAACGTCGAGACTGTAAATATTGCCGAACTCTTCCGCTTCCGTGGCAGCCGTACCGGTCATGCCGGAGAGCTTGGTATACATGCGGAAGTAGTTCTGGAAGGTGATCGAAGCCAGCGTCTGATTTTCAGGCTGGATGGTCACATGTTCCTTGGCTTCCAGTGCCTGATGCAGACCTTCCGAGAAGCGGCGGCCCGGCATCATGCGGCCGGTGAATTCGTCAATGATGATGATTTCATCATTGCGGACGATATAGTCCTTGTCACGCTGGAACAGCTTGTGCGCGCGAAGGGCATTGTTGAGGTGATGAACAACCGAAACATTTTCGATGTCGTAGAGGCTTTCGCCTTTGAGATGGCCAGCAGCTTCCAGAAGCTGCTCAACCTTTTCAGTTCCGACTTCGGTGAAGATTGCGGTCTTCTGTTTTTCATCGATTTCAAAATCTTCCGGCTCAAGTGCCGGAATGAATGTGTCGATGAGATTGTAAAAGTCTGAACGATCTTCCAGCGGGCCGGAAATAATCAGCGGGGTGCGTGCTTCGTCGATGAGGATCGAATCCACTTCGTCGACGATGGCGTAGTTGTGACCGCGCTGCACCATCTGGCCACGCTCATATTTCATATTATCGCGCAGATAATCGAAACCGAGTTCGTTGTTGGTGGCGTAGGTGATGTCACAGGCGTAAGCAGCCTGACGCTCATTGTCATCGAGGCCGTGCTTGATGACACCGACGGTCAGCCCCAGGAAGTTATAAAGCTTTCCCATGGTTTCGGCATCGCGGCTGGCAAGGTAATCATTGACTGTCACCACATGTACGCCCTTGCCTTCAAGAGCGTTGAGGTAGACAGGCAGCGTTGCCATCAGCGTCTTGCCTTCACCGGTGCGCATTTCGGCGATACCGCGTTCGTGCAGAACCATGCCGCCGATCAGCTGGACATCGAACGGGCGCATACCGAGCACACGCTTGGCCGCTTCACGCGCCGTTGCAAAAGCGTCGGGAAGCAGTGCATCCAGCTTTTTGCCCTGAGCGAGTTCTGCACGGAATTCCGCAGTCTTCGCCTGTAGCTGTTCATCGGTTAGGGCTTCGTAATTCTTCTCAAGCGCAGTAATCTGTTCCGCACGAACGCGCAATGATTTCACATGGCGGTCGTTGGATGAACCGAATATCTTGCGGGCGAGGCCGCCAAAGCTGACCATTCCTGGTCCTTTCCTGTCCGTTCAGCCGGAAGCGCTTCCGGCGTCATGGCCTCTCTCGATTTCACCGAAATTCGCGAAAGGCTCTAACTCTTTGTTTTGTCGCATTTTCGAACGCAAAACCGCTGCGCACTTTTGCTGATAATGCTTTGTCGAATGCTTTATTCACGCGTATTGAAACAAATGCAAGAAAACTACGCTGTCAACGCTGCCAGAAACGGCGCGTTTTAGCGCAATTCGCCCGGTCGCTTACTGGACGACAAGACGAAGGACAGATAAGAGGGGCTTCGAGCGATGTCAATGTTGCTCGATAAGACGCAAAACCTGTCTTTTCTCACTAATAAGTGTGTTTCAGGGCCAAATTCTGCCGCATTAATGGGGCCGTTAGGTGGTCTCGAAGGAGAGAATCTCATATGAAAGCCATTCTCAAAGCCCCTTATCGCAAGGCACTTGCCGTTCTTGCAACCTCGGTTGCACTCGCTGGTTTTTCCAGTTCGGCTGTCTTTGCACAGGATGCAGCGAAACCCGCAGAGGCAGCACAGTCTGCGGCTGCTTCCAAAGATCCGGCAAAGGTTCTGGCCACCGTCGGCGGTAAGGACATTACTGTCGGTGACGTTGATCAGGCTGCAGGCGATCTTGATCCGCAGTTTGCACGTCTTCCAGCCGAGCAGCGCCGTCTGGCCGCTCTTGCAGCGCTCATCGACATCAAGGCGATGGCTGGAGAAGCCGTGAAAGAAAAGCTCGATCAGAGCGAGGACTTCAAGAAGCGCATGGAATTCCTGCGTGAACGTGCGCTGCACAATGAATATTTCAAGGATGCGATTGTCAACAAGATTTCCGATGCCGATGTTCGTGCGCGTTACGACAAGGAAATCGCGGCCATTCCTCCACAGACTGAAGTGCGTGCTCGTCACATTCTCGTCAAGACCAAGGAAGAAGCGGAAGCCATCATCAAGAAGCTTGAAGGTGGTGCGAAGTTTGAAGATCTCGCCAAAGAAAACTCCACCGATGGCACTGCCGCCAATGGTGGTGATCTTGGTTATTTCTCCGAAGGCCAGATGGTTCCGGAATTTGAAAAGGCCGCTTTTGCCCTCAAGCCGGGTGAATACACCAAGGAGCCGGTGCAGACGCAGTTTGGCTTCCACGTCATTCAGCTTGAAGATCGCCGCACCAAGCAGCCGCCGGCATTTGATCAGGTTTCCGACCAGATTCGTTCGATCATCATGCGTGAGCGTTATGTCGAGGCCGTCAAGAAGCTGCGCGATGGCTTGAAGATCGAATATAAGGATCCTGCCGTCGATAAAGCGATGAAGGAAGCGGCCGCCGCTCAGGAAGCGGCGGATAAAGGCGATTCGCCTGATGCCGCTCAACCACAGCAGTAAATTATGAATTCACAAAGCGCCCCGGAAGTCCGGGGCGTTTTTTGTTGAACGTTAGTTAAAGCTTGATTTTGTGCTGCAAACCTTTCCAATGCGACAGAATCAAATCGCATCTGTTCAGAGGCAATCATGTCTGCGTCCGTATCACCGCTCGCCCCCAAACATTATCCATCCATGCCTGTTATTCACGGCGTCCGCATCGCGACGGCTGCAGCCGGTATCAAATATAAGGGCCGCACGGATGTCATGCTGATGGTCTTTGACAAGCCTGCGGAGGCAGCCGGTGTTTTCACCCGTTCGCTCTGCCCGTCTGCACCGGTTGATTTCTGCCGCCAGAACCTGGTGCATGGCAAGGCGCGTGCGGTTGTGGTCAATTCAGGCAATGCCAATGCCTTCACAGGTCTCAAAGGTCGGGCGGCCACGCAAGCAACCGCAGAGGCTGCCGCCAAGGCTGTTGGATGCAAGACGACAGATGTGTTTCTTGCCTCCACCGGTGTGATCGGCGAGCCGCTGGATGCGTCGAAGTTCTCGGGTCTTCTGGATGACATGGCAAAATCTGCCAGCGACGATCTCTGGACAGAAGCCGCCAAGGCCATCATGACAACCGATACTTATCCGAAAGTGGCGACCGAAACGGTGCTGCTCGGCCAGGTTCCGGTGACGATCAATGGCATTGCCAAGGGTGCGGGCATGATCGCACCTGACATGGCAACCATGCTTTCATTTGTTGTTACCGATGCACCGATCAAGGCGGATGTCTTGCAGAGCCTGCTTTCCAAGGGCGTTGGTTCGACGTTCAATGCGGTGACAGTTGATAGTGATACATCCACTTCTGATACGCTGATGCTGTTTGCAACAGGATCGGCTGCGGAACGCGGTGCACCCGAAATTACCGATGTTTCCGACAAGCGTCTGGGTGATTTCAAAAAGGCGCTGGCGCGCGTTTTGAAGTCGCTGGCACTTCAGGTCGTGCGTGATGGCGAAGGTGCGCGCAAGATGGTCGAAATTGAAGTGAGCGGTGCAAAGTCCGCCGCTTCTGCGAAGAAAATCGCGCTTTCAATTGCCAATTCACCCTTGGTCAAAACGGCGGTTGCCGGTGAAGATGCCAATTGGGGCCGTGTGGTCATGGCTGTTGGTAAAGCGGGTGAACCGGCTGATCGCGATCTGCTGGCGATCTGGTTTGGCGATATTCGCGTGGCGCATCAGGGCGAACGCGATCCGGCTTATTCGGAAGAGGCAACGTCTGCTTATATGCAGGGCGAGGATATTCTCATTCGCGTCGATCTGGGGATCGGGAAGGGCAAGGCGACCGTCTGGACCTGCGATCTGACCAAGGAATATGTGGCGATCAACGGCGACTATCGCAGCTAAGCTTGGAGAGAGTTTGAATATGTCAAATCTTGCTATCGTTCGCCAGCTGGAGGCCGTTGGCTTTCGTGCATGGCCTGCCACGTCCGTTCATTATGACGGAACGTGGGCGATACGCATGACGGCTGCACATCCTTCAAAGCGGCTCAATTCGGTTAATCCGCTTGATCCGGGTGATACGCGCGATATTCCGGCGCGTATCGAACAGGCATCGCAGCGTTTTCGCGTTTACGGACGGGTGCCGTGTTTCAGGCTTTCGCCACTCGCACCCGTCGAGCTTGAAGATTATCTTGAAGGTCTGGGATGGGAGCGTCGCGATGAAACCATCGTCATGACTTCCAATCTGGATGATATTGATCTCTCGCAGGAGCGTGATCAGATTCCGCTCAAAGATATTGGCCGCTTCGTCGAGGCTTCGCTCATCATTCACGGGCGCCCCGCTGAACTTCGTCCGGGTTTCTGCGAGCTGCTGGATGGCATTCGCCCCAACAAGGGTATGTTTATTCTCGAAGAGGACGGACGGGCGGTCTCCAATGTGCTTTGCGTGCAGGATGGTGTCATGGCGGGGCTGTTCGATGTTGGGACTTTGCCGGATGCACGCCGCGCCGGTCATGGTCGCGCTATCATCGGGGCGACGCTCAAATGGGCAAAGCAACTCGGTGCCCAAAAAGCCTGGCTTCAGATTGAGGCGGATAATGTTGCCGGACTGGCGCTTTACGAGCGCTTTGGCTTTCAGGAAGCCTATCGTTACGCTTATCGGGAGAGCAATGAGAAATGAGCGAGATAAAAGCCCGGCGCATCGTGCTGGTGGCCGCCTGCGCGCTTGTGGATGCTGATGGGCGTGTGCTTCTCGCGCAGCGCCCGCAAGGCAAGTCTCTGGCAGGTCTCTGGGAGTTTCCCGGAGGCAAGGTCGAAGCTGGTGAAACGCCGGAAGAAACGCTGATCCGTGAACTCGAAGAAGAAATTGGCGTGACGACCAAGGTGGCCTGTCTGGCGCCGCTGACCTTTGCCAGCCACACATATGATGATTTTCATCTTCTGATGCCGCTTTATGTCTGCCGTCGCTTTGAAGGTGTTGCGCAAGGGCTGGAAGGACAGGCCCTGAAATGGGTGCGTCCGAAGGATATGCGCGATTATCCGATGCCGCCAGCCGATGAGCCGCTGATCCCGTTTTTGATTGATCTGCTTTGAGCCTGTGGAAAGCTTCAAAATAGCTGACAAATCGTTGACGTTAACCTTCTGCGTTAATCGATGATTCACTCCGCTGCGGCATTGTTTAAAACAAGTGCCTCGGAGTTTATGTCATGAGTTTTGACAACAATTATTTTAGTGCAGATCATAACGAATATAAGCCGGGCCCACTCTCAAAAGCGGGCGGCAGCATTTTACGCGTTGTCTTGCTGTTTGGGTCGGCTGCGGTCGCGTTGGCGTTGATTATTGTTCCGGTTTTAAACGATCAGGCAAACAAGGTTGCATCGCAATCAGTACTGCCTGCCGGTGTCGATCGCACCATGACCGGATCAGTCAAGCGTGACACTTACGTCGCCCGCAAGGCACCCGTTCGCCCAATCTGCGTGATTGATCCAGATGGCACGCATAGTGGCGACTGCTGAAAGATTCATTCCACATTCTTTAATGCATCGGCCAGTGAAGCCTTGGCAGAGCCGGGCTTTAATGGCTTTTGCTGCGATTCATGTGGTGCCCAGCCTGACAGCCAGACTGTCGAGAAGGTGGCACGAATACGCCCATCGGGATCGCTGAACCGCTCGGCATAAATTTCTGCTGCACGCAGGAACAGTTTTTTCGAGACTGGTTTGCGCGAGCGATCGCGCAACACATTCTGCATGCCCATGGCGCGCAGATCGGCCATCAGGTTGAAAATGCTGTCATAGCGGACCGTCACATTATCCACGTCTGTTACCGGCAGCGCAAAACCTGCGCGTTGCAAAAGACCGCCAACATCACGCACATCTGCAAAAGGGAATATGCGCGGACTTGCGCCACCCGTCAGTTCAATTTCCGCCTGCAAAAGGCTTTCCCGCAATTCGCCCAATGTTCCATTGCCGCTGAGTGCAGCAAGAAACAGGCCATCCGGTTTCAACGCGCGGGCGATTTGTATCATCGCGCCCGGCGTATCATTGGTTGAATGCAGCGACAGCAGTGACACAATCAGATCGGCACTTTGGGGTTTCAGTGGCAGGGCTTCTTCATCGGCGACAATGGCCGGAAAAGGACCGGAGAGAAAAGCTGCATCGCGTTCGATGCGTAAAATCATGTCTGCTTTGCCTGAATGAGCAAGAGCGCCTGCTGCAAGACCGTTGTGACCGGCAAGATCAATGGCAACGGAGAAGTGGCGCTCGACAGCAGCAAGCCGGTCTTCCAGATCGTCAGCCACTCTGCGCAACAAAAAGTCTGCACCCTTCACAGCATGCCTGAAAGCGCGGCGGCGGAACGCCAGCTGGAGGTCGCGATCAAAAATCGCATTTTCTGACGATTGAGCGGATGAGGGGGCTGCCATTGCGATTCCGTCTTCTCTTTCGGATATGCGTCGGTAATATGGATAAGGGCGTAGATGCATTCGAACGGGGGCGAATGCAATGGTTGATGACGACAGGTCGCATCAAAGCTTGGTGTTGAGGCTGAAAACGACAGCGTTTAACGCGGTGCGTGTTGGTTTGCGCCGTTCTGCGGATATTCTGTTTCCAGCAGGCTGTATCGGTTGCCGCATAGAGGTTTCCGAACCCGGAACGCTTTGCCCTGAGTGCTGGTCACAGCTGCGCTTTATCGAAAAGCCTTACTGCCCGGTGCTTGGCATTCCGTTTAATCATGATTTTGGCGAGAATTTCATGAGCGCGGAAGCAATCGCCAATCCGCCGCCGTTTCGGCGTCTGCGCTCTGCGGTGCTTCACAGAGGGGCTGCGCAGCGCATGGCTGTCTTGCTTAAGTTTCAGGACCGCACGGATTTAGCATCATGGATGGCACGCTGGATGCTGCGTGCCGGACGGGAATTGCTGGATGAGTGCGATGTCATTTTGCCGGTGCCGTTGCACAAATGGCGTTTCTGGTCGCGGCGGTTTAACCAGTCGGCAGAGCTGGCGCGCAGCTTGGCGCAACTCAGTGGCAAGCCTTATGAACCACAGGCCATAAGGCGTATTCGTCAGACAAATCAGCAGATCGGGCTTGGTTTGAAAGAGCGAAAGCGCAATGTTGACGGTGCTTTCCGCGTGCCAAAGGAGCACGATATTCATGTGCGCGGACGGAGGGTCTTGTTGATCGATGATGTTTATACGACAGGATCAACGGCGAAAGCTGCAACACGTGCGCTCTTGCGCGGTGGCGCAAAAAGCGTGGATGTGCTGACATTCAGCCGGGTTCTACCGGATTCGTGAACGCATCAGGGGCTTCCAGATCGTTGTTTTGCCATTATATAGAGGCCAACGAATGGAGTTTTACATGACTGATGTCACCATCTATACCCGCCCTGGCTGCCCATATTGCACGCGTGCAGTCGGTCTTTTGAAGAACAAGGGCGTTGCGTTTAACGAAATTAATGCAGGCGCTACACCTGAACTGCGTGCGGAAATGCAGCAGCGTTCGGGCCGCAATACCTTCCCGCAGATTTTTGTCGGTTCGGTGCATGTGGGCGGTTGCGATGATCTGTTTGTTCTCGATAATGCAGGCAAGCTTGATGGTCTGCTTGCGACTGGCGAACTGAATTAAGATTATGAAGGGGGAGACACTTATGAGCACTTTTCGCGCTGCTGCGGTTCAGATGCGTTCGGGCACGGATGTGGCCCGCAATGTCGAGGCGATGGAAAAACTGGTTTCCGATGCTGCGGCAAAGGGTGCTCACTATGTGCAGACCCCGGAAATGACCGGCGCGCTGATGCGTGATCGTGCAGCGCTTTTTGCAAGTCTGCGCGATGAAAAGGAAGATCTGGTCTTTAAGGCCGCGTCAGAACTTGCAAAGAAGTACGGCATTTATCTGCATATTGGTTCGACGGCGATTGCCGCCGGTGACGGCAAGATTGCCAATCGTGGCGGCATCTTCGCGCCATCGGGTGAGAAGATCGCAACCTATGACAAGGTGCATATGTTCGATGTTGATCTCGACAACGGCGAAAGCTGGCGCGAATCAGCAACCTATGAGCCGGGCAAGGAAACGGTGATTGCCGAACTGCCTTTTGCTCATGTTGGCATGGCGGTGTGCTACGATATCCGTTTTCCGCAACTGTTTCGTGCGCAGGCGCTGGCAGGCGCCAATGTGATTACCGGGCCTGCTGCATTCACGCGTCAGACCGGTGAAGCGCACTGGCATGTTTTGCAGCGTGCGCGTGCGATTGAAAATGGCGCGTTCCTGATTTCGGCTGCGCAAGGTGGTGTGCATGAGGATGGTCGCGAGACCTATGGGCATTCGCTGATCGTTTCCCCTTGGGGCAAGGTCTTGGCAGAAGCGGCGCATGATGAGCCGGGTGTCATTGTTGCCGATATTGATGTGAGCGAGAGTGCCGCCGCACGCGCCAAGGTTCCGAACCTCAAGAATGCACGTGAGTTTTCTGTGAAGGTTGTTCAAGAGAAAGAGGACGTATAATCCATGATCCGCTTTTCGCTTCATTGCGATCACGGCCATGAATTTGAAGGCTGGTTTCGTGACAATGCCGACTTCGATCGGCAGTCGGAGCGCAAACTCGTCTCTTGCCCTGTCTGCAATTCGCCTGAAATTCGAAAATCGCTGATGGCGCCTGCCGTCTCCACCAGCCGCTCAAAAGAGCAGGTGGCGATTGCCCTCGGTGAGGCGCAGAAGCAGGCGCTTGAACAAATGCGCGCGTTGAGCCGCAAGGTTCGCGAAAATGCGGATTATGTTGGCGATAAATTTGCGGAAGAAGCGCGTAAAATCCACTTTGGTGAAACCGAAGCGCGGGGCATTTACGGAGAAGCGTCCAAAGAAGACGTTCATTCTCTCATTGAAGATGGCGTCGATGTGATGCCATTGCCTGTCTTCCCGGAAGATAAAAACTGATACTTAAAGACTTTGACTGCGTGAGAGGATATGGCGCATGAAACTGATGGATTCCGCGCCTTTCTTGCTGCTTGCCACAGGCACGCTTCTGGGGCTTATTTTGCCTCTTGGAAAAATCGCCGCTGAAGCGGGGGTTCCGCCGACAATCTGGACATTTTTGTTTTCAGCCAGTGCCGGAGTTATTCTGCTTGTGGCTTTGCTTTTGAGCAAAAAGCGGGTCGGCATTTCCGGCCACAGGTTGCGCTATTACATTTGTACGGCTGCGATTTCCTATGCGGTTCCTAATCTGCTGATCCTGTCGGCAATCCCGCGACTTGGAGCCGGATTTACCGGCATCATGTACACGCTATCGCCGGTGATCACGCTTCTGATCTCGATGGGCTTTGGCCTTCGTCGCCCCAATGCGCTCGGCATTGCAGGGATTATTGTTGGCTTTATCGGTGCCATTATGGTGGCAATGACGCGTGGCGAAGTCGGTAAGCCTGCCGATCCGCTCTGGATCGGATTAGCGCTTCTCATTCCGGTGTTTCTGGCGATGGGAAATGTCTATCGCACGCTTGACTGGCCGAAAAATGCTGATCCGACGGAGCTTGCTTCAGGCAGCCATCTGGCCGCGGCTGTGATGCTGTTGATTGGTATGTTGTTGTTTAACGGCGATTTTCCGATTGAGACACTGGCGCTTGCGCCGCTCACTGCTGTGGCGCAAGGGGTTGCGGCAGCAGGCATGTTTGCTCTGTTTTTTCGCTTACAGGCGGTCGGCGGGCCGGTTTATCTCAGCCAGATCGGCTATGTGGCCGCAGCGCTTGGGCTGATTTCCGGCACGCTGTTTCTGGGCGAAAACTATCCGTTGCTCACATGGATAGGTGCTGTCGTCATCGCCTTTGGTGTGGCACTGACGACAAAAGCTCAGAAGCGTTGATTAAAGCGCGATGCGCTTTGTTTCTTTTGTACAAACATGTCGTTATCAGAAAACCGGTTCCCACTTTTCTGCGACATGTTTCATGCGGGCCGTTCCGCAAGAACCATGTAGTTCACATCGGTATCGCGTGAACGGTTCCAGCTATCGGCAAGTGGGTTATAGGTTACGCCCAGCTTGTCGATCAGATTGAGGCCCGCTTTGCAAAGAGCTGCTTCGAGTTCTTCTGGACGCACCAGCTTTTCATATTGATGCGTGCCGCGCGGAAGCCAGCGCAGCACATATTCCGCACCGATGATTGCCAGACCATAGGCTTTGAACGTGCGGTTGATGGTGGCAACAAACATCAACCCACCCGGCTTTACCATTTCGCTGGTCGCAGACATGAAAAGATCGACATCAGAGACGTGTTCGACCACTTCCATGTTGAGCACGACATCGAACTTCTCGCCCGCTTCGGCCAGAGCTTCGGCAGTGGTTGCGCGATAGTCGACTTCAACGCCGCTTTGGGCCGCGTGAATTTTTGCAACTTCAATATTGGTTTCGGATGCATCCGCACCGATGACCGTTGCACCAAGGCGCGCCATCGGTTCGCACAACAGGCCACCACCGCAGCCAATATCAAGAAAGCGCAGGCCTTCAAACGGGCGCGGACTATTGGCATCAAGCTTGAATTTTTCGCAGACCTTTTCCTTGATATAGGCAAGGCGTGTTGGATTGAATTTATGCAGTGGACGAAATTTGCCCTGCGGGTTCCACCACTCGGCGGCAATGCGCGAAAAATGCTCGATTTCAGAAGCATCAATCGTGGTGCGGGCAGTCTCGGTCATGTCAATCTCCTGCGAAGGCAATGTGCCGTTCTGCTCTCAAGGTAGCGCTTTAAAGTCAAGGATCAAATCAAATTCCTGATTCCAAAGCCTCCATTATTGTTTCACGGGAATCACACCCTTGCGGAAGCGCGACATTTTAGCTATGTGACCCCCGGTTTGTCTGTCGCAAGAAAATAATGTTTCGGCAGGCTAAAGTGTAATTTTGCAAAAGACGGGACGTAACCTTAAATGGCGCGCATCGTGATGAAATTCGGCGGCACTTCTGTGGCTGATCTGGAACGCATCTCCAATGTGGCGCGCCACGTCAAACGTGAAGTCGATGCCGGCAACCAGGTGGCTGTTGTCGTCTCCGCCATGTCGGGCAAAACGAACGAACTGGTCAGCTGGGTGCAGAACATGCCCAAGGTTGCCGGTGGCACCTCGCCTTTTTACGATGCACGTGAATATGATGCCATTGTTGCTTCCGGCGAGCAGGTGACAAGCGGCCTTCTGGCTATTGCGTTGCAGTCCATTGGTGTTGACGCGCGTTCGTGGCAGGGCTGGCAGATTCCGATCCAGACAGACAATGCGCATGGTGCAGCCCGTATTCAAGAAATCGACGGCTCTGAAATTATCCGTCGCATGGAAATGGGACAGGTTGCCGTTGTTGCCGGTTTCCAGGGCATTGGTCCTGATAACCGCATCGCAACACTGGGCCGTGGCGGTTCGGATACGTCTGCTGTCGCGATTGCGGCTGGTGTAAAGGCCGATCGTTGCGACATCTATACCGATGTCGATGGTGTTTATACGACCGATCCACGCATTGAACCGAAGGCAAAGCGCCTTTCCCGCATTACATTTGAAGAAATGCTGGAAATGGCTTCGCTAGGTGCCAAGGTTCTTCAGGTGCGCTCGGTTGAGCTTGCCATGGTACATAAGGTGCGCACCTTCGTGCGCTCCAGTTTTACGGACCCCAATGCACCGGGCATGGATGATCCGATCAACCCGCCCGGAACGCTCATTTGCGACGAGGAAGAAATCGTGGAACAGCAGGTCGTCACAGGTATCGCTTATGCGAAGGATGAAGCTCAGATTTCGCTCCGGCGTGTGGCCGACCGGCCCGGTATCTCGGCAGCGATTTTTGGGCCTCTCGCCGAAGAGCACATTAATGTCGATATGATCGTACAGAATGTCTCGGAAGACGGTTCGAAAACCGATATGACGTTTACGATCCCGACCGGCGATATTGATAAGGCACTGCGCGTTCTTGATAAAGTGAAGGCAGAAATCGGCTCGGATCATATCCAGTCGGAAACCGGTCTTGCTAAGATTTCGGTGATCGGTATCGGTATGCGCAGCCATGCCGGTGTTGCAGCGACTGCTTTTAAGGCCCTGGCTGAAAAGGGCATCAATATCCGCGCGATCACCACGTCTGAGATCAAAATCTCGATCCTGATTGATGGTCCTTATGCTGAACTCGCAGTCCGCACGCTGCATGGCGTCTATGGTCTTGATAAGTAATTAGCCGGCTTTATCTGGTTCGTTTTGAAACAATGCCGCTCGCTAGAAATAGCGTGCGGCATTGGCTTATTGTACGACTTCTCATATTTTCGAACGATTGGACTAGACGTAGGTGTCAAAAATGCTCACAAAGGATTCGGCGTAACGCTTCGCAGGCGGGTAATGGGAACTGGCTTTGCGTGAGGCGGGGCCTGTACCAAATGAGGAGCCTCCGACGATCATGCGTGATCTGACAACTGGTCCCCGCGTGCTGCTGAAGCGGTTGCGCGAATTGATGGCGGAATCACTTGAGCCGCAGGAACGCCTTGACCGGATCGTCCGTGAAATCGCGCAAAATATGGTCGCGGAAGTTTGCTCTTTCTATATTCTGCGCGCCGATGGCGTGCTTGAGCTTTATGCGACTGAAGGTCTTAATCCTCAATCTGTTCACCTTGCACAGCTGCGTCTGGGGCAGGGACTTGTCGGCACGATTGCCGCCAGCGCGCGCCCGTTAAACCTGACCGATGCGCAGAGCCATCCTGCCTTTGCCTATCTGCCTGAAACCGGCGAAGAAGCCTATAATTCGTTCCTTGGTGTGCCTGTGCTTCGTGCTGGCCGCACTTTGGGCGTTCTTGTTGTCCAGAATCAGACCAAGCGCGCTTATCGTGAGGATGAGGTTGAGGCACTTGAAACGACAGCAATGGTTCTGGCCGAGATTATCGCGACCGGCGATGGTCTGCGTCTTGCCCGCCCCGGTATCGAACTGGATCTTGGCCGTCCGATGAGCGTGACGGGCAATGCGCTCAATGACGGTATCGGGCTTGGTCATGTCGTGCTGCATGAGCCGCGTATCGTTGTCACCAACCTGTTTAATGAAGACAGCCAGGCTGAACTGGCCCGGCTGGAAGAAGCTGTTGGCTCATTGCGCATTTCCATCGATGATATGCTTTCGCGCCGCGATGTGGCTGTGGAAGGCGAGCATCGTGAAGTGCTCGAAGCCTATCGCATGTTTGCGCATGATCGCGGCTGGGTGCGGCGTCTGGAAGAAGCCATTCACAATGGTCTGACGGCGGAAGCCGCGGTCGAGAAGGTGCAGAGCGACACGCGTGCGCGCATGGTGCATCTGACCGATCCTTATATGCGCGAACGTCTGTCCGATTTTGATGATCTGGCAAACCGCCTGCTGCGTCAGCTGATGGGGCGCGATGTCAAGACTATCGCCGAATCACTGGCAAAGGATGCCATTATCGTTGCGCGCACCATGGGCGCTGCCGAACTGCTTGACTATCCGCGCGAGCGTTTGCGTGGCGTGGTGCTCGAAGATGGTGCCGCGACCAGCCATGTGGTGATTGTTGCGCGGGCGATGGGCATTCCCGTGGTCGGTCAGGCCAAGGGCGCTGTTTCCATGGCGGAAAACAATGATGCGGCTATCGTTGATGGTGATGAGGGCATTGTGCATCTGCGCCCACAGGCGGATGTGGAATTGGCTTATGCCGAAAAAGTCCGCTTCCGTGCGCGTCGTCAGGCGCATTATCGCGAATTGCGCGACAAGCCCGCGCTGACGCAGGATGGCGTTGATATTTCGCTTTTGATGAATGCGGGTCTTCTGGTTGATCTGCCGCAGCTTTCGGCATCGGGCGCTGCCGGCATTGGTTTGTTCCGCACCGAGCTTCAGTTCATGGTGGCATCGACCTTCCCGCGTGCAGAACAGCAGGAACGTCTTTATCGCTCTGTGATTGAGGCTGCGGGCAGCAAGCCTGTAACCTTCCGCACACTCGATATTGGTGGTGACAAGGTTCTTCCTTATTTCCGCGCAACCGGTCAGGAAGAAAATCCAGCTCTTGGCTGGCGCGCGATCCGCCTGACGCTGGATCGTCCGGGCCTGCTGCGCACCCAGTTGCGCGCACTTCTGAAAGCGGCCGGTGGCCGTGAGCTGAAACTTATGTTGCCGATGGTGACGGAAGTGTCGGAAGTGAAGGCTGCACGCGAGATTATCGATCGTGAAGTGCGTCATCTGTCACGCTTTGCACACACGCTGCCGCTTAATCTCAAGCTTGGTGCGATGATCGAAGTGCCTGCGCTTTTGTGGCAGCTTGATGAGTTGATGTCGATTGTGGACTTTGTGTCTGTCGGTTCCAACGACCTGTTTCAGTTTCTGATGGCCGTCGATCGCGGGAACTCGTTGATTTCGGGTCGTTTTGATCAGTTGTCGCCTGCGTTCCTGCGCACATTGCGTCACATTGTTGATGCAGGAAAACGGCATGGAAAGCCGGTGACACTGTGCGGTGAAATGGCCGGACGTCCGCTGACGGCGATGGCGCTGATTGGCCTTGGTTTCCGCTCGATTTCGATGTCAGCGGCAAGTATTGGTCCGGTTAAGGCAATGCTGGGAGCGCTTGACGCGGGCAAGCTCAATGCTTTGCTTAATGAGAAGCTCGACAAGCCAAATGGTGCACATTCGCTGCGTGAGTTGCTGCTTCAGTTTGCCGAAGACAACGATATTCCGCTATAGCGTAGAAAATTGCATGAAATGTTTGGGTGTCGCGCCTTGTGCGCGGCCCTTAATACTGCTTATTCGCGCTGCTATTAAAGTTTTCAGGATATACCAATGATCGCATTGCCACAGGACCGGATGGACCAGCTTTTGAAGCGGTTCTCGATGATTGAAAGCCAGATGGCGAACAATCCGGATTCGGAAACCTATGTGAAACTTGCTTCAGAATATTCCGAGCTTCAGGAGGTTGTCGGAAAAATCCGGGAGCTGACCGATGCGCGTAATGAAGCCCGTGATCTGACTGCTATGCGCGATGATGCCTCAACCGATGCCGAAATGCGCGCATTGGCAGTGGAAGAATTGCCAGACGTTGAAAAGCGCATTGAAGGTCTTGAACAGGAAGTCCAGATTCTGCTTCTGCCCAAAGACGCTGCCGATGAAAAGAATGCGATCCTTGAAATCCGTGCCGGTACGGGTGGACTTGAAGCGGCGCTGTTTGCTGGCGACCTCTTTCGCATGTATGAGCGTTTTGCTTCCGAAAAAGGCTGGCGCGTTGAGCTTGTTTCGTCAAGCGAGGGCGATGCCGGTGGTTACAAGGAAATTATTGCCACTGTTTCGGGCAAGGGCGTGTTTTCCAAGCTGAAGTTCGAATCCGGTGTGCACCGCGTGCAACGTGTGCCGGAAACCGAAGCGGGTGGGCGTATCCATACGTCTGCGGCAACGGTTGCCGTGCTTCCAGAAGCCGAAGACATTGATATCGAAATTCGCAACGAAGATATCCGCATTGATACAATGCGCGCTTCGGGTGCGGGTGGTCAGCACGTCAACACGACTGACTCGGCAGTGCGCATCACGCATATTCCAACAGGCATCATGGTGGTGCAGGCCGAAAAATCGCAGCACCAGAACCGCGCCCGTGCCATGCAGATCCTGCGCGCGCGTCTTTATGATATGGAGCGGCAAAAGGCTGAGTCAGAACGCTCAGAATCACGCCGCAGCCAGGTGGGGTCGGGCGACCGTTCCGAGCGTATCCGCACCTACAACTTCCCACAGGGGCGCGTGACCGATCATCGCATCAACCTCACGCTTTACAAGCTTGACCGGGTGATGATGGGGGAACTTGATGAACTGGTCGACGCGCTGATTTCAGACCATCAGACGGCGCTGTTGATGGAAATGGGCGAAAACGCGTGAGTGGTGAACGTCTTGATCATCTGATGGCGCAAGCCCGCGCACGATTGCGGGGTGCGGGTGTTAATACGCCTGATCTTGATGCGCAGTTGCTGCTTGAATGGACAACCGGCGCGACACGGCTTGATATGATTGTGTCACCGGAAAAGATGATGGATGAGGAACAGGTCGCGAAATTAAACGATGCGCTTGAGCGCCGCGCCGAAGGGGAGCCTGTGCACCGCATTATCGGTATGCGTGATTTCTATGGTTTGCCGTTCAGGCTTTCGCCCGAAACACTCGAACCACGCCCGGATACGGAGGCGCTTGTCGAGCTTGTTTCGCCCTATATTGAAAAGCTGATTGCGCTATATGGTCGGGCGCTGATGCTTGATATGGGGACAGGAACGGGCGCAATTGCGATTTCACTCCTGCATAAATTTGAGAAGCTCAATGCGATCGGGCTTGATGTGGCTGATGGTGCGCTGGCCATGGCGCGGATCAATGCGGCAACCAATGGGGTGAGTGAGAGATTTGCGGCATTGAAAAGCGACTGGTTTGCGAATGTCAGCGGAAAGTTTCATCTCATTGTTTCAAACCCGCCCTATATTCCGCATGAAGAGATTGCTGCTCTCTCAGCTGATGTGCGCGAGCATGATCCGATGGCAGCCCTTGATGGTGGGGCGGACGGGCTTGATTTCTATCGTGCTCTTGCAAGTGGGGCAGTCGGATACCTATTTGATGGCGGTATGATTGCGGTTGAAATTGGCGTGGGCCAGTTTGACGATGTCGGCACCATTTTTGAAAGCGCCAATTTCCATTTGATCAATTCTGCAAGCGATTTGGGTGGCCACAGAAGGGCCATGGTTTTCATGCATGAAGACATTATGCCAAGGTGCTAAGATGCTGACGCGTCATGCCTTGAAAATGTTCAATCGCCACACAGGCTTAACCAAGTATCCACGAAACATGATTACCGGTATTTGGTATTGCAAGTGTTTGATGTGTCATAAGTAAAAAAACACGCGACGACCTCAAAAAAGCGCTTGGAATTTGCGGCGAAGCCGGTTAGTTTCCAGCCACCGTATACAGCCAGAATGGTTTTGCCCGCTTGAGGGCGGTGGCGGAAATACTCCATGACGAATTAGGGTCATGCTCCTATGAGGTTTTTCTCAAGGGATGGTTTGTACGGAAATGCTCGACTTTCAAAAATAGTTCCGAAGGGTTTTCTTTTCGGGAGGTCTTGCAAATACCAAGCCAAAAAGTTCGCGTTGTCCTTTGTGGACGGTGCGGAACTCTGAACAATTCGATGTGTGGGAAGTTTTAGGGTGTGCTTCCTCCATGGCTCGATAATGCGAAGCCGGTGGCTTTAAGCCGCGGGAATTTGACGCCCTTTAATCTGAAAAGAGAAGACGATGAGGCCAGCACAGCAGAACAGGCGCATGCGCGGACGGGGAAATAACAATAATAACAACAACAACAACCGCAAGGGCCCCAATCCTCTGTCGCGTAATTATGAAAGCAATGGACCGGATGTAAAAATCCGCGGCAATGCTCAACATATTGCAGAAAAATATACGACTTTGGCCCGTGACGCACAGGCGTCCGGTGATCGGGTCATGGCTGAAAATTACCTTCAGCACGCAGAACATTACAATCGCATCATCATGGCTGCCATGGCGCAGCAGAACATTCCGTATCAGCGCGAAGAAAACTTCGACAATGACGGTGGTGATGAAGATGAAAGCGGCTATGCCCCAGCAGCGCCAGCGCCACAGCCAGCCAATGGTTCCGGGCCGCAGCCGGTGATTGAAGGCACGCCAGCTGAAGTTGTTTATGGTGAAGAGAGCAGCGAAGGCCGCGCGGACAACCGCCCTGACAATCGTTCGCAGCCCCGCGATGGACGGGATCAGCGCCGTCTCGGTCGCGGTCGCCGCCCTCAGCGCGAGCGCTTCAATGCAGGCGAAACTTCCGAACAGCCTGTCATCGAGGCCGCTGTTGCGGCGCTAGCCGATGAACAGCCAGCTCCGACGCCTGTTGTTGAGCCGGTTGCTGAAAAGCCGGTTGCTGAAAAGCCCGCCGCTCAAAAGCCAGTGCGTGCTGAACGGCCTGCCAAAGTTGCGGAAGAAGTAGCACCGGCTGTTGAAAAGTCGGCGCCTGCGGTTGAAGCAGCGGTTGAGGCTTCGGTTAAAGAAGAAGCGCCAGCCCGCGTCACGCGGCGCCCCGGTCGCCCGCGTCGTGTTCCCAAGGATGAAGTTGCTGAACCTGCGGATTCTGATGCGTAATTGCTGAACTCGCAAGACGATAGATTTTAAAAAATGGCGCGGTTTTCCGCGCCATTTTTATTTGCATTTTAAGGCGCTTTCCGGGCTTGCCGAAATCGTTCCATACTCCCATATTCCTTCTTGGATAAGGAGCCAGCTGATAAGGGGGCTCCGTCACCAGAAGTCTTCCGATGCCGATACGGGTCGGAGGGAAAAGGAGACATTATGAATATTGAGAAATATACCGAACGGGTTCGGGGCTTTATCCAGTCTGCCCAGACATTTGCCCTTTCTTCCAGCAATCAGCAGTTTACACCTGAGCATCTTCTCAAAGTCCTCGTTGATGACGATGAAGGGCTGGTCGCGTCGCTGATTGAGCGTGCTGGCGGTCGTATCGCCGATGTGCGCATGGGCTTGCAGACAGCCCTAGAAAAGCTGCCAAAAGTGACCGGCGGTAATGACCAGCTTTATCTTGCGCAGCCTTTGGCCAAGGTTTTTACTCTTGCCGAAGAGCTTGCGACCAAGGCGGGTGACAGCTTTGTCACGGTTGAACGCCTGTTGACTGCGCTTGCTATTGAGAAGTCTGCAAAAACGTCTGAAATTCTTGCTGCTGCCGGTGTGACACCGACCGCGCTCAACAAGGTTATCAATGATATGCGTAAAGGCCGCACAGCCGATTCTGCTTCCGCTGAAAGCAATTACGATGCGCTGAAGAAATATGCGCGCGATCTGACGGAAGATGCGCGTGCAGGCAAGCTTGATCCGGTTATCGGCCGCGATGAAGAAATTCGCCGCACGATTCAGGTACTGTCGCGCCGCACCAAGAACAATCCGGTGCTGATCGGTGAGCCAGGCGTTGGTAAGACAGCGATTGCCGAGGGCCTGGCGCTGCGCATTGTGAATGGCGATGTGCCCGAATCGCTCAAAGACAAGCAACTGATGGCGCTCGATATGGGTGCGCTGATTGCCGGTGCGAAATATCGCGGTGAATTTGAAGAACGTCTGAAGGCTGTGCTTTCGGAAGTGCAGACGGCTGCCGGTGAGATCATTCTTTTCATCGATGAAATGCATACGCTGGTTGGTGCCGGAAAGTCCGATGGTGCGATGGATGCATCCAATCTGCTCAAGCCCGCATTGGCGCGCGGTGAGTTGCATTGTGTGGGTGCGACCACGCTTGAGGAATATCGCAAATATGTTGAAAAGGACGCAGCACTTGCGCGTCGTTTCCAGCCGGTATTTGTCGATGAGCCGACAGTTGAGGACACGATTTCGATCCTTCGTGGTTTGAAGGAGAAATATGAGCAGCACCATAAGGTCCGTGTTTCTGACTCGGCACTTGTTGCGGCTGCAACGCTTTCAAACCGTTATATCACCGACCGTTTCCTGCCGGATAAGGCAATTGACCTTGTCGATGAAGCCGCATCGCGTCTGCGTATGCAGGTGGATTCAAAGCCGGAAGAACTCGACGAAATTGATCGTCGCGCCATGCAGCTCAAAATTGAGCGTGAAGCGCTGAAGGTCGAAACGGATACGGCTTCCAAAGATCGTTTGCAGCGTCTTGAAAAAGAGCTGTCCGATCTGGAAGAGGAATCAGCGGAGCTGACGGCAAAGTGGCAGGCTGAAAAGCAGAAGCTTGGCCTTGCTGCTGATTTGAAGCGTCAGTTGGAAGAAGCACGCAATGCTTTGGCGATTGCACAGCGCAGCGGTGAATTCCAGAAGGCTGGCGAGCTGGCTTATGGAACAATCCCTCAGCTTGAGAAGCAGCTTGCCGATTCTGAAAGCATCGAAAATAAGGGCTCCCTCCTTGAGGAAACCGTAACACCTGAACATGTTGCGCAGGTTGTTGGGCGCTGGACCGGCATTCCGGTTGAGCGGATGCTGGAAGGTGAACGCGAAAAGCTTTTGCGTATGGAAGACGAACTCGCAAAGCGGGTCGTTGGACAGGGCGAGGCTGTTCAGGCTGTTTCCAAGGCCGTCCGTCGTGCGCGCGCGGGCCTTCAGGATCCAAACAGGCCAATCGGCTCGTTCATCTTCCTTGGACCAACGGGTGTGGGCAAGACCGAGCTGACCAAGGCGCTGGCTTCGTTCCTGTTTCAGGACGACACGGCAATGGTGCGCATTGATATGTCGGAATTCATGGAGAAGCACTCCGTAAGCCGACTGATCGGTGCCCCTCCCGGCTATGTCGGCTATGAGGAAGGCGGCGTTCTGACGGAAGCTGTACGGCGCAGACCCTATCAGGTGATCCTGTTCGACGAGATCGAAAAGGCGCACCCGGATGTGTTCAACGTGTTGCTTCAGGTTCTCGATGATGGTCGTCTGACCGATGGTCAGGGCCGCACGGTCGATTTCCGCAATACTGTCATTATCATGACCTCGAACCTTGGCGCTGAATATCTCGTCAATCTTGGCGAGAATGATGATGTTGAAACTGTGCGTGATGAGGTGATGGGTGTTGTGCGGGCGTCGTTCCGTCCAGAGTTTCTCAACCGCGTCGATGAAATTATCCTGTTCCACAGGCTGCGTCGTGACGATATGGGATCGATTGTCGATATCCAGCTCAAGCGTTTGCAGGCTCTGTTGCATGATCGCAAGATTATTTTGGAACTCGAAGATGATGCGCGCGAGTGGTTGGCAAACAAAGGATACGATCCGGCTTATGGTGCGCGTCCGTTGAAGCGGGTTATTCAGAAAGAAGTTCAGGACCCGTTGGCCGAACGAATTCTGGTTGGCGATATTCTTGACGGTTCGATCGTCAAGATTTTGCCTGGCTCGGACCGACTCAACTTTCGTCCTATCCGTGTGATGGGTGAAGGTGAACCGGTGCAGGAAGACGAAAAGGCCTAAGTCTTAAACTATGTCGCAAACGGCGCCGCACTCGTTTGAGTGCGGCGCTTTTTTCTTTTTGAACAGGATGTTCAGGCCATCTTCATGTCCAGTTCATCTGGCATTTGCTGTTATTGGGTAATTAATTGTTAACCATATAGTTGCATTCCTTGTCTCAAGGTAATTCAGGGTTTCTTGTATGTCGCATCTCTTACGCATGCTTCGCTTCGGATTGTTCGGGTTTGCAAGTGTTTTTACCGGCATTCTTGCTGTAGGCGGTTCAGCCTTTGCGCAAACAAGTGATGCGGCAATTCATGTTTCGCAGCCAACGCAGCTCGCGCAGCTCTTTGATTGGGGGCACGATCGCGGACGCGACAGGGGCTTGCGCGTTTATACTGATGAATATGGTCGGCAGGTAACGGTTGATCGTCGCGGACGTGTTTTGCATATCGAAGACCCGCGCGATTCCGGGCGCTATGCAAGTGGTCGCCAACAGAATGATGGCTGGTCCGATGGTCCTGTGGGCGGTGGCGCGCCCTATGACGGCTTTGGCAATGTGCCTGAAGATCCGAATTATTATCCAGAAGCGCCCGCCGCGCCCGGTTATGATTATAACCGGGACGGTCAGGTCCAGCGCTCGGAATTGCCGCCGGCAGGCACCGAATACCCGGACACCGAATCACCAACAGCCAGCATCAATCGCGATCCCGGTTATCAACAGCCAGGGACGCAGCCGCAGGCTGTTCCGCATGTCGATGATATGACGCCAGCCATCGAAATGCCGAAAGGGCAGGGCGCAAAGCAGAAGATTGCGGCCTATCAGGTGTTGCTTGATCGCGCAGGTGCATCCCCCGGTGTGATTGATGGTCGCTCTGGCAGCAATGTGGACAAGGCTGCCGCCGCCTATAGCGAAATGACGGGTAAATTTCTCAATCCGAGTGATGAGGCTGCAATCAATGCCGAGCTTGAAGCCACCGGCGGCCCGGCTTTCACCGACTATACAATCACCAACGAAGATGTTGGCCGCCAGTATGTTGCATCCATTCCCGATGATTATGCCCATAAAGCACAGCTTCCGGCGATGGCCTATACATCCGTGACTGAAATGCTCGGTGAGAAGTTTCACATTGATGAAGCCTATCTCAAGGAGATCAATCCGGGTGTGAACTTCAATCAGCCGGGTTCTGTCGTAAAGGTTCCGAACCTTGGCAAAGCTGTTCGATCGAAGGTTGCACGAATCATTGCCGACAAGGCGCGGAAGCAAGTGCGCGGCTATGACGAGAACGGCAAACTAGTCGTTGCCTATCCGTCAACAATTGGCTCGTCTGATACGCCGTCACCATCGGGTATCGTGCAAGTCCAGCGCATCGCGATCAATCCGAACTATACATATAATCCGAAGCTTAACTTCAAGCAGGGTAACAATGACAAGGTTCTGACCATTCCGCCGGGTCCAAACGGTCCGGTCGGCACAGTGTGGATTGCGCTGTCAAAGCCAACATATGGTATTCACGGAACGCCTGAACCCTCGCGTATCGGCAAAACATCCAGCCATGGCTGTGTGCGTTTGACCAATTGGGATGCGGAAGAGCTGGCGAAGCTTGTGAAACCGGGTGTAACGGTTGAATTCACCGATTAGAGCGCATTTTGCTTCTGATTGGATCAGATCGGCGCTCTAATCCTTTGTTCTAACGCGCATCTTTTCCAAAAACCGTGTGACAGGCAACGAAAGCATATTCATACAATATGCTTTCGTTTTGCGTTTTTAAGCTCGCTTGTTTGAAGAATCAGCTCTTTGCCGAACCGCTGGATGCAAGTTTGGTGCCTGCATCATCTGTATTTAACAGTGTATCGATACGATCGCGCTCTTGCTTAAAGGCTTCCAGTTCCGGTCCTTTAAGCGCTTTATTATCTGGCAAACGAATACGAAGCGGGTCAACCTTGGTTCCATTAACGATCAGCTCGTAATGAAGGTGTGGACCGGTTGAAAGGCCGGTTGAGCCAACATAGCCAATCACTTGTCCCTGACGCACACGCTGACCGGCGCTTATGCCACGTGCAATTGCATTTTGATGGCTGTAGCTGCTGACATAACCATTGGCGTGACGAATCAAAGTCTGGTTGCCATAGCCATTCGTCCATCCAGCCTTTTCAACAACACCATTGCCCGAAGCAATAATCGGCGTGCCGCGTGGTGCTGCCCAATCAACACCGGTATGCATGCGGCTGTAGCCAAGAATCGGATGTCGGCGCATTCCAAAAGGAGAGCGGAATACGCCATTGGGCACCGGATTGCGCAATAGGAACTGTTTGGCACTCTTGCCGTCTTCATTGAAGTAATCGATGCTGCCATCGGGTGCCTGATAGCGGTAGAACTTTCGCGTCGTTCCGCTGAAGGTCGCTGCGACGAAAAGAAGATGGGAATCACCGTCTGGTTTTTCCGGGTCGTCCGGCAAGGAGAAAAAAGCATCGATTTTGTCGTTCGGCGAAAGGCGAGCCTGGAGATCGACATCGCTCGCCAGCATTTTGACGAGGTTTTCGCGCATGGTTTCGGTCATACCATAGGCAAGGGCTGCGCGGCTGATACCATCATATGCACTTGGCAGATTGCCGCGGATGGCGGTTGGCGGCGCATCGCCATCGAACGCAGATGCGAGCAGCGGTGTTTCTTCTGGCTGATCGGACGGCACATATTGCATACGATCATTCAGCGACACCGTCACCAGATGTGTGGTTCGATGATAAACACTCGCTCTGACAACGCGGTCTTCGCCATTTTGTGTTTCGGTCCCGATACGCAGGACGCTACCTTCTTTAAGGCGCGGCGAATTGAGCAGTTTGATAAGCGCATCCGCCATATGAGAGACGTCTTCTCCCGTGTAACCCGCATCTTGCAGCGCCTGTTTGATGTCCATCGTCCGGCGGAAAGGAATCAGTTCTTCCGAGAAACCGTCGGCGGCTTCTTCATCATCGGCACGCAGCGCAACGCTGACATTTTCCTGGGTGATTTTTACACCGAGAGCGGGGCTAAGCGCAAAAGACGAATCGGTTCCACCGAAACGCGCCGGGTCCACATAGTGTAAAGAGGCAACCTGGACATCACCGTCGGTTAGCAGCGCGCCGGTGTCGCGGACGACTTTTTCAACTTCATCAACAGTCAGATCATTGGATGCGTCGAAAGTCGTGCTGTTGAGTGGAAAATCGGCAACTTGCAGGCTGACTTCACTTTCAACTTTTGCACCGTAAATCTGCCCGGTATCGGTAGGTTGCGGTGCCGCCGGACCTTCCGAGAAAATAGACATCGCATCAAATGCCGGGTACTTGCGACTTGTTGGATGGTCAACGGCCAAAGCCATATGCACCAGCTCAAAGGGTCTTGTGCGGATAACCTCGCGCTCGCCAACCTTTTGCATCGTTGAAAGGTCGAAGCGACGGCGATCTGTGGCTTTCTGCTTTGAAATCGTGCTGACGAGGCGGGCGCCTTTGGTGACGTTCGTATCATTGACGATGCCGGGCATGTCATTGCGCGCGAGAATTTCCGGTGGCGTTGCCAATTGTTCGCGGCCATCTAGGGCGGCAAACAAAGCCACACCAATGAGCATGCAAGACGTAACGCCTGTAAGAAATGTGCCTGCAAGCCAACGTGCTGAAACTTCACGCCGGTCAGGGGGGCGGCGGCGTCCGCCTACCGTCAGTGGGGGCTCGTCACCCGGATCCAGATTGTTGGGCCCCAATTCTTTCATGCTGCTTTTGTTGGCCCTTCTGCAAATCTGGCCGCACCCGAAGGTGCGTGAACATCATTTTCCAGAAAGCAGCGGGACCGCGATCTGATGTATGGTGTCTTCCCTTAATTATGGAAGTCCCTCAAACGGGATTTTGAGTTTTGCCTGCCGTAACGCCTTAAGTCAACGATAAGCGGACCAGCTTTCGTTATTCACAGCATCCAGCCAGCCGCTTTTTGATTTGCGTGAAGGCTATTTCAATAATGAGGCCGGTTTGTGACCCCATCAGGCTATCTCTTAGGGGCTTTGTTAGAGGGGTATATATAAGCGTATATCGTGAAAACCCTGCTAATTGGGGAGAATTGTCAAAAAAGTTTCAAATAAGACAGTTTTGCCGTTGACAGTTTTGTTGAGTGGGGTCTATATGGCGCCACAACGAGGGCGGCGACGCTGCTAGCGGCAGACTGGTTCGTCCCTTGAGTTGGCAGATTGAGTTTGACAGCGAT